>CAXYBK010000003.1:94377-840975 GCA_964275345.1 uncultured SAR86 cluster bacterium | reverse complement strand
GGCTATAAGTTCTTCAGGATCACTTTCGTATAATTTCCTTGCAGTCTCTAAGGCGAGTCCGTATTTCTGTCTTCTTAATAAAGCGGTTATATAATCGTGTTTAGCTTTAATATTATTTGGATCAAAGACCAAACAGCTTTCTAGTAAAAATTCAGCATCTTCAAAAATATATAACTCTAATGCTATATTAGCAAGCAATCTCATTGCCTCTACATCATGAGGTTTTTGTTGAAGATAGTCCCTGCAGATATGATCGGCTTTTGCTAATTTACCTTCATTTGTGTAACTTAAAACAGTTTTTAATTCTGGTGGTAGATTTTTTAGATAATAGATATTTGTATCACACAACTCTAAAAGTTTTTCATTACCTTCAGCAAACTTAACAATTGAAAGCCAAGAAGCATGTAATGAGTTATTTAATCTCACGGCACGAAGGAAAGCTCTTAAAGCTTTTTTTTCATCATTTTTAATTGAATATATATATCCAAGCTCTTGATAAGCTCTTGCATAATTTGGAAAGTATTTAATTAATTCATTAAGTGATAAATGTGCATTCTTATGATCTTTTAAATACCTATAACAAACTGCTTTAAAATAATAAAAATCTCTTTTGCTGACTTGAATATCTTTACCATCTAAAGCGTCAAGTGCTTTTTTGAACTCTCCACCAGCAACAAGATTTTGAATGTCGGTTGTGCTTATTGATGAGTTATTGTCTGACAAAATATAATCCTATTTTTATTTGATAATATAAAAAAAAGGGTGCTAATGCACCCTTTTTAAATTCAAGTCTATTAGAATTTCAGTGAGACTCTAACACCCATATTTCTAGGACGGTTAGTAGATATTCTTGGAATATCATCCTGATCATTGAAATATAGTTGTGCTCTTTCATCAGTTAAGTTTCTAATAAAGAACTCCCAGTCTGCTCCATTCATCTCAAAGCCATATGCAAGATCAACAATTCTGTAAGCATCTTGTTGATAACGTTTATCGGCTTCTAGAGAACTAAATGCCTCACCTGCATTTTTAACTGCAATTTGAGTATAAGCAGCGTTACCCATGAACTCAGAATCACGTCTTGCTCTAATATTCCACTGTAATTCAGGCGCTAAAGGTAGCGCACTTCCTACAGGAGCTAGCTCAACAATCTGAGCTTTAATATTTGTGATTTCAGTATCATTAGAAGACATGGCTGCCATTACAGTCCATTTCTCATTTGAAGGATACCAAAGAATATCTGCTTCAATACCGCTAACGTCTGCATCAGCTGCATTCTCAATAAAGGTTAATATAGATACGTTGACTGGATCAAATCTTGATACTTGAATATCAGTCCATTCTACGTTGTACCATGTGGCATTAAGTCTTAAAGACCCATCCATTAACAAAGTCTTAATACCGATCTCTGTGTTGATAGTATCATCAGAACCATAAGTTAGTGGCACATCTGGGAAAGAAGGATTTCTAGATGTTAGTAATCCACCCCTATTAAAGCCACCAGGTCTAAAGCCTTCAGATCTTGTAAAATACCATAAGGTATCTTCATCTGGCTTATAACTAGCTGTGAACTTAGTAACAGTATCACTTTGATTGAGTAAATCAGTGCCATGCGGCGCTGCATCATAGTCTCTTCCGTTAGAAACATTAGCTCCCCTATAACCAAATTTAGATTGTCCTCTAAAGTCGATATCCATATCATACTTTCTCATTCCAATCATGAAATCTAGCTTATCGCTAACAGGGAAAGTAACTTCACCAAAGAATGAGGTTTGCTCCTCTGTTCTCAGAATATCATTGTAGAACCTAGTTTGAGCAGGTCTACATGATGGATCGTTAGCATATGCGCCTGGGATAGGGCAATTTTCTTCAGCTACGGCACCAAAAGAGTCACTGCCTTCAGGAGAGATGGAACCATTGTAGTTATACTCGTTAATAGTCTTAAGAATACTTTCATCAATGAAAACACCCGCTGTGTAAGAAAAAGGAAGCTCACTCATTTCATTAGAAGCAATCCTAAATTCATGCGTTGTTCTTTCATTTTGATCATCAAGCTCTACAAGTACATCTGCATTACCACAAGCACTATAAGAAGGTGAAGTGGTTGATAAATAATTACATATGTAATAAGGCAGGTAAGCACCAACATTTCCATATCCGCTGTAATCAACAAGTTGATTAACTTGTCTATCAAGATATGAGCCTGTGTATAGAACATCAAGTGTGCCCATTCTACCCTCTAAAGTCATAGAAGTTTGAGTGAAAGCATCTTCTAATGTATCTGGTTGGAATCTCTTAACTTTAAGATCTCCAACAGCTGGATCATAATCAAAAACACCATCAGCATTAATCTCTTGATCAATGTGAGTAACTAATAAATCCCAATTTTCATTAAGAGCCATAGCAGATGATAATCTGAAACCTTGATATGAAGCGTCATTAAAATCATCTTCCACCAAAGCAGAATTATCTATTTCTGTATAAGTAGTATCAGGTCCAGGATAACTAGGATTATTTGGAGATAAAACAAGTGTTCCAGGAACATTATCAATATAACCACCTAGGTCTGATCTATAGAAAACACCTCTAACAGCCCAAACATCATCAATCATTGGAATATTTACAAAGGCATCAAAGTTATTACTTGCCTCTCCATTCGATGTTCCAAAAATACCGGCATTAAGTCCAGCTTCAGATGTATTAAATTTTGGTTTATTAGTGATAAGTCTGACAGTACCTGCCTGTGAACTTGCACCATATAGAGTTCCTTGAGGTCCAGGCAACACTTCGATACGTTCCATATCAGCAACGTAAATATCTAAGTTTCTTCCTGGAACAGTTACTGGCTGCTCATCTAAATATAAAGCAACGTTAGGAGTTGATCCCTGAGCTGCAGATAAGAATACATTAACTGGATCTACAGCCATGCCTCTTATATATATAGTTGATTGTCCAGGTCCTCTTCCGCCGTTAGTAACATTTGGTAAATATTCAATATATTCATCAAAATTAGACACGTTCATTTCATCTAGTGTCTCACCTGTTAAGGCTGTTACAGTAAGTGGTACATCAGAAGCATTTTCTTCTTTCTTCTGAGCAGAAACCACAATTTCTTCAATAACACGCTCTTGTGAAATACCTGTTTGCGGCATAACTGCTGCAACTGTTCCTAGTACTCCTAAAGCTACATTCGTTTTTATATTAGATATATACTCTTTTGAATATAAGTCGGTTAAATTCTTCATATCAGCTCCCCTTTATAGAAAATTACTAATAGTAAATAAGATCGACTTTTTAAACCTAGGTTGCCCTAGATACCCCCCCGGGAAGTTTAGCTTGTTTAAAGACCAGCAATTTCATTAAATTAGTCTTGAAAGGACTATAACATTAGAGAGATATAATTCAAGTTTTTGGGCATATTGCTGATACTTGTAAAATAGACAAAATTTTTCTAATTTTCTATAAATTAGTTATAGTGAGTTCACAATTAAAATTTATAAAATAAAATATGCAAAATATTAGTAAATCTAGATTTCTATTATCCGTTTCACTTATCCTTCTTATAACAGGAATTGTTTCTACTAATTCTGATGTATCTGAGGCTTTATTTCTTCAAATTCAATCATTCTTATCAGATTATTTTGGATGGCTAATTATTGTTCTAGCTAATGGATTTCTTATTTTTACAATTTATCTATTATTTACTAAGCATAAAAATATAAGACTTGGTGGACCTAATGCTGAGCCTTCATATACCTATGTTAATTGGATAGCTATGCTTTTTAGTGCTGGCTTAGGTATAGGACTGCTTTTTTATGGAGTTGCTGAACCAATAATGCATATGAATTCATTTCCTGGAATGATTGATGGGGATAATGCTTTTAATGCAAGCAAAGCAATTAATCTTGCTAACCTTCATTGGGGACTCCACGGATGGGCTGTATATTCTTCATTGGGGTTATGTTTTGCTTTTGCTTCTTACAATAAAAAACTACCCTTTAGAGTAAGCTCATTACTTGGAGAGAAAGTTGCTTCTAATAAACCTTTAGCAGTTTTAATTGATGTTATAGCTATTCTTACTACTGTCTTTGGCGTCACTACATCGCTTGGTCTAGGAACAGTTCAGATAAGTGCAGGTATGGCACATATTTTTGGAATAGAGGAAACTTTTACTAATAAAGTTTATATCATTATTTTTATAACCCTCTTAGGTTTAACCAGTGTTTCACTTGGATTAAATGCAGGAATTAAAAAACTATCTCAAGTTAATATGATTATTGCTACTGGATTACTTTTACTAGTCTTTGCTCTTGGGCCAACTATTTTTATAGTGAACGCTTTAGTTCAAAATTTTGGAGCTTACTTAAATACTATTATCCAATCAGCAACATGGACTGAAGTCTATGATCCGACCTCGTGGCAAAATGGATGGACTTTATTTTATTTTACTTGGTGGTTCTCATGGGCTCCTTTTGTATCTTTATTCATAGCAAGAATTTCTTATGGAAGAACAATTAAAGAATTTATAGTTGGAGTTTTATTTGTTCCTTCTTTAATAGTTTTTTTATGGATGGGAGTTTTTGGTAATGCAGCAATTTATCAAGTTATCAGTAACACAAGTGATATAAGTCAGGTGGTTGCAAATAATCTTCCTGTAGCTTTATTTACTTTATATGATGTATATCCATTTGCTCAGCCTCTATCAATTATTTCATTAATATTAATAGTTACTTTTTTTGTTACTTCATCTGATTCAGGTGCATTAGTTGCATCAATGCTTTCGTCCAAAGATCAAACTGATATAAATGATGATTCACCGATGATCTCAAGAGTTACATGGGCAATTTTACTTGGCGTTGTTGCTGCAGTGCTTTTATACGCAGGCGGCTTAACCGCCCTGCAGACTTCTGTAGTTATAACTGGAGTGCCTTTTGCAATTATTATGGTGTTTGCCTGTAAGAATCTTCTTAAAGGCTTAAAGGAATCAGATAATACGCCACCAGGACATATAAACTCCGATTAGATCAATCCAAGTAACTACAAAAAGAAACCAGAGCCAGACCATTTTAGTATCATAGTTTTTGAATAGCTTTTTTAGAATAAAATGTAATATTCCAACAGATACTGCAAGTATTCCAAAACTTATAAATATCGCTTTAATGAATTCCATGATTAAAAAATTTAACTAGTCATTGATGCTTTCATCAATTTCATTAAGTTCATCTTCGGACATCTCTTCCTCAAAAATTAAACTGTTATCTTCTACCTCAGATTCATTGGGTAAAGCTTTATCTGTATTAGATAATCTTTTAACAACAAAATAAGAAACAATTACTAAAGCCGCTATTCCAATTATTTGTATCAACATATTTTTATAAATTTATTAACTTCAACAATAATACCTAATTTTAGGATTAATAAATAATACATGTATAAAAAAAATACATGGGTTAGTTGTTAGACTTACTCTAAACAATCTAGCATGATGATTAATAATTATGTCATCGGTGAAATTAAGTACTAAATTATCATATGGTATTGGCGCCATAGGTGAGGCTAGCGTCTTATGGTTGCTAGCTACTCTAGCTTTCTTTTTTTATAACCAAGTTATAGGTCTTTCAGGATTTTTAACTGGATTGGCTGTTTCTATAGCTATTTTCTTTGATGCTATATCTGATCCTTTAGTTGGATCTATGTCAGATAATTTTCGTTCTAAGCTAGGAAGAAGGCATCCCTTTATGTTTGCTGCACCACTTCCAGTAATTATATGTCTTTACTTAATCTTTAATCCGCCAGAGGGCCTAGATCAATTAGCAATATTTGCCTGGTTTACATCTTTTACTATTTTACTAAAACTGAGTATTACTCTTTTTACTATTCCTCATTTGGCTCTAGGAGCTGAACTTTCAGATGATTATATTGAAAGATCTAAAGTTATGAGCTTTAACAATGTTCTTTCTTATACAGGTGTAATTATTATGCATGTCTATGTTTGGTTTTTTATCTTTCCAAATATTGAAGGATATGAATTAGGTCAATTATCAAGAGAGGCTTATCCACCCATAGTTTTTTTTAGCTGTATCTTAGTTGGTATAGCTTTAACTAGTTCAGCCTATTTTACAAAAGATCAAATACCTAAATTAAAACAACCCAAAGAAAGAAAAAGTAAAAATAACTTACTTAGATTTTTTAAGGATATTGCTAAGGTTTTAAAAAATAAAAATTATCTTTATCTACTTTTAGGTATATTTTTTCTTTCAATCCTTATAGGAACTCATGAGGTGCTTGGACTTTATATGTATACTTTTTATTGGAAGTTAAGTCCAATTCAAACAGGCTGGTTAATTCTTAATAATGTATTTGGCTATGCTATAGGCTTTATGATTACAGCGAGACTTCATTCAATCTTTGAAAAGCCAATAATCATAGTTTTATCTGCAATAATTTTAAGTTTTTTTTGGTCGCTAGCTGTTATTTTAAGTCTGTTTGGTCTAGCTCCTGATCCTGCTTCATGGGATCTAGTAATTTTTATAATTGTTCTTGGGTCAGTTGCAGCTGCAGCTGGCTCTATATTAAACATTAGTGTTATGTCAGCCTTGGCAGATGTTTGTGATGAACATGAACTTCTAACTGGATATCGTCAAGAAGGTATTTTTTATTCGGCGCGATCATTCTTTGCAAAAGCCTCAGGCGCTCTTGGTTCAATTGTTGCGGGAACTGCTCTTAGATATAATTAATTTTCCTTCATATGGCAGTCAAGAAGTGATTACAGAATCTATGCTTTTTAACCTGGGTCTTTTAGATGGACCCTTTGCGATGATATGGGGATTAATAGCTGCTTTCTTTTACTCTGGATACAAAATTACTAAAAAATATCATAAAGATATTAGAGATAAACTTGAACAAAAAAAGTTATATAATTCTTAATAAATGGATGCAATAAAAAATATTACTACAAGAAATTCAGCTAGAGAGCTAGTTGAGCCTCACCCTACTTCTGAGGAAATGGAAACAGTTTTTGAGTCTGCTCTAAGAGCTCCAGATCATGCATGGTTAAGACCATCAACATTTATTCAAATTACAGGTAACGGAAGGAATAGGCTATCTGAAATATTTCTTAAAACTGCTCATGAGTTAAATAAGGAGTTAACGGATCTTCAGATTTCAAAATATACTGAGGCTCCCTTTCGAGCCCCAATGATAATTGTATTAATTTCTACTCCTAAAGATCATCCAAAAGTACCTTCAATAGAGCAAACTATCTCAACCGGATGTGCTGGGCAAAATATACTTTTAGCACTAAACGCTTTAGGTTATGGAGCTATGTGGAGAACTGGAACTTTTGCATTTAACAAAGTGATTTCAAAGCATCTCGAATTAGATGAGTCTGCCGAGGTTATTGGGTATATATATACTGGAACTGCAGCTGGCAAAAATAAAACTATTCCCATGCATGATCTAAAGGATTATGTTGATGTATGGAAATAAAATTTAACCTTCATAACTAGGGAAACTTATGAAAACAATTTCTATCATTCTTTTAGCCATTATTATTATTCTTTCATTTATATACGGCCCTGGGGCTTTAAGGATCTATAGAATAATGCACCTGTATGATGAAGATAAAATTGCTCATAATTTTATAAATATGAGTGAGTTATTTATAGCTTCAGAATCTATCAAACCTTCAAGCAAAGCAAAAGCCCTTCCAAGATCTGACAATGTATTTATCCTCCCTGATTCATATCAATTTGAAGGAAAAGACCAAAACTTAGAAGAGGCATTAAAGTATTTTAAAACTGATGGCCTGTTAATTATTAAGGACAATAAGGTCATCTTTGAAGATTACTTTAATGGCAATACCTCTACCTCAAAACATATATCATGGTCTGTTGCTAAGTCTTTCTTATCCGCTCTAGTTGGAATTGCTGTAAATGATGGATTGATAGAGGATATTAATGATCCAATTACCAAATATCTACCTGACTTTAAAGGGACTGGTTATGACGGTATAAAAATAAAAAATATTCTTCAAATGTCTTCTGGAGTTTTATTTAATGAAGATTATGCAGATCCTAATTCAGATATAAATAAGTTTGGTAGAGCTGTTGCTGCTGGCACCTCTTTCAGAGATTTTGCAAAGACTCTTACCAATCACAAAGAACAAGGTACTTATAATCACTACGTTAGTATTGATTCGCAGATGCTAGGTTTTTTACTCATAGAAGTAACAGGAATGCCATTAAGAGAGTACTTGCAAAAAAATATATGGGAAAAAATAGGCATGGAAGATGAGGCTTATTATTTATCGATAATAAAGATGTAGACATGGCCTTAGGTGGGCTAAACGCAACTTTAAGAGATTACGCAAAATTTGGGCTCTTGTATCTAAATAATGGGAAATGGGGAGACGAGCAAGTTGTCCCAAGTGCTTGGGTAGATGCATCGCACAATATGGATGCTCCTCACCTTCAACCAGAAGCTGGTGATCTTTCATCTAATACTTGGGGTTATGGTTATCAATGGTGGGTTCCTGGTTTTCCTGATACAGATTTCACCGCATCGGGTGTTTACAATCAATATATATATGTAGATCCTCTAAGTAATGTTGTTATAGCAAAAACTTCTTCAAATCATAGGTTTACAGCTGAAAAAGAATATTCCAAAGCAGCTCATGTCGCTATGTTTAGAGCTATAGCTAAATCAACAAATTCTAATTTATAAAAAATGCAAAATTCTGCAAAAAAACCTGTTGCCATAATTACTGGCGCCTCGCGTGGAGTTGGAGCTGCAACAGCATTATTGCTTGCCTCTAAGGGTTGGAATGTCACTATTACTTGCTCAAGTACGATCAAGGAAGCTAAGGAAGTTGCAAAATCATGTGAAGCATATGATGTTGAAGCTTTAGCAATTCAAGCTGATGTTTCTGATGATACTGATTGTAAAAATACAATTGATCAAACTGTTAAAAAATGGGGTCGAATCGATGCCTTAATTAATAACGCAGGGACAACTAAATTTGCATGGGATCATTCAAATCTTGACCTTCTTGATGCTGAAGATTTCCAAAAGGTCTATGGGGTAAATTTAATAGGGCCATTCCAAATGATTAAGGCTTCAAAAGAATTTTTAATGAAAAGTGATAATCCTAGTATTACAAATGTATCTTCTATAGCTGGTATTAAAGGGATAGGAAGCTCTATTGCATATGCAGCATCAAAAGGCGCATTAAATACAATGACTATTTCTATGGCAAGAAATTTAGGACCTATTAGAGTTAATGCTATCTGTCCTGGCTTTATTGATGGCGAGTGGCTAAAAGTTGCTCTTGGTGAAGACTTGTTTAACACTGCTAAAACAAATCTTGAATCAAGTGTGCCACTAAAATCTGTAGCAACTCCAGAAACTATTGCTGAGTCTATCCTAGCTTTTATATCTCTTAATAAGAATGCAACGGGTCAGCTTTTGATTCTTGATGGTGGTCACCACTTAAGTCTGTAAGATTTTCATTGAAAAATAGGAATTGAATATGTTAATTTATTCTTACTATGAAAATTATAAATAAACTTTTTACCCTACCTGCACTGCTGCTATGCATAAGTATAAATGCTGAGCCATTTGACTCGACTTATATAGCTGAACCATCAGCAACTTCATTGTTAAAAAATGCAAATATTTATGATGGAGAGGGAAATGAGTTTTTTGGATATGACCTTCTTATTGTAAATGGAAAAATAGAAGCTATTGGTCTCAACCTTTTATCTAAAACAGAAAATACTGTTGAGTATGATCTTTCAGGAATGTGGGTAACTCCAGGTATCATTGATTTACATTCTCACATGGGTGTCTATTCAGCACCTGGTGTAAAAACAAGCTCTGATGGCAATGAATCTACCAGCCCAGTAACTGCTGATGTATGGGCGGAACATTCAGTTTGGACACAAGATCCTCAGTTCTCTTTAGCTCTTCAAGGAGGGGTAACAACTTTTCATGTTTTACCTGGTTCAGCTAATTTAATTGGGGGAAGAGGCACTACTTTTAAAAATGTTCAAAGTAATACTATTCAAGGGATGAAATTTCCTGATGCACCTCATTCATTAAAAATGGCATGTGGTGAAAATCCGAAGAGAGTCTACGGAAGTAGAAGACAAGCCCCGTCAACTCGAATGGGTAATATCGCTGGATATAGAAAAGCATGGATTAAAGCATCTAAGTACCGTGAAAATATGAATACATATGAAAGCAAATCAGCTGAAGCAAAGGAGATAGTAAGCCCTCCTACGCGTGATCTAGAAATGGATACTTTGGCTGGGGTTCTCAATGGTGAAATCTTAGTTCAGAATCATTGTTATAGAGCTGAAGAAATGGCAATGATGATAGATATTGCTGAAGAATTTGGATATAAAATAACAGCTTTTCATCATGCTGTAGAAGCTTATAAAATTGCTGACTTGCTAGCAGATAATGGTATATGTGGGGCTCTATGGGCAGACTGGTGGGGCTTTAAACATGAAGCATACGATATGGTTCAAGAAAATATAGCTATTATTGATCAGGCTAGAAATGGAACAGGCTGTGCAGTTGTTCACTCAGATGATGCAATTGGAATTCAGCACCTCAATCAAGAGGCAGCTAAGGCTCTTGCTGCAGGAAATAGAGCTGGATTTAATATTTCAAAAGCCAGAGCAATGAAGTGGATAACCTCTAATCCTGCTAAAGCAGCTGGTATTGAGAAAACAACAGGATCATTAGTAAAAGGTAAAAATGCTGATGTAGTTATTTGGAATAAAAATCCTTTTAGTGTTTATGCGATTGCTCAAAAAGTTTTTATTGATGGAAATTTAATGTTTGATCGTGATGACTTATCTTCAAAACCAGTCTCTGATTTTGATCTTGGAATTATTAAACCTAACTCAAGTAGAACACAATGAAAAATTTTAAATTATTTTTAAGCCTAATATTAGTGGTATCTATAAATGCTAATGCATCTGACACTCTTATTAAAAATGGAACCATACACATTGGAGATGGTTCTGAAGCTTTTGTTGGTGATATCTATATTAAAAATGGTGTCATTAACTCTATTGGGAATTTAGATATTGATGCATCAATTACTATAGATGCTGAAGGTAAAATAATTACTCCAGGTTTATTGCTCCAATGACAGCTGTTGGAATTGTTGAAATAGGCTCCCTTGATGTTACAAGAGATGATGAAGCCGATTATCTTAATATGGGCTTTAGTATTTTTAGAGCATTTAATCCAAACTCAACTCTTATTCCTTGGAATAGATCTAATGGGCTTACTTCGGTAATCACACTCCCCCAACAAACCTCCATGCCTCTTGCTGGAATGGGTTCATTTTTTGTTTTAGACGGAAAGATGGATGTTACGGGTATGAAAGATATGGTCATGCTTGGAAAAATGGGAGCTTCATCAGGCTCTAGAAGTGAGGATCTGGATCTATTAGAAAATCTTATCAGTCTAGGAAAACTTGTTAGAAATAAAAACTATGAAAAAGTTCTTGAATCTCCTATAGCTGAATTTTTTGAACTGCATCCTCAGGATATTGAAGCATTGGATAAAATAGCAAATAAGAAACTTCCTCTTATCATTGAAACAAATAGAGCTACAGATATTAAACATCTAATAGATATTAAAAATAAATATAATTTAAATTTAATACTTGCTGGAATAGAAGATGCTCCATTAGTTTTAAATGAATTAGCTCAAAGTGGTATACCAGTGATTATTAACCCAATGGATAATATTCCAAATTCTTTTGATGAGTTATCAAGCTCATTAGAACTTGCTTCGATGTTAAACCAGGCAGGTGTAACTATTATGTTTGATTCAGCAAGATCACATAATTATCATCTTATGAGACAAGGAGCAGGAAATGCTGTTGCTTATGGAATGAAGTATGAAGATGCTATAAGTGGCATGTCTAAAATTGTTGCTGACGTTTTTGGAATTAAGAACAGAGGCTCGCTTGTTAAAGGAAATTTTGCAGATGTTGTTATATGGGAATCTGATCCTTTAGAGCCAGCTTCTATGCCTCTTTATGTGATTGTTGAAGGTAAGCAAATGGACTTAATAACTAGGTCATCTCGACTAAAAGATAGATATATTAATAAATTAATCAAAAATTAAGTATTTTTTTAATACTTATATAATCTAAATACATCTATAGACGACGTTTTTATAGGCTTTTTACCTATTATTTAATACTAATTAATTAAATCAAAAAAATAGCAATAAGTAATATATCCATATATTATATATAACTAATATTTCATTTTTAGGGGATTACTTATGAAAATTTTGTCTAAACTATTATTAAGCTTTGCAATAAGCTTTACAGCGTTTGGGTCTTTTAACCTTTCTGCTCAAGAAGTAGAAGAAGTTGTGGTAACTGCTACAAGAAGAGAAGAATCAATTCAGAATCTTGCTCTATCAGTTCAAGCTTTTGATGTTGAAGGTCTTGCTGATGCTCAGCTTACTGAGCTTGCCGATTTATCAGATTATATGCCTGGCTTTAGTTATGCCCACGGTATTGGATCTGGGTCTGGAGCTGGTGTTCGTGGCGTTGCCGGTGCAGCTATCGGAGCTGGAACTACCTCTTCTGTTCAAATGGCTATAAATGGTCATGGTATAAACGGAAGTGCATTTGGTGAAATTGGTTTTCTTGATGTACAACAAGTAGAAGTACTTGCAGGACCTCAGGGTACTTTATTTGGAAGAAATGCTGTTGGTGGTCTTATTAATTTAGTGACTGCTAGACCTACTGCTGAAGCTGGTGGTTATGCAAACTTTGAATTAGGTAATTATGGTTCTGAAAGAATCAGTACTGCAATTAATTTACCTTTTGGAGATAACGTAAGAACACGTCTTGCTTATTCTTCATTTGTAAAAGATGGTTGGATTAAAAATACTGGAACTGGTAATGATATTGATGGCAGAGATGCATATGGTGTGCGTCTTTCAGTTGATGTTGATCTTGCTAATGATAGTATGATTAGAGTTTAATACAGCGCAATATTCATCAGATGATAATAGATTAAATGTTGCTGGTACATATTGTGCTAGAGATGCTTTTTATGGTTGTAGTCCTTTTGAAAAAGGTAATCTAAATGAGCCTTATCACGTTGCTGGAACAATTGGTGGTCTAATTGATGTATTAACATTCCTATCTCCTAGTGTTAACTATGATCCATATGCAAGTGCAGTTGGAATGGCTCCAGCTAGTATTGATACAGTTCGTAAAAACTGGGATCCTAAAAGAACTCAGGTTGTTGAAAATACTCAAATTGAATATGTAAGAGAGCTTACTAACATGACTGTTAAAGCAAAATATTCATACTCAACAAGAGACTATGATCATATTGATGATAACGATCACTCTATGTCCACTGAAGGTTTCTATGACTGCTGTAGGTCCGGTAGATCCATGGGCTGTTCAGTTCGAATGTTTCCCTGCTTCTATTACTATGGGTTCTGAAGCTACAGAATGTTCTCAAGCTGATGAAGTGACTAGACAGGCTGAAATATCTGTAGTTTCTGATTTTGATGGTCCTCATAACTTTACTGCTGGTGTTTATCAGTGGCAATCAGATTTTGATAATGATTATCATGTTCAAACTTCTAGTTATCAAATGCTAAGAGACTTTGATCAACATCCTTATATGTCTTCACTTTTTGGTGGAGCGCTTAATGACTTTGGTGGTATTGTTGCTTGGTCAGTATTTGGTGGTGTTTTTGGTGCCGTAGCTCCTGCAATTCCTACTATTGGATTGCCAGCTGCTTTAGGATTAATTGTTCAAAATACTTTAGGTACTTGTGCTACTTTTGGCGGACTATGTGAAAGATCTCTTCCAAATAAAATGGGTGGACTTATTACTGACCAAAATGGTATTACTAAATCTACTGCTTTTATGGCTGAGTATTATTATCAAATGAATGATGCTACTAAATTTACTTTTGGTCTTAGATATAACGATGATACATATGAGAGTACTATCTTTAGTTCACTTTCAGATATTTCAAATACAAGTTATGCATACACAGGTCCTGATTATTCAAGAACTAATCCTGGTACATCAAGAGAACAAACTGAGAACAGTGCTTTAACTTATAAGTTAGCTGTTCAGCATGATCTAAACGATAACAGCATGGTTTATGCTTCCTACACAACTGGTCTAAAAGCTGGTGGAACATCACCTAATGAATTCTCTATTCAAATTCCTTATGCTGAAGAAGAGTCTGCATCATTAGAAATTGGAACTAGAAATATTCTAATGGACGGAAGAATGCTTTTGAATGCTACTTTATTTGAAATGGATGTAACTAATGGTCAAATAGGCCTTATTTACAACGCAGGAGCTGTTAACAAAACTTTTGACTATGTTAATACTGGTCTAGAAGGACAAATGAAGTTCTTTATCTCAGATAATACTGAATTAGATTTTAACTGGTTAACATTAAACTCTGAAATGGGAGAAGCTTTACAAGACGATCCTCTTAACCCTAACCAAGCTACAGTAGTCTTAGCAAGAGGTGCAGGAACAGCTGGTTTAGTTGGTTTACTTCAGGCAACAGGAATGGATGCAGCTACTGCTGCTGCAACTGCTGCTGCTGTTGGTGCAGCTTTACCAAATCCTGGTTTAACTAATTGGGCTCTTACAGATACTGGTATTATTGCTTCTTATCAAGGAGCTTTAATAACTATTCCTGGATTATCAGCTGTTACTCCGGTTCAGCTTCAAGGCAATAGATTCCCAGGTTCTACTGAACTGGACTATAACTTATCTTTCACTCAAAGATTTGTTATGGATGGTGGTGCTACTGATGTGAGATTAACTTATGTTCATAAAGGGCAAAGGTTTGCATCTGTATTTAACGATGATAAGTTCAGCGTTCCTGAGCAACAGTATTTTGATATGACAGCTATCTATTCACCAACAAGTGAAGATTGGTATGCTGGTGCGTATATTAAAAATGCAGCTGATAAGCGTCATCAAATAGGTGCTGAGCAATCAAGTACACTTCAAGGTGGTATGGCTCAGGTTACTTATTCGCAACCTAGAACTTACGGTCTAACATTTGGAATGAATTTCTAATTCAATAGATCTAAATTTAAAAAGCCCAGTTAATCTGGGCTTTTTTTTGTCTGAAATAGATTAAATATCTACAGATTTGTAAGGACTTTCTAAAACTAAATCATCTTTATAGCTAACTACATAAGAATTCTTATTAGTTCCAAAATTTACAGACTTGTATGATTCTTCATTGATTACGTGTAGAGCCGCATGGCCCTCAACACCTATACATTCATTTATTACATTGGTAGCTAGTTTAGCTTTAACATAAGGCCTTCTAGCTGGCTCCTCATCATAGTGAGGGCAACAAACACCTTCAACAAAACCAAGACAGTCCATGATCGCTAAATCGTCCGCCCATGAATCTGTAATACCTTTTTCAAACCAACATATAGCACCGGCACTAACGCCGCACATAATAACTCCATTTTGATAAGCTTCCTTAAGCAGAATATCTAAACCCCAATCCTTCCATACAGCCAGCATACTTTTAGTATTGCCACCACCAACAAAAATAATATCTTGTTTTTTTATATGTTCTTCTAAATTGATTGTTCTTTTAAAAAAATCTATATGAGTAGGATTGCAGTTAAGCTTAGTAAAAACATCATAAAAATTTACTTTATAAGCGTCGTTATCACCAGTTGCAGTTGGAATAAAGCATACATTTGGATTCTCTTTGCTTTGCTGATCAACAATATACTTCTCTATTTTTCTGTCTGATGGATTTCTTCCAAAACCGCCGCCGCCAATTGCTATTATTTGTCTCATCTATATATTCCTATTAAATTGAATTATTTTTTGCTTCCATTTGTTAGTGAAGAAATCAAATTCATGACCTTTAACTGTAAATTCTTTAAAAATTAAATCTCTGTCAATCATCAAAATAACAACCTGCTTAATATTAGTGTCAAACATTACATTATGTGCATTTGCATAGGCACAGCCTTGAAGAAAATAATCCTCTATCCAATCACGACGTTTTATTTTTTTTGCAGTTTTAAAGTCAATAATCGAAGGTATTCCTTTTACAAGACCAACGCAATCAGCTGTTCCTGCATATAACCCATCAAGTATTAAGCCAACCTCAAGGCCCCAGGCCTCATCAATTGGTTTTAGTCCATCACTAATAAATTTTTTGGTAATACTCTTTGCAATAAGGTCTGTTCTTGAATCAGAAAAGTTGTCCCACTCATTGCCATGTAAATATTCTTCAATTGATTCATGAACAGCAGAGCCAATATCAGTACTTTCTTTAACAACCCTTTCAGCTTCTTTTTCACCCACTCTTCTTTTCCATTGCTCAATACCATCTTTAGTCGATGTTCCAGAAAGTATAGTGGTAACGCTTGGTACTGGTGTGCCTGTGCTATCTATATAATGTCGACCTCTCTCAAGATCAACTCTCTCTAGGTCAGGATAATTGTATTTATTTTTAATCATTTTTCTATTGCGCTTGAAAATAGTTTTTCTAATGGAATTAGGTCTTCTTCAAAATTCTTCCAATAATCTAATCCAGATTTATAAATAGGTTGCCTTACTTGCTCAGCACTTGGTGTCTTCACAGGCCTTTTAGATTTATAGAATTCTAAACATTGTGATTCAAATGGAAGTTCACAGTAATCAAGAAGTTTTGTTATTTCTTCTTCTGTATTTGTAATCATATTAGAATATTTAATAGTATATATTTCGTTAGGATAAATACTGTGCCAGTGATTCATAAGCTTAATATAGTCGTTATAAAATAATCCCAAATCCTCGAGGTCATATGTAAAAAGCTGCCCTTTAGCAAAAAACTGCTTAAAACAACTAAAAGAGGTGTCCATAGCGCCCCTTCTGGTATCTATAATCTTTGCATTAGGCAGAATAGACTTTATTAGGCCTATATGAAGAAAATTATTTGGCATCTTATCAATAAAAAGTGGTGCGTCCCCTCTGCCCCATTTAGTTTGATCAATATATTTATTCCCTAGCTCCGTGATTTGTATCTCAGATAATTTTTTTAAGAAATTTGGATAAGCGTCCTTACTTTTTCCTAAAGTCTGTATTTCCTTGCTTAGATTCATAATGTTAGGAAGTTCTTGAGTCCCATCAACCATTGAATGTGATGAAACTATCTGATCAATTAAAGTTGAACCAGATCTGGGGAGCCCCAAAATAAAAATAGGATCATTTTTTAGACACTTAGATTTTTTTATTTTACTTACAGCTTCTTTGGAAAAGAAATTAATAGTTTTATTTATAGCATCAGTATTTTCCTGTGATGAATACTTAATAGATTTCCTTTTTAACCAGTTGCCTTCTTTATACTTTGTAAAAGAGGTTTTGTAATCTTTTAAGCCCTCATAGGCTTTTCCAAGAGCAAACAATAATTGAATTTTTTCTATCTCTTCAATATCACCTATTAACGTTTTTTCCATTTGATCTATTTGCTCTTGAGAAAATGAATATGTTTTTAGATTAGCTAGACTCCAATAAGCTTCACCCGAATTAGAATTGTATTTAATTGAATTAAGATAAGATTCAATGGATTTGTCTTTATTGCCTATGGTGTTGTAGGCGTGCCCCAAGCTGAGGTATGCTCTAGGACTATCTGGTTTTAATGATACGCATCTAGAATAAGCAACAATAGCTTCTTTGTACTTAGCGAGCATTATCAGAATAGTTCCATAGTCAGCCCATACGCTTGCATTTTTGGGGTCTAGGGCAAGGATATTATCCATTGACTTCTGTGCCTTCTCGAGTTGTCCTGAGAGTCTGTATACCAATGATATATTTCTCCACAATAAACTGTAACTTGGTGCGATTTTAATAGCTTTAGCTAGAATTTGTTCTGCTATCTTGTACTTACCACCCTTTGTTGCAAGTATTCCTAATAACCGCATTGCATCAACATTATCCGGCTCATCTTTAAGTATTGTTTTATAAGCTTCTTCTGCTAACTTTAATCTACCAGCTTTGGCGTGACGGATACCCTTATATAAATTTGAATATGTTTTATTTTTTTCTAAAAAGTCTTGAATTACATTATCAGCCTCTTCTTCTTTGTCTAGCTCAACAAGAATATTAGTAAGCTGGCGTAATAATGCGATTTCAGGTCTTATGAGTAAAAGTTCTTTAAACTTTTCACATGCCTGATGTTTTTTATTTTGAAATAATAGAATTTGTATCTCTTTTTCTAACAATTCTGAGCTTTTTGGATTTATTTTTAAGCCTTGGTGAATAAATTGAATTGCTTCCGTTGGTTCATTTAATTTAATTAAGACATCCACAAGAAGATAAATAGAATTTAGCTCATTTGGGTAAACTTTTAAAATTTCTAATAATTGAGCCCTAGCATCAGATAAATTGTTATCATTAATATAACTTTTGGCTTGATTGTAAGCTTTTTTAGGAGAATCTAAATCTTTCATATTTTTAAAAACATTTCAGAACTTTCAAAAGATTGGAATAAGTCTTTAGTAGTCATACCCATTTTACTATCTTTTATTATGTGTGTGTATGCAATCAATGATCCAATTGCTACTGCAGCTCAGCTCTCTAGTATTTATAAAATTGTAGCACTCAAATTTGAAGGTGTATTTCAGTATGGGGCTTTATTTATTTTCTTTTTCTTAATTATCCTTTCTTTAACAAAAATCGGTAACAAAAGGATAATGGTTGCAAATATTTCAGAGTATTCCTTTATATCATGGTCATCAATGTTATTTGCTTCAGGCATGGGAGCAACTATTCTTTACTGGTCTCCTATAGAGTGGTCTGCCTATTATAATACTCCGCCATTTGGGCTTGAGGTTGGATCTACTGAAGCTATAAAAGTTATAAATACCTATACATCATTTCACTGGGGTTTCAGTGGATGGGCTATATACGCTCTTCCAGCAGTAGCATTTGCTATTGCATCAACTCGTAATCCATCTACTCCTCTGACTTTTGGATCAATTTTAGTTAAAGATAGTTTTCCTTTTAGTAGTATTTTTAAATCCATTTTAGATATGTTCTTTATATTTGGAATACTTGCTGGAGCTGGTGTTGGGCTTGGGCTGTCATTTCCACTAATTGCAGAAATCATAGCGTCACTTCTAGGTATATCATCATCATTGGTTTTAGAAATGCTTATTCTTTTAATCTGCCTCTGTATTATTACAACAAGTGCTTATTTAGGAATAACTAAAGGTATTAAAAGGCTTAGTAATATCAATATTGGTCTATTAGGATTTCTACTCTTATTTGTTTTCATTGTGGGGCCAACATCTTACATTCTGACAAATAGTTTAGAGGTATTGGTGACCTATACTCAAAAGTTTATTGCAATGAGCACCTATGTGGGCAGTCAATTTGTTCAGGATTGGACAGTATTTTATTGGGCATGGTGGTTAGCTCTTGCTCCTTACTTAGGAGTATTTTTTGTGAATATTTCTAATGGAAAAACAATAAGGCAACTTATATTAGGAACAATATTTATTGGTGGTTTTGGAAGCGTTTTGCACTTTTTAATACTAGGTAATTATTCTCTTCATTTGTTTGAATCAGGATCATTAGATATACCTGCTTTGTATGCATCTGAAAAACCGACTAGAGTTATTGTTGATGTAATTTCAACATTGCCGTTGAGTTATTTAATGTTATTTATTTATGGAGCTATTTCAGTAATATTCTTATGCACAACATATGATTCATGTGCATATATTCTATCTAAAACAGCTATGAGAAGGTCTGATATGCAGCCTTCAAAAATTCTAAGAATAGTTTTTTCAGTTTTATTAGTTATTCAGCCAGCAATTCTAATGTTTCTTGGAGGAGTAAATACTGTAAAATGGATGCTTGTAATAACAGCAATACCATTGTTGTTTATTAATATTTTATTAATTATCTATATCTTTAAAAATGTACAAAAAATCTAATAATTCTAATTACTATTTACATAATTTTGCATCAATTGATGAATCCAAAGATTCTGTGCTCATGGTTCCTGGTGCTGGAATGGATCACAGGATTGTAAAAGATATTAAATTAGATGATAAGAAATTTAATCAAACTCTTGCAATTGACCTACCTCATCATGGTTACTCAACAGGACCAAAGCTTACAACAATAGAGGAGTACGCAGAGGGTATTGAGAATGTCTTGGGTGATATGGATCTTTCAAATTTTCATTTATGTGGACACAGCATGGGTGGATTAATAGCTTTAAGGCTAGCCTTTAATGAAAAACTACAATTTAAGTCAGTCAATATTTTAAATGCTTCATGCCCTATGTTTGTAGGAGGAGCTTTGCTAGATGATTCTAGAAAAAATTTAGATTCAGCAATGGATATGCTTACAACTTATGGCGTTAATAAGCCGCCTAAAGCTAAAGCTTCTGGGCCAATGTTTGGAACCATGGGTTCAGGTTTTTATCAAAAAAAATCTGATCTTATAAATACGCCATACGGAAGTAAAAAAATTGTTGATAAGCTAGATGATGAAGTTGATTTGTATGCCTTGAAAAAACTTTTTAATCAGATTACTAAAGATATTCTTAATAATGACCTAACTGCTTGCAAAAATTTTGCAATAAGTGATGAGGAAATTAATGGCTATCAAAAACAAATAAACTTTGTTTTAGGTGAAAAGGATAAGCTTATACCATTAAAGTATGTACAAAAATTTTGTGAGGGATTGGAAAAATCTGAAATATTAATCTTAGAGGATTTAAGTCACTTTACATTCTATGAAGACCCTACCAAGCTCTCAAGTGAGCTTGGTAAGTTATTATCTAAGTAGTTTTTAGAATCTATATCTTAGTCTAAGACCTATAGTTCTAGGTTTGCTTCCTGTTCTTCTAACGTCACCAAAATCGTCGTATATTCCAAGCGTTGGATCGGAATCATGAACATTTTCTAGGTAAACTTCAACTGAAGAATTCTGCAGGAATCCAAATATATCGTCAGCATCAGAGCTTCCCTTGCTTGAAGGGTTAACTCCAAATCTTAAGTTTGCTAATGAATATGATGCATTGGTATCAGTATTTGCAGATGACTGATAGCTCTCTCCAGTATATGAATGATCATAGCTGATATATGCATCTCTATTTCTAATGACAAAGTCTTTATTCATTGACATTACAAATTGTTCAGTCGGCACATAAGCTAATTGATTGCCTTTTGGAGTTGATAGCTCACCTTGGAGATCATATATGTCTTCTTTAAACTCTGGATCAGTTAAAGCAATCATTAATGAGGCGCTAAAGCTATCTGAGATATTAAAGTAACTCTCAAGCTCTAGTCCTGTTATGGTTGCCTGTCCAACGTTCTGAACAAAAGCTACTGTTAGTAAATCATAAATGTAACTAGTAGACTGGAAGTCATCCCAGTTCATAGTATGTAAATTACCATTTAATACGATTTTGCCATCAGCTAAGGTAGATTTGAAACCAGCTTCAAAGTTGGTAAGGGTATCAGAATCATATGTTGCGGGAACAATACCTGATTCTCTAGCTTGTCTATTTAATCTATTGGTACCACTTGGTCTAAATCCTTCTGAATAAGTAGCATATAAAAGAACATCATCATTTAACTTATGAGCTAAATTAATTTTAGGCGCTATGTCAGAAACATCTTTTGAATACTTCTCTGTTCTTCCAGCTGCCCATGATAATATAGGATGATCTTCGTAGTATCCCATGTATCCATCTTTAGCATCAAAGTCAGCTTGATTTTCATAAGCACGTAGACCTACTGTTAGGTCGGTCTTATCGCTAATTGGCCATGTTGCTTCACCAAAAATAGCTTTCTGGCTATCTTCTCTTACATTGTCTTGTTTCCACCATCTGCCTTCAACAGATGCTAAAGGTATTCGAAATAGCAGGCATATTATATGTAGTTGAATATGCTAATTCTTGATCTTCAATAAAGACTCCTAAAATCCATCTAAATCCTGAATCATTAGAGGATTGCATTCTAAATTCAGTACTTTGTCTATCGTATTGATCATTTTCAACATAGAACATTCTTGCATCAGTAGATGCATAGTAGTCATAGTCGTATGCATAAGCAGTATAAGAATCGTAGTAGTTTGTATATACATAATTGGTGTAGTCATACGTATAATCTATTTCACGATCAAATATTGATGTATTGAATGTAAACTCAATATCATCTGATAAATTTCCAGCAATAGTTAAAGATGTTTGCGTAAATTCATCATCAAAAGTTTCATCAGCAAACCTTGAATTTTTTCTTGCACCCTCTGCAACATCAGTTTCCCATGATCCATTTGAAAAAGACTCATGGCTTAAAAAAGATAGATCTATAGTCGTCCCACTTTCCATGTCATGTCCTAAACGAATTCTGTGACCAGATTTATCTATCCAGTTATAGTCGTCTTCAACATAGCTACTGTTGTCAATCGTAGCACCTGTATAGTAAAAGCTAACAGTTGAAGGAACATTGTCTATCCAACCACCATTACTAATGTCGTAGGCACTAATTCTAATTGCTGTACTTGTTCCAAGCGGTATATTAACAAAAGTCTCTAGAGATTCATCAGTAGTACCATCATGAATATCGCCACGTTCAATATCAAAGCCTGCTTCAAAGCCAGATGGATCTGGTTTATTTGTAATAATCTTAACTGTTCCAGATTGAGATGAAGATCCGTACAAGGTTCCCTGAGGTCCTTTTAATATCTCAACTCTATTTATATCATAAATATGCGGATCAGGGTTTCCACCGATAGTTGATACTGGTTGCTCATCAATATAATAAGCAGTTGAAGCCTGAGCTCCTGCTCTATTACCAAAACCACCATCAGAGACACCTCTAATATAAAAATATGAATTACCTGTTCCACTTGAATCCATTGTTATTGATGGGGATAAAGCAGCAATATCAGCAAAATCAGTAATATTTTTTGCTTCTAATTCTTCTGCACCAATAGCTTGAACTGCCATAGGTAAATCTTGAATATTAGTTGCTCTTTTTGAAGCTGTAACTATTATTTCTTCTACACTCGAATCAGCTTCTTCAGCATTTAGAGTATTAATTTGAGAAAAACCAAGGCCAATGGATAAAGCACCTAAATATGACATTGCATATTTATTGTCTTTAAAGATGTCCCTTAGTAATAAGGTTAATGGATCTGCTTTCTTTTCAAAAAGAGGTTTAAGTAAAATATTGTTCATGCTATCCCCCTAGCAAGGCTAAATTCTATTATATTTATATGTTTACTATGTAAACTTATAGCTAATACTAGCATAGGAAATGCTAATTTAAGAGGATTTAGGAGTTTTTTTAAAAGAGTAGCTATTTATTAAAAATTCGGTCAAGAAGATATTTTGAGCCTGAAACCTTATTAATTTGCCTACATTCGTTAAAAATGATTTCTGATTGAATATTTGCTCTGCAATAACCTTCATTTGAAGTAATCCCTGGCCATGCATGAGCTGCTTCTGAATTGATAATCGCTGTTATGGTTATATCATCATCGCAATTATAATAAAGCGTCTCTGAGGACTCTAAAGGGTGAAGTTATTTCAGAACTTTGAACATCTTTACAATTAAATTTTGAAGACCAAGCGGATGCTGTATTGTTAATAGGTTCGTAATAGTAGCCACCTGAGGACTTAATTGATATTGGCGGCACTGATTTATCAAGCAATCCCCCATAAATAACTAAATTTATAGGCAATTCAGGCACACAACTTAATTTATGTGGTTGCATACCAACAACATTAATTACTCCGTCAAAGATATCAGGATACTCGCAACCAATTAACTGTGCCATCATCCCGCCGTTACTAAGACCCATCACATAACTTTTATCAATTGAAAATTCCTCATAAATTTTTAGAGCTATAAACTTTATAAAATCTGAATCATTTACACAACTTGTCCAATAACAAGCATCTTGGTTTTTACAACTTGGAAATGGAGGCGCACTTTGAGAATTGTCTTCACACATTTTTATATCTTTATTGCCAGCAATTAATGGCCCTAAATGATTCCATGAGCTTGAATATGATGTTTGCGTAATCTTGTTGCCATTCTCATTAGTTATTTCATAGCTTGGATAGAAATACTTGCCCTGAGGATACACCACAATTAAACCTTGCTCTTCAGCATATAAATTAAAACCACCAGTTGTTTCTTTTTCAAATCCTGACGCAGATCCTGTAAATCCATGCAATCCTATAACTAGTTCATAAGAATCCTTTTTGACTGAAGGCATAAAAATTAAATATGAGCGTTCCTCACCTTCATGGATGAGAGTAATTTTATCCATGCTATTTAATAGAGGAACAAAAATTAAAAATAAATAAATAAAAAATTTCATGTGGTTAAGAATTTTAAAATACTGCTTAGGGCTTGATCTTTTTTTATTTCGTTTAAAATTTCATGACGCAGCTCTGGTAACAAGACAAGTTGTACAGATTGATTATATTTAGTTAAAAAAGTATGAAGAGCCTCTACACCCTTTCCGTTCTCTCCGACAGGATCTTTAGTTCCTGCTATTAATAAAATCGGTAAATTGCTATCCATTGCTTGCATTTGCTTCTGCGAGAAAGCTTTAATGACCCCACCGGCTAAATCTTCATACATTTGATTTGTTGGAACAAATCCACATAAAGGGTCTTTAATATAAGCATCTACGCTTTCATGATTGCTAGATAACCAGTCATGAGTGGTTCGATTAGGTTTAAACTGAGAATTAAATTGTTTTGTTGTTAATAGATTAGAGAAATGGCTTTGGCTTTTTGAGCCTTTAAATAATTTGATAACTTTTATTATAAATTTTTGAATAGAGAGTTGTGCTACTGATAATTTAGATGATGCTGACAATATTACTTTGGATGGATAAATATTCCTTTGTAAAAGAGAAAGGGTAAGCCAAGTTCCCATGCTATGAGCTAATATGATATGTGATAAATCTGGATAGGTGCTTTGTATTTTTTTAAAAGAGGTCTCCATATCATCAACAACGAGATCCCATCCATTTTCTTTTGCAAAAAATCCGGGAGTAGCTCCTGCCTCAATCCAATGACCATGACCTCTGTGATCTATCCCAACAATATGATATCCAATTGAATTAAAATAATTTGTAGTCTCTTTATATCTTCCAAAGTGTTCAGCTAACCCGTGATAGATGTGAATTACTCCTTTAGGAGTATTTGGTGATGTAGATTCTGATATAAATATCTTAATAGAATCGCTAGTTAATGTTTGGGCTGTAATAAATTTCATAAAGGTTTAAAATATTATGACTTAATTTATTAATCTTATGGAAAATATTTATATATCAGGAACTGGCTATTGGAAAGCAGATGAAGTTGTTACTAATGATGAGATAGTGGCTTCATACAATAGTTATGTAGAGCGTTTTAATAAAGACAATAATGAAGCTATTGAAGCTGGCACCCTTGAGCCTTTAGGGCCCTCTTCTGTCGAGTTCATTGAAAAAGCTTCAGGCATTAAGACAAGATATTTAATTGATAAAAAAAATTGCTTAGATATAGATGTTATGAAGCCTATATTAAGGCAAGAGAGTTCAGATAATGTCTCAATTCTTGCAGAAATGAGTGTGCATGCTGCAAAAGAAGCCCTTGATCAAGCAGGTCTTGAACCTAAAGATATAGATGCTGTAATACTTGGAACGTCGCATTCAGCAAGAAACTACCCTGCAGTTGCATGCGAAGTAATGGATGAGCTCGGTATAGAGGGTTATGGTTATGACATGCTGATTGGATGCTCATCTACAACATTTGCAATTAGTAATGCTTATAGTGATATAGCTTCAGGTTTAGCCAATGCTGTTTTAGTTATTAATCCTGAGTTAACTTCACCTCATAATGATTTCACGCTTAGGGATAGCCATTTTATTTTTGGAGATGCCTGTGTTGCAACAGTTGTTCAAAAAAATTCAATATCTAAAAATAGAGCAAAAATTATAGATAGAAAACTAGTTACACAATTTTCAAATAATATTAGAAGTGATTTTGGTTACCTTAATAGAGTTGAGGAAAATCCAAGAGAAGAAAAAGATTTATTCTTTAAACAAAATGGTAAAAGTGTTTTTAAAGAGGTCTGTCCAATGGTCGCAACCTTAATTACAGATCAATTAGATGCACTTGATTTAAAGGCATCAGATATTACTCAATTCTGGCTGCATCAAGCTAATTCAAATATGTGTCGGTTTATAGTAACTAAAATACTTGGAACTAGTGATTATGACCCAAATATTGCTCCAATGATTCTAGGTGAATTTGGCAATATTGCTTCAGCAGGTTCTTTACTTTCATACCACTTAAATAATAACCTTCAGGCAGGCAACAAGGGGATTATTTGTTCCTTTGGAGCTGGTTATTCAATATGCTCGCTCTTGATAGAAAAAGAATAAAATATCATTCTTTTAAACACAAATAATAGAATATATTTATAATAAGCTCATGGCAGAATACGACGCACTAATTGTTTTTTTATTATCAGCAGCTCTGATGATTTTTTATATCTATATTGAAGCTAGGCCAAAAGGCTCTCATTTTGTTGAAGATGTAAAAAAAACGGTAGCTCGATTTTTCAGATCAAGATAATTTTATACAAGTAATCCCACAACTAACCCTGTCATACAAGAAGCCAGCGTAGCTGCGATTAATGCTTTAAAAGACACATCTATAAAATCTTGTTTTCTTTCAGGAGCCATAGCACCTAATCCAGAAATTAGTATTCCAACAGAAGATAAATTTGCAAATCCACAAAGGCCATAAAAAGTAATGAGTTTAGATTTATCAGATAAAACTCCAGCCTCAAGATTAGCTAAAGCTGGATAAGCTATAAATTCATTAAGAGCTGTTTTTACTCCTAGAAGTTCTCCAGCAACAATTGCTTCGCTCCAAGGTATACCCATTAACCAAGCAATAGGAGCAAAAATGTATCCCAGTATAATTTCAATAGAGAGATCAAAACCAAATTGCATTCCAACAAGCCCTAAAAAGGAATTAACTATATAAACCAATGCTAGGACAGCTATTAATATAGTTCCAACACTTACGGCTATGCTAGTCCCATCAGAAGTTCCTCTAGTGATGGCGTCCATGGTGCTTTTGTATATCTTTGGAGTTTTGGTTTCATCAAAATCTGTTATTGAACTTGAAGGAATCATAATATTTGAATACATGATTGCTGCTGGAACAGAAAGAACTGATGCAGTAATAAAGTGCTGTATTAAGTTCACATTAGCAAATGAGATTTCAAGAATACTTATTAAGGCTACCATGACTGAGCCGGCTACTGTAGCCATGCCGGCAGTCATCAAGATTAGTAATTCTTTATTAGTTAAACTTTTTAGATAAGGTCTTATTAAAAGAGGTGCCTCAACTTGTCCGATGAAAACATTTGCAGCAGCACCTAATCCAACAGGACCCCCAATATTAAATAATTTCTGACATGCCTTTGAGAGCATATTTACTATAAAAGGAAGGATACCCCAGTGCCATAAAATAGCTGAAATACATGACATGACAATAATATATGGCAGTACACCAAATGCAAAAGTCTCCAATAGAGATCTATAAGGAGGTGCAGTTTCTGAGGGAGCGAATCCAAAAACAAAATTAGCGCCCTCTTGCGTGGCTTGCTGCAATATAAATACACCATTACCTAATATTTCAAATGCATCTATAACTAGAGGAATTTTTAGCAGAATTAAGGCTAGAAATATTTGAGCTAATATTCCATAAAAAATATATTTATAGTTAATTTTTTTTATATTGTCTGAAAATGGAATTGCTAGAGCTATTAAGCCAACAAAGCCTATTAGAATTTGAAAAAAATTAAATAAATTCATAATTTAGTATAACTTAATAGCTTTTAATCTTTCATTTAAAAAGTCATCTGCCAATACGCCTTGATCATCTTTATTAAATATTGATTTAAGCATTATATTTGGTGCAGGATGAAGAAAAAATGGCATGCTGTATCTAGATTTTGATTTTGATTCTGGATAATTAATAACCCTATGCGTCGTACTTAACAACATTCCATCAGTCACAAGCTGCATCATATCGCCAATATTGCACACAATTGCATTGGAAGAAGCTTTAATTGGAACCCAGTCGCCCTTTTTAGATTTAACCTCCAGTCCAGATTCTTCAGCACCAACAAGAAGAGTTATTAAATTTATATCTTCATGCGCTCTGGCGCGTAAATTATTGGAATCACTAGTCACAGGCGGATAATGAATTAGTCTTAAAAGTGAATTACCTTTAAGCACCCAGGGTTCAAAAAAACTAGCCTCTTTGTTAAGTAATAAAGCAATTATCTTAAGTACATTTATACCCAATGAATTGATAGCAACAAATAATTCATCAAAATTTTTATTAAATTCTGCAATTTCATTTACGTCAATATTGGTATGGATTCTAGAATCGAAGCTCTTGTCTATATTAGGTCCATGATGCCAAAACTCTTTTTGGTCTGGAGTTACCTCACCAAGAGCTGTCTCTTTTCCAAATGGGGTGTAACCTCTAGCTCCAGCATTTTGAGGAAAAGCATACTTAGATTTTTCTTCAACCGGTAAATCAAAGAACTTTTTTGAGAAGGTATAACTGCTTGCTAGCAGATCTGGGTTGAGACCGTGATCTGTAATGCTAAAAAAACCATATTCTGTAATGCATTTTTAAGCTCAGCTAAAGCTTCATTGTTGCCATCTTTAATATCAATATATGATAATTCAGGTATTAATTGTTTAGACATATTTTTATTTTATCAAAAAAAAGGGCAGTGAACTGCCCTTTTTAATCAACTAATTACTATTAGAATTTATATGCAAATCCTAATTGCATTCTATAGCGTGAACTATATGTATCTGTACTAGGACCTCTATCATCTACACCAGTAATGATAATTTGACCAGCAGAATTAAATCCATCTGATTCAAGAAGACCTCTTGATCCATATCTATAGTACTTCTGATGACCTTTTTCATCATCAATGAAGTTCATTAAATTAAGAACATCAAAATACACAAATAATTTATGTCCATCAACAAAAGTTGGAATTTCTTGCGCAATTCTCATATCAAGTTGCTTAGTCCAAGGTAATGTAGAATGATTTCTAGGCATAACTCTTCCCTGCCAACTACCTAAACCTGCTGTATTGATAGCATTCAGTACATCATTTTCTGATACGCCATCATAGACAACATTAGGATCGTTCGCTGTTGGAACATACATTAATGTACTTGCATCATCCATTCCGTTATCAAATCCATCAAGCACATAACTATATGGTGATCCTGAATATGCTTTGTAGAAAAGTGAAACCTTTGTAGGAGCTCCTTCAAAGATATTCATTGTTTTATCTAAGCCCATAACAAGTCTATGCTCATTTGACCAATTTGTTGGCGCTGTAGGAACATTCTTAATATCAGCATTTGGCATATAACGTAAGTTAGATGAAGCCTGTGATGAGGTTGCCGACCAACCACTTGAAGCTTTCATGCCTGTGTAGCTAAGGAAAATGCTTCTACCATTATCAAAGTCTTTATCAAATCCAAAAGTCATTGACTCAGAGCTTGTGCCTTCAGCATTAGTTATTACTGTGTGTCCATAACCGTTATAAGAAACTATTCCTGTAGGTGATGCTTGATCAACAGTATGCGATGCATCATAGAAACCTATACCTTCTTTTGCATCATCCCTATTGTAGGCAAATCTTAAGTTATAACCATTAGCTGTAACAAGGTCTAGCTCAATAGAAGTTTTCCAAGTTGAAGGTGTTTCATAATTTGGATCAATACCTTCTGCTCCACCTGGTGAGACAGATCCTGGAGGAATTAAAGTATAAAGATCAGCATCTCCATAAAAACATGTTGGATCTCCAGCAACAGGACATGGGTCATAATATCTAGCACCGTAAGTAGCAACACCAGTATTAGAGAATGGGCTTGCTAACCAAACATTTGGAACTCTTCCAGCAAATAGACCAATTCCACCTCTTAATTCTGCAGAGACTACTCTGCCTGAGCCTGAGAACATTAGTTCAGTAGCATCAAGATTAAAACCAACTCTTGGCTGGAGAATTCTTGATTTAGCAGGAGTTGCATTAGAGAATCCTAACGTCTCAGAAGCACTAGCATTGTATGCAGGCCCATTATCCATAGCAAAAGTGTCTAATCTAACACCAGCTAATATTGTTAATATATCTGAAACATACATCTTATCTTGGATATAGATAGTTTTAAAAGTACCTGAGAAAGCTGCTGCAGCATCATAAGGGTTTCCAGTAGCTGATTGATTAAATCTAAAGAAACTTGGAACACCTGCTTCAAAATTATCTACACCTTCAAAAGTATATTTACCATCTTCTCTTGAAATAAATAAATTACTTACAAATTTATCTATAGTGTCAAAGCCCATAGTGATTTCATGATCGCCAACTGTTAATACACCTTTAATATTTAAAATTTCGTCAGTAGCAGAAGTTTCGTTAGCACTTCTATACTTGTCGCCACCAAGATAAATTCTTTCACTTGATCCTGATGTGAAACCGCCTGTTGAATCTGTAATTCTGATTTCTACCTCAGGAAAATCTTCTCCACCTAAAGCATCTTGGTCATTAGTATATTCAACGTCAGAATATTTAGCTTGAACATAAAAATTATCTGTTAAATCTCCATACCATGAGTATGTAGTTTTTTCGTTTGTTGTTGGGTAGTTATAATAGTGAGAGCTAAATCTAATATCACGATTATAAGGTCTAACAGAGTTATCTTCTGAGTAACTATAAACATATTCCAATCTATTTCTGTCATTTACAACATAATCAATCTTAGTAAGTTGTTTCTCAGCCATCTCTGGTGGAGGTGAGAAATTTGGTGAGCCTGGATCATAGTTGTAAAGAGTTTTAGAAATATTTGTAATTCTATCTATAAGAGCTTGATCTGCTATTCTATAAACTACCTCTTCAGAAGGAGTTAAAGATTCAAATTCTTCAAATGCAGTAAAGAAGAAAAGTTTGTCTTTAATAATAGGTCCGCCTAAAACAAAACCAGTAGTCTCATCTTCGAACTGACTTGGAGCGCTTCCATTTAAGTCACCAACATTATTTTCATCTGTTGAGTAGTAATAACCCATGCCTTTAAATTCGTTAGTTCCTGATTTAGTTACAGCATTGATACTTGCACCTGTAAAGTTACCTTTAGAAACATCATATGGGCTGATATCAACTGAAATTTGCTCTAATGTTTCGATACTTATTGGGTTTCTAACTGATGGAAAACCATTAGCATTAAGACCTAAAGGATCATTTTGAGCGACACCATCAACTGTAAAGTTATTGTATCTATTGTTTGTTCCAGATACAGAAATTGATGCATTTCTAGCTTCGCCATCAACAATTATTCTTGAATCTTTTTTAACATATTCAGAGATAGATCTTTCGATACTAGGAGTACCTTCAATATCAGCTGCAGAAATTGCTAAGCCAGAACCAAATTTAGTAAATGATGTTTTAGAGCCAGTTACCACAACTTCATCCATTGAGCCCCCTGAAAGGTTGACATCAATATTGGACGTTTGAGATACATTTAGAAAAACATCAGAAAGCATTTCAGGACTGTATCCTGTTTTGCTTACTTTGATTACATATGGTCCGCCTGGCCTCAAGTTAGCAACAGAAAATGTTCCATCGCCACTAGAAACTACAGTTTTTGAAGACCCAGTTGGAGTATGTGTGATTTGTATAGTAGCTCCTGAAACATTTACATCACCACGAATTGAAGATGTTGTTTCATTGGCTGCATAGACAGATCCACTAATAAAAAATACAGTTAACAAAGATAAATACCACTTATTCATAACAGTTCCCTCTTTTTGTAAGATAAGATTAATATAAACTAATAATATACCTTTTCATGAACCTATGAAAGGGAAAAAGAACCATTAAGGTGATTTTTTTATGGGTTTTGATAGTTACAGAAAGATAATTTTTTTAAGACAAATCAATATGCGTCTTGCCCATAAATTCAACTAAGATTTTAGGAACTTTTATAGAGTTTTTACCATCAAAATTATTCTCAATAATAGCAATAAGAGTCCTACCTGCAGCTAGCGCAGAACCGTTGATGGTATGGGCAAAGATTTTATTATTTCCATCTTTAACTCTTATTTTTCCCCTTCTAGCTTGAAAGTCTCCAAAGTTAGAACATGATGAAATTTCTCTATATTTATTCTGACTCGGCATCCATACCTCTATGTCATATGTTTTTGCTGCAGTGAAACCAAGATCTCCCGAACAAAGTTCAACAACTTGATAAGGTAATTCAAGAACTTCTAAAACCTCTTCTGCATTGGCAAGTAAATTATCAAGCGCTTCAAAAGAATTATCAGGATGAACTATTTGCACTAGCTCAACTTTCTCAAATTGGTGCTGTCGAATTAACCCTTTTGTATCTTTTCCATAACTTCCAGCTTCAGAACGAAAACATGGTGTGTGTGCTGTTAACTTTTTTGGTAAATCAGAAATATCATTAATTGTATCTCTAAATAGATTTGTTAAAGGAACCTCAGCAGTTGGAATAAGGTACATATCATTTGAAAGTTTAAATAAATCTTCTTCAAATTTAGGCAGCTGGCCAGTTGCTTGGAGTGATTCTGCATTAGCAATAAATGGAACATAATGTTCCTGATAACCATTTTTAGTTGCTAAATTAAGCATCAGATCTATTAATCCTCTTTGCAGTTTAGCAATATCATTTCTTAAAACAGAAAAACGAGTCCCTGATAATTTTACAGCTAACTCTGCATCAATATCAGAAGCAATTTCAATATGATCTTTTGAATTTAATGAAGTAGGTTCGCCAACTTTTTTTATTACAACGTTATCATTTTCGTTTGATCCAATCGGAGCATTGGCATGAGGAATATTAGGGATATCTAATAAGAAATTCTCAATTTGAATTTGGAAATCTTTAAGAACATCTTCGCCTGACTTGAGACCATCATTGATTTTATCAATATCATTTTTCAAAGCATCTGTTGAAGTGCCAGCTTTTTTTAAGTTAGCAAATTCTGTGGATAAGCGTTTTCTCTCTGACTGCAAAAACTCAACGTCAATTTGTAAGGTTTTCCTTTTGGCATCCAATTCATTAAATTTAAAAAGATCTAACGAATAACCTCTTGCGCTCAAAGCATCAGATACTTCTTGAGGTGATTCTCTCAATAATTTTATATCTAACATCTTACTTTAGCTCTCCTAAGGTCAAACCTATATATGTAAACATTATTGTAAATACAATTGTCATTAATATATATAGAGCAGCCTCACCAAAGTTTTGATTATTGAACATTTCTAAGGTTTGAAAAGAAAAAGCTGACATAGTAGTAAAAGAACCTAGAAAACCAATAACAAAAAAAACCTGCATCTCAGATTTCATATCTGCAAATAACCCAAAAAGTAAACCTACAAGAAAACACCCGAGAATATTTACACTTAATGTTCCAATGTATTGGCTTGTTGAAAAGTATTTTGTCACTGCCTCAGTTAAAGCATATCTAGAAATAGCACCTAAAGCGCCTCCAGCTCCAATTAATAAAAAATTCATCAATTTGCTACCATTTTGGTAAACATAATTAGATTCTCTATATCTAAATTATCTTTATATTTTAAATAATAAATCCTACTTTCCTTAAACTTGACCTCAATCTCATTATATCCCTCAGCTGATGAAGATTTAATTAAAATAGTATCTTTATCAAACTCTAACTCGTAATTTGAGTTATTTAAAGAAAGTCCATTTAAGAATATGTCAATTAAGGTGTTGTTAGAAAGTTCAGATAATTGAATATTAGAAACTTGATCTAGCTCTAGGTCAGTAATGATGATTTCATCATTAGATAATTCATATTTTTCTTTAAAAGGATTGTCAATGTAAAAATATATGCTTTCTTTATCTCTAATAATTCTTCCTTCGCTTTTATCAATTGAGTTTGTGTATGGGTTGATAGAAGATTGAACAAAAGCTAGGTTTGCGGTTTGTATGGATTGATTAAATAAATCTATTAAATCATCCGAATAAGTAAAAGAGCTAAATATGGCTAAGCAAAGATATATTAATTTCATTTAAACTAATTTCTTTTAGGAACAATAACTTCTCTTGATCCATTTGAGCTCATTTCAGTAACTATGCCTGCTTGCTCCATAGTCTCAATTAACCTTGCAGCCCTGTTGTAGCCAATTCTTAATTTTCTTTGGACAGCAGAAATAGATGCGCGTCTAGAATCAATTACAAAATTAACTGCTTCATCATAAAGCTCGTCCGCATCTTCGTCATTTGAATTCTCATTAGACCAACCTGGAATAGGTCCTGTATCTTGAACATCTGAAACAATGCTTTCAATGTAATCTGGTTCTGAACGTTTTTTCCAATCATCAACAACTCTGTGCACTTCATCATCTCCGACAAAAGCGCCATGAACTCTCATTGGAACACTCACACCTGGAGGCAGATAAAGCATATCACCCCATCCAAGTAATTGCTCTGCTCCACCCTGATCAAGAATAGTTCTTGAATCTATCTTGGATGAGACCTGAAAACCTATTCGCGTTGGAATATTTGCTTTAATAAGTCCAGTAATAACATCAACAGAAGGTCTTTGTGTTGCAAGTATTAAATGTATTCCTGCCGCCCTAGCCTTTTGAGCTATTCTGGCTATAAGGTGTTCAACTTTTTTTCCGACCAGCATCATCATGTCAGCAAACTCGTCTACCACTACAACAATAGCCGGAAGCTTTTCTAAGAAATACATCTTCGTCCTCGGTCAATGGATCTGGAATTTGTTGACCATTTGCTGCAGCATCTTCAATTTTTTTATTGAAGCCTTGAAGATTTCTTACACCCATAATAGACATTAACTTATACCTTCTGTCCATCTCAGCAACACACCACCTAAGGCCATTAGATGCATCTGTCATATCAGTAATAACTGGAGTTAATAAATGCGGAATACCATCATAAACTGACAATTCAAGCATTTTTGGATCAATTAAAATTAAACGAACATCTTCAGGATCAGATTTAAATAGTAAGCTTAGTAACATTGCATTAACACCAACAGATTTTCCTGATCCTGTGGTTCCAGCTACCAATAAATGGGCATTTTTGCCAAATCAACTACTACAGATTTACCAGCAATATCATGACCAAGGGCTAATGAAAGACTTGATGTTGAATTCTTAAATGCATTAGAGGAGAGTATTTCAGTAAGACGAACCATTTTTCTGTTGGTATTAGGTATCTCAATTCCTACTACAGATTTTCCTTCAATAACCTCTACCACCCTGACACTGCTTACCGCCAAAGATCTAGCTATATCTTGAGCAATATTTGTAACTTTACTAGCTTTTGTGCCAGGAGCTAATTCTATCTCAAACCTAGTAACAACTGGCCCAGGTAAAACAGAAACAACATCGGCAGTTACACCAAATTCAGCAAGTTTTAGTTCTAGCAAACTTGCTAGAGCGCTTAAATCTTCTTGAGATAAAGATGAACCATCATCAAGAGCCCTATCTAAGAGTTCCGTACTTGGCATTCTGGTTTTTTCATCTTCAGAAATAGATTTTGGACCGCTAGGACTTGAAGCAATTGGCTTAACTTCAGTTTTAGTTTTTTCTGGTTCAAGATCTTTTTGAATTTCCTTAACTGGAGCTTTAATCTCAGCTGGTTTTTTAGCGACTACTTCTTTAACCTTTTCTTCTTTCTGCCTAGCATTGGCTTCAGATCTCAATTTTTGTTGTTCTCTGTATCTTTTTATAGCACTTTTTATTTTAGAAAATAAATTAGAAACAATTCTATTTACATGCTTTGTTACTAATAATAAAGAAGAACCAACTTTATCAAGAACCTTGGTCCAACTAAAATTAAATGCTAAAGCAAAGGATGGTATTAAAAAAAGAATTAAAAAAATTAAAGCACCTATTTGACCAAAAATGTTTGATAGAGATGTAAAAATTAAATTACCTGTATAACCGCCAGCAGATAACTCTGGATAGTTATTTCCTTCTAAATAAAATTCAAATAAAGAACATGCGCATAAAATCGTAGCTATGGATCCAATAAAACGAAAGTAAGATTTGGCTCTCGATGAGTATTTACTAGTAAAAAATATTGATTCAATTGAAAGGCTAGCTAAAAGTCCAAGGATAATATATGCAGCAATACCAAAAAGAACAAAAAGAATGTCTGAAATCCAAGCACCAAAGGGACCTCCCATATTTACAATTTCTTGATTGGAAGAAAAGGAAGAAAAGCCTGGATCAGATGAATTGTAAGAAATAAGTGCTATAAAAATATATAAACATAAACCTAAAAGAGCGAATCCAAGAAAACTCTTAAAGATGCTTTTAGTATATGGAGAATTCATTGTTTAAATATTATTAATATATGATTAATTATATTGGAATTAATCACAATTTGTGTATATTTGAATTATAATTTTGCTACATGAATAATCATAAAAAACTAATAATTCTTGGCTCGGGTCCAGCAGGATATTCAGCCTCAATTTACGCTGCAAGAGCAGGATTAAATCCAGCACTTATTGCAGGATCGCAAGAAGGTGGCCAATTAACTACCACTACAGATGTTGAAAACTGGCCTGGGGATAGTGATGGTCTTCAAGGTCCAGATTTAATGAAAAGAATGAAAGATCATGCAATGCAGTTTGATGTAGAAATGATTGCTGATCATATAGATTCTGTAGATCTAACCCAAAAACCTTTTTTGTTAACTGGTAGTGACTCATATACTGCTGATGCATTAATTATTTCTACAGGAGCAAGCGCAATGTATCTTGGTCTTCCTTCTGAAAAAGAATTTCTAGGAAAAGGAGTCTCTGCTTGTGCTACTTGCGATGGTTTCTTTTATAAAGATCAGGAAGTCTTAGTTATTGGAGGTGGAAATACTGCGCTTGAAGAAGCTTTATATCTTTCAAGAATATGCTCTAAAGTTACACTTGTGCATAGGAGAGATGAATTAAGGGGTGAAAAAATTCTTCAAGATAGAGTTTTTGAACAAGAGTCTGCAGGAAAAATAGAAATCTTATGGAATACTCAATTAGAAGAAGTCTTAGGTGATAAGGCTGGAGTGACAGGCGCACTTCTTAATCAAAATGGGACAGAAATTAAAAGAGACGTCATGGGTATTTTTATTGCAATAGGTCATAAACCTAATACAGATATTTTTGATGGGCAGTTAGATATGGATAATGGTTATATTCTTATTCAATCTGGTACAAACGGATCTGTTACTAAAACAAGCGTTGAAGGTGTATTTGCTGCCGGAGATGTATCTGATCAAATATACAGACAAGCAGTAACTTCAGCTGGCTTTGGCTGTATGGCAGCCCTAGATGCTGAGAAGTATCTATCTGAATAAATTTATTGCCCTGAAACCCAATAAAGCGCAGCTATTACAGCAACGACAATAATAATAAATGAAACTTTAGCATCAGATTTGCTATCTTCATTTGATTCTACATCATCATAAAAAGTATCTATATCGTCTCTCATATCTTTATTCTCCATGTTTAATAACAACCCTTCCAACCTGTTTACCATCTAATATTTTTGTAATCTCATCGCCCACACAATCTAAACTTATAGACTTAGTTGAGTCTTCTAAATTTACTTTCCATTCTCCTGCAAGTAAATCCCAGATAGACTCTTTAAATTCAATTGCAGATTCTGCAGAGTCAATTCCAATTAAGGAAACTCCTCTTAAAATAAATGGAAAAACTGAAGTATTTAATTCCATGCCAGCAACATTCCCACATGCGGATACTGAGCATTTAGGTGCAGTCATAGAAATAATTTTAGCCAAAATATCTCCTCCAACAGTATCTACAGCACCTCCATATATAGCCTTGTCTAAAGGCCTGGTTGGATTTTCCATAAATTCATTTCTAAGCAATACCGATGAAGCTCCAATGGATTTAAGAAACTCATCTTCAGAGCTCTTGCCAGTTAATGCGTGAACTTCATAGCCTAACTTATTGAGGATATTTACAGCAACAGAGCCAACTCCACCTGTTGCACCTGAAACTAATATTGGCTTTTCTTTATCTATTCCACTATCAATAATTTTTTTAACTGAAGCTGCTGCAGTCAAGCCTGCAGTTCCATAACTCATAGCTTCTTTAGCTGTTAAATTACTTGGCAGTTTTGCCGCCCAATTTGCAGGTACATGAATAATCTCTCCAAATCCACCATATACACTCATGCCCATGCTATATCCGGTAACAATAACCTCATCACCGACTTGAAACCTGTTAGACATAGATTGAGTAACTTTTCCAACTGCATCAATACCAGGAACAAATGGATAATTCCTTGTTACACCACTTTTAGGACCTGAGGCTGATAAAGCGTCTTTATAGTTTAAGGATGAGTATTCAACATTAATTATTAAATGATTGTCTTCAATTTCAGGTGTATTTATTAACTGAATAGATCCTGCATAAGACGCCGTCTTTTTCTTCAATTAAGTAGCCTTGATATTCACTCATCGTGGAGTCATTCTCATACCTGAATCAATTCTTATGGTTTCACCATTTAAATATGAATTTGAAACAATATGGGCAGCAAGGTCTCCATATTCTGCTGGAATACCAAACCTATGAGGAAATTGTGTTGAATCAAGTAAAGGTTGTCTAACTTTGTCTGGGGCTAGTTGCATTAAAGGCGTATCAAAAATACCTGGGGCAATAGTGCAAACCCTAATATTATGCCTTGCAAGATCTCTAGCGGCAGTTAGCGTTAAACCTATTACGCCAGCTTTCGAAGCGCTGTAAGCAGATTGACCAATTTGTCCCTCGTAGCCAGCAACAGAAGCTGTATTAATCAACACACCTTTCTCACCTTTTTCATCAGGCTCATTCTTATCCATCAACTCAGCAGCTAGTCTCATAACGTTAAAAGTACCAACTAAATTTAAATCAATTATAAATTTAAAATGATCTAATGGATGAGGAGCTTCTTTTCCAATTATCCTTGCACCATATCCGGTACCAGCACAATTAACAGCTATATGAAGAGCTCCAAATTTCTCTTTAATACCTGCAATTGCATCCATAACTGGTTGCTCTTCCATAACATTCGTTAAAAAATATTGAACATTCTCTTCACCTAATGCTGCTTGGACTTCTTTAGCATTGTCTTCATTTAAATCAAGAATGGCTACTTTTGCTCCTTCGGCAACAAACTTTTCAACAGTAGCTCTTCCAAGACCAGATGCTCCACCTGTAACAAGTGCAACTTTATTTTTTAAATCCATATTAACTCCGTAAAAACTTAGACAGGAATTATAACCATTAACTTATATATGAAAAGAGTTTGAGCAAAAACCTTTTGGCACGAAAATTGCTATTACCTAGGTAGAACTTAATTTTAATTACAAGGAGATAACAAATGAATAAATTTTTAACTGTTCTACTTACAGGCTTTATTGCTGTTCCTAGCTTTGCTGGTGTAAGTGCAAATGTTGCTTTTGCTTCAGATTATATTTGGAGAGGAATGACACAAACTGGTAGCGATCCAGCTCTATCAGGTGGTTTTGATTTTGAATCTGAATCTGGTTTTTATGCCGGTATTTGGGGTTCAAATGTAAGTTTTTCTGAAGGTGCTGGAAGTGAGTTAGATACATATTTTGGATATGGTTTTTCTCTCGGGGAAGTCGGTATCGACGTTAGTTACGTTGATTTTGGTTATCCTGGAGACTCAGGACTAGACTTTCAAGAAATTGGTGTTGCATTAAGCTATGGTGATTTTGGTGTTGGGTATTATGCAGGACAAGATGGTGCGCCAGACTATATGGATCTTTCCTATAGCATGGGAGATTTTTCAGTCTCATATGGTGATTACGATACCTACGGGACTAACTATGCATTAGGTTATGGATTTGCATGTGGTGAATATGATTGTGGATTAACATATTCAGATTTTAGTTCTGACTCTGTTGATTTAATGGATGAAGATGCACTTGTATTTTCTGTTTCTGCAAGCTTTTAATTGCTGAATTAATTTTCCCCCTATTATGAAATTAATAACCGCAATTATTAAACCTTTTAAACTTCAAGAAGTTAAAGAAGCATTAGTTGAAGCTGGAATTGAAGGCTTAACTATCTCTGAAGTTAAAGGCTATGGAAGACAGAAAGGTCATACAGAAATGTATAGAGGTGCTGAATATTCAGTAGATACATTACCAAAAATAAAACTTGAAATCCTAACAGACGATTTTGAAACTGTAATTAAAGTAATTTCAGAATCAGCTAATACTGGAAAAATTGGTGATGGAAAAATATTTGTAACTAACGTTGAAGACGTAATAAGAATCAGAACCGGACAAACTGGTTCTGAGGCTATTTAAAGGAGAAATACTATGGAAGAAATAAAATTTGCATTAGATACTTTTTATGCCGTTATGGCTGGTGCTTTAGTAATGTGGATGGCAGCAGGTTTTACTATGCTTGAAGCGGGTCTAGTACAAAAAAAAGATGTATCTGAAATTGTAACGAAAAATTTAGGTCTATATTCGATAGCCTCAATCATGTATTTAGTATGTGGTTTTGCTTTAATGTATTCAGGAGATAGCTATCTTAGTGGGCTTTTCCCAAAAATAGGAACTTCGTGGACATTATCCACTGCAACAGAAGCTGAGCCCATGTTGTATGGAGCATCAGGATCAGTTGCTGGCGGTGATTTTGTAGGCTACTACTCCCATCAAGCTGACTTCTTTTTCCAAGTTGTATTTGTTGCTACTGCTATGTCAATAGTCTCAGGTGCAGTTGCTGGAAGAATGAAGCTAATACCATTTTTCTTATTTGCTATTGTTTTAACTGGTTTTATCTACCCTACTCAAGGTTTTTGGAACTGGGGTGGTGGATTTGCATCAATGGGTATTTCATATTCTGATTATGCAGGTTCCGGAACGGTGCATTTGTGCGGAGCTGCTGCTGCTTTAGCAGTTGTAACAGTTCTTGGTCCAAGAAAAGGAAAGTATAACTACGATGGTTCTGTAAATCCTATGCCTGGATCAAATATTCCTATGGCTGCGCTTGGTGCATGGATTCTTTGGTTAGGATGGTTTGGATTCAATGGCGGCTCAGAACTTAAGGTATCTGAAGTTAGCAGTGCGACTGCGGTAAGCCAAGTATTTTTAAATACTAATATGGCTGCAGCCGGTGGTGTTGTTGCTGCACTGATGTTGAGTCTTTTTAGAACTGGCAAGATGGATGTAACAATGGCTATTAATGGTGCTATTGCTGGATTAGTTTCAATTACTGCTGATCCTTTAAGCTCATCTGCTGGTAGCGCTGTTCTTGTTGGAGCAATTGGTGGTGCGATAGTTTATTTCTCTATTCTTTTCTTAGAGAAACGAGGTATTGATGATCCTGTAGGAGCTATTTCTGCTCACGGTATTGTGGGTATATATGGTGTTCTAATTGTTGCTTTGACTGGTGGAGCTGATTTTGTTGGCCAACTTACTGGTGTTGTTTTAATTGCTGGTTTCACATATGCAACAAGTTTTGCAACTATTTATTTGATAAATATGTTACTGCCAATAAGAGCAACTGATGAAGAGCAATTTGAAGGACTTGATGTTTCTGAGATAGGTGTAGAAGCTTATCCAGAATTTAAGTAATTTAAGTTATGGTTAATTTGTGTTGCTCCCCTATGCAAATTAACCATTCTTAAATTTTTCTAGAAAAGAGTTATTTATAATCATACCTCCCCCTAAGATTATATTTAACTCTTTTCATTTATAACTTTTATCTGTTTATTTCATAAAAAATTACTACATACCTTAGTTGTGCGTAAATCATAAAATTATTTGGCATATAAATTGCATCTAAATTTATAAGTACAACAATCAGGGGGATATATGAAATTAGTAACTGCAATTATTAAACCTTTTAAACTCGATGAAGTTAGAGAATCTTTAACAAAATCAGGAGTTGAAGGTTTAACTATTTCTGAAGTTAAAGGCTACGGAAGACAGAAAGGTCATACAGAAATGTATAGAGGTGCTGAATATTCAGTAGATACATTACCAAAAATAAAACTTGAAATTCTTACAATGGATACTGAAAAAGTTATATCTGCCATTGTTGAGTCTGCTAATACTGGAAAAATTGGTGATGGAAAAATATTTATTACCAACGTTGAGGATGTAATAAGAATTAGAACTAATGAAACTGGCTCCGAGGCCATTTAAAGGAGATATTATGACGATTAAAAAAATATTAATGGCTTTTTCATTTGCTGCTTTTACCCCAGCAATTGTTGCTCAAGAAATAAACTCTGGAGATACTTCATGGATACTAACGTCCACAGCTTTAGTGCTTTTTATGACATTACCAGGACTTGCATTATTTTATGGCGGCTTAGTTAGATCAAAAAATGTTTTGTCAGTATTAATGCAATGTTTTGCAATTGCATGCTTAGTATCTGTTTGTTGGGTTGTTTATGGATATAGCTTAGCCTTTAAAGGTGAAGGTCTGTATATCGGTGACTTAAGTGCATTATTTTTAAATGGTATAGAAAGAGATTCAATGTCTGGCTCTATTCCTGAATCACTATTTGTTATGTTTCAAATGACTTTTGCAATAATTACTCCAGCTTTAGTTGTCGGCGCATTTGCTGAAAGAGTAAAATTTGGGCCTATTTGTGTATTTTCCGTTCTTTGGTTTACTTTTGTTTATTTGCCTGCATGTCATATGGTGTGGGGAGGCGGATTCCTTGCAAATGCTGGCGTTATAGATTTTGCTGGTGGTTTAGTGGTCCATACTACTTGTGGTGTTGGTGCTCTCGTTGCAGCCGTCATGCTGGGCAATCGTAAAGGATTTCCTGGCAATGCTATGCCTCCTCATAACAGAACCATGGTCATGATAGGAGCTTGCATGCTCTGGGTGGGATGGTTTGGTTTTAATGCAGGTAGTGCTGTTGCAGCAGATTCTAGTGCGAGCATGGCTATGTTGGTTACTCACATAAGTGCTGCAGTTGGAGCCTTAACTTGGATGAGCATTGAATGGATTAAACAGGGTAAAGCTACCATCATTGGCATAGCTACAGGCATGGTTGCTGGTTTAGCAACTATAACACCAGCTGCTGGAAGCGTTGGTCCTGCAGGAGCTTTATTAATTGGTGTTATGGCGGGTTATATTTGTTTCTATGCAACTCAAGCTATAAAAGGTTACTTTCATATTGATGATTCATTAGATGTTTTTCCTGTTCATGGAGTTGGAGGAATTCTAGGAATAATAATGATAAGTTTTCTTGGATCACCTGAAGGCTTCTTAGGTTCCGGAGCATCAGGTATTGCTGAAGGTGGTGTTTGGGTGCAATTAAAAGCGCAGTTACTAGGTATTACTGTAATTGCTGCTTGGACGGGATTAGCAACATATTTAATTATTAGAGCTATAAGTGTCTTTACTGATATCCGTGTAAGTGAAGATGTAGAGTCTGAAGGTGTTGATATTAATGAGCACAACGAACAAGGATATAGTTTTTAAATTATAGTGCTTCCTTTTGAATTACAGGATTAGAGTATTGCTGCAATAGTAATGCTTTAATTCCTGGTTCAAGTCCCCTAGTTCTGTTTTCAAGATAATCTTTAGCAAAATTAATTTGATCCTTAGAAAAATTACAATCAAGAGTGTATTTAATATTTTGTAATTGGCATGCAGCAAAATTTGAAGGCTGTAATTGATATAAATCTAGTATTGATCGACTTATCAAATTAGCACAGGCCTCGTAGCTATTATCTATAAAATTGATCGGAGAACCAATATTCAAATTAACCAAGCCCTTCTGACCAGAAATACCATTAGCAATAGAGTTAAGATCCTCTTTATCAGTTTTTATATATTCTTGATGGGTTTCAATGGCATGAAGTTCGTTTGCTTTGAATAAGTCATTGGGATCAAATTCATATGAAACTGCTACAGGTATAAAGCATAGAGAATTAAAGTAATCACTAATTGGTATAGATTTTCTATTAATTAAATGAATCATTTTTAATAAAGCGGGATCAGTTTTATCCAGGCCATCTTTTGCCCTTCCTTGTTTTTGAGCAATCCAAATTGGTTCATTTTTTTCTAAAATACTATCTTCGATATATTCAGATGCTAAATTAAGTCCCTGATATATTTCACGTTTAGATTTGCCAGTGCGATCTATAATAAAACTCTTATTAAGTCTCATTAAATCTGAAGCCCAGGCTTCGCTCATCAAATTATTTCCTACAGCAATATTGGTTGTTTTAAAATTATTTTGATGAAGCATGTAATTTAATAGAGCTGGATCAACAGTAATATCTCTATGATTAGACATATACAAATATGACATATTTGGTTTGATGTTTTGAAAGCCGTTACAAGTAAAACCTGAAGTTTTTGTATCAATCATATTGCTAACTAAATTCTCAAAAATAGATTGATAGTCATTAATAGTATGAATACTTTTAATCTTTGTTTGAAGAATCTTAGATGCAATCCATACGCTAAAAGGTATCTTTGTTAAAAAGCCAAACTTAGTGGCAGAAATAAAGGCCTTAACAACATCACTATTTGTAGATAATTGCTGAAGTACACTTTGTACTTCTGAATCAGTGTAAGGTCTAATAGAATCAAATCTTTTCACGTGCAACCATTAGGATATAATTTAACTCTTATTTTACAGTAATATTAGCTTATGAAACATTATTTAGACTTTCAAGGCATGGCGGTTCTAGCCCATAGAGGGGGTGCATTAGAAGCAAATGAGAATACACTCGAATCATTTCAGTATGCTCACAGCATAGGGTGTGATTATATTGAGACTGATGTGCAGATTACCTCCGATGGGATTCCTTATATATTTCATGATGAAGACTTATCTAGGATTGTTGGAGAAAAGAAATTATTTAATGAGCTTTCAAGTCACGAGATTGATGATTTAGTAATTTTTTCTGATCATAAAATTCCTACTCTCAGATCTGTACTGGAAAGCCTTCCGACTACCCTCTTCCAAATTGATGTAAAAACTGATGATGTTGCATTACCTGCGTTAAAAGTTATTGAAGAATGTAATGCACTCAGTCGAGTCTGCATTGCGAGCTTTTCAAGCAAACGGCTCGAAGTAGTTAGAAATTTATATCCTGATATCTGTATATCAATGGGCCCCAAGGAAATAATTAAAACATTGCTTGCAAGTTTTGGTCTTTACTCAAAATCGATTCATGGACAATGTCTTCAAGTGCCTATATATCAATATGGTATAAAAATAGTCACTAAAAGATTCATAAATTATGTTCAAAATAAAGGTTTGAAAATTATTGTTTGGACCATTAACGATATTCAGACAATGGATAAACTTATATCAATGGGTGTTGATGGAATTATTACTGATAAACCTTTGGAGCTTAAGCAACTTTTAGCTAAGAAAAATATTTCGTCTTAAGATTTACAAAAAACTTTTTAGCAAAGTAATACATAGGAAGAATTATTGCTGTTGTAATAATAATCTCTAGGGTGAAACTTAGATCCAATAAGCTTCGAATAAATGGTGCGACAACAAATCCTGCAAAAGCCCCTAGTATGCTATAAAAAATTATTGATTCTTTGCTAAGTAATTTCATTAGGCTCCTTAACTTTCAACATTATTAACCCACCTGCAACAAATAATAAAATAATTGGAGTTAACGCAATTGTAATGCTATCAAAAACAAAAATGAACATTCCTACAAGAGCAGGTCCTATAAAAGCACCAGCCTTTCCAAAAGTATTAAAAAATCCAAAAAATTCACCCGCTTTTTCTTCGGGTACTAATTTCCCAAACAGACTTCTTGAACAAGCCTGAATTCCTCCTTGAACTGATCCAACGCCTGCAGCTAATATGTAAAATTCTGCTGCTGAAGAGAGCGTAGTTGAGTAAACCACAATTGCTATGTAAACAATGATGCATATATTAATAACTGATCTATCTCCATATTTTGCAGAAATTTTGGACCAAATTAAGGTAGCTGGAAATGCTACAAATTGAACAAGAATCAACCCAGTAATAACAGCACTACTCTCCAATCCAATATTAATAGCAAAGGTAGATGCTAAGTACATAACAGTATGAACTCCATCTATATATAGAAAGAAGGCTAATAAAAAAAGAAAAGCATTCTTATGCTCTGATATATTTCTTAAGGTAACAAAAACTTTAAATGTTGATTCTTTAATTAAAGATTTTTCGTAGAGAGCAATACCCCTGTCTTTAAAATGGATAGCAATAGGTATTAAAAATAAGCTCCACCAAATAGATACCATGATAAAAGACCATCTGATTGCTTCAGAGGCATCAGCAAGACCAAAAGATTCTGGATATAAAGTCATGATTGCATTCACTAAAAAAAGCATGCCTCCACCTAAATACCCAAAGGCAAATCCAAGGCTTGAGATTCTTGTGAGCTGAGATTGAGGAGCAATTTGTACTAACATCTTGTCGTACAAAATATTACCTGCAGAAAAGCAGTAATTAGCAATACCAAAAAATATTAATGCTTGGAACCAAGCCCCTATTTCTAAAGTAAATAATAAAGCTACGAAGATTATAGAAATCAGAGTAAATAAGGTAAATAATTTCTTAGTTGTTCTAGATAAGTCTGTAATAGAACCAATAATAGGAGCTGAAAATAATAATACTAAATTACTAATTGTAAGGGTCCAAGTATAATAGGATGTAGCAACAAGACTATCTACCCCAGAAGACCAGAACTCTGTATAAAAAATAGGAAAGAAAGCTGCAACTATAGTTGTTGCAAAAGCTGAATTCCCAGCGTCATAAGCTATCCATGCCTTTGATTCAGTATTTAATTTAAGTTTCGTCATTCAACAATTAACCTAATACTAGTTTCGTTGAAGCAATGATAACCCGAAACGACTAATGAAATAAGGTTATTGTTTGGGAAGAATATATATACAAAATAAATAGATAAAACTTGAATATAAGTGTATTTTTTTTTATATTCTTAATAAGGGAGATTATTATGAATACTGATTCAGAAACTTTAAGACATGGAGCATTCTTTGTATTAGGTATCGGCGCACTCGTATTTGCACTGGGCGTTGGATCTATGTTTTATCCAGGTTAGTGAATTAACCTGGCGGCCATGAAAATGGACGGCCTGATAAAAGATGAATATGGACATGAAATACGCTTTGTCCAGCCTTGGCGCCGTTGTTTACAACTAGCCTAAAAGTATCTTCAACACCAATCTGTCTTGCAACCTCTCCTGCTACCCACATCAAATGTCCTAGTAACTCTTTATCTTCTTCGGAAGCATCTGAAACTTTTACTATTGGTTTTTTTGGGATAATTAAAAGATGGACTGGTGCCTGCGGATTAATATCCTTAAAGACCAGAGAGAGATCATCTTCAAAAATAATATCTGCTGGTATTTCTTTATCAATAATCTTTTGAAATAAAGTCATTTAAAAAATAATAAAAATCTTAGATAAAAAATCTAATAACTAATCTAAATACTATATAAAAAATAGCTGAAGTCATTGCCAAAGCAAGGAGGACAACAAATAAGTCTCTTATTATTTGAATAAACCTTCCTGACCTCTTCGCTTTAATTAATTGTTGAAATAAAAATACAACTGCAATAACGCTTAAAAATAAAATTAGTATATTAATCATAAAGTTTTAACCAAAAATTGAGCCAATGCCTATTACCAGAAAACCTAAAGCAATGCCCCAAGTAATGCAGGCTATTACATCTGCTATATAAAATCTTAACGCTTTTACGTCAGAAACTCCAAGCAAAAAAGGAGTTAATGATCTAATAGCTGGTACAAATCTTCCAAAGAGAACTGTATAAGGACCAAATTTATCTAGAAACTTTTGTGCTCTTTTTATTGTTTTTTGTCTTTTAGTAAGGGCTTTTGAAGCCAAAATTTGAGGACCTAGAGTTTTACCTAAAAAGAAACTGGAAACATCTCCAATATGCGCTCCTATCATTGCAACAGGAACGATACCAAAAATACTTAGAGCGCCCATGTTGTACAAAAATATGCATATAGAGAAGAGAATTGCTGAAGAAATAAAGATGCCAGTAATTAAAAAGGATTCTGCAAATGCAAAAAACATAATAATCATCCAGGAGTATTCAATATTATTAATTAAAAATTCTTGTATTGATTCTAGATTCATAAGTGGGTGTGAATTATAGCAGTTGTAAAATAAACATAGATAAAATATTGTATCTGTAAATAAGGGGTAAGCATGATCGAAAATTTTCCAATACATATTGAAAACTCTGAAATTGAGTTACTGCATAAAAAGATAGAATTAACACGTTGGCCTGATGAAGTGAATGACAAAAAGTGGTCACATGGAACTAGTTTAAAGTTCATGAAAAGTGTTGCCGACTATTGGGTAAACGATTTTGATTGGCGTCATCATGAAAATCTACTAAATAAGATTGGTAGCTATAAATTTCAAACTAGTTCGGGGCTAAAAATACATTTTTTGCACTCTCCATCAGACAATCCTAATGCGATTCCTTTGCTTATGACACATGGTTGGCCAGGAAGTATTCAAGAGTTCTTAAAAATTATTCCAATCTTAAAAAACAATCCTGAAGTAGATTTTCATATCGTATGCCCTTCTCTTGTCGGTTTTGGATTCTCAGACAAAGCCTCTGCACCAGGAATGAGCTCTGAAGAAATTGCTAAGCTTGAACATGAACTAATGCTTGAGTTAGGTTATGACAAGTATGTTGTTCAAGGTGGTGACTGGGGAGCTACCGTCAGTAAATGGATCGCCGAATTATTTCCAGAAGCCTGTCTTGGTATTCATCTTAATTTAATTATTGCTTGGCCTCCTGCTGACAGTGATCCTCTTGAAGGATTGAACGAAAGTGAAATAAAAGGCTTAAATAATCAACAAAAGTATCAATCAAGCGGTTATGGCTACTATGCAATTCAAAGCACAAAACCACAAACACTTGGATATGGACTTAATGACTCTCCTATTGGTTTGGCCGCATGGATAATTGAAAAGTTTCATGCATGGACCGATGATGAGAATGATAAGTTAATACTAGATTTAGATGAGGTGCTAGCTATAGTTTCACTTTATTGGTTTACAGAATCTATTACCTCCTCATGCAGAATATACAAAGCAAATGGTCAAATTGGTTTTTCTTTTAACCCTATCAAAGCCCCTTTTGCAGGAGCCTTATTTAGTAATGAAATTATTAAACCACCTCGAGCATGGGCTGAGAAAATTTACAATGTTGTTCAGTGGAATGAATTTGATGGTGGACACTTTGCCGCGAATGAAAATCCAGAGATTTTAGCTAAAGATGTTATAGACTTTGTAAAAAAGTTAAAGCTTTAATTTCTTTAAAATATCTCGAAATGAAACGTATTTAAAATTTTGGTTTTTATCAATTCCTTTGTCTTTATTGTATCCATCCTGAACAACTAGAAGACCTTGAGGAAAATCTCTATTGAGTTTATTGCTCAATATAGCAACACCATCAGTATCACTTGCGCCATCAATTGAACCATAGATTGAGGACCCAACTCTAAAACTATTGATATATTCATAAGGTGCTTCTCGATTGTAAATATTATATTTTGAATCACCTTGAGAAGATAAAACGACATAACCACTGGTCGAAGAAGTTTTATAGATAGCAACACCTTCTGGATCTCCTCCAATATTACCTTCACGAGAATCTACTACAAATGGATTATTGAAATTTAAGGAGCTTTCTAGCTTATATGCCTTAAGAACTCCATTAATATTTTCTTCTGAAATAAATAGAGTTCTATTTTCATCATCATAAACACAGCCCTCTGATTCACCATTATTACTAAATGTATGGATTAATTTAAGAGCGCTATTAATATATTGCCAAACCTCTACATTAGGCCCGCCATCCTCGGTAGCAAAGATTATTAAACCCAGCTCAGGATCATTGCCCACACAAATTCCATAAATATTTATATTTGACTGAGTTTGTATTTGCGGATTCTTGGAAAGTGCAAATTGTTTGCTATTGGCATTATCTGCAATATGTTTATCTTTATATAGCCATGCATCAATTGACTGAGTACTTCTATTAGATGCAACAATGAAAGTAGTTAATTCTGACGATAAATCTATACTTCTTAAATCTATATTGTTTATATTGCCAAGCTCTGTAAACCCTAGTTTTTTTCCTCTTAAATCATAAACATAAACTCCACTTCTTTTGTCTGTTGCAAGAACTAATGATTTATGTGGTTCGGTAGCATTAAACCAAATAGCAGGATCATCTGCTGCATCACCAGAAGTAGCTATCTCTGGAGTTTCATATTTGGGAGCGATTTCAATGAAATCTGCTTTTACTTCAAGATTAAAAAAGATAAAGGCCATTAAAAAGAAATTAAATTTTTTAAATATTATTAACATGAAATTAGATCTCTTGTTTAGGATTAATCGATAGAGTTAATCTTTTTGTGCAATACAACTTAATAAATATGAATAAGAAGCTCTTTGAGCTTCTGATTTTCCAATCTGATTCAGCTCACCATTTTCTTTAATATTTAATGAAAAAATAGATATGACTATCTGAACCATAACAAGAAAGACGCCCTCTTTGTTAAACATAGACGGGAGCTTTATATTTTTTTCAATAAAAGAAATAACCTCTGAAGATAGCAAGTGAAGTGTTTCAGACTTAGCTGGAGGTGCTACAGTATTTTGCAAAATGAGCTTTTGCGCACCGATATTTTTAGAAAAGAAATTAAATATTCTAATTACTGACTCCTCAAGTGCTTTAGATAGATCATCATAATTTTGATTATTATCAGATTCACGAAATTCAGCAGAGCATTCTACAAAGTATCTTTTAACAAGTAAGAGTTTAACGTCATCGGGATTTGCAAAAAATTTATAAGTAGAAGTTCTTTTTAAGTCAGAGTGGGTTGCTAGGTTTGAAATAGTTATATCTTCTAAGTTTTGAGTTAATAGTATTTGATGAGCAGCTTCAATAATTTTAGCTACCCTTAATTTGCTTCTATCTTGTTTAGCATTTACACCCATAACCTAATTATGGACAAATGTTTAGAAAAGTAAATTAAGAAATAAAAATAAAGTAACTAAAATTTATATTCAAAGCCAATAGATGTAAAAACAACGTCTTCATCTTTATCCTCTTTGCTGAGGCTAGAGTAATGAATAAATGCTTTTGTAGATTTATTTATTTTGTATGAATACCCAATAGAGTTTTGATTACCAGAGATAATTCTCATATTTGATTTGGCATTTTGAGCATATACACTTCCTTTATTAGAAACCTTTTTTTTCATGCTAACGACATGACCTGAATAAGATTTTGCTGAGGATAATTTTTTCGATGTTTGATATAACAAACCTAGATCAATATTTCTAAGGGGCAGCATGATGCTAAATCTTTCTGCATCATAGCCTTTAATGTTTTGATCAATCCCTAAAGATGCGTTTATATTATTATTTGAGTAATTTAAAGCAATAGATTCGCCTCTTCCAGTTGATTGGCTTATTGAATTAATGGAGAGATTAAATCCTTCTATAAAATCAGGACTTGTATAACCCATAAAGCTATTCATTCTATTTTCTCCACGCAGAATATATTTAATATCAGCTCGTGTGTCATTAAATAGATCTATTTTTAATTGTGACTTCTTAAAAGCTGTGTCGTAAGTACCAGCAAGGAATTCTCCAAAACTTCCACTTATAGCAATAAAAGAATTTCTTTCTTTAAAGACTTTGTCACCGTCTGCTTTAAAGTCAGTTGGATCTATCTCTTCCTCAATTTGAAAAGATAGCTCAAGAGATGATGAAATATCAAAAGATCCTTTAAAGCCAATTCTTGAAGCATTATTTTTAAATTCTGTTTTGCTTGAGGCATTTAAATCTGTATCTTCTAAGCTAACATTAACTTTCCCATAAAAATTTATATCAGCATTACTTGTAAAACTAATTGCTAAAAAGCTTATAAAGAGTATTTTTCTTAAAACAAAATATTTTTTAGAAATCATACTTCTAGACACCAAAAATGATTCTTAAAATAACATAAAAAAGTATGGTTAAAGATGCTCCAATAGGTATTGTTATTAACCAAGAAAGAACAATTCTTCCAATGGAGTTTAGATCTATATGTGACACTCCTTTTGCAAGACCTACCCCAATGACAGCTCCCACCAAAGTATGAGTTGTAGATATTGGAAACCCTAGATAAGTCGCAGCAACTACAGTAGATGCTGCTGCCATTTCAGCAGAGAATCCTAAGCTTGGTGTTAATGTTGTAATCTTTGTACCAACAGTTTTAATAACTTTTCCACCCAGCATGGCTAGACCAAAAACAATACCAATCCCACCAAGAAGTAATACCCATGAGTTCACAGAAGCTTTAGAGCCAATTGACCCTTCACTAGCAACGCTGATGATTGCTGAAACTGGACCTATTGCATTTGCAACGTCATTAGAGCCATGTGCAAAAGCCATAGCTGAAGCTGTAACAATCATAAGAATTGCAAAAGCAGATTCAACTCCATACTCTTTAATCTTTTTAGCATTTAAGTTTAAGAGAATAGCTGTAATTATTGAGACAATGACACCAAATCCAATTGTGACCATAAGAACCTCACTATCAGAAAGAGGCAAACCGACATGTTTCAAGCCTTTTCTTGCTGTAACTAGTCCAATAATGACAGCTACAAAGAAACTGTAAAAAGGAATTAATGATATCGCTGCTTGTTCTGGATTAGGTCTATCTAAAATAAGCTTCTTAGCACTTAAGAATATTAAGAATGACATAGTTCCAGCTGTTATTGGTGATATAACCCAACTAGATGCAATAGTTCCTACTTTTGACCAAGATACTGCTTCGAAGCCAAGAGAGATAACAACAAAACCAACAATTGCACCAACTATTGAGTGTGTAGTTGATACAGGCCATCCTTTTCTGCTAGCAATATACAACCAGGTTCCTGCTGCCATTAAGGCCGATAACATTCCTATAATAAAGATATTATTGTTGTCTGCGTAAAGGTTAGGATCAACTATCCCTTTTCTTATTGTTGAAGTAACTTCGCCTCCGGCAAGATAAGCTCCTAAAAATTCAAAAATAGCAGCAATTATGACTGCTTGTTTAAAAGTTATGGCTTTGCTGCCTACTGAAGTTCCCATTGCATTAGCAACATCATTAGCTCCAATCCCAAAAGCCATAAAGAAGCCAGCAAAAGCTGCTATAATGAGTATTAAGGTCGGGTCAAGAAATAAAGTTTCCATATTAAATTATCTTATTAAAGTTTATATGAATACATTTGAACTTTTTTGTGTGACATTTAAGTGAAGAAACCTGTACTTTTTAGTGAAATAGTTTTACTTTTTAGTGAACTGTTTTTCTTAGAAAAATAAACTTTATTATAAAGATTACATGTCATTAATATCATTAGATCAAACTATCTACAAACAACTTAATCCTAGCGCGTATGCGCTTGAAAAAAGAAGATTGCAGATTGAACTTTTAAAATTACAAGAAGATGTTATTAAAAATAATAGAAAGATTTGTATAGCCTTTGAAGGAAGGGATACGGCTGGGAAAAGCTCAGCAATAAAATTCTTTTCTGAGCACCTCATACCTAAAAATTTTCGCTATGTACATCTTGGTATCCCATCTAAATGGGAGTCATCACATTGGTTTCAAAGATGGCAAAAGGTATTGCCAAAAAATGGTGAAATAGCCTTTTTAGATAGGTCCTGGTATACAAGAGCTATAACTGAACCTGTTATGAATTATTGTAATGAAAAGCAATATAGAGCATTTATGAACAAAGTTAATACATGGGAAGATGATCTTACCAATTCAGGTACAGAGATTACAAAATTCTATTTTTCATTATCAAAGGATCAGCAAAAAAAAAGAATAAATGCTCGAAGAAACTCTCAACTCAAATACTGGAAGTTGTCAGAAAATGATGAGCGAATAGTGACAAAATGGGATGCCTTCACTCTATATAAGGAGCAAATGTTTAGTAAAACATCAACGGAAAACTCTCCTTGGATTGTAATCAATTCTAATAATAAAATGATTGCAAGATTAACCGCGCTTCGATTTTTATTAAATAAAACTGATTATGAAAAAAAGAAACTTTTAAAACCAGTGTCTTGGTCTAAAGACATCGCAAATTATTCAGCAAGCCTTGACGGTGTTATTTTTAACAATCTAAATTATGAGCAGTATATGTCCATAACAAAATATTCTGATGATAGTTAACTAATATGAAAATTGCGGCTATAGATATAGGTACAAATGCCATTAAATCTAAAATATTTTCTACCACTCCAACTTCTATTGAATTTATAGAAAGTAAAAGAACTCCAATGAGGCTAGGTACAGATGTATTTAAAGACGGCTTTCTTTCAGAGGAAAAGTTAAAAGCGCTCATTGATGTTTTAGAAAAGTATAAGAAATACTTTGAAGAAAATCAGATAGAAATGTACGAAATTGTAGCAACTTCAGCGTTTAGAGACACCTCAAACTCTGAGGATGCAAGACGAATGGTAGAAAATAGTATTGAGCATCCAATAAGAATAATCTCTGGGTTAGAGGAAGCTAAATTAATTAGGTTTCACCCAAAAGCTCAGGCTTCAACAGATAAGATATATGTAGATATTGGAGGAGGTTCTACTGAATTCTATATTCATACAAAAGAAAAAGATTATATACAGTCTTTTCAGCTTGGTGCTGTAAGAAATTATTTAGGCATGGATCATAAAGATGAATGGGAAAGAATGCTTGATTGGTTAGTTCAGCATCAAAGAAAAATGAAGCTTGTAGGAATAGGAGGAAATATAAGATCTTTTCTAAATATTTATAAAGTAAAGTCTTTAACTATTGAAGATTTTAATAAAAAAGCTATAGAGCTCTCAAAGCTAGATAAATCAGAAAAGAAATCTAAATATAACCTGAAAGATGACAGAGTTGATGTTATTGACTCAGCTATTGAAATATATTCGCAAATAATTAGTGAGCTCTCTATTTCAAAAATTCATGCAACCAGTTGGGGAGTTTCTGATTCAACAGCTGTTAAGCTATTTCATGAACTTTATTCAGAAAAGATTCAAATTAAAAACAACTAATTAGCTTTTAAAATTACTTTATATTATAGATAACCGTAAATCGTTTTATCTCATTAAGTCTTGATACATCAATAAAAGCTGGTGTTATTCCGATAATCTTAACTGACTCTTCAATAAACAACAGTGATTTCTCAAGATCATTTAGAATGTAAACAATCTTAAGCTCTGAATCATCCTTGGTTAGAATGTAATTAATTAACTCAAAATCTCGAGCCACCTTATCAAGCTCAGCATAAGTATTTTCTGCATCTAGTAAAAAAGACTTTTGCGCAAGATTTAGCGATAAGACTTCAGCTTGTTGGTAGACATAATCATAATCTGATTTCGCAGAATTTAATCTTTGAGAAGAGTTTTGTAGATTACTGTAAAGATTGGTCGCTGAGGACAACAGAATGCCTAAAATAATAATACAGGCTAAAATAATTAATAAACTTTTTTCACGGTTTTGAAGATTATTGAATATTTCTTTCATAATTAACCTGATAGCCCAATGATAATCAACCCTGAAACTTGCCCTTCTGATGTTTTAATATCCTCTTTTATCAAAGTTAGGTTTGCTTGGGGCAAGAGATTGATCAAAAACTGATATTGAGTGCTTCCAAGACCAGACAGAGTTAGTTGAGCCTCAGATTTATCAATATCCATATAAAGCTTAGTAATTTCAGCTATATCAAGTCTTTTTATACTATCTAGTCCAGAAATATTTAAATTTGAGGCTTGTTCTAAACTATAGGAATTCAAAATCTCATCAATTTGCCTTCTAGGATTAACAACTTTTTTAATATTAGGATTGATCTTTTTAAAAAGGCTTACGGTTTCAGTTTTATACTCATCAGCATAAGAGTTATTTAAAAATGTACTAGAAATTGGATAAATGACTAGAAGACTCATAGCAGCAATTGCTAAAGCAAGATCAAGTTTATTAATTTGATATCTTTTTATCCAATAATCTAAATGGAAACCACCACGATAAAGATTGGGAAGAAATGAGTGTTCTTTTATAAAAACTAGATGAAGTGATTCAAGACTAACATCCTCTATCTCGCTATTTTTAAAATTTTCAGCAAGAATATTATTACTTAGATATATCTTTGGCAAAAAGTTTTCTCTTTCTTTCTTAACTAACTTTACATAATCATCTAAATTTATCTCATTTTGTGAAAAGCCCTCTCCAGCAGAAAATGAGAAAATGATTCTATCTGAGACCTTGAAAATTGAAGATTCATCTTTTAAAAAAGACAACATATGCTCAGGATAAATATAAATTTTTGAACCTGTGCTTCTTAATTTTTCAGTGATAGATATGAGGTAACTCTTATCAATTAAAATTGCTAAATTGAGTTTAGAATTTCTATGAATGAAGATTTCATTCTCAGAAATGTCACTCACTATAAAATCATCCATCTCAGACAATAATCTTGCTCGAACTGCTTCATCAGTATCATCAGCTGATATATCTAACTTTACAGATGATATTTTTGAAGAAGGTATAAAATAAAAAATTTCTGAGTCTGAGCCTATATGACTAGAAATATCATCCAAGTGAAGTAGTTTTTTTGACTGAAAAATATTATCAACATAATGAAAAACCTCAACTTCGTTATGGTTATTGCTTAAGTTATGTAATAAATATCTATTCATTTTCTATTTTAAAGTCCATTGTATGTTCTTGAAACAACATATCCATTCCTGTTATTTTCCAAATACATAATACTTTCCGAGCTGATTTTCAACTCATCGCTTATTATCTCAGATTTTATGGAAAATAGATTTGATGTAAATGAAATACTAGCATCGCTCTTAGTAAAATCAACTCCAGGAAATTCAGTAACTAGTTGGGATATATCAACAAAACCCTCTTGTGGGATATTAGCAATTATTGCCTCAGCATCTTTTACTGTTGCATTTGGTAACAAAGAAGATAGAAGCTCTGAATCCTCTATATTTAATGTATTTATATTCACTTTAGAGTTTCCTGAAATTGGAATTGAACATAAATTTTTATCAATATCATTCCAATTAAATTTTCTCCATGCAGGTAGGTTTTTAAGTTCAGACAGATCATAAAAAAGTCTTTTGCTAGTATATTGTTGAGGGGTATGAAGAGGGCCTGTATAAAAGTAATCCTCTAACCCTCCTTGTCTTGGTTGATTATCAATATCAATCCAGTCAATCATCTGATCTATCAATGAATCTATATCTCTTTCATCAAATTCTTTGAGTAGTAGAAGCTTTTTTATAGATGCCATTCCTTTTGGATTTTGAATATAATTTTTATTGGATAAGGACACAACAGAGTTAATATTTAAGCAATTTGAAGCATCTGATATTTGCGCATATAACTGACCATTAGGTAATTCAAAATAGAAGGTATCTTTAAATAAAGGGTCTTCTTTAGTCAACGCTTGTGATCCAAATCTATTTTTCTCTTCAATTCTTTTTATGGAGATAGACTCAATATTCTTAAATAACTCAAAGCTATTTGTTTGCAGATCTTGGTATATAGACCTCTTAAAGGCTAATAGAAAATTATTGCCAATTGACATAGCTATTGCAGATAGCACAAGGACAATTAACAAAACAGAGATCAAAATTACCCCTTTTTCTTTATCTTTTATATACATAATCTATATTTGGATTGATAATCCACTCATATTGCAAATTATTTTTAGTGAAAGTTATCTTTACTAATTCTGGTATTTTAGCTTTTGTAATAATGTCGATTGGCCATACGGCATACCATTTTCTATTAGTCATGTAACTAAATTCAATATCAGTAACTCCGCCCAGAAGAATTGTCTCAAAATATTCTTCATATGAATAAGGATTATCAGCAAAATATTGTCTTCTTATAAAATCTTCATCTTGATATATATATTCGACTCTTCGAACTCTTGAGGTTGAAAAAGAGGAGTTTACTAAAGTGGTAAATACAATAGAATTAGAAACAGTATCGGCAATAAAATTACCTTTTAAATTATTTCCAAAGTAATCTCTTATTGGAACGTTGAGAATTTGACGCATATCTCTTCTTACAATGCTTGAAGCTATATTGAGCTCTTTAATATTTTGTAATTTATTTGCACCCTCTTCTCTAGCTGTTATCGAAGACTGTAAAAAATTTGTTGAGACAATTGCGATGATGCTCAGTATTACAATGGATACGAGCACCTCAATAAGAGTAAATCCTTTTTTATTATTTTTTAACAAGATAACCTCTTGCTTCATAGATATAATTTGTAGCAGATGATTTCTTAATTAGAATTGAATACTCATAAACATTTATTGCTGGGCCTTTAGAAATCTCCTCTCTCCACTCCCATTCAAAACCCGCCATATCAATTGCTCCCTCTCTAGTTCCTGTGCCTTGAGGTATATCAATTGTATTCATTAGAGCTACTCGATTATTACCAATCTCTCTTGCTATATATCTATCCTCTAGTTCGAATGTTGAAATCGTAGAGGAGGATATTACTTGGTAAATAGCTATTACAGAGGTGCTCAAAATTAATAGTGCAATTGCTACCTCTAATAAGCTAAAGCCTTTACTTAAGTTCTGTTTCATTAATAATCTTGCCATTTTGAGAGATTGTTATTTTTTGAATATATTCATTTCTATAAACTAATAACTCAGCACCTGAATTTTCTCCTGAGGGATAAAAGATTATTACTGGATATTCTGTTAAGTCTGATTCTAATTCGATCTCTTCTCCATCGCTGCCTTTTATAATTTTTTTGTATTCAGCAATGCTATTCCAGTATGAATCCAATGAATCTGAATTAAATTCAGAACTTTTATTTCCAGTAGTATCTAATATATAAATTTTTTGTGATGATTTTCCAGGAAACCATCCCAGAATCTTACTTGAAAGAATACTCTCCTCTGACATAAGTTGGAAGTTTTTTTCAACTGACGTTTGGCCTTTTATAATTTGATTTACAGAGGATGTATTTATAAGAATAACTGATGATGCAATTCCAATTATTAGAAGTACTACTAGTAATTCTAATAAGGTAAAGCCTTTGTTATTTTTATTGCAGCCAGTTGCCAATATCTGAGTTTTCACCAGTTCCGCCTTCGATACCGTCAGCCCCAAGAGTATAAAGATCATAATTTTTAGATTTCTCAGGAGGATATTCATAAATGTACTCTCTACCCCAAGGATCTGTAGGTATAGAATCTATATAGCCATCCTCGGGATACATAAATGGTCTTTTTAATTCAGAATGAGGCATAACGAGCGCATCTAAGCCTTGAGATGTAGTGGGATAAGTCATTTCGTTAAATTTATATAACTCTAAAGCTTTTCCAGTTTGAGCTACATCAGCTCTAACTTTTTCTATATTAGCTCTTTGAAGAAATGGGGATACGTTTATAGCAACAAATGTAGATAGAATTCCCAATATAACGATAACCGCCATTAGCTCAATTAAAGTAAAACCTTTTTGTTTATTTTTCATATCCATCATCCAAGAGTAAGTGCATTCATTTGCATTATTGGTATTAGTATAGCGAGAACTATCAATAGAATAAATCCGCCCATGAAGATTGTTATTACCGGTTCAAGTAGAGATAACAAAACAGACCTTTTTGATTCTATTTCTGATTTCATGAAATCTGAAACTTTTTTAAACATTTTTACCAAATTACCAGACCTATAGCCGCTTGAAATCAGCTGAATAAAAATATCAGGAAAGATTTGAGTTTTGTTTAGAGCTTGAACAAAGTCTTTGCCTTCAACAACCTCTCTGCGGGCTTTATCAATTGAGCTTTTAAGAAATTTATTATTAACAACCTTGGCGGACTCTTCCATTGCTAAATCTAAATTCATTCCTGATTGTGTTAAAAGATACATGGTACTGGAGAATCTTTCGATCTCACTATGTAAAATAAATTTTCCAAACAAAGGAAAAGATAATAATTTTTGATGAGCCTTGATGTGATTGTCTATGTTAGAGGTATAGCTTTTGTAAAGAAAAGTTAATCCCATGAACAACAAGAACAGTCCAATTAAAATATAAAGAATGTTGTTTGAAACTGATAGTAATACAGATGTAAGTAATGGTAATTCAGCTCCAGCTTTTATGAACTGTCCTACGACCTGAGGCATCACAAATGCCAATAGAGCAATAATAACTAGAATACAAAAACATACTAGGATGACTGGATAAGCTAAGGCTGAAAAAATCTTTTGTTTTATGGTGGCGCTTTCCTCTAAATAATCTGCAAGATTATCAAAAATAATATCTAAATTTCCTGAACTATCACCAGCACTAACTAATGAAATATAAGTATTTGAAAATACCTGAGGATATTTTTTCATCGCCTGTCCAAGACGTTTCCCTTGAATAATTTCATCTCTAAGAGAATAAAGAATATCAACAATAACTTCATCATTATATTGATCTGCGGTTATTTTTAAGGCTTCATCTAAAGCTGAATCAGCATCTAATAAAGTTGCTATTTGCCTAGTAATTAAAACTAAATCTTTGTTCTTAATCTTTATTTTACTGGTTAAATTTTTGTTTGATTCTTTAACTTCGAGAGGTGTTAAGTTTAATTCCTTGATAGCTCTTCTAGCATCTCTCTCAGAGGAAGCAGTTAAGAATCCTTTTTCCTTTTTTCCGGAATTATTAAAAGCTGTATAACTATAAGCTGGCATCTTCTTTGAGGTTATTAAGTCTCATTATCTCTTCACATGATGTCGTACCGTCAATAATAAGCTCTCTACTGGCGTCATCAATAGAAGGGTGGTCTTTAAAGACATGATCGATAATTTGACTTTCAGAAGCCTTTTGATGAATCAAATCTCTTGTTGTCTGATCTACTTGAATACATTCTGCAATAGCAATTCTTCCCTGAAAACCTGAGTATGAGCATTCGTCACAACCATTTGATGTAAATACTTTTGAATTATTATTTAAATTAAATAATCTAACAGCCTCTTCTGAAGGATTAGTTTCATTCTTACAAGAGTTACATAACCTTCTTACTAATCTTTGTGAAATGATTGATCTTAAACTAGATGAAAGCAAGAATGACTCAATTCCCATATCTCTTAACCTGGTAATTGCTCCTACAGCACTATTTGTATGAACTGTTGAAAGAACCAAGTGACCAGTTAAACTTGATTGAATAGCAATCTGCGCAGTCTCAATATCTCTGATCTCTCCTACCATCATTACATCGGGATCTTGTCTTAGCATTGCTCTTAATCCTTTAGCAAAAGTATAGCCAGTCTTTGTATTTACCTGAGTTTGACCAATACCCTTCAATGTATATTCAATAGGGTCTTCAACTGTAAGTATATTTTGTGAGGAGTCACTTAAGTCTCTAAGACCAGCATATAAAGTTGTTGTTTTTCCTGATCCTGTAGGTCCTGTAAAAAGAATAATACCTTCAGAACTCTTTAGGGACTTTTTATAATTATTAAGAATTGGTTTTGGGAGGCCTAAATCATCTATATTGATCTGAGCTGATTGCTTATCTAGAAGACGTAAAACAATTCTTTCTCCATATGAAGAAGGTAACGTTGAAACTCTGACATCAACACTTTTGTCACCGAGAGAAAGAGACACTCTTCCATCTTGAGGTAATCTTCTTTCAGATATATCAAGTCTAGAAATAATCTTTATTCTTGCAATTACTAGGGATGCTATCCTGCTATCCTGAGATAGAACTTCTTTTAGAATTCCATCAACTCTAAATCTAATAATTAGTTGATCTTCGTATGGCTCAAAGTGAATATCGGAAGCTCTTTGTTTTATTGCCTGACTTATGATTCCATTAATTAATTTAATAATTGGTGCATCATTATTTCCATTCAACAAATCTTCAGTTGGCGCTATGTTTCCTGCAAAAGATTCAAGGTCAAAGTCATCAGACAGTTCTTCAGATAACATATCGGAGGAGTCTTTGGAGCCAAAAGATTTAGTGAGCATTTCATTAAAGTCTTCAGCTGAGCATTTTTTAACTACAAATGGCTTATTTAAAAACCTTGATAATTCTTGATATGTTTTAATATTTATAATATTTGGAGAGTAAACATTACACTGATTATCTTCATTTAATAAGGCAATTATCATCCTATCCCTAACATAGTCATAAGGGAGAATATTCGAAATAGTGTCTAGATCTTTGGCAGCTAAATCTTCCATATATATTTAATTAGATTTAGTTAGATCAATTAAATTTATCTCTGACTCTCTTGAAAGTTGCTCTGCTTTAATAAAGTTATATTTTTCAGCCGATAATTCATTTATTGAATCTGAATCTATAAGAATTGTTGGTCTTATAAAGACAAATAATTTTTTCTTTACTACTTGAGTTGAAGATGACTGAAATAATTTGCCAAGAACTGGAATGGAGCCTAACAAAGGAACCTTAGAAATATTTTCTTGAATATCTTCATCAATAAGTCCGCCTAAAACAATTATTTGGCCATTATCAGCAAGAACAGTTGTTTCTATAGTTCTATTGTTTGTAATTAAATCAACTCCACTGGCATAAGTTCCAGCTACGCTTGAGACTTCTTGCTTAATTTTAAGAATAACTGAGCTGCCTTCATTTATTTGAGGAGTTACTTCTAATTTAATACCCACCTCTTCTCTTGATGTGGTCCTGAATGCATTAACGTTACTTGAGCCTAAGCTTTCACCAGTAGTAATTGGAATTTCCTGTCCAACCAGAAGTTTTGATTCAGTATTATCCATTGCAATAACGGATGGTGTTGAGAGAATATTTGAATTTTGATCATTAGCAACGGCACTTAAGATGCCTGCAAAATTCCCAGCACCAGTAAAATCTCCAAAGCCCGCTACTAAACCCTGTGAACCCAACAAAGATGATGTTGCAAGTTGACTTAAGGTCGCATCTGAACCATCTGAAGCAGCTGAACCAGCGATAGCAAGTAAATTTGGCCCAGAGCCAACGTCATAGGCAGTGACTCCAATTGGAACATCGCCGTCACCAGTATACAAAGTTTCAATGCCTAGATTTTGAGCAGCTGTTTCAGATAATTCTACTATTATAGCTTCAACTAAAACTTGAGCTCTTCTGATATCAAGTTTAGAAATAAGATTTCTTATTCCAGGTAAATTTGATTCCTCTGAGGAAACAATTAAAGAGTTTGTCTTCTCATGATGAGTAATAACTGTTTTTATTCCATCAGGGCTTGCAGCAAATCTATCAGAAACACTATTAAGGATGGATGAAATATCCTCAGCTTTAGCGTACTTAAGATAAATAACATCAATGGATTTATCTGCTTTTACATCGGCATCTAGCGAAGTAAGAGTTTTTTGAATGTTATTAGTAATAGTGGAGTTAGCAGACAATATTACAGAATTTGATGGACTGAATGGGATTGCAACAAAATTATTGATTGTTGGATTATTTTGCGCTTTTAGCTTCTCTAAAATTCTTACAGCCTCAATGGACGAAAGGTTTTCTAACTTAATAATAGTTATTTTTGCGCTATTATCTTTATCTAAATCCTCTAAAAGATCTCTTATTCTCTTAACATTACTTAATCTATCAACAATCAAAATTGAATTAATAGAAGGAATGCTCGAAAGATGCGATTGTCTACCAGTAATTGGTTTTATCATCGGAAGAATTTCAGCAGCAGATCTGTTAACAAGAGGAATTACCGAAGTTAAGAAGTTGCCATTCTCATTATTAATATCATTCTCATCTCTAGTGGCTTCGTTTTCGGGAACAATTCTTACAACTCCATTGTCTGCAACGGAACTAAAACCATTCACCTGAATAGTTCTTAAATATACATCCCAAACCTGATCACTATTTAAACTAGCATTAGAATAAATAGTAATTTTCCCTTTAACTCTCGGATCTAAAATAATTGTCTTTTTAGCAAATCTAGCAATGTCTTGTGAAACTTTTTTAATATCGGCATCTTCATAATTTAAAACAAATGCATCTTGAGAAAGCACAAATGAAGGGGTGCCTATTAAAAATATATAAAATAATAATTTAAATGATCTATTCATGTTTATTTGCCAACCTTGTTCTCTAGTTTATACAGTTTACCTGATCCTTTGAAGATAATTTCATCTTGGCTAATACTGGTTAGCTCATAAGTGTTTTCTAGAATATCACCCTCATACAAAACAAATTCTTTACTACCCTTCTTTACTATTACAGATGAATTAGAATCACCTACTCTATATCCAATAACTATATAGTTAAAATCTGCATTATCTGTAACTTTAATTTCTTGATTTGAATTATCAATTCTATTATTTTTAATCTTATCGAGATTAGTAAATCTTATGTCTTGAATATTAGGCTTATTAATAAAACTTAAAGATAACATTCCAAGCATCGCCAACAAAAGCAAGGCTATAAAAGTATTAATTAATTTTTTAACTTGTTTAGTATTCATAATAAAAAAGAGCTACATAGTGTAGCTCATTTTTTAAAAATCTGATTCTTTCTTAAGGCTTAATTTGAACTATAAATAGCTATGAATTTCTAATTTTTTAACGCTAAGCGCCAGAAAAAAAGATTTAAATAATGCCTGAAATTTTGACGATTTTGTTAAGACGGCCTGATTTCATAATAAAATGAAATTTATTCCAAAATAATTTTGCCATGATTAATTCCCCAATTTCGTTACTGCTAATGTGACATATATGTGACATTAATGTGACATACTATAAACAGAAGAACTTAAAAAGTAAAGAAATTGTTATTTGTAATTTAAGTAGACTTTGGAATAGTGAACCAGAATGTTGATCCAGAAGGCTTCTTTGGGGTAATGCCGACCTCTCCATTAAGACTGTTTATTAAATTTTTGACTATTGCTAAGCCTAATCCACTTCCTTTAGTATCTGATGCTCTTGCTGATGCTGTTCTATAAAATCTATCGAAAATATGTCCTTGGTCTTCATCTGACACTCCGACACCTGAGTCGGTGACCATTACTTTAATCATTTTGCCTTGATCTTTCGTAGACACTTCGACAGATGTACCTTCATCTGAATATTTGTATGCGTTATCAAGTAAATTATTCATAATTCGCTCCAATGCTTGTATGTCAGCATTCACTAAGCCTTGGTGATCTGGATTATAAATAAGTTCGATATCTTTCTTCTTCGCAACACTTTTCATGGATACTAAAAAAGATTCCATGAACTCATTAAAATCAATGCCCTTAATATTTAATTTAAGATCACCATATTCAATTCTTGAAAGATCAATTAAGTCACTAACCATAGAAGAAAGTCTTTCGGAATTGTGTAAAATTGCTTTAGCAAAGATTTTTGCATCTTTTTTATTATCAAGGGCCCCATCTAAAAGGGTCTCTGAATTTGCCATAATAACGCTTACTGGGGTTCTTAACTCATGAGATAAATTTGAAATAAAATCTCTTCTCATGGAATTTAATTGTCTTAATTGAGTTATGTCATGAACTACTAATATATATTCACCTGTTGTTTTTGATTGATTCATTGAACCTAGAACCCATCGAGTAGATTTATCTTGTAATTCAATTTCAAATTCTATGTCTGCTCTCTTCTTATTTGTAACTCTATTAAATAAGTAATTAATTGCAGGTAAATTTAATGAACTTATATTCTGCTTATCTAAATCCTGAGTATTAAGAATAATTAAGGATTGTTCATTGTTGTAAACGACATCACCTTCTTGATTGGTAACAAGAATGCCTTCGCCTAAATCATCTAAAACGAGTCCAAATTGATCACGTTGCTTTGCAATCATTTTAATTTGGCTCTTTAGGTCTTCAGATATTTGAGAAATTGATCTGGCTACAGTACCAAACTCATCAACTCTTTGAGTGGGAAGAGCTTTAATATTTCTTTTTTTGTAATCACCTTCAGCTATATTGGTAGCCGCATCTGCAAGCTCTTGAATATTAGAGTAAAGATAATTAGCAGCAACAAGACTCGCAAAGACTGAAACTATAAATACAACAACAAATAGCAAAATAACTGAAACTTGAAGGGTGGCAGTCGCACTTTCCAAGTAATTCAGAGGAACTGAAATTCTTATAATGTTTGGATTAATTTTATTTTTATCTTGTATAGCAAAATACAATAAATCTTGATTAATGGTATTACTATATCTTGATACCCACCCTGAACCATTCTCTAAAGCTTCAATAATCTCAGCTCTGCCGGCATGGTTATCAACAGATTTAATCTGCTGTATGTTTAAGTTTGAATCTCCAATAACTTTTCCGTTATTAAGAATGAGGGTAACTCTTGAATTTGCTGCCTCTCCAAGACTATCAGCAATAGCATCAGCCTCTTCAACTGAACTGTAGTTACTAATATCGTCAATTGATGCAACTAGAAGTCCAGCTTGCTTTTCTAATTCATTTACAATTTGTAACTCAAAGGCTCTTGTAAGATCTCGTTCAGCTACGATATAGGCAATACCAATACTTGAGGTAAGTAAAAGAAAGACTAATAAAAAAATCCTTGATCTAATTCCCATTTAATTATTCAGGAGTTCGAGAAAATTTATAACCAACACCTCTTATTGTTTGGACATATTTCCCCATTGTCCCTAGCTTCTCTCGGAGTCGTTTGATATGGGTATCAACCGTTCTCGTTGTAATGTCAGCACTATATCCCCATACATCAGATAATAATTGATCTCTGGTTTGAACCCTTCCGCGCCTTTCAACCAATTGATTTAATAACTTAAATTCTAGGGCGGTCAAAACTACTTCCTCATCATCTATAAAAACTTCATGAGACTCTATATCCATTTTAAGAGATCCAAAATTTCTATTTATCTCAAGAGGAGTAGATACAGTTTTATTATTTCGTTTTAAAATTGCTTTAACTCGAAGAATAAGTTCTCTTACGCTAAAAGGTTTGGTCACATAATCATCAGCACCTAATTCAAAACCAACAACCTTATCAACCTCATCATCTTTTGCTGTCAGAATAATGATAGGTATATCTTGTGTAGTTGAATCTGATTTTACTTCTCTACAGAGGTCTAATCCTGATCCGTCAGGAAGCATTAAATCTAGTAAAATAATTGAGAAATTTGGATTTTCAATTAATTTTTTAGCTTCTTTAATTGACCCACAGCCATAAACTTCAAAACCTTCTCTGGTTAGATTATATTCTAGGGTTTTTCTAATATCAGGCTCGTCTTCAATAACGAGTACTTTATTTGACATTTTTAATCATTATGTAAATTTCGTGATACTAATTTTATACGCTTTATTTAATATAAATCAATTCTCAGCAAATAACTTTCTTAATTGAGGTTTATCAAATTTACCTGAAGCAATTTTAGGTAGTGGATCTTTATAAAATCTAATTTCAAATGGAATTTTAAACTTAGCTATCTTCCCATCTAAAAAGTTCTGAATATCCTCAGGATTTAATTCTATTCCTGGTTTCAAATAAATAGCTGCTGCTACCTGTTCTCCAAGCCTTTCATCAGGAACCCCAATGATACAGGCTTCTAAAACATCACTATGTTCATATATTGCAGCTTCGACTTCTATACAAGAAATATTTTCACCACCTCTAATAACTAAATCTTTTACACGGTCTACTATATGCAAAAACGGGCCATCGAAATAACCTAAATCCCCTGATTTGAACCAGCCATCATCATTAAAAACCTCTGCTGTTGCCTCTGGATTTTTCCAATAACCAACCATGTTTCCAGGAGATTTAATTACAACTTCTCCTACTTCACTGCCTGATAAGACGTTCCAATTCTCATCAACAATATTAATATCTGTTAATGGTGGGACTGCCCGACCACAGCTTGATGGATACTCTAAATATTCATCCCCACCATTTAATGTTCCAAGGGCGTTAGTTTCTGACAATCCATATCCAATTGAGGGTTTAGCTTCAAACTGCTCATCCATCTGTTTTACATGCTCCGCTGGACGGGCAGCTCCGCCACCACCTAAATCTTCAAGAGATGAAATGTCATATTTTTCTCTTTCTGGATGGCTAAGTATTTCCCATGATTGCGTGGGAACACCAGTAACATTGGTAATCTGTTCTTGCTCAATTAATTTTAATGCTTCAGTTGCATCCCATTTTTTCATCATCACCATTTTTCTTCCGAGTAAAATGGAGATTAAGAATGATGAATGGCTTCCAGTTACGTGAAATAAAGGAACACAATGCAAGACTGATATTTCTTTAACTGTTCCATCAGAGTTTTCTCCAAGGCTTCCAGCAGAGTCTGACATTTGACCTCTAATGGATGAATAGCATGCCCAACTAAAAAGAGTAGCTAGAACATTTCTATGTGAAGACAGAACTCCTTTAGGAAAACCTGTTGAGCCAGACGTGTAAAATAAAGTTGCGTTGTCATTTTTAGTGATTTCAACTTCAGGCCATTCAGTTGATGAATTATTAATGAAATTATTAAACTCTTCATATTCTGAATTATTTTCTGGTCTTACTACAATCTTTGTAACATCAGCATTTTTTTCAAGCCCAATTAAACGTTTTTCATCAGCTATAAGGACTTTTGCATCACAATGCTCTAATCCATATGAGACTTCAGAAGGGACCCACCAAGAATTAAGTGGAACAACTACAGCTCCCATTCCGGTAATAGCCATAAAAGAAACAATATATTCTGGATTATTCATCATACATATCGCTACCCTGTCGCCTTTCTCAACTCCTGCATTTTTAAGAGCATTTGCTGCTTGTGCTGCTTTATCAAAAACTTCTTTGTAGGTATATCTTTCATCTTCATAAATTAACCAATCCTTAGCAGGATGCAGTAATCCAAAGTCATAGTAAGCTCGTAAGGTTGCAGGTATTCCTGGATTAGAAAATTCTCTATAAGTTACGCCATTGGTATGGGTCATTTCTTCAAATTCGAAAAGCGCTCCAGGTGCTGTATGAGCATCTAGTAATTCTTGATATTGATTTGTCATATATAAACCTCTCCCCAGGTGTAAGAAAATTATTTTACTACGAAATTAAATAAAGATTCTATTGATTAAGAATGAAATTGTCATAGATAGAAAAATATAGTAATTTGGATGATTAAACATAATAAAAATTTAGAAATAGAGGGAAAAAATGACAATTAACTATTCTTTAAGACACTTTGCAAATATCTTTGAGCAAAATGCAGATTTACTTCCAGATAATCCTGCTGCGATCTGTGGTAATTCAACTCTAACTTGGAGAGAATATGATAATGAAGCTGCAAAAGTAGCACAGTTTTTATCTGATCATGATATTAGTGAAGATTCTAAAGTTGGTTTATATCTTCACAACTCTAATGAATATCTAGTAGCTCACTATGCTGCATTTAAGGTTATGGGTGTTCCGATTAATGTTAATTATAGATATCAATCTAATGAATTAATCTACCTATTAGACAATTCAGACTCTGAAGCTGTTTTTTACCAAGGGTGTTACGCAAATCAAGTTGAAAAAATAAGAGATGAGTTACCAAAAGTAAAAGTTTGGATACAACTTGAAGATTCAACTCCATTACTGGAGGGCTCTCATGCTTATAGCGATGTTGTGCAAAATACAGCTCCAATGCCAAGAATAGAGAGAAATGAAGGTAATATTTATATGTTATACACCGGTGGTACAACAGGAATGCCTAAAGGTGTTATGTATACTCATGGTGGCTTTGTTAATTCTATGCTGAAAACATTAAAAGGCATGGGTGTGGATGTTCCCGATGAATTAGCTGATATTAAAGATACAATTTTAAACTTACATGAAAATGGGGAGCTTGCTAAAAGTTTTGTTGCATGCCCTTTAATGCATGGAACTGGAATGTGGCTAGGTGGATTTCTTTCCCATCTTCTTGGTGGTTGTGTTGTAACTACTCCTAACTTAGGTCTTGATACTAAACTCTTATGGGAAGAAGTTGAAAGAGTTGGTATTACTAATATTATTATAGTGGGTGATTCTTTTGCCAAACCTATGGTGAAAGAATTAGATAGAGCTGTCTCAGAAAATAAACCTTATAACCTTGAAACTCTTAAGCTCATTTATTCAAGTGGAGTTATGTTTAGTGCAGATGTAAAGGCTTCTTTATTGGAACATCATGATATGGTCTTGATGGATGCTATGGGTTCTAGCGAAGGTGGTATGGGCTCTTCAGTTACTACTCGCGAAGATGGTGCGGCCACTGCGAAGTTCAGACTTAATCCAGGTGTTGTGGTGGTAAGCGATGATGGTGAAGAAGTATTACCAGGCTCTGGTGTAAGAGGTTTAATAGGTACTAGTGGTTTAGTTCCTGAAGGTTATTACAAGGATAAAGAAAAATCTGATGCTACTTTTAAAGAATTTAATGGAACTAGGTACTCGTTTCCTGGAGACTATGCTTTGGTTGAGGCTGATGGAACCATAACGCTTTTAGGAAGGGGAAGTAATTGTATTAATTCAGCTGGTGAAAAAATTTATCCCGAAGAGGTAGAGGAGGCTCTAAAGCTTAATAGTAATGTTTATGACTCTTTGGTTGTTGGTCTACCTGATGAAAGATTTGGCAATAAAGTTGTAGGAGTTGTATCTCTAGTTGAAAATTGTGAAATTGATGAAGCTGAACTTATTAGCTCCACTCGTGAACATTTGTCAGGTTATAAATTGCCAAAATCTATTATTTTTGTATCTGAAGTAATGAGAGCACCAAATGGAAAAGCTGACTATAAATGGGCAAAAAAAATAGCTGAAGCAGAATTGATCTAATGATTAAAAATCTTCAATTATTGATTGTTACTCTTTCAACTTTTACATTTGGCTTAAACGCGCAAGAGCTTGTCTTAAATCCAAGCTCAATCACCCATCCAGTTCTAGCAAGTAATGGAATGGTAGCCACTCAACACTATCTAGCCTCTGAAGTTGGTGAGGATATTTTAAGTCAAGGTGGTAATGCTTATGACGCAGCAGTGGCAGTTGGGTTTGCATTAGCTGTAGTTCTTCCAAGAGCAGGAAACATTGGTGGTGGCGGTTTTATGGTGATGCATGATGCGCCTTCTAATGAAAGTTATTCAATCGATTATAGAGAAAAAGCACCATTAAAAGCTTCAAGAGATATGTATTTAAATGAAGATGGTTCAGTAAATTCATTAAGATCTACTATTGGCTATCTTGCTATTGGAGTTCCTGGTTCTGTTTATGGAATGTGGGAAGTTCACAAGAAATTTGGATCAATGCCATGGGAAAAGTTACTTCAACCTGCAATTGAATTAGCAAATAATGGATTTGAAATGTCACCTTATATGACAATGACTTTGAATAGAGTTCATAGAAAATTATCACAATTTGAAGAAACTGAATCTATTTTTTATAAAGATTATCCAATTAAATTTAATACATTACTCATTCAGACTGACCTTGCTCAGACGCTTAGATTAATTGCCCAAAACGGAGTAGCTGGTTTTTATGAAGGTGAAGTAGCTAATAAAATTGTCAGTGCTATGGAAAAAAATGGTGGTTTAATTTCTCATAGAGATCTTAAAAAATATAGGCCTAGTTGGAGAAAGCCTTTAAAGTCTAAATATAGAGGATTTGATGTTGTAACTATGGGGCCGCCCTCTTCTGGCGGAATTCATTTAATTCAAATGCTTAATATACTTGAAAACCATGACTTAAAAGCCTTTGGACATAATAATCCAAGGTATGTTTCCTTGCTGACTGAAGTTATGAAATATGCATATGCAGATAGATCTGAGTACCTAGGCGATCCTGATTTTTATAAAGTTCCTGTTGATGAGCTTACTAGCAAAGAATACTCAAAGGCAATAAATCAAAAATTAAAACTCTTTGAATTTATGACGCCACCTCCAACTCCGTCATCATCAATTGAGCCTGGTGAATATATGAGAAAAGAGAGTATTGAAACAACACATTATTCAATTGCTGATCAATACGGAAATATCATATCTAATACCTATACACTTAATTCTTCTTATGGTTCTGGAGTAACTATAGAGGGTACTGGAATTTTAATGAATAATGAGATGGATGATTTTTCTGCTTCGCCAGGAACTCCAAATCAATTTGGTTTATTGGGTGGTGAGGCAAATAAAATTGTCCCTGAAAAAAGACCATTGAGCTCAATGACTCCAACTATAATTTTAAAAGATGGAATCCCCTACTTTGCAACTGGAACACCAGGTGGCTCAAGAATAATAACCACTGTTCTCCAATCAATTCTTAATATTATAGATTTTGACTTCGAGGTGTCTGATGCAATCTTAAAACCAAGAATCCATCATCAATGGTACCCAGATATTTTGCAGCTAGAAAAATCTTTCAATTCTTTGCATGCTGAGACATTAGCTAAAAAAGGTTATAAAGTTTTAATGATAAATCCGGCAACCTCCCTGCAAATTGTTATGATGAAGAATAATTTTTACTACGGATTCGGTGATACCAGAAGACCAGATTCCCTAGCCATTGGAGTGAGACTAAATGTTAGATAAATTACTAGTAATAAGTGCCTATGCGATCCCAGCTATTTTACTCTTGCTTTTCTGCCTAAAAATATCAAAAAAGTAAAATTCCTGATTAAAAGTTAATGGCCGAATTATTATTAGTTGGATTTTTTGGAGCCTGTATCGGCAGCTTTTCATCAATGCTCTTATACCGACTTCCAGAAATGAGATTTAATAAATCATTAACCTTATATTCACCAGGATCATACTGCCCAAATTGTAAATTTAGTCTTGGCAAGTGGATGCTAATACCTATTTTTAGTTATGTAATTCAAAAAGGTAAATGTTCTAGTTGCAGTGAAAAAATTGATTCTAGTTATCTTTTAAATGAATTAATTCATACCATCATTATCTTGCTAATAGCTTTAAATATAGGAATAAATATTATTGGATTTATTTATTACATAATTTTTACTATCTTTTATATTTTATTTTTTTTAGATCTAAAGCATTTATTTCTTCCAATTTATTTAAATGTAAGTTTAATTTTTATAGGGCTTGTAATTAATTTATTTTTTAACTTATTTACCTCATACCAAGAAGCTTTATTGGGACTTATTGCTGGATTTGGATCCTTATGGTTTATAAATGCTCTCTTTAAAATAATTAAATCTAAAGATGGAATTGGTGGTGGTGATTTCATTTTACTAGGTGGACTTGGAAGCATTTTTGGAATATCAAGTCTTGGTCCAATTGTTCTACTTGGATCTAGTTGCTCAATATTAATTTATGCACTTAGTGATAGATCAAAAAGAGAAGAGATACCTCTTGGCTCCGGTCTTATTCTTGGTGCAATCTTTTTTTATTTAATTAAAACTATTTTTATTTAAATCATTTGGAACTTTTTTAATATGCTTATGTCTATAGATATGTTGGTACTGTTATCTCCTCTTATATGTTGATAAGTTTCCCCTTTAACCAACAAAAAAGCGGGCACATAGCCCGCTTTTTATTATCCAATTAAGAGGTTATAAATATACTTTGCAAAAGGAATATTAAGTGGAGCGGGTAGAGAGGATCGAACTCTCATCAAAAGGTTGGAAACCTCTTATAATAGCCATTATACGATACCCGCGTGGGCAAAATTATAAAGCAATTAGATATTAAACAGAAGAAAAAACGGCCAATAAAAATTGGCCGCTAAAAAATAAGATTTTTATTTTTATATTTAGGTTTTAGCTCTTTTAAGAACAGTTGTAGCAAAAGTTCTATAGTTATTACAAGACTCAATAACATCACCTAAAGCAACATCAGCATCAGTGCCATTAATATTTTCCCAATAATTATCACCACCTGAACCTAACTCTGATACCGTATTAGAGTATAAAGAATATACGAAGTCATAATCACCCTCTGTAGCACCGGCTGATGGAAAAATCATTTTTCTTCCTAAATTATCACCAGTTGCCTTAGCAGCAATTGCAAAATCTTTATATGCCTTAAAGGCTTCCAGAGCTGTTACACCATCTTTTAATTTGCAATCAGAAAATCTTACCATGCCATTATCCCCTTCACTGTCAGGTTCTGAAATTGGCCATTGAGCAGTATCAACTACCTGTGAATTTGTTGATGGGAGCTCACTTAATAAACTTGCTCCATTAGCTAACCAAAATTCTAAGCCTTTAAATTGAGCAGTAGCATTTGGCCAAATATTAAGCCAAACAGTATCTACAGAATTTAAATTATTGTGAAAATAAGGAACAAGAAGAACAGATAGCATGCTGTCATAAGTTCCTGATGCTTTTCTTTCTTGCCAGTCAATAAAGTCTTCTGACCATTCAATTAAGTCATCCATATCCTTTCCTTCATTAAATGAACCAATGTAATACTCAGCCTTATTTGCAACTGGTTCATAAAGATGCCCATCAGCAAAAGAAAAAGGTGCAGATGCTAGCATTAAAATTAAAAATATATTTCTCATAATTTCCTCCAGAAATTAAATAGTTTTATAAGTCTTTAAGTTAACAAAAGATTATAAAAAAACAACAAGAAAAATAATTGTTTAATGTACATAAAAAATCTTAAAGAACTTTATAACCCTTATAGGACGCTGAAGATTTACATAATGATTGTGCATTAAATGATTCTTGTATTTTTATTGAATCTTCCTCTTCAAGCCAGCCTTCATATAAAGTGTCTTTCTCTTCAGCAGAACTGAGATAATTAATCCATGTAAAGTTATTACTTTCATTATTAATTTGCTGAAATTTTGCAAAGTATTTAACATCTTTCTTTCTAACAAGATTTAAAAAAGTATCTATCTCAATTGCAAAAGTACCAAAGTTAAAACCTTCATTAAATTCACAGTTAAGAAACTCAACTTCAAATGAAGTAAAGTTTATTGAGATATTATCAATAAAAATATCCGAGGAAAGCATTATTTCATCCCTGAGCTGGCACGAAGCTACATCATCAATACCCTCTTCACTCAGGATTTGGGCAAGAGTTGAAACATTAAAATTTTCTTGAGTATCAAGATATAGAATAGAAAAATTATCAATATTTTTTTCTTGATTAAATAAGAATTCCAAAGTGGCTGAAGGAAGAAGATCTTTAGCTTTATTTACAAAATTTGGAATAAAAGCTTCAAGACTATTTAACGACTTATCTTTATATAGAACGCAATCATATCTTGATTGTGATGAGCTAAAGTTTGGCTTGATTAGAGAACTAGACTTATTATTGATTTCATCATTTTCTAAAGAGCATGAAACTAGGATAAATAGTATTAAGAGTGAATTTAGATTTTTAAACAAATGTTTTCAAAGTAATAGTTTGCTAAAATAATTTTAACATGAAAAAAAATCTGATTATCTCCATTTTCTCTCTTCTTCTTTTAGCTGAATCCTCTATTATTTTTTCTGATGAGCTAAGATTTGGACTTGGTTCATGCATCCATCAAGACGAGCCTCAGCCAATTTGGAGTGCAGTTAAGAAAGATAACTTGGATGGATTTATTTTTCTCGGTGATAATGTTTATGGCGATTCTCCGTCGTTAAAGTTAAATAAGATGGCGAGAGCTTATAAAAAACAAAAAAATAATTTTCCTGCCTGGTTAATGGAAAAAGACATACTAGCGATCTGGGATGATCATGACTATGGAAAAAATGATGGAGGCGGTGAATATAATTTAAAAAAAGAGGCACAGGAGCTTTTTCTTGAATTTTGGGATATACCAGAAAATGATATAAGACAATCAAGAGAAGGTATCTATTTTGATGTTATAAAAAATTTAGATGATATGAAAATTCATATTATTGGTCTTGATACAAGATATTTCCGATCGGAGCTTAAAGGATCTAAGTCTTCTTACAAAGATAATACGGATAATGATGCTACAGTCCTAGGGAAGTCACAGTGGAAATGGCTTACTAGTTCATTAAAAAAAGATTCTGATCTAGTTATTTTACTTACATCTATTCAGCTGCTAGCAACAGAGCATAGATTTGAAAAATGGAGTAATTTTTCTTTGGAAAGAAAAAGGTTGATAGATTTAATTGAATCATCAAATAAGCAAGTAGTAGTAATCTCTGGAGATAGGCATAGAGGGGGGATATATCAATACAATAATATATATGAAATAACATCATCCTCTATGAATAAGCCTGTTAAAGGTGCTGAAACAGATGCTTTATTAATTGGGAAAACTCATCATGAAGAAAATTATGGAATCATCTCAATAAATACTGATTCCTCACAAATTCAGTTAGATTTAAAAGATAAAAAAGGATCCATGCTTGAATCTGTAGCCATTCCTTTTCTGGGAATACAATGAGCTCATTAGGTATTATATTTCCTGATCAATTATCAGAGAATAATTTAGTATATGAACATCTTAAAGCTGAAGATGACTTGTTGCTTTATGAGCCAATAGAAACCTTTTACAAGCATAATCATCATAAACAAAAGCTTGTATTTTTATTGGCATCATTAAGAAATTTAAAAGAGCCCTTGAGCTCAAGATTTAATGTTATTCATGAAAAAATCAAGCCAAAACAGACTACTTATATCGCTTCTTATTTAAAGGAATTATTTCTTAAAAAAGATTATGAAGAGATCTTTGTTACTAAACCTGGAGATTATGAAACTTTATCAGAATTAATGTTCTTTGCACAAAGTCATGGCAAATTACTTCATATTTTAGAAGATACAAAATTTATTTCACATGCTGATGATTTTAAGTCCTGGTCAGATGGGAAAAAAAGCTTAGTTCAAGAATTTTATTATCGCTGGTTAAGAAAAAAGCATTCCATACTAATGGAAGGAGATAAACCTATTTCTGGCAAATGGAATTTAGATAAAGAAAATAGAGCAGGCATATCAAAACTTAAAGAAATACCTCCGAAGAGAAAGAAAAATATAACTGATTCAATAACATTTGATTTAATGGTTGAGGTTGAAGAAATTTTTCCAAAATCTTACGGCGACTTAGAAAATTTTAATTGGGCTGTTACTCATAAGGATGCTAAAAAGAACCTTAAGTATTTTTTAGATAAATATCTTTTTAACTATGGCACTTTTCAGGATGCTATTAATAAAGATGATCCATTTTTATATCACTCTCTTCTTTCTCCATATTTAAATAATGGTTTACTAGATCCTATGGATTGCATTAATGAGTGTGAAAAAAGATTTAATGATATTAAATTAAATATTCCACTTAATTCTGTTGAAGGCTTTGTCCGTCAAATTCTTGGATGGAGAGAGTTTATAAGAGGCGTTTATTGGGAAAATATACCAGAATATAAAGATTTAAATTTTTGGTCTCACAAAAAGAAACTAAATTCTAATTGGTATGATGGCAATACAGGAATTCCTCCATTAGATGAAGCTATAAGAGAAACACTTCAATATGGGTATACACATCACATTAACAGGTTAATGATAATATCTAACCTTATGAATCTTTCTAGAGTGAGTCCTCATAATATTTATGACTGGTTTACTGAAATGTATGTAGATGCTCATGATTGGGTAATGGTACCCAACGTTTATGGCATGGGAACATATGCTGATGGGGGTATTTTTTCTACAAAACCATATATTTGTGGTTCAAGTTATATGTTGCGAATGTCAAATCATAAGAAAGGCGAATGGTGTGATGTTGTAGATGGTCTATATTGGAAATTTATAGAAGATAATTTACATTTCTTTCAAAAAAACCCTCGCCTATCTTTGATGCCTAAAGCTTTAGAGAAATTAAATAAAGACAGAAAGAAAATGATTTTTGAAAAAGCTGAAGAGTTTATTGAAAGAAATACTGATTAGTTTTTGTAATCTAGATCCTCTAGAATAAATGGCATAGCTGCTCGAGACATAAGCTTAGTATCATGGTCCACTCCCTCAATTAACTCATACCTCCATCTAAATGGTATTTGAAAGCGATTGCCAATCTTTATTAAGTTATCAAAATAGTTCCAACCTCTTGAAAGTCTGTTATTTCCTTGTTTTCTAGCACCTTTGCTTGAATTAAGGCTTGAATGATTAGGATCATTATCCTTATCACCTAGTAAAAAGAGAACCTCGGTGGACATCAGCCACTCTATTCTACCTGGCTCAAGTGGCATATTTTTTATACCGTAAGGAAATGGCTCATTATTAATAAATGTATACCACCCTGCACTTCCAATAGCAGCTTTTTCAACTGCTTTATCTTGACCATACATTAGGTATCGATGAGTAAATTGAGAGCCACCAGAAAAACCAAACATTAAATATGTATCAGTACTTAAATTAAATTTACTTTTAAAAAATGTATGAAATGATGCAATAGAGTTGGTTAACCAATTCACTTTATTATCAATAATATCTCCTGAACTTCTGGCCATGCCTAGAGTTGCATAAAACTGATAATTTTCTCTTGTAAAATGAGGTGCTACTAAAATAACATTTTTATCTATAGCAGGTTTTCGCCAAAGATTTAGATATTTATCTACATTTCTTCCGCCGCCATGAATAATAAATAAAACTTTAGTATTTTTATTAATTTCCTTGGGCAATACATATAAAAGCTCAACATCTGGTTTATTCCATGATGCATAAGTTACCCTTTGGACTTCATCGGTATAACCTATAGATGAATATACAAGAGCTCACTAGAAGAAGGATGTTAATTTTTATCTGCACAATTTTTTAAAATTAATTGATATGTTTATTATTTTTATATTCTATCAAGCTAGTAATCATATTAGGTTAAAATAACTTAAATATATTGAAGATAGCTATCTATGGAAAAAGACACAGTTACAATCGATCAAAAAGACATTTCAAGAATTCATGAAAGCCCATTTAAATTAGTCATAGTATCTAGTGGGGGCGGAACAAATGCTATTTCAGCAATGCTAGGAGTAGCAGGAGCTTCGAATACAGTATTAGAATCATATATCCCTTATGCTAAAGAGTCTTTGGATGCTTATTTAAATAAGCAGCCTGATCACTACTGTAGTTTAGATACTAGTTTAAGCATGGCTGCTAGAGCTTTTCAAAAAGCCAAAAATATAATGCCGGATACAAATCCTAAGTATTTGCTTGGTATATCAGTAACAGCAAGCTTGGTTACAACTTACAAAAAATTAGGTGAGCATAAATTCTATATTACTCTTCAAACTCAAAGTTATAGCAAAACAATAAGTTGTCAGCTAGAAAAAGGCAGCAGGTCGCGGGATGAAGAGGAGAACTTGGTTTCAGCATACATATTTATGCTAATAACCGAGGCTTGTGGAATTGAATTTAATAAACCAATACATAATGAGATTCCAGAAATAAATACAGTGAAGGCTAAAAACTCATGGACTAAATTAATAGATAATAAGATTGATTTTGTTGCCAGTCACAATGCTAAACCTGAGCTTATCTTTCCAGGTTCATTTAACCCGCTTCACCAAGGACATTTAGAAATGCGGGAATTAGCTGAAAAAAGAACCGGCATGCGTATTACATTTGAAATATGTATTAAAAATGCTGAGAAGCCTCCTCTTACCTATCATGAAATGAAAAGAACTCTAGATCAATTTTCAGATAATGATAGTTGGGTTATGACAAGACATGGGCTTTTTAGTGAGAAGGCAAAGTTATTTCCTAATTCAGTATTTATTATTGGGGCTGATACATTGGTCAGAATAATGGATGAAAAATTCTATTCAAGTAGAAAAGATATGCTGGACCATATAGAAAGATTCAATGATCATAATATTAATTTTCTTGTGTTTGGAAGAAAGGTAAAAGATAGTTTTATTACTTTAGATCAAATAGACATTCCTGCATCTATTAAAAATAGATTCACAGGTATAGATGAGACTGGGTTTAGGCAGGATATATCATCAAGATCATTGAGATTAGAGAAAATTTAGGCAAAAAAAAACAGAGCTAGGCTCTGTCTTTCAATTCGAGTTCCTTAGGGGTCTAAAGTGAGATTCTCTCTAGCTCCTTGGATTCTTTCTCTGGAATCCTTGGTGGGTTTTTCAAGCTCTTTTTTATCGTCGACTCTTGAAAACGCTTTCACCCTTAGGTCTCTTTCTGCTTCCTCTCTCCAATTCTCGTCTGCAGTTGGTCTTTAGTCGGAATCAGCAGGTAAAGTTAATACTACGCACATTTTTTTGATTGTCAACACCTTTAGTAAAAAAAAGTTAAATTAATTGAAGTTTTTGCCAAAGATGTTTAATTTGGACATTAATAACATCACTTTTGTTATTAAAAATAAATACTATGACTCATTCTTTTTTACCTAAAACTCCGCCAATAAAAACATACTCAGACAATCCGAGTGAGTCCCTGCAAAGACTTCAAGAGATTGCTAGCAATCTGCCAAAATTACTTTTGACAGGTAAGGTTCAATCTTTAATTAATACTCTTGAAAAAGATGATTTATCAGTTGATGAACTTTTTATAGAAAGTAGAACTAAAAATATTAGACTAGCTATGGTCCATCTAAGCTTTATATCTCATGCTTATGTTTGGGGTGGTGTTAAGCCTGAGTCTTCTCTTCCAGAAGTTCTTGCTAAGCCATGGGTAAAAGTTTCTAAAACTCTTGGAAGGCCCCCTATATTAAGTTATGCAAGTTATTGCTTAGATAATTGGTTTAAGATAAATAAAGATGAAGAAATATCGTTAGATAACGTAGCTCTTATAACTAACTTTTTAGGTGGGGTTGATGAGGATTGGTTTGTAACAATTCACGTTTGTATAGAAGATGCTGCATCAGGTGCTATAGGCGCTGCTCAATCTATTGCAGAGATGACAGATGCAAATTCAGAAAAAGAAATATTAGATAATCTAAAAATCATTACCAAGTCTTTAAAAAAGGTAAATGCAATATTTTCAAGAATGCCTGAAAAGTGTGATCCATATATTTATTATCATAGGGTGCGTCCTTTTATATTTGGTACAAAAGATAACCCTGATCTAAAACAAGGATTGATTTACAAAGGTGAATTTAATGATGAGCCTCAATTTTTTAGGGGTGAAACTGGAGCTCAAAGTAGTATTATGCCCTTCTTAGACGGTGCTCTAGGCGTTTATCATACAAAAGACAGTCTTAGACATTACTTAAATGAAATGAGAGAGTACATGCCACCTGAACATAGAGCTATGATTGATGAAGTTGAAAATATTTCTCAAGCTTTAGGTCTTATAAATCAGTCTGAAATACTAGTCGATGAATACAATAATTGTTTGGAAGAAATTAGAGCTTTCAGAGCTTTGCATCTTGAATTTGCTGGTACCTACATTAATAAACAATCTCAAATAAAAAATCCATTTGGTCGAGGTGGCTCAACGATTACAGGAACAGGTGGGACTCCATTTATGAAGTACTTGAAAAAACATAGAGACGAAACTGAAGACCAAAAAATTGGCTCAGAATAGATTAATTATGAGGAGGTAATTTAGCTTCTACAAACCACTCGTGAACTCGCTTCACGGGATTAAACTTCTTCATTCTCATTTTCTTATTTTCAATAATGAAGTTTCTAGTTTTAATAGCTGTATAGTGATACGTGTGATGATCTCTCGTTTCACTTTCAGGAATTAAATATACTTTTGTTTGTTTCTTATCAGCCATAATTAGACGCAATTATACACAAATAACTTATAAATAATATTGAAAATATATATTTGTTTAATTATTTTTATTTATAAAATTAAAGTAATTTAGATTACCGTATAAACAAGTGTGCTCTCTTGTGATCACACCAATTTTTATATTTTTTAATAGATCCTTGTGTATAGAAGATTTGTTTGCAAGAAATTCTATTTCAAAAGATTCATGATTAATTAAAGATGCTAGTGTTCTGCTTAGGCCTCCTGCTAAGTAGATTCCATTTCCAGGTACATAGGCTAATGCGAGATCAGATAAAACATGAGCTAAGCTTTTTATAAATCCATTGATTACATCTTCAGCATTTTTTTCATGCTTATCGAATCTTTTAATTACTTCTTCAGCTGAAATGATTTCTCCGGATAATGCTCTATAAAGTTTAGATATCCCTGTTCCAGAAATTATATCTTCGAGAATCAGAAAAGTTCCGTCATTGATAATATTAAAATTTGTTAATAATCCTGAAGTCCAGTTTGTAGTGTTGCCAATTTCAGTAGGCAAAACGACTCCCCCATTACTAAAAGCAGCTCCTAAACCAGTTCCTGGACCAAGAACCAAGGTGTTTGTATTAAAAGATAGTCCCTGCTTCAAATATTCAATATTATTTTCAGGAGTGCTAGTTAAGCTATATCCAATTGATTCCCAGTCATTCAATAAATGGCATTGTTCAAGTAGGAAATCTTCTTTAATAGAATCTGCATTAGCTGAAAAAGATCTATTGGTCATTTTAATTGTGTTCGATATCTTTGGTCCAGCAATAGAAAAGACAGCATTTTTGACACAATAGTCTTTGTGGTTAATGAGAGTGCCAATAATTTCATTAAAATTATCTAAATTCTCAAGTGACATTCTCTTTGATTCATAAATATCACTTGATCCAAGTTTGGAGTATGCATATCTCATATTAGTACCACCAATATCTACTAATAAAACTTGACTCATTAAAGTATCCCCTCAGAAAGATTTGAACAATCGACAGGGGGAATATTCTTGTTATCTGTTAAATAAATTGAATGCATATCAATATCCCAGTTACCGTTAGTTAAAAGAAGCATTCTAATATCAATATTTGATGAATCTAGTCCAGCTGAAGTCAAACAAGAAAGAGGTATTTTTATTTTGGACCATTCAGTCAATTTTGAATTCTTAAATAATTGAGTTACATCAATAGTTCCTCTGCAGAGTTCATAACCATTTCCAGCACAAGTTGCGCCAAAGTAAATTGGCAATTTTCCATACCTATTTACCTTAAGCTCTATTTCATAGTTTGGATTTTCCATATAGTCCACATCGAGAGTTGAATCAGCAAGAATGCCCCAAGCATTATAGTTATCAGATTTAAAAAACTTAAGATTTTTGGCATCATCTTGTTTTTTATAATCAAATTTATATAAAGAAATATTCTGAAGTTTACTTGTGTAAATATCAGACTGAATTTGTTCTACACTGTTACCTTCTTGGACAAATTCAACTCCTGGTGAATAAGCACTTCCAACAAATAGTGTGATTTCATCAACTTCATCTACTATTGATGTTTCTTCAACAGCTAAAATATTTTCATTTGAAGAATAAGTTAATCCATACCCATACTGAAATAATGGTTTGTAGTTTGCATCTTTAAAGTTAAGATTTTGATCAGCATATCTAGGCCATGAATAGGAAAGTTTGCCTTTGAAATCATAATTTACCTTATCATTTTTAGTAAAAATAACATCTCCAATTCCTTCAACTGCAGTACCTGGAAGCCAGGCTGCAACAAAAGAATTTGAAAGGTTTAACTGTCTATTAATTTCCAAGGGTCTGCCAGAAAGAAATATAGAAATAATAGGAAATTCTTGTGTGTTAAAACTTTCCATTATTTTTAAATATGTAGAATCTTTACTTAAAAACTGAAGATCTTTTCTGTCTCCATCCCCTTCAGCATAAGGCTCCTCTCCATAGACAGCTATTACAGCATCTGGCTTCTTTTTATAGGAACCATCTCTAGAAAATTCTACTGTTCCTCCTTGGTTTACAATATTTGAAGCTAATGCACTATAGATATTTTGAACATTCTTGTAGTCTGAATTTTTATTTTCTCTTGCTTGCCAGGTTATAGTCCAACCCCCCATCTGACTATTAATCGATTGAGCCGAATCTCCAACTATCACAAAATGCTTTGTTGGATCTATGGGTAATAGATTTTCATTATTTTTAAGTAATACCAATGACTCCCTTACTGCCCTTCTCGCTATTTTGGTATGCTCAGGGGCGCCAATAAAGTTATATTTGTATTCATGTGGTTTCTTTCCATCAAGAAGGCCTATCTGCATCTTAACTCGTAAAATTCTTCTTACTGCATCATCTAATCTTGCTTTAGAAATAGAGCCATTCTTAACTTGCTTAATAGTAGTTTTGTACAATTGCTGCCACTCATCAGGGACCATAAAAATATCAACACCTGCATTAAAAGCTTGAGGACAGCTAGTATTAGTGCATCCCTTTACTTGACCATGACCATTCCAGTCACCAACAATTAATCCATCGAAATTCATTTGGCCTTTTAAAACATTATCTAAAAGGTAATTACTGCCATGTAATTTCTTGCCATTCCAAGAATTAAAACTTGCCATTATTGTTTGAACACATGCGTCCAGTGCTTTGAAGTAAGGTTCGCCGTGCAGATTTTTTAGTCCAATTTCACTAATAATCGCATCACCCTGATCTACTCCATCAGTTGTACCGCCATCAGCTATAAAGTGCTTTGCTGTTGCAAGCATATGGTTGGATCCAAGAAAATTATCACCCTCACCTTGTAGACCAAAAATCATAGCTTGGCCTAATGCGGCTACTAATTCTGGATCTTCAGAATATCCTTCATATGTTCTTCCCCAAGTATCATTTTGAGGAACCGTAATTGTTGGAGCAAAAGTCCAAGGTATACCAGTTGATAGAACTTCTTTTGCAACTGCTTGGCCGATTAACTTAATAAGTTCTGGACTCCTTGTTGCACCAAGACCAATATTGTGTGGAAAAATTGTAGCTCCGATAACATTATTATGACCATGTACAGCATCAGTTCCCCATAAGATCGGAATAATCGAACCGTTAACTACTGGAGACGCTTCATAATAGTCTTTGCTTAAATTTTTCCAGTCATCAATTGAACTAAATTTATTCTTATTCGGATATCTCCCGCCACCATTAAGAATTGAGCCTAACTTATATTTTTTAGCTAACTCGGGAGTTACCGCATCAATATCTGGCATGATAATTTGGCCAACTTTTTCTCTTAGATTCATGCTATTTAAAATCACTTCGACTCTTTGCATGTCAGGTGATGGGCATACAGCATCATGGGACCAATCAACTGCAGCAGAAAGATTGCCAGATAGTAATATAAGAAATATATATCTTTTCATTTAATTAATTTCTACCAAAGAAGACCATAGATAACTGTAAGAACAGCTACTATTGCAACAGTGCTATAGTTAAATCCTTTTGATGTTGAGAAATTAATATCGTTTAAATCTATTGCTTTTTCTTGATCTGTATAGCCTTGAATCAAAGCTGTCATATAACATGTAAACCCTGATATTAAGAATACAACTCCCATTCTATGAATGAATGGATATTCTGGAAAAACATACCAGATAAAGATTGATAGAAATAATGAGGTTCCGGCTGCAATCAAAACTGACATAGTTGTAGCTTTTTTCCAAAATAAAGCAACTAAGAAAATAACCAAAATACCTGGTGTAAAGAAGCCTGTAAATTCTTGAATATATTGGAAAGCTGACTCTAAGTTTCCTAATAAAGGCTTAGCCACAAAAACTGCTATAACTAATGAAATCAATGCAGCACTTCTTCCAATAGTAATTAATTTTCCTTGCGAAGGTTCAGTTTTTGCAAAACTTCTATAAACATCCATGGTAAAAATAGTACTAATACTATTAGTCATTGAAGCTAAAGATGAAACAATAGCTGCAATAAGAGCAGCAAATGTTAGTCCAAGTAATCCATGAGGCAATAAAGCCATCATAGTTGGATATGCTTGATCTGATTTTTCTAAAGCAGGATACAGAACTGCTGCACATATCCCAGGCAGTACAATTACCAAAGGCATTAGAAGTTTTAAATATGCTGCAAACATAACGCCTTTTTGTGCTTCTGGTAAAGATTTTGCTCCTAGAGCTCTTTGAGTGATATATTGATTAAAACCCCAGTAAGCAAAGTGGGCAATCCATAATCCGCCAATAAGAACCCAGACACCAGGTAAATCGCTGTATGCAGGATTGTCACTTGAAAGAATCATGTCAAATTTTTCAGGAACTTCGTTATATACAATAACTAGACCAGAAATTAATTTGCCATCTCCAATAGTTGTCAAAGCTATATATGAAACTGCAAGTCCGCCAAAAATTAATAAAACAACTTGAATAATATCTGTTAAGGCTACAGCTTTTAATCCACCCCAAAGTGAATATGCTAAAGATAATCCAGCCAATAAAACCAATCCATAAAATAAATCAATTCCTGTAAGCGCATTTATTGCTAATGAGCCAAGCCATAACACAGAGGTTAGATTGATAAATATATAAATGGCTAACCAAAAAAATGAAAGAACTAAACTGACTCTTTTATCAAACCTTTGTTCAAGAAATTGAGGCATGGTATAAATCTTTTTTTCTAAAAACAGTGGTAGAAAAAATTTTGCCATTACAATCAAGGCTATTGCTGCAGTAAGCTCATATGTGGCTATCGCCATTCCAACAACGAAACCCTGGCCTGACATGCCTATAATCTGCTCAGCAGAAATATTGGCAGCAATCAATGAAGCTCCAATGGCCCACCATGGTAATGATCTTCCAGCTAAAAAATAATCTTCGGCACTTCTTTCGTGACCTGCAGATTGTCTAGAGACGTAAGTGGCAAGACCAATAATTCCTATGCAATAAATTGCAACTATAGTTAAATCTAGTGTATTAAATAACATATATCACCTCTCCCAATTTAGAATAGATATCGTTGTCATTGTATCAAATTTATAAATATTTAGAGAGAGTCAAGCATAAAAAAATATATGCAGTAAAGCTTTTTTGGTAAGTGATAATTCTTGTATGATATTGAGTATGGAAAATAAGAAAGCCACCATTAAAGATGTAGCGAGTCATTCACTGGTCTCAATTAAAACAGTTTCAAGAGTTATAAATAATGAATATGGTGTTTCTAAAACTACTAAATCTAAAGTCTTAAAGTCCATAAAAGCTCTTGACTACAATCCAAATAAAGCTGCACAAGGTTTAAGATCTAAAAAATCTTTTTTGATAGGCTTGGTTTACGATAATCCTGATAAATTTTATTTATCAGATATTCAGTCAGGCGTTTTAGAAACATGTGCCAAAAATGGATTTAGCGTTGTTCTGTTTCCATGTAATCACAAAGAAAAAGATCTTACAGAGAAATTAATAGAATTTGCTAAGAGAACAAATCTTGATGGACTTATTCTTACACCCCCTATAAGCGATATGAAAGAATTGGTGAGAAATCTTCAGTTAAAGATTCCTTTATGTGTTGTATCGCCAGGATTATTAACATCAAACCCATTATGTGTTTCATCAGATGACTTTAAGGCTACCTACAGCATGACCTGCCATCTTATTAAGCAAGGCCATAAAGAAATTGGTTTTATAAAAGGCCATAAAGATCATGGAGCAACCCAACATAGATTGGATGGATATCTTGATGCTTTGTCTGATAATAATATTGAAATCAAACAAGAAAATATTACCGAGGGTGATTTCTCTTTTGATTCTGGAGAGATTGCTGCTAAACAACTTCTCAAAAAAGGCGCATCAAAAGTAACTGCAATCTTTGCATCGAATGATGCTATGGCTGCAGGAGTATTGAAGGCTGCGCATAAAGCAAAAATTAATATACCAAATGATATCTCATTGGTAGGATTTGATAACTCCCCTACTGCTAGTCAAGCCTGGCCATCTATTACAACGATTGCTCAGCCTATTAAAGAGATGGCTTCATCTGCAGCTCAAATACTTATAGATAATATTTCAAATAAATCTGAAAAAAAGAATGTAAATAAGGTGTTTGGCTCTGAGCTTATATTCAGAGAGTCAGTAAAAAAAATAAATTAAATATTAATAACTTGGATTGCTTCTGAGTGTTTTTCTGAAAAAATACCAGAAATCATTACAAATTTAAGGTTGTTTTTGTCAGGATAATAACTTTTAAGTTTTTTTGTTATTAATGCAACTGTTTTGTCATGATTTGAAATACTTTTAAGAAGATGAGCTTGGGTAGAGCCAACCAATGAAAGACTTTTAAATGTAGATTGATTGCTAGTAAAGCAAAAAATTGGTATTTCAAAAGGTTTTGCATTTGAAACTACATTGGCAGTATAGCCAGTTCTTGTAATAGCTATAATTCCATCCGCTTTAATAGATTGAGCTAATTGATTTGCAGCAACCCCAAGATGTTGCCAATCAGAATCTGCTGTTAGGTTTTCTTCGTAACCTAAAGTTTTAAACTTTTCGGTTCTTGTTGCAATAGATTTCATGAATCTAACACACTCAACAGGGTATTTTCCTATACTTGTTTCACCTGAAAGCATTATTGCATCAGAGCCCTCGTATATGGCATTTGCAATATCTGTTACCTCTGCTCGAGTTGGAGTTGGATTATTAATCATGGATTCAAGCAAATGCGTTGCTACAATTGAACGTTTTCCCCATTTAGCGCAAGCATACATAATTCTTCTTTGTATATTTGGTAAATCAGCTAGATTAGTTTCGATGCCTAAATCACCTCTTGCAACCATAACTCCATCAGAAGCTTGGCAAATTTGATGAATATTATCTAAGCCTTCTTGATTTTCTATCTTCGCAATTATTTTTGCAGACGATGCTTTCTTTTTTAAAATACTTCTAAGCTTCTCAAGATCATCAGGGCCTCTAACAAATGAAAGTGCAATAAAATCAACCTTATTTTTTATTCCAAAATCAATGTCTTCTAAATCCTTTGTTGTAATAGAGGGAAGATTAACTCTCACTCCAGGTAAATTTACATGCCTTTTACTGCCTAATTTTCCACCATCCAACACTTTACATAATAAAGTATCTTCATCTTTTGAGAGGACTTCAAAATTTATAAGCCCATTATCAACTGTTATCTTTGATCCAGAAGTTACGCTGCTAATTAAATCCTTGTAATTTATTTGTATAGAAGATGTTTCAACATCAATTTGATCTCTTACTGTAAGTTTTACCTCATCGCCTGTAACCAGATCAAGCGGCATCGAGGTATCACCTGTTCTAATTTCTGGACCTTGAGTATCTAATAAAACTGCAATGGGAGTTGCTCCATCTTTTAAGTTGGAGTTAATTTTATTTACTTTAGTAATAGTTGATAAAGCAGATTTGTGATTTGCATGAGACATATTAATTCTCACAACATTCATTCCTTCTTTATGCAGTTTTCGAAGAGTAGCTATGCTTTGAGTTGAAGGACCAACTGTGCATATTATTTTAGTTCTAGTAAAGCTCATGATTAGAGCATATTACATTAATTAAAAAAAAATAATAAATATAAGATTAGTTTATATGCTTTGTCTTAGACGCCTTCAACCAAGACAACATGCCTGATTGCTGAATTTATAACATGATTTTTAAGAGCTTCTTGGTAAGCTTCTGATTTATAACATGCTTCGGCTGTTTGAATGTTTTCAAATTCTACAAGAACTGTTCTTTCGTATATTCCTCCCTCTACCTCTAACTGATTCCCGCCGCGCACAAGAAAGATTCCACCAAAGCTCTCTATAATTGGACCAGCTAAAGCAGCGTATTTTGAATACTCATCTCCATCAGTAATATGACATCTTGCAACCCAGTAACCCTTCATACTAGGCCTTAAACTCTAATCTTTTTGCGTGAAGTATGGGCTCAGTATAACCACTTGGTTGCGTTCTTCCTTCGATAGCAAGATCACAAGCAGCTATAAATGCAGCCCCATCAAAACTAGGCGCCATATTCTTATAGGTACTATCACCAGCATTTTGCTCATCAACAATCACAGCCATTTTTTTCATCGTCTCTATAACTTGATCTTCTGAACATAAATCATGATGCAACCAATTAGCAATATGTTGACTTGATATTCTACAAGTAGCTCTGTCTTCCATTAATCCAACATTATTAATATCTGGAACTTTCGAACAACCAACACCGCTATCAATCCATCTAACAACATAGCCTAGAATGCCTTGAGCATTATTATCTAATTCTGTTTGAATGTTCTCTGCTGATAAAGTCTCTGGATCTGACATCACCGGAATAGTAAGAATGTCATCAAGACTAGCTTTAGGTCTTAAAGCAATTGATTCTTGTTCGCTTGAAACAAGTATTTGATGATAATGAATAACATGAAGTGATGCAGCAGTTGGAGAAGGAACCCAAGCACAGTTAGCTCCAGCACTAGGATGCATTGCTTTAGTGTTATACATTTCTAACATTTCATCAGGCATTGCCCACATCCCCTTACCTATTTGCGCCTTACCTTTAAACCCGGTTTGTAATCCAGTATCAACGTTCCAGTCTTCATAAGCAGAAATCCATGGTTGTTGTTTCATTTCAGCTTTTGGGATCATGGGACCCGCTTCCATACTTGTATGTATCTCATCTCCGGTTCTATCTAAGAATCCAGTATTGATAAAAATAACTCTATCCTTGGCTATCCTAATACATTCTTTAAGGTTTACAGTAGTCCTCCTCTCCTCATCCATAATCCCAACTTTTACACTGAGAGGCTTGATACTTAATTCTTTTTCAACTGCTGCAAAGAGGTCGCAAGTAAATTTAACTTCCTTAGGTCCATGCATCTTTGGCTTAACTATATAAATGCTACCTTTTCGTGAATTAGAATAATTACCAGTTCTCTCTAGATCATGTTTAGATATACAAATAGTAAACATAGCATCAAGAATTCCTTCAGGAATTTCATTACCATCTTTGTCAAGTACTGCTGGATTAGTCATGAGGTGACCTACATTCCTAACTAGCATTAAACTTCTTCCTGGTAGATTTAATTTTTTATTGTCTTTGGTTGTATAACCTCTATCTGGATTAAGCGATCGAGTCATTTCAGATCCACCTTTCATAAAAGATTCTTTTAAATCACCTTTCATAAGTCCTAACCAGTTTCTATAAACAATAACTTTATCAGCTGCATCTACAGCTGCTACTGAATCCTCACAATCTTGAATAGTAGTAATAGCAGACTCTACCAATACATCCTTAATACCTGCAGGATCTTCCATTCCTATGTTGTGATCTTTATCGATCTGAACTTCAAGATGTAAATTATTATTTTTAAACAAGATGCCTGTTGGATGACTAGCATCTCCTGCATAACCTATATATTGATTGATGTCTTTTAATTCCGATCTGGTGCCATCAGATAATTCAACCTGGAGGCTTTCACCTAAAATCATAAAGCTAATTGCATCTTCATATGATCCATTCTTAAGGGGCACAGTTTCATTTAAAAAGTTTTTAGCAAAGGCGATAACTTTGTTTCCTCTTGCTGGATTATAGCCTCCAGCTCTTTCAGCGCCATCCTCTTCAGATATAACATCAGTACCATATAAAGCGTCATAAAGACTTCCCCAGCGCGCATTAGCAGCATTTAAAGCAAATCTAGCATTGGAAACAGGAACAACCAGTTGAGGTCCTGCAATGGTTTTGATCTCTGGGTCTACATCACAAGTTTCAATAGAAAAATCATCGCCCTCTTCAAGCAGATAACCTATTTCTTTAAGAAAGTTCTTATATTCAGGTGCATTATGCTCTTGGCCTTTTCTTTCTAAATGCCAATTATCAATTTGTTTCTGTAAAGACTCTCTTTTCGCCAAGAGTTCAAGATTTTTAGGACCAAATGTATTTAAAATTGATTCAAGCGATTTCCAAAAAAGACTAGGCTGAATATTAATACCGGGAGCCAGCTCTTCTCTTAAAAAATTATCAAGTTCTTTTGAAACATGAAGATTGCCATATTTAACTCTCGCTGAATCATCTATAGGATTTGGAACCATTTCTGTTTCAGATTTTAATAATGAGACAAGTTTTGTAAAAATATTCATAACAGAATTATATACAAGCTAGTAAGTCTATAAAACATTTGAACTGATTAAATCCCCATTAAATAATTTATAATTATTATATGATTCATAAGAAAAATATTGATGCTTTGATTATCGGCGCAGGTCATAACGGGCTCGTATGTGCTTATTATCTTGCTAAGGCTGGACTAAATGTTCATATCTTTGAACGTAGACATATTGTTGGTGGCGCTGCTGTTACAGAAGAATTCCATCCAGGTTTTAGAAACTCAGTAGCAAGTTACACGGTTAGTTTGCTTAATCCTCAAGTTATAAGTGATATGAAGTTAAAAGAATATGGTTTAAGTGTTGTTAAAAGACCCATCTCTAATTTTCTTCCTATTAATGACACTAGTTATTTAAAATTGGGTGGTGGTCTAGAAAAAACTCAAGCTGAGTTTAGAAAGTTTTCAGAAAGAGATGCTGACAGGCTTCCAGATTACTATGACCGCATTGAGGCGGTAGCAGATGTTCTTAGGGACCTATCAATTAAAACTCCCCCAAATCCAAAACAGGGCATTAAAGCTCTTATGGGTGCAGCGTTACAAGCTTGGCCAATTGTAAAAAAAGGTAATCAGGTCCACAAAGATGTTTATGATCTTTTTACAAAAAGCGCTCGATCTTTCTTAGATTCATGGTTTGAAAACGAGCATATTAAAGCAGCTTTTGGTTTTGATGCCATTGTTGGTAACTATGCTAGTCCTGATACTCCAGGCTCTGCTTATGTCCTACTTCATCATGTTTTTGGAGAAGTTGATGGCGAGAAAGGAGCATGGGGTCATGCTATAGGTGGAATGGGTGCTATCACTCAAGCTATGCAACAAGCATGTATGGATGTTGGAGTGAAGATAACCACTAATGCGCCAGTTAAAAAAGTTATGGTTGATAGTAAAAGAGTTACAGGTATTCAATTAGAGAATGGTGATGTTATTAATGCATCAAAAGTTGTATCTAATCTAAATCCAACTCTTCTATACAAAAAATTAATTGATCAAAATGATTTAGATGAAGAATTTAATAGAAGCATGGATGGTTATAAATCAGGTTCAGGAACTTTTAGGATGAATGTGGCTTTATCAGAACTTCCAGACTTTACATCACTGCCTGGTAAAGATGTTGCAGAGCACCATCAATGCGGAATTGTTATAGCTCCAACTTTAGATTATATGGATCAAGCATTTATTGATGCTAAAAATTATGGGTGGTCCAAACAGCCAATTGTTGAGATGCTTATACCATCGACTTTAGATGATAGCCTAGCTCCAGCAGGTAAGCATGTTGCCTCATTGTTTTGTCAGCAATTTTCTCCTACATTAAAAAATGGTGTCTCTTGGCATGATGCTCGCCTTGATGCCGCTGAATGCATTATTGATACTGTAAATGCATATGCTCCAAATTTTAAGAACTCTATTGAAGGAACTATGATTTTATCTCCACTTGATTTAGAAGAAAAATTTGGGCTTATTGGAGGAGATATCATGCATGGTCATATGACTTTAGATCAAATGTGGGCTGCGAGACCTCTATTAAACTACGGAGACTATAGAGGGCCTCTTAAATCTTTATATATGTGTGGGTCAGGTACGCATCCTGGTGGAGGTGTTACCGGTTTGCCTGGTAAAGAATGCTGCTAGAGAAATTTTAAAAGATAAATAAGTCTATTTATTTGCCCTTTCAAAAGAAGCTGCATATTCAAGCAGTGACTTGTCAGACCATTTAGTACCTATAAAAGAAACTCCAACAGGCAAGCCTTCAACTTTACCTAAAGGTAATGTTATATGAGGATAACCAGCTATAGCAGCAAAGCCACCATTGCCCCAACTTCTTTGCTCTTCCATAGCTCCACCATCACCCTTTTCATAGTCAGTAACCCATGCTGGATTTCTGGTAAGACCAACAAATGCATCTAAGTTATATGTATCAAGCAATGAATCAAAATCTTCTTTAACTTTTTCAAGAGTAGCAAGAACTTCGATGTATTTATCATCATCTAAAGAGGCCTCAATACTGGCTTCAAATATTTCTTGTTTAAAATAAGGCATAACTGAGTCTTCATTAACAATATTAAAAGCAATAAGATCTTTTAGATTTTTATATGGGGTATTAGTATCACCAAGATAAAGCTCTAAGTCTCTTTCAAATTCATATAATAATAAGAAAAACTCCTCTTCACCTGGATAGACTCTTGTATCTTGTATTTCAACAACATCACCACCACGAGATGTAATAACTTTAGTTATTTTATTTAAAAGTTTTTGGCCCTCTTCATCATCTGATCCTGAGTCTAATAATCCAAAGCGTTTATTTTTTAAAGAGTTTTTGTTTAAATTCTTTGAAAGATTAAAATCAAAATTATTAGGTATATTAAGGGTTGATGCATCTAATGGATCTTCCCCTGCAATAACCTCTAATGTTTTAGCCACAATCATAACCGTCTTACCCATAGGGCCTGCAGTATCTTGAGTTGAGGAGATTGGCACTATGCCACTTCTGCTAACCAAGCCAACGGATGGCTTCATCCCAACAATTCCATTTACTGAGGCTGGGCAAGATATTGATCCATTTGTTTCAGTTCCAATAGCAATATCTAAAATGCCGCTAGCAACAGCAACAGCTGAGCCTGAGCTTGAGCCACAAGGATTTCTATTTTTTCCATGCGGATTAATAGTTTGGCCTCCAAAACTTGACCAGCCACTTACCGAATTGAATGATCTAAAATTAGCCCATTCTGATAAATTTGTTTTTCCATAGATATGGTAATTTGATGACTTTAATTTTGAGATTAAAAAAGCATCTCTACTAGGATAGTTATTAGATAGAGCCAATGAGCCTGCAGATGTGATCATACCCTTTACATCTATATTGTCTTTAATACCTATATTTACTAACAGTCCTGAATTGGGTAGATCTATATGGATAAATGCATTAAATGGATCTTCTTCATTATGAGCTAATAGAGTAAAAGAAATTAAAAAAAGACTAAAGATTTTATTCATAGACTTGATAGTAAATAGAAATTTTTATTCAGTCAAAGTATATAAATTGGAGCGGGAAACGAGGTTCGAACTCGCGACCTCAACCTTGGCAAGGTTGCGCTCTACCAGCTGAGCTATTCCCGCATTATTAACCATATTTGATATGGTCTGGAGCAGTATTATCTATCATTAGAAACCCAAGGTAAAGTTAAGATATCTCTAAAGAAAATTAATTAATAAAAATTGTTTGGAGTTTCTCTTTAGTATTCAAAAGATCTTTGTAAATGACAACCGCATCGGGCTCAATATTCTTTGGAAAAGGTATATAAAAGCTAGCTTGATTGTCATATCCATAGAAGAATTCACTATCTTCAAATCCAATGTGCTGAGCTTTAACTAATAAAGGATTACCAATATTAACTTGATAAAGCTGCTCACCCTCAGAATCTAAAAATACAGCTTCATATGTTTCTATTTCTATAGGGTCTTTTTTGAAACGATAACCTGGAATAAGTTTGTTATATTCAACTGATCTAAATTCAAAAACTCCATCTTTCATAAAAAGTTTTACCTGATGAAACTTATTATCATTAATGGTTACCTTAGTATCTTTTAAAATTTGATGTTTTCCTGGAATTAGATCATCAGTGCTGGCATAAACAAAAGTAGGAATAACAATAGATGTTACTAGAAAAATTTGTTTGAGATTGATCATAAATTACTCCAATTGATTCCAATAGTGCCGCCAGTAGTCCCATCAATATAACCTATTGCATAATCAGCTTTATTGGTTGGATTCGTTTGATAGCTGCCAGTCCAATCAATTGATGTATTCCAATAGTATTCACTGTTAAAAAACCCTTCATAATTATCAGAATCTAACAATATATCATCAGGCGCTGTCATAAAATTTAGCGTATCAGTGGCTTTATATGAATACTCCATTACTCCACCATTTTCAGGCTTCGTAAAAGTAACTTCGGTTTGATTCACAAGGTCTTCTTGAAGAACACCATTAACGTACCAATTGAGTTGGATATTATTGGTATTAAATTCAACATTATTAAGATTGTATTTTATTGAAGTATAGCCACCATTTTGTTGTAGGTAGTCAATATCCGTCTCAATCCCATCTTGGTCAACTAAATAAATACTATCCCAAACATTAGGACAACTATCATAATTGTCATATTGATTAAAACATTGATTAGAAATAGTTTGGGCAACAAATGCTTCAGTATTAATGGGGCCGTATTGAGAGATAAAGTTTTCAGGCACTCCCCAACTTCCATTGTAGTCTCCTCCATACATTACGTTATAGTCCTCAGGTCTCCATGATGCATCTGAAGAATAATATGTTCCTGTAAATAAGCCCACACCACTACTAGAAGCTCCCTCTGTATAGCCAGGTACATTAGTTTTATCTTGAATCCAATGAGACCATTTAACATTATAAGGATCATTGATTGTAGTTGTATTAGGTGACGAATCAGCATAAATACTCATATCAAAACCTCTGTCATCACTTGTTATATATTCATCACCAAGATTAGCATGACTATGACCAAGTTCATGCATAGCAATATAAGAAGTAGAGCCACCTAAAGGTTGTGCATTAACATAGCCTCTTGCCACACCTCTTCCATAAAAACCAGCAAGAATAGAAATGGTGTCAGGTAAAGGACCGTCAGGGAAAGCAGAGGCTACATTTGAATCAAGCACATCCCAATCCCAACAATATATTGAAGTATCCCAATCTAAACAACCTGTATACAAGCCAACAAAAGAATCAGTTCCGTCTAAAAGCAAGGGCTCAACCGCAAGAATATTAAAATACTCTTCAACAAAACTTCCTTCATTGATTCTTTTAATTAAGTTATATGCAGTTTGGCCTAGTCTGTTTCTAAAATCTTCTATATCTGTGACAGAATCTGCAACTATTAGGTATGTTGTCCCAGGTTGCATATTTTGTTTCTTTGTTCCACTAACTACATAAGTTCTGTAGTTTTCAGTTAGGGATATGTTTGATGGAATTATGGCTTCAAATGATAATTCTCCAGAAGAGTTTCCATCATTAGCTATAATTGTTACTTCTTTAAAGCCAGCACTTGTTACATTAGTAAGATCAAGAGATATCGTATTAGCTCCTGTTTCAGAAACTCCTATAACAGGCAGAGGTAAATCCTCATCTCCTATTAGTGCGCTATAGCTAATTTCAGAAAAATCATTGTCTGGATCATTTACCGTAAATTCAAAAGTGGAGTTTTCAGGCATTAATATATCTGACATTCCCGCCCATGCTTGAGGCACATTGGTAAGTTGAACAACAGGAGAATCATTAACATCATTAATAGTAATTGAAACTGTTCCTGGGCTCGATACAGTTGAATTCTCTACTGCAGTCGCCGTAAATTGGAATGAGTCACTCCCACTAAACTCTGCTTGAGGGGTGTATGAGAAGCCTCCATCAGGATTTAAATTAATTGCTCCATAACTTGGGCCTGAAATATTTTGAAAAGTAACACTTGAAGCACTTGAGGTGGAAGCTGTTAAGTTACCAATATAAATAGCATCTTCATCAGTAGAAAAACTTTGAGAGTTAGCAGTTATTGAAAAGCTACTCCCTCCTCCACCTCCGCCTCCACAAGCTGCGATGAGGAATAATATTGAAAAAGTTAGAACTGTTTTAAGCATATATTTCATATACATAATTTTAACATTAAAATATTTTAAACAAAAAAAAGAGGGTTATAAAAACCCTCTTTTAAATTCTAGGTAAATCCTAGAAATCTTTTTGGAATCTAAATCCAAATGCTCTTGGTGGAGCATACATAGCTCTAACATAACCAGCATTGCCTGCAAAAGAATCTGTTTTAATTAACTCATCAGTTAAATTAAATACATAGAATTCAAGACCCCATGCTTCAGTTTCATTTACAAGAGTTACTGCAGCATTTGCAGTAGTTGTAGCCTCTTGTCCACTATGGAAAGGAGCTACAGCATAGTTAGTTTCATTAAAGAACATTTCTCCAGTATGACTAATACTTAGATTAGGTCTAACAAACCATCCAGATACTGGATAGAAAGTATGCTCAATAGTTACCGTTGCTGATACTTCAGGAGACCACATTAAGTTCTTACCATCAAGATTATGATCGCCAGCAGCTGCACAAGGGTCTTGACCCAGTAAAGCTCTTTCAAGACAAAGATAACCATCAGCAAAATCTTCTGAGCCGCCAGGTTGAGGTGCATCTAATGCTGCTACCCAACCATAAACTCTTCCATTGTCCCAAGCATTCCAATCAAACTCTAATTCAAGACCTTGAATTGTTGTTTCCTCAAGATTCTTGGTCATTAATGTGTAAATTGCATTTCCATTTTGCTCATCGTAACCAACAAAACCAAACATAGTTCTTTGCATGTTTTCATATTGAGAAACAAAAGCATTACCTAGAAGTTTTAAATCTCCACCTAATAAGGAAGCTTTAAATCCTAATTCAAATGTTGTGTTATCTTCAGGTTCGTAAGGGAAATTAATGAATACACCGTCACCTCTGTCTACATTATCACCGAAACCACCAGCTTTAAAACCAGTAGCTACAGAACCATAAACAAATAGATCATCATTAACAATATAGTCAAAACCTAATTTATAAGTTCCTGCATCCCATTCTGCTGCATAGCTATTGTCTGCATTAGCTGGAATATCAAGGAAGTTAGGATTATAAATACCGTCATTCATTCCAAGATCATCTGATTGATAAACTCCGTTATAAACTGACCAGTCTACAAAAGTTAAATTTCCGCCGGCATCACTGACTAAACGAGTATTTCCAACAAAATCATAACTTTCAAACCAGAAACAATCATTAGCATCAGCACAATACATGTTTGGATTAGTATAATATCCGTGAGTAATTATAGTTTTACCACCGACATCTTGTTTTTCATCCCAAGTATGTCTGTAACCAAAAGTAATATTTAATCTATCATCAACTGCATAATCCATTTGACCGAAAATAGCCATTGATTCAACTGTTCTATTTGGTTGATAGTAAGAAGCTGCAAAAGGCCTCATAGTTACACCATTAAAAGGCTGCTCAACATCATATCTAGATGAATTGTCTTCATCCATATAAAAAACACCAGCAACCCACTGAAGTTGATCGTCTGTATCTGATTTAAGTTGGAACTCGACAACATTTGAACTCATTTCTTGAGTTGTTCTAGACATTTCATCAAACCACATTGGTCTAACATTAGCAGCCAATATAGCAGCAGCTTCACCTGGAACTAGACCAAGAGCTGCAGCAACTGCATCAAAATCTTGCATCCAAACTGAGTACTGACATCCATAAGCAAAGGATGCTTCTACAGATCCGCCCCAGCCCATTTGGCAATTATCATAACCCATGCTCCAAGCAGTATTTTGGAAATATGCATCACCATTAAATCCTGTTCCATTTGAGCCTTCAACTTTAGGGCCCCAACCATACTGACATCCATAGATACCACCACAATCATGATGACCTCTTAAGGCATTCCAGTTTGTCATCATTGAATCAGGATGATCTCTTTTAAAACCATAAGCTGGATGAGATGGATCAACAAAATTACCACCGTCATTATCATTAATTTGATATCTATCTTGCTCTGAAATAGAAACTCTTAATTCACCCAAAATACCTTCATTTACTCTGAATTTAAGTTCAGATCTTAAACTAGTGATTCCAAAATCTAATTCACCTGGGTTATTAATTGCTGCATGAAAAGGATCATCAGGACCTTGACTACATGAAAAGTCATATGCCATTCCTCTAGACATTTCAGCTTGTTCACAATCTTTTAGGTAAATATTACCTGCTCCATCATCTTGGAAATGATCCAAAGAAACATACCACTCAAGATCTAAATTATTTGCTGGTGCAAAAAGAAATCCTAATCTACCTGCCCAGTTATTAGTATTACCATAAGCGTCAGCAGCTTTTACTTCTTTTGCTCTTCTTTGGTCAACGTTTGCTATACCGTCCTTCATGACATCTCTTCCGTCAGCCCAAGTAACTGTGCTCTGATTTACCCCGCCTGGGCCAGATGTATTAACACCTATTTTACCGTCTCTGTTGTAATCAAGTTCCCAGTCGTAACTATCGACTGTTTGATCGATATAAGAATTAGCTTTGGAAGCTTTAAATGAGGTTCTCATTGCCCATTCGCTTGTAATTGGCATGTTGATAAAACCATCAATTTCTTGAGTATGTCTGTTACCTACTCTTACTCCATATCTACCTGTAACTTCATCACCAAATTCTGGTCTAGCTGTAACTACATTAATTGCTCCAGAAGTTGAATTTCTTCCAAACAAAGTTCCCTGAGGACCTCTAAGAATTTCAATTCTTTGAACATCATGGGCAAGCATTAAAGCTGCTTGAGGTCTTGGTGAATACATTCCATCAACATGAACTGCAACAGTTGGATCGCCTATTTCAGTATAGTTATTAGAACCGATACCTCTAATAGCAATATTAACTCCTGAATCTTCAGCAGAAGTTCCGACTTGCATATTAGGAACTAGATTTGATAAATCTGAAATTCTTGCTATACCTTGTGTATTCAATTGATCTTGAGATACAACAGAAACAGCAATTGGTGTCTCCATTAAGTTAGTTTCACGTTTAGTTGCTGTAACAATTACCTCTTCAATAGAAGCATCAGCTTCATCTTGAGCAAAAGTATGATTAGTGATACTTGCAAATGAAATTACAAGCAATGAAAGTAAATACCTATTAAAATTCATCATTTCCCCTCTATTCTAATTAAAGAATGATTACATCGATAATTTAATGACATCGATGTCAGTTATATATGCACGCAATTATATCTAAAAATTGGGTATAAATGCAAAAAAACTACTGAGGATAATTGTGCGCATTTCTTACGCACAAATATTTGCCTTAAAATTTAAACAAAATAATACATCTCCTACCTAAAAGGTAAGAGACGTAAAATTTGTTATAAGAAATTAAAAGGAGAGACTATCTAGATTCGCGAGGACGTGATTCGTTAACAACCAACTTTCTGCCTTCAATTTCGGAATCGTTAAGAGCTTCAATTGCTTTTTCAGCACCTTCACTCATTTCAACAAAGCCAAAACCTCTAGAACGGTTAGTCATTCTGTCAGTAATAATTTTTGCTGAAGTAACTGTTCCGTGTTCTGCAAAAAGGTTTTCAAGATCTTGGTCGCTCATGCCCCAAGAAAGGTTTCCAACGTATATATTCATAATTTCCTATTTATAAAAAAAAATGCATTTTACATTACATTTCTTCGTCTGAGTAACTTTTTTTAATTATTAACGAATTTAATAGTTTCGTTTCCAAACGCAGACCACCACTCCATTCCCATTAAATGGATTCTTTCAAGATTAATTTCAGAGCTATCATCAAGCTTTTTATTTACTTTTTCAGTAGGCGAATTAATCCTTAAATACTTCTCTTTCATTAAATCAATAGCAATTTCATGATCCATATTTTGTTCAAGCATTATTCCAATAACATCATTTTTGAGCCATCCAAGGGCGCCCCATTTTTTTGAAGCAGCGCCATCAATTTTTTCTCTATCAATCCCGGTGCCTATACTTAAGACTTTAACTTTATCTGTCTTAAATAATTTCATTGCCTCTGCATAACCTATCAATGCAGGATTGTTTGAAACTATTCCTCCATCAATATGCCAGCTTCCATCTTCAAGCTCAGAGGTTGGGTAATATATTGGTGCTGCACTAGTTGCCATTGCTGCGCTTACTGCTTTGATTTCTGGCGTATTCATACTACTTAAAAGTGTAGGTTTTCTATTTTCAACATCGTAGCTAAGTGTCATTACAGGCTTGTGTGCATCTCCTATTAAAGAGACTGATAAATACTTTTCAAGTATTTCTGTTTTACCTATTCCATCATATTTAGGCCTTGTATGAAGAAAAGAAGTTTTGTTTTCCCAAGAAGCTGACATGGATGAAAGTATATTTTCTCGTGCCCAAAATTCATGGAGTTCTTTTGCACTCATTTTTTTTACGGCAACAAGCAAAGCATTCATACCTCCTGCGCTTGTTCCAATAAACATATCAAACAGATCAAAAATTGATCGACCTGTGGCTACTTCAAGCTGTTTTAAAAAAACTACTCCTGCGATAGCGCGGACACCACCACCATCAAAAGATAAAACTTTTTTAGTTTTGTTGCGAGAAAATATATCGAGGTAATTCTTCATTAAAATAAAATTTAAAGAGAATTAGTGAACAAGCTTTTTATTCTGGTGTTGAGGATCCAGCTCCCCTGCTTTCAGCTCTAAAGTCTCTATCACGAATATCAGCATTTCTTTCCATTCTGTCTACATTCATTGGCAGTAATCCCATTCTTTTGTTCTCTCTATCTATAACTGAGGCTGCAATCTTTTCCTGATCTTTTTGATATCTTGCATTTAACTGTTCTTGAGTGGGAATTGGGAAATCAAGAATCTTTTGATGAAGAATTTTTAAAGCTTCTAATTGTTTGCCTGAATACTTACCAGAATTAATTGAAACCATTAGATCGCTGGCATACTTCTTTTGCTTTGCTAATTCTTGCTCTACGGTTGATGGGCCTGAAGCATCTAGATGAAAAGATGCTAGTATGGAAAAAGTTATATAAAAACTTAGTAAGTTTGTTAATTTCATCTTCATAATCTCCTTAGTTTATCTAAATATTATAAACTATTTTTAATCGTTGTTTCGTCTCATTATCTGCCTAGACTCTTGTGTTTGCATCTGTTTATCACGCAAATTATTATTTTGATTAGATGAATTAGTTCTAAAATTATTTTTTTGATTATTTTGCATTTGCTCAATCATTGCTACATGGGTTTTATTGATCTCTTCTTGAGTAGGTTCAGGGGAAAGAAGCATACGATTGTGAACTTTTTTTAAATAATTTAGCCTCATACCTTCGTAGCGTCCAGAATTTATAACCATAAGAAGATCATCTGCACGTTCTTGTTGTATTTTAATTACCTGCTCAACACTAGGCGGGCCTTTTAACTCAGCAATATCAACTCTGAGTCTATCCATAACTTTTCTTTCCTGTTCTACTGCATCCGCAAAAAGAGGCATTGAAACTAGCATGGTTGTAATAAAAGCAAACTTCATAAAATCTTCTCCTAACTGGTTGATTTACTAATTTAGATTAATTTTAAGGCAAAAAGTTCAAAATCCTAGAATTTTCTTTTTTGAGGGCCACATTTACCAGCAGCTTGAATTTCAACTTTTGGATTCTTATTTTTAGTTCCATCTGTTTTAGTTAACCATATATCTGCATCGATCCTTCCTTTGCCGGTAAACCAATTAACTGAATTACTTACACGGTATAAGTCAACTTTATAATCTTTAAATACAGGATGAATTTCATCTGGTAGCATGGTTGTTAGTATTTCAATCCCTTTATCTGAATTATTTTCAACCCATTTTGCTTGAGGATTAATCCAGGTAGGCGAAGGCTCAAATATGTAGTTAAGCTTAACCATAGTGTCGTCTTTTTTGTTTATTTCCCAATACTGGGTAACTGTAATTGGGTCTTTTTGCCAAAACTCTTCAGCAAAGTTACTTTTTGCTTTTTGCAGCAGAAAAATAGATTGCTGAGTTTGAACTGCTAAATTCCTAAAAAGCTCGATCCCTTCTGATAAATAATTTTTTGCAACATCTTCATAAGTTATGGAGTAAGTGCCTTCAAGTTCACAAATAACTTTTGTTGTTGATTGCGCATGTAAACTTGGAACAAGAAAAATAAGAAATAGAAACTTATAGCGCATGATTAATTTGTTACCACCTTGTCATTTAAAAGCTCTTGAGCAGATTCTAAGCCGCCCGCGTTTGTTAAATCTGTATAACCCATACTCGCTAGAACTTTCATTGCTTTGCCAGCCCTATTACCGCTTCTGCAATAAAGAATAATTTTCTTGTTCTTTTCTGGAGCTATCTTTGCAATTTCATTTGAAATCTTATCCCAATCAACTCTTTGTGCTTTTAAAAGATGTCCTTGATTCCATTCAGCTTCTGACCTTACATCAATTATCAATGCCTCTTTTAAATTGCTAAAAGCATTAACTGAAAGCAATATACCTAACAAAATAAATAGTTGCTTCATATACGTAACTCTTTGTTCATAGCTGTAAATCTACAAAAACATGTTCTTTTGCCGCTGTCATCTGTGATGTCTATATTCCAAACAGATGTTGATTTTCCAATATGTACTGCAGTAGCTTTTCCATAAACAAAACCCTCCCTTACTGACCCAAGATGATTTGCATTAATCTCAAGGCCAACTGCAATATGAGTATTATTATCGAGAACAAGGTTTGCTCCTATACTTCCAACTGTTTCTGCAAGAACACATGAAGCACCTCCATGGAGAATTTCAAAAGGCTGTTTAGTTTTCTCTGATACTGGCATCTTTGCAATAACGTAATCATCCCCAATTTCTATAATCTCTACCCCAAGATGTTTATCCATATTAACCATTGCCCCATAACTATCTTGAGAATCAATAGAATCATGCCATATCTTATTTTCTGTAACTTTTATCATCAAAGGATTTTATCATGAGTTTCTTCATTTAATTTGTTAAAAATTATTCAATTTGTGCAACCTTTTTAGTTACTCTAAGATATTAAAATCAAATTAGTTATATGGAATATTTATGGTTGAAAGAATAAAAATTATTGGCGTAGCTAATTCGCCTTATACGCGCAAAATGTTATCTATTTTAAGATATAAGCATATTCCATATGAAGTCCATTGGGGTGATGTTGCTACTCATCTTTCTCAATTAGGTATTGAGCCTCCTCGTCCAATCTTATTACCTACGGTTCTTTTAAAAAAAGAAGAAAATATCTACGAAGCTGCAACTGACACTACGCCAATTATAAGAAGATTAGAAAATGATTATCCTGCAAGAAGTATAATTCCAGAGGATCCAGCTTTATCTTTTATAAATTATTTATTAGAAGACTTTGGTGATGAGTGGGTTACCAAATATATGTTTCATTACAGATGGCATTTTGCAGAAGATGCAGATAATGCTGGAACAATACTTCCATTAAGTCATGCGGTAAATCTTCCTGAGGATATCCATTCAGACTTCAAGTCTATTGTTGCTAAAAGACAAATTGATAGACTTTGGGTTGTAGGCTCAAGCGATAAAACTGCTGCATTAATTGATTCAAGTTACAAAAGATTTTTAAAATTAATGGAGAGATCATTTGTCTGTATGTCCTTTTCTATTGGGTAACAAGCCATCTTCAGCAGATTTTTCTTTATTTGGACAACTCACACAGCTTGTTGGTTTTGATCCAACTTCAAGAAAGATTGCACATGAAATATCATCTAGAACTGTTGCATGGGTCGATATTATGGAAGATTTAAGCGGCATCCATCCAAATGAGTCCGATTGGACATCTCTGGAGAATAGCCCTAAAACACTTAAAGAGATTCTTAAAGAGGTTGGTAAAGTCTACGTTCCTGCTTTATTACAAAATGATAAGGCTGTAAAACAGAATGCTGATACATGGGAAGCTGAAATTAATGGATCTACTTGGAAACAAAAAACTTTTAACTATCAAGCAAAATGCCTATCTTGGATTCGTAATGAATTTGGTAAGCTTAATGATGAAGACAAATCTAGAGTTATAAAATATATTAATGGAACAGGTTGTGAGAATTTATTGAAAATATAAAGGGGGAATTATTATGAAAACAAAAATAACAGAATTATTTGGAATTCAACATCCAATTATTCAAGGTGGAATGCATCACGTAGGATTTGCTGAGCTTGCTGCTGCTGTATCAAACGCTGGCGGCCTTGGAATTATTACAGGTCTTACTCAAGGAACTCCAGAAAAGTTAGCAAATGAAATTGCAAGATGTAATGAGATGACGGACAAGCCATTTGGAGTAAATCTTACCTTTTTACCCTCTTTAACTCCGCCTGACTATCCAGGATTAATAAAGTCTATTGTAGATGGTGGTGTAAAAATTGTTGAAACTGCTGGAAGAAATCCTGCAGAACATCTGCCCGCCTTAAAAGAGGCTGGTATAAAAGTTATACATAAATGTACATCTGTGAGGCACTCTCTAAAAGCACAATCTATAGGCTGTGATGCTGTCTCGGTTGATGGTTTTGAGTGCGGAGGTCATCCTGGCGAGGATGATATTCCTAATTTTATTTTACTCCCAAGAGCTGCAGATGAATTAGAAATCCCATTTGTTGCATCTGGGGGCATGGCGGATGCTAGGAGTCTTGTTGCTGCAATGTCACTTGGAGCAGAAGGAATGAACATGGGGACTAGATTTATAGCTACAAAAGAAGCTCCGGTTCATCAAAATGTGAAAGATGCCATAGTAAATGCAAGTGAGTTAGATACAAGATTAATAATGCGATCTTTAACTAATACTGAAAGAGTTTTAAATAATCCTGCTGTAGAGCGATTAATAGAAAAAGAAAAAGAGCTTGGTGATGAATTAACATTTATGGATATTCACGAGGAGGTTGCAGGAGTATATCCAAAAATAATGCATGAAGGAGATATGGATGTTGGGGCTTGGTCTTGCGGTATGGTAGCTGGACTGATTAACGATATACCAACAGTAAAAGAATTAATTGATGAGATCATGAATGAAGCAGAGACTATCATTCAAAGAAATAGCAGGCTGCTTTAACAGACTGTTATATATATGCTTTATGTAAAGTAGACTTTACATCTTAAGTGTTCTAGTATTAATTAAAGATAATTAATTACAAAAAATATGAGCACGTCAAATGAGGTATATTTAGGTCAAAAAAATTCCGTTGCTAGATTTAACCTAGATACTCAAAAATCAGTCTGGGTTAAGGCTATTGAAGGCTCTCCGTCTATAATTTCTACCTGCGGTAATAATGTCTTGGTTCAAAGTGCAACTATATGGGGGAAATATACCCATTACCTTCTAGATTCTCAAACAGGCAATCAAATATGGGCAGCAACAGACATTGGATGTTGGATTGTTCCGCAATATCATAAAGGAGACATCTTTTTTACTAATGCTAAAGGTGCTGTATGCAAATTATGCGGAATATCAGGTAAATTACTTTTTCAAACTAAATTTAAAAAATGGTATGACTCATCAACCTATATCCTGACAGTGGCAAAAGATAAGATTTTTATATTATCGAAGAAAAAATCCTTCCATGTACAAATTGATTCTGGCAAATGCATAGAGGCGCCAGAATTAGCAAACTTTGCCAAAGATCAATTAACTTTTGGGCTTGGAAATGGAGTTGATCAAATTGCTTTATTCTCTTCTATTGCTATAGCTGCTGCTGCAGCTTCAGCTGATGGAGGCGCAGTTGGAGGCGGAGGTGAATAAAACTTTATTTATGGGTACATTTTACTATTTCATGGGTACAAATGTATATTAAAACTTACATAGATTATACATATGGGATCTAAAAGATTTAAACCAAAAAGATTTGAGGCTAAAAGGTTTGAGGCTAAAAAAATTCAATTTAAAAAGCAAGATACCGCTGCCATCGATAAATCTTACTTAGAAACTCTTGAGCGAAATAAAATATGGGGAGAAAATATTAGTAAATTTTTTGCACCTATTAAAAAAATTCTTTCCCCTATAACTAAACCTTTAACTGATAAATTTAGTAATAAAATTATTTTTTTACAGGAAGAGATAAGCAAATTTCCTGAAATGAATGATTTGCCAGAAGGAGATAGAAAAGATTTTACCTCAAAAATTAGTTACGCCCTCTCTCTGGGATTTAAAGAGAAAGAAATTTTCTTTTTTGGTGTTATGCAATGGATATTTGTTTTTTTAGCGTGTATTTTATGGATACAAATGCTCTTTTGGATACCACAACCTGTATGGGATGCAGTATCAGAATGCATTGAAGCAAATGATAATAACGCTGAAGGCTGCACTTTAATGGCAGATATTCCATTAGCCTTATGGGGATATTTTTGTATTTTATTGGCAGCTTTCCCTGTTGGCATTTTTTCATCTGCAATGGGATCTGCCCATTTTATGCATAAGCAAAATAAAGAATCAACAGTTGTTAAATGTATGCGTTCTGCTTTAGCTAATGCTTGGACGACTTGGTCTTTTCACTTTATAGATGGCTTTATAACTGTAAGACAAATAATGAGTCGCCTTCCCCAAGATGATGGAATTCAAACGCCAATGATAAAAAAAATGAATGATATTCGACGCGCTAAAGAAGAAGCTCTTTATTATGCCTGGAAAATTGGATCTGCTGGAGTATTACCGAGTATGGTGCTTGGAAATGATTTAATAGCTTCTGGTAAAAATTCTTTACAATTTGTTAGAGCAAAATTTGTTGAAATTACAAAACTTAGAGCAGCATACTCAAGTATATGTTGGGTAGTTGGAATTGCTGCTTATATAGGCGCAATTATTACAATGGTATTTATGGGTGATGCTATATATGCAGATTCAGGTGGCCTTGCAATACCTAAGATTTATCAATATTTAATGATCCCAATTTCATTTGCAACGTTAGTTGTCATAATTTTTTTAAGGCCTATTTATATTTTAACCATATGTAATTTATATTCAGACTATCTTGTATCTATTAATGAACAGCCAGTTTTACCAGATGATCCATCTATTGGTGTAAAAGCAGGAATTGTATTTGGATTTCTTTGTATACTAACAATTTTAGTAATTATATTTAGAGATCAAATAGGGCTAACCGAAATCTTATCGTCCACAGTATTTATAGGTGGTTTTAATTAATCCCACTCTGCTACTATTTTTCCTGACCTCGGGTCTGTTACGCCTAACTCAGGAGATATTTCCTCTAAGAATTCTCTCATTTGGTCAAGATTACCTATCATTGCAGGTCTTGCATTAACCATTGCATCTTCAGACTCCCAAACTCCTACAGCTACATATTCTCTTTCGCCTGTATGAACAAGCATGGAATAATTTTCACCTTCTTGCATAACAAAAGTATCAAAAACTTCTAGGAATTTTTCTTCATTACCTTCCTTTACAATAAATTTCACAACGTTTGAATAAGTATTCATGCATTTTTCCTCGCTAAATATTTACTACAATAATGCCATAAGTTTGTTAAAAAAATATCATTATTCATATGCATTTTTTATATATTGTTTATAACTAGTTAACACCTCAAAACTTCTCAAAATTCATAAGCTTTAGATATATACCCACCCACCCCCTATGGTGCTCTGCCCTCCCCATCTCTTAAATTAGAAGAAAAAGGTACAAATAAAGTTCAATGTAGGTACTTTTTGAGATGAGAATTGTAGGTACAAAAAGGTATCAATGTAGGTACATTATTTTCGTAAGACATAAAAAAAGCCTACTAGTGTAGGCTTCTTAGTAAATTGGCATCCCGTAGGGGAGTCGAACCCCTGTTGCCGAGATGAAAACCCGGTGTCCTAGGCCTCTAGACGAACGGGACTAGATGCGAGTGCCATTATATTGGTTCAAGTTAAAATATAAAAGCCTTCTTTGTTATTTCAGGCGTTTATTTATTGCAGTTAAAAAACCTCTTAAATAGTTCCCTTCCATTGAATCAGGTTGAAGTCTGGAAAACATTCTTTTTATACGTGCAATTATCTGAGAAGGATTTTTAGGATCAATTAGATCAAGCTCAATGGATGTCTCTACAAAATGATTAATAAGTCTTTGGAGGTCCTCGGAATTAATTTCTGGATAATCTCTCCACTCTCTATCTTCTGCATTATTTCTATGCTTAAAAAGCTCATAAGTAACTATTTGAACTGACATAGCTATATTTAAAACTGGATATTCTGGATTAGCTGGAATTTCTAGATGGAAGTTTGCTAATTGCAGCTCTTCATTAGTAAGACCCCTATCCTCTCTTCCAAATATGATGGAGATCTCTTTATCGCCAGCTACTTGTTCAGTAATTTGATCTGCAGCTTTTTCAGGATTCACTGTAGGCCAATTAATACTCCTATTTCTGGCAGAAGTAGCATATACAAAAGTGCTTTGCTTGATTGCTTCCTCGAGACTTGAATAAATAGTTGCACTGTCTAAAACGTCCCTAGCATTCCCTGAAAGAGCGTTTGCATCACCAGATGGAAAGTCTTTGGGATTGACTAAAGATAGCTTAGATAGCCCCATAGTCTTCATAGCCCTAGCTACCGAACCGATGTTCCCTGGATGAGACGTTTCTACTAAAACAATATTTATCAAATTACTTTTAAAAGTCATGCAACTATTATCCTCATTTCCATTACAATAGCGACATGTCTATACCAGCTTTATTAAATGTTGCTCTCTTATCTGCAAGAAAGGGCGCTGCTGAAATTGAATTTGCCGTAAAAAAAGTTCATACCCTTGATGTTAAAAAGAAAGGTCCTGCAGATTACACAACTGCAATAGATAAAAGAGTTGAGAAACTTGTTCTTGAAGAGATCAAAAGATTCTATCCTGATGATAATTTTCTTGGAGAGGAGACTGGCGAGCAACTTGGAAGCTCAAATATAACTTGGGTGCTAGATCCAATAGACGGTACTTCAAATTTTATGCATGGTTACCCGCATTTTTGTATTTCTTTATCTTGTCTTGTAGATGGCTCTCCTGTTGCAGGGGTAATTATTGATCCAACACGTCAAGAAGAGTTTAGTGCATCAAAAGGTGGTGGAGCTGATTTGAATAATAGAAAAATTAGAGTCAGTAAACAGCCTGATCTTGATGGATCTTTAATCTCAAACTCATCACATACAGATGCCTCGCAACCTTATACATTCGATAACATGAAAACTTTTCAAAAACTCTATGAGAATGAAGTCACTATTAGAAGGTCTGGTTCTGTAGCTTTAGATCTATGTTACGTAGCGGCGGGAAGACTTGATGCCTTTTGGGGTCATGGATTAAAAAAATGGGATGTTTCTGCAGGATTATTAATAGCTGAAGAAGCTGGCGCTTTAATTAGTAATTTTAACGGTGATCCAAAATATTTAGATGGAGATCATTTTATCTGTTCTTCACCTAAGTGCTTCAAGCCGATGTTACAGGCTATAAAACCTTTCTATAAAGCCACTTAAGGCATTTCATCAAAATCTGCGCCTTCTGGTTCTGGGATAGCCATGTCCTCTTGAGTTATTCCCAATGACATGAGCATATTTGCAACGATATAAATAGATGAATAGGTACCTATAAGAACTCCTAGTATTAATGCAAGACTGAAACCTCTTATCAAATCACCACCGAATATAAATAGAGCAAATAATACTAATAATGTAGTAAATGAGGTTATAACCGTTCTACTTAGAGTCTGATTTAATGAAAGATCTATTATCTCTTGCGGATCATCAAGTTCCCTTTGTGTTCTAAAGTTTTCTCTTATTCTATCTGATACAACAATAGTATCGTTCAATGAATAACCTATAACAGCCAATAATGCTGCGAGAACAGTAAGATCAAAATCCCATGCAAATATAGAAAAGAATCCTAGAATAATTACAACATCATGAGTTAATGCTGTTACTGCTCCTAATGCAAACTTATATTGAAATCTAAAAGCTACATATAGCAAAATCATAAAAAGAGCTACAAGCATCCCTACTCCACCTTGATCTCTTAGTTCTGAGCCAATTTGAGGTCCTACAAACTCTGATCGTTTTAAAGTACCTGGAAAACCCTGATCTTCTAATAAAGTAAATATTTGATTGCCTAATTTACTATTTCCACTTTGATCTGCAACTTTGATTAAAACATCTAAATCTGTTCCAAAATTTACAACCTGTGAGTCTTCAAAATTATTGGATATTAATATTGATCTAATTTCTTCAAGGTTCGCAGGTTCTTCGTAAGAGATTTCAACTAAGGTGCCGCCACTAAAATCTAAACCTAGAGTTAATCCTCTAAAACCTAATGTAAGAACAGAAATAGAAAAAAGTGCTATTGAGATTATTCCTGCTATTTTGCGGAACTTCATAAATGGAATAGGATTATTCATTATATCTTGAGCTCCTTAATATTTTTTCCACCATAAATAATATTCACAATGGATCTTGTGACTAGAATTGCTGTGAACATTGAAGTAACAATTCCAATTGAAAGGGTTATTGCAAATCCCTTAACTGGACCAGTTCCAATTGTATATAAAACTAAAGATGCAATTAAAGTTGTTACATTTGCATCAAAAATAGTGACAAATGCTCTAGAAAAACCATCGTTAATTGCGCTTTGTGGATTTTTAGTCTTAAGCTCTTCTCTAATTCTTGAAAAAATAAGTACATTTGCATCTACTGCCATACCAACCGTTAAAACAATTCCTGCGATACCTGGAAGCGATAAAGCAGCTCCAAGTAAGGACATGATGCCAGTAATAAGTATTAAGTTACTAAAAAGCGCTACATTGGCTGCAATTCCAAACATTCCATAGTAAAGCGCCATAAATAAAACAACCAACATAAAACCAATAACAACTGATCTAAAACCAGTTTCGATATTTTCTTTACCAAGACTTGGCCCAACTGTTCTCTCTTCAACAAATTTCATAGGAGCAGCCAAGGCACCAGCTCTTAAAAGGAGAGCCAATTCACTAGCTTCTTGAGGGGTGCCAACACCGGTGATTCTAAATGAGTTTCCTAGATTTGCTTGAATAGTGGCAAGACTGATAATTTTCTTTTCTATATAAGATGTTTGAATAATGATTTCATTGCCATCAATATCATTACCAATTTCAGATTTACTTTTTTGTTCAACAAAGATAACTGCTAGGCCTCTACCAATATTTGGGCCTGTTGCTCTTTGCATCGATCTACCGCCTTGCATGTCTAGAGTAATATTTACTTGCGATCTTCCATTTTCATCAAAACCAGTACTTGCATTAGTAACTCTATCTCCAGTTACAACAATATTTTTTTCTACAAAGGCAGTTCTAAATGAGTCTTTAAACTCAAACTCTTCTTTTCTCAATCTTGAAGCATTTTGTTTTGCCTCTAATCTAAATTCTAAATTAGCAGTTTTACCAATAATTTTCTTAGCAGCTGTTGGATCTTGAACTCCAGGAAGTTGAACAACGATTCTGCTACTTCCTTGTCTTTGAACTATTGGTTCAGAGACACCTAATTCGTTAACTCTATTTCTAAGTGTTGTAAGGTTTTGTCCGACAGCATAATCTCTTATTTCTTTAATCGATGCATCTGTGTAGGCAACTGATATTAAATTTCGATCAGCATTTTCAGTGATGTCATAAAGAGCGCCATTAATTCCAATTATATTATCTTTAGTCAAAATTCTACTGGCAGAAGTAAACCCTTCTGAATCTTTAAATTCAAACATCATCGTCATAGCTTTACTTGATGAATCATTTAGATAAATTTTTTGATCTCTAAATGTTTTTCTGTAAGAGTTTAATTGAGCGTCAAGCCTGCTATCTAATGCGCTCTCTATATCAACCTCAAGAAGGAAATGCACTCCACCAGAGAGATCTAAACCAAGCTTTAATGGTCTGCCTCCGATATCTTTAAGCCATTGTGGAGTTGACGGCTCTAGATTTAACGCGATGATCGCCTTATCTAATAAAGCTCTTTGTAAAATAGTCTTTGCGCTCAATTGATCTTCTATTGAAAAGAATTTAGCTACAATATTGTTATCTCTTAATATAATCTCATCAAAGCTTAAAGACTTACTCTCTAGGCTTTCTGTAACTGTTTCAAGTAAAGATTGATCTGCTGATTTACCAGAATCTGTATAAGCAATCTGAATTGCAGGTTGGGCTGGATATAGATTAGGCAAAGCATAGAGAATCCCAAGAGCAAGTACTAGTAATATCAGAGAATACTTAAATGGAGAAAATCTATTCACAAATTATCCTAGCTGTTGATTGAGGCAATAGTGCCTTTAGGTAATGTGTTTGAAATAGCATTTTTTTGGAGTTTAAAAGTAATGTTTTCACTAACTTCTATTGCAACATAGTCGCCTTTAATTTCTTTAACTTTGCCAAGAATTCCACTTGCAGCTATTACTTCATCCCCTTTTTCAAGGTTATTCATCATATCTTGCAGCTCTTTGGCTCTTTTTTGTTGAGGCCTAATAGACATAAAATACAAAAGTATCATAAAGGTAAAAAGGAATATAAGCGGTGTGAATGCTGATCCAGTAGTATCCATATTATTTCTCCTTATAAAGGCCCATCGGGTATATCTAAATTTCGCTTATTATAAAAGTCTTTTACGAACTTCGCGAATATATTATTTTCTATTGAGTCTCTTATCCCTTGCATCAAAGACTGATAATAATAAATATTGTGATAACTTGATAAAATACTGCCAAGCATTTCATTGGTTCTGTCTAGATGATTTAGATAAGCTCTGGAGTAATTCTTGCAAACCTTACAATCACAGTTTTCATCCACAGGATCCTCACTCATCTTATATGGAGCATTTCTAATATTTACAACTCCTGTAGATGTTATTAACTGGCCATTTCTAGCATTTCTTGTCGGAAGTACACAATCGAACATATCAATGCCGTATCTTACAGCCTCAACAATATCTTGCGGTTTGCCTACGCCCATTAAGTATCTAGGCTTATCTAAAGGCATTTTATCTGCCATAAAAGACAATATTTTATGCATTTCTTCTTTAGATTCACCCACACTTAGACCGCCAAGCGCAATTCCGTCAAAACCAATATCATTTAAACTATTTAAAGAGATTTCTCTCAAATCTTCGTACATGCCTCCTTGAACAATTCCAAAAAGGGCTGAACTGGATTTATGAGCTTCTTTGCATCTTTTTGCCCAACGCATTGAAAGTTCCATAGATTTTTTGGCTTCTTCATGTGTTGATGGGTAGTTTGTACATTCATCAAACGCCATAACAATATCTGACCCAAGATTTTCTTGAATTTTAATTGAATCTTCTGGGGTCATAAAAATCTTCTTTCCATCATATGGGGAACTAAACTTAACCCCTTCTTCTGAAATTTTTACTAGATCACCCAAACTCCAGACTTGAAATCCTCCTGAATCTGTAAGAATAGGCCTATCCCAATTTGAAAATTTATGCAGACCGCCCAGATCTCGAATAGCCTCATCACCGGGACGTAACATTAGATGATAGGTATTGCCTAAAATAATCTCTGATCCAGTTGATTTTAAATCCTCAACGGTTAAACCTTTTACAGTTGCATTCGTTCCAACAGGCATAAAGGCAGGAGTTTGTATTTTTCCTCTTGGAAAGTCTAATTCTGCTCTTCGGGCAAAATCAGATTGATTATGTAAATTAAATTTCATGTTTCTCTAAAAGCATTGCATCGCCATATGATAAGAATCGATACTTTTCTTCAATAGCTGTCTTGTATATTAGTTTCATATTGTCGTAGCCAATGAAAGCAGATACAAGCATTAATAGAGATGATTGGGGTAAGTGAAAATTTGTAATGAGTTTGTCTACTGCTTTAAATTTATATCCAGGATAAATAAAAAGCTTTGTATAACCGCTATAGCCTTTTTTGCTCTCATCCATAAATGCGGTCTCAAGTGCTCTAGTTGCTGTAGTTCCAACAGCAAAAACTTTTTTATTTGCACCCTTTGTTTTATTAACTAAATCGACCACTTCGGGACTAACTTCTAAATACTCACTGTGAATATCATGTTCTTCGATATTCTCAACTTTGACAGGCTGAAAAGTTCCAGCTCCTACACTTAAATTTACAGTTGTTATATTTACACCCATGGCTTTAATTGAATCCAACAGATCATTGTCAAAGTGTAAACCTGCTGTAGGTGCTGCAACAGACTCTTGAAGAGCTTTGTCTTCATAAACTGTGGCATATCTATCTTTATCCAGCTCTTCATCAGCTCTCTTTATGTAAGGTGGTAATGGTACATGCCCTATTGCATTAAATATCTCTAATGGAGGTCTATCAAATTGCAAAATGAAGAAATTATTTTGTCTATCGACACACTGAACATGAATAGAATCTAAAATAATATTACTGCCTATTTTTGGGCTTCTTCCAGAACGTATCTGCACTAAGGCTTTATTGTCTTCCAATACTCTTTCAAGCATAACTTCAACTGCTCCACCTGATTCTTTTGTTCCAAAGACTCTTGCAGGAATGACTGAGGTATTATTAAGAACTAATAAATCACCTTTTGTAAAAAATTTTAAGATGTCTCTAAAGAAAAGGTGCTCTATCTTGTTAGAGTGAACTAATAGCTTGCTTGCACTCCTATTATCTAGTGGGTAATTAGCTATTAATTCTTCAGGTAAGTAGTAATTAAAATCTGAGGTTTTCATGAGTTTGTGATTTTAAAGTAGATAATACTTAGCTACAATGCCGAGCGTGCCCTATTGGCGGAATTGGTAGACGCGCGCGATTCAAAATCGCGTTCCTTCGGGAGTGCCTGTTCGACTCAGGCATGGGGCACCATTCAGATTATATAAGTTCTAAAGATTAAAGTTTTTTAAGTTTTTAGATAATTTTTTAGCAAGGCGTTTGAATATTTTTAAAGCTTTATAAATTTCAGGCTCATCAATTACTTCAGCAAGTGAATATCCGTCCCAGTAAGAAACTTTGTAACCATCATGACTCTCGTTAATTTCTAAGATTGCTGGATCACTATTTGTAGGATCTAGATGCTCAATAGCTACATAATGAGATTCAAAAATAAAATGTGTAGGAGGTCCTTCGCTAAAAATAGATTTATATAAATTCTCTATTTTTATCCGACTACTTTCTATGTTTGTGTTGATCATATGAATGATGTCTTCCAACTTTACCAAATTCTCTTAAACCAACATGTTTAGTTTTTCGACCCTGAGCTCTCTTTCTCCAAACAACATAACTTGTCTTTTTAAGATTATCACGCATTAAATCTTCAACTTGATTTTGATTCAACCCATAGGTTGCCTCTATAGCATCAAATGGGGTTCTATCCTCCCATGCCATTTCAATAATGCGCGATATGTCTGAGGGATCTAGCTTGATAAAAAATAACTTAGCTTTTGAGCTTAGCTACCTCGGCCTCTAGTTCAGCAACTCTTCTTTTTAGAGGCTCTAGTTCCTCTTTTTTAACAAAGCCTGATTCTTTCATAAATTTGTCTAATGCAGGTTTCAGCATTTTTTCCATATTTTTTGCATCTTTCATCATTGCAAACGGATTCATACGATCATCTCCTTATTAAATGTTTTAAATGTATATATCAAACCTAGTAGACTTACCTTTGATTTGATAGTTAATATTATTACAAATTTTTTCACCTTTTATAGGCCTTTTTAAAATTATTTTTTTGTAATTTAACTCTTTAAACCCTAAAAAAAGTGAATCGGCCATATCCTCTATCTTTTCTATCTTTAAAATACTTTTTATAGCATTTATATTGCCTGCTCTTAAAATATGTTTTTTAGTTTCTGGGTATAGAGGATCTAAATATAGAGTATCTATATTTATCTGGTCTTTATATATCTCAAGTGAATTTCCATGTATTAAGTTTAAATTTGATAAAAAGGGAAGTTCATCTGCTGCTCTGTTGCAAGCATCTTTTACCAATAAATATAAAATTTTACTTTGCTCGCAAGCTATAACTTTATGGCCAAGTGATAAAAATATTATTGCATCTGAAAGAAAGCCAGCTGTTCCATCAAAGATAGTTAAACAATCTTTTGTTTTGCCCAATGTTTTTTTAAGCAAAGTCTCATGTTCTGACCTTTTAAGCCTCCATCCCATTGAACCAGTAAGAAAATCAACATGAAGAATATCACTGGGACTAGTAATATCATTTATAAAATATAAACCAGATTTATTTAAAGAAATAACTGAACCGCTCTGAGGATATTTTGTAACTAATTCTAAATTAAGATCTTTTGCTACAAGGTCTAATTCTTCTTTGTAATCATGATCGTCTATCCATACAACACAGGTCATACAATAAGAAGAAGGCCTAATCCAAGCACTAGTCTATATATAACAAATGGGTACATCCCAATCTTGTCGATGAAAGCTAAGAAAAATTTAATAGTAAAGAAAGCAAAAATAGCAGAAATACTAAACCCAATAAATAAGCTCAAAAAGTTAATTACTTCAAATGAATTAAAGCTATCAATGAGCAAGAATGTTAATGCTCCAAGTATGGTTGGAATACTAAGTAAAAATGCAAACCTTGATGCGTCCTTTAAATTAAGACCAATCAGAAGAGCAGCTGTAATTGCTGTCCCTGATCTTGAGGCGCCGGGAATTAAGGCAAACACTTGAAAAAACCCAATAAAAAGAACAGTAAAAATGCTTAGTTGTAGTATTGTCTTGGATTGTGAGCTATATCTATATGCAAAAAATAAAATAGCAGCAAAGATTAAGTTTGCCCAGGCTATATAGGTCACCCCAAAGTTTCTGTTTGCAATAAAGTCAGAACCAATAAGTCCAAAGATAATTATTGGAAGCGTAGCAACAATAAGGTGCGCTACTAATTGTCTACTTTCAACATCATGATTATTAAAAAAAGGATTAATTGATAAAAGCATTTTTTTTATATCAAGCCTAAAGTAAAAAAGTACTGCAAAAAGTGTTCCTCCATGAGTTGCAATATCAAAACTCAAACCAAGATCATTAGCTCCAAATAATAGGCTTGGAAACAATAGATGAGCGGAACTTGAGACTGGCAAAAACTCAGTTAAACCTTGTATAAATGCCAATACAATACTTAAAAAAATATCATTCATCAGAAATCTTTTTGTAATTAGTGTCTTTTAAATATACTGGATTTGCATCTTCAGGTAAAAATTTATCTTGGTTATTAAATTTTAACTCTGCTAGATGAGCTATCGATAAAGCATCTGAATTAATGTTAATTATAGAGTTAGCATCTAATTTAATTCTTTTATCATCCCATCCATTTCCAGCATAAATTGCAGATGGATTGCTTAAAAGCATTGGGTCAGATAATTCTTTATAAGACATTATTTTTTCATCTGATTGATTTTCCAACAAATCTGAGCTGGGATATTTGCAGAAATAAACTTCATCTAGATCTGATTTCAGTGCCACATTTATTACATTAAATTGTTTATTATCTGCTTTAGTCTTTGCTTGGTAGGCTATAGATTGTAAATTTGATATACCAATAAGGGGTTTTTTTTGCGTCCAACTCAAGCCTTTCATAAAGCTAGCTAAGCTCCTTATGCCAGTATATGAACCGGGACCTCTTCCGAAGGCAAAACAATCAATTTCTGAGATATGAATTTGTAAATTAATCCCAACTGATGCTAAAAGATTATTCCAATTTGGTCTCTCTTTTCTAGCATGTATTTTTGAATAAGATAAAATTTCATCTTCATATATAAGGGCTACAGAAGAAGAATCACCAGAGCTATCTATTGCAAGAAGCTTCATGTTTATTTATAAATTAGCTTTAATAGATTCAAATACAGATTCTACAGACCCTGCACCGTCAACTTTAAAATAAATTAACTCATTACTATTGGATTTTTGAGCATAAAATTCAGAAAGTGGTTTTGTTTCTTCATGATAAACATCTAGCCTCTTTGAAACAGTTTCAGGCTTATCATCTTCCCGTTGAACTAAGTCCTCGCCAGTAAGGTCATCAATACCTTCATTTTTTGGTGGATTAAATTCTACATGATAGCTTCTCCCTGAAGCTATATGAAAACGTCTGCCAGACATCCTATCAACAATAACTTGGTCATTAACCTCTATTTCAATTACATGAGAAAAATCTACATTCATATCAACAAGCATGCTTGCCTGACCTAAGGTCCTTGGAACTCCATCAAATAAGAAACCATTTTTACAATCTGCTTTTTGAATGCGCTCAACAATTATTGAACCTATTATTTCGTCAGAGACCAATGCCCCAGAGCTTAATACTCCCGATACTCGCTTACCCAGCTCGGTACCCGAGGCAATTGCCTCTCTTAACATATCCCCAGTACTAATTTTTGGAATATTTAGAAAACTACATATCAAGTCAGCTTGTGTTCCCTTGCCTGCGCCAGGGGGTCCCAATAGGATTAATTTATTCATTTTTCTATAATAGCGAATGCAACTACGTAATCAGTTTCGTCTGCAATACTAACATGGCTGCCAATGATTTTTAAATCACTAAATATTTTTTTTAAACTATCCAGAGGGTTGATATATGGTTTTCCTAAATCATTTCTTAGGATTTCAATATCTTTTGGATATATTTTATCTCTAAACCCAGTGCCTAAGGCTTTTGCTATAGCTTCTTTGCAGGCAAATTGTTTTGCTAAAAAGCTTTGTTGTTTAGCAGATGAATAATCTTGCCAAATCATTAATTCATCACTTGATAATATTTTATTTGCAAAAGCTTCGGTATTTTTTATCCTACTTATTAAAACTATGTCTGTGCCAATGCCATAGATCATTTTTGCAACCTTCTAAAAATTTGTCTGCTATTTAAATCCTTGCCTTCAAGGCAAAACATAATTGTGGCTTGCGTTAACTGTTTTAATTTATTACTAGAAACATTTACTAAATTTCTATTTCTAATATCTATGATATCTTGGCCTGAAAAATCAGGATCCTTATCAGATGATTGAAAACCTCTTTCTGCAATAAAAATATAATCCAAAGTAGCTTCTATTGGCTCATGTGCATCTATATCTGTTTGGAAATTTATTCCGTAGCCAAGCATTTCTAAAAGGTCTAATTCAAAACTTCGTAATAAAAATCTCATATCTACTGCCTTCGCAGAAGCTTCAATAAAGTTGCTATACAGATTAAATAAATCTTCATTTGCAGCATCTTTTGGAAGAAGCTTAATCATCAATTCATTAATATAAAGTAAGCTATAGCTTTTTTTAGAGAGATTATTATCTAAAAGAGATAAATCTCTATCGATATTAGTTAGTGTTTTTAATTCAGATCTGCCTGAATAAGTTATTTGGAGTTTTGAAAATGGAACTAGATATCCAAAAAACTTAGACTTTGGTTTTTTAGCTCCTCGAGCTATTACTGACATTTTTCCAGATTTTCTAGTAAAAATTTCAGCAATTATGCTTGTATCTCCATATGACCTTTGATGAAGCAAGAAGCATTCCTCCCAATCATTAGGACTCATAACTTCCACCAACACCTAAGCTATGCAAATAATCAGAATCTGTGTTCCAGTTTTTCTTTACTTTGACCCAAGTTTTTAAAAAAACTTTTTTGCCATAATATTTTTCTAAATCAAGTCTTGCTTGGGTACCAATCCTTTTTAGAACTTCGCCTTTATGACCAATAACAATTTGTTTTTGGGTTTGTCTAGCTACATAAATAACAGCATGTATTCTTACAATATCTTTTTCATCTTCCAGTTGTTCAACTTGCACAAAGGTGTCATGTGGCAATTCATCACCTAGCGATCTAATAATTTTTTCTCTAACAAGCTCTGAAACCATAAAATTATCTTGATTAATCTCTGATCCCTCTTCTCCATATATATGCTGATTTTTTGGAAGATAGTCCAAAATTAATTTTTCTAACTCATTGATACCCTCATCATTTATAGCTGCTATAGGAATGATTTCTAGGAAATTATAAGCCTCTTGGAGTTGAGCAATTAGAGGCAACAATTTATTTTTATCATCAACTTGATCAGATTTATTAATAACACAAATTACTTTTGAATCAGATTCCTTAATTTTTTCTAGCACCAGATGATCTAATTCTTGCATTGAAGCTCTTTGAATAACAAATAACACTAAATCAGAATCTTCAATAAGACTTGCAGCTGATTTATTAAGTAATCTATTCATTACTTTTGTTGATTTAATATGCATTCCAGGGGTATCAGCAAAAATCATCTGCTTATTATCAACAGTCTTAATGCCAAGAATATTATTTCGTGTTGTTTGAGATTTTCTAGAGGTAATGGATACCTTTTTACCCAATATATGATTGAGAATAGTTGATTTGCCAACATTAGGCTTACCAACTATAGAAATATAACCACAAAAAGATTCTTGCATTAAAGAAAGTCTCCTTTAGCAAGAATGCTCTCTGCTAATTTAGTTTCAGCAGTTTTTTTTGACTTTCCAATAGAGCTATATTCAATTTTTTTGACTTCGAGTGTTGATCTAAATTTATTATCCTTTATTTCAATTGTATTATATTGCGGAGGATTTAAACCCTCAGCCTGCATGGCTTCTTGTAAGATAGATTTAGGATCTTTAAAGTCATCATCCAATGATAAATTCTTAAAATCATCTTCATATATTTTATAGATAACATTTTTGCTATTTTCCCAACCTCCATCAATAAAAATAGCTCCAATAACTGCCTCAAATGCACCCTCTAATGTTGAGAATTTTCTGTCATCAGATAAATTAATCATACCTTTTGATAATTTAATAACCTTATCAAGGCCAATTTGATTAGCTTTTTTTGTTAATGCGCTTCCTTTAACAAGCAATGCTCTTGCTCTTGTTAAAACTCCTTCTTGGTAATTTGGAAACTTAATAAAAAGATATTCTGCAATTACAGAATTTAAGATTGAATCTCCTAAAAACTCTAATCTTTCATTATTAAGATTTTTATTAAAACTTTTATGCTGAATTGCATGTAATAAATGACTTTGATCGTTAAAGGTATAGTTGATAACTAATTCAAAATCTTCAAGTTTCACTTAATGCTTCCTGCTCGGTTGAACGAAGGCATACAAGTCCAACATTCCCAACTCATCCAAATGTAATCAGCAGTGCCCATGAAGTTATCTCTTGGAATAAAACCCCAATATCTACTATCGTTAGAATTATCACGGTTATCACCAACTGCAAAATACATACCATCTGGAACAATCCACTCAGATGGAGCACTGGATGGTCTTGATCTCATATGCTGAACCGTTATCTCTTTACCATTAAAATTCTCAAGATAAAAATCAATACCTGATTTAGTTTTATAATAATTTTGAGGAACAGCAATGTCATTTAAGTACAGTTTCTTATTAATATAACTTATCTTATCTCCTGGCTTACCTATCAATCTTTTAACAAATGGCATGGGTTTATGAGGAGGAATAAAGACAACTACATCCCCTAGTTCTGGATCTTTTGCCATAGCAAAGGCTTTACCTGTCCTCTCGAGCTTTAAACCGTATGAATGCTTGTTAACTAGAATAAAATCTCCGACTTTTAATCCTGGAATCATTGATCCAGATGGAATTTGATAGGGTTCATACATAAATGTTCTTAACACAAATATTAAAAAAATTGGTATAAACCAACTTCTTCCTGAAGCTTTTAGGTATGTATTGCTTATAAATTGACCAGTAATCCATATTACTAGACTTATCATTGTTGCAAGAAGAAGAATGATACTCAGATCACCCGCATTAATAAAAACGCTGTATAGAATAATGAGACCTAAAACAAAACCTATTTTTGATAGCTTGGATTGACTAGGTGTTTGCATATCTGAGGTAGAAGCATTATCCATTTTAGTTGCTTCTAGCACCCAGATTGAAAGGCAAATGATTATCCCAATTGAAGCTAATAAAAATAGAGGATCTGAAAACATTTACTATTCCCCTGAACTAAAATAATTGAGAAAAGCATCTTGTGGAATTGATACTCTTCCAAGCTGCTTCATTTTCTTCTTACCTTTCTTTTGTTTTTCTAAAAGTTTTTTCTTTCTAGATATATCACCACCATAACATTTAGCTGTCACATTTTTTCTGAGAGCTTTGACTGTTTCACGTGAAATGATCTTGGATCCTAGTGCGACTTGAATAGGCACATCAAACATTTGTCTTGGTATTAGTTTCTGAAGATTTTTAGCAATCTCTCGAGCTTTCATCATAGAAAAAGATTTGTGAACAATCATAGACAGAGCGTCAACCTTTTGATCATTAATTAGAATATCTATCTTTGTAAGATCAGATGCCCTAAAGCCTATCAAGCTGTATTCAATAGATGCAAATCCCTTGGTCGAAGATTTTATCTGATCAAAAAAATCTACAATCACACCAGATAATGGCATCTCAAATATTATAGATACTTGGGTTCCAAAGTAATTCATCTCTTTTTGGATGCCTCTTTTACTCGTACAAAGAGTAATAACACTTCCAACATAATCATTTGGAGTTAAAACATTTACAAGAACTATTGGCTCTCTAATTTCATCAATCTCATTTGATACAGGCATCTGGGAGGGATTATCACATTTGAAAACAGTACCATCTGTTTTTAAAATTTCATATTCAACTGAAGGAGCTGTAGATATAAGATCTAAATCATATTCTCTTTCAAGTCTCTCTCGAATAACTTCCATATGGAGAGTACCAAGAAATCCACATCTAAAACCAAAACCTAGTGCATCTGAAACTTCTGGCTCATAAACCAAAGAAGAGTCATTTAAGATTAATTTCGATAAGGCATCTCTGAATTTTTCATAATCCTCTGAGCTGACTGTAAATAATGAAGCAAATACTTTTGGATTTACTTTTTGAAATCCAGGTAAAGCCGCAGTCACTTCATCATTGAACTCCAAAACAGTATCTCCAACTGGAGCACCTTTAATATCTTTTATCCCGGCAACTAAATACCCAACCTCCCCAGCTGCAAGTGTTTTTGTTTTATTTTTTTTTGGTGAAAAAATTCCTATTTCATCTGCTAAATAGCTCTGTCCAGAAGAGAATATCTTAAATTTTTGTCCAGTTTTTAGAGTACCGTTCATGATTCTAATAAGTGAGACAACTCCTAAATAAGGATCAAACCACGAATCAATAATTAACGCCTGCAAAGGTTCGTCTGGGCTGCCAATTGGCGGCGGAATATCTCTAACAAGCATATCTAATAATTCTTCTGTTCCTTCACCAGTTTTTGCACTTACAAGAGGTGCATTTTCAGAATTAATTCCTATCATGTCTTCTATTTCTTTTTTAACTCTTTCAGGATCAGATTGGGGTAAATCGATCTTGTTAATAACAGGAACTACTTCCAGTCCTTGATCAACAGCTGTATAACAATTAGCTAAAGTTTGAGCTTCAACTCCTTGCGAGCCGTCAACAACTAAAAGTGCTCCCTCGCATGCTGACAAAGATCTAGATACTTCATAAGAAAAATCTACATGGCCTGGTGTATCAATAAAATTTAATTGATAGACTTCTCCATCTTTCTTGTAATTAAGCGTAACTGCCTGTGCTTTAATAGTTATGCCCCTTTCTCTTTCAATATCCATTGAGTCAAGAATCTGCTCAGACATCTCTCTTGCAGAAAGGCCGCCACAAAATTCAATCAATCTATCAGACAGGGTCGATTTCCCATGGTCAATATGGGCAATTACAGAAAAGTTTCTAATGTTCTTCATATGAATACATTTTACAAGGAAAGCTATTAAGTTATTAGCTTTAGAGGAGTCTATTTATAAATATTTTTAATTTAATCTGATTGGAACAATAAAACGAGCGTTATTTCTTTTACCAAAAACAGCTACTATTGATCCAGATTCAAGTTTTTCTATGGTATCCGAAAAAGATTCAAGGCTATCTATCTTATATTTCATATTTCTATAACGTATATGAGTAATAACATCACCTCTTTGTATTTTGCCTGATGCAGGAGACCCTGAAGTAACCTTTGAAACAATTACACCATCCTCCAAATTTGCCATCTGTGGATTCTCTCTATCAATTTCTTCAATTTGAAGTCCTAACATATCAGAATTATTATTACTCTTTGCAGGCACAAATGGTTTATCGCCAGAAGGTAGTTCTCCAAGAGTAAAAGTTAACTCCATTTCCTTACCATCTCTAAAGATAGTCGCAGTAGATTCCGTATTTGGTTTTATTTGACCTACGACATGAGGAAGATCTGCACTAAATTTAATTTCCTTTCCATCAAAATCTAAAATAACATCTCCTGGAATCAAACCGCCGTTATCTCCAGACTCACCTTCTTCTAAATCGTTTATTAAAGCTCCATAAGGCTTATCCATTCCAAGAGCCTCTGCAAGATCATTATCAACTTCACCAACCCTAACCCCTAAATAACCTCTAGCTACGATTCCAGAGTCTATAATTTGTTCTGCAACATCAATTGCAACATTGATTGGAATTGCGAAAGCAAGGCCTTGATAACCTCCACTTCTAGAATATATTTGAGAATTAATACCAACTACCTTTCCTTGTAAATCAAATAAAGGTCCGCCAGAATTTCCTGGATTTATTGCAACATCAGTTTGTAAAAAAGGGACATAATTTCCAATATTATTATTTTGAATACTTCGACCTTTAGCACTTACAATTCCAGCAGTAACTGAAAAATCAAAACTATACGGCGATCCTATTGCAACTACCCAGTCTCCTACTCTTAAGGATTCACTGTCTCCAACTTTAACTTTTGGTAATTTTTTTCCATTAATTTTTAAAACTGCTAAATCAGATAAGGCATCTACACCAACTACCTCTGCAACGTATTCTCTTCGATCTACTAAAGATACAATAACTTCTGTCGCTCCATCAACTACATGGAAATTAGTTAAAATATAATTCTCTTTAAAAATAAATCCAGACCCATAACCTTCTGCTTTCCTTTTTTGCTGCGGCGCCTCTTCATAACCTCTGGGAATCCCAAAAAATCTTTCTAGCTCTGGTGGCATTCCTCTATATGAATTTTGAGCAGGTACTTCTTTTCTAGATGTAATATTAACGACTGCAGGAGCAGAGTCTTCAACAAGACTTGCAATATTTGATGGCAAGCCAGCAGCATGAATATTTAAACTTAATGCAAAAACAAAGATAAAGACAAAACTAGTGTTTAAAAATTTGTTCATAATGATTCCTATCTAATTTGTATTGAGCCAATGATCTTATTAGCTTCTTCTATACTGAGATTTCCATAAAGGGTTATCACTTTACCACCAGGTAATGGATATAGGTAGACCATATTTTTTCCTGACTTCCAATATCTTAGATTTCTTAGCCCCAAATCTTTGTCTGCAATATGCATATAGAAATTTTCTTTTCCATTAGTATAGTGTCCCGGTCTATTAGATGAACTCTTAAAACCGACATTTGTTAAGTTAGGGTTGTATTGATTTTTGGTCTTTATATTAGTCTGATCAAGAACATTTAACATATGCTCTAATAAGCCTTCTTCAATTCTAAGGATATTATTTTTAGCTTCGTCACTATTTATAGCCGCTTGAATTTGAGACTGAGCCTCACTATTAAATCCAAGCCTATCTGAATCAGATGGATTTATTAAAAAAACTGTCAAAATAACAGCTGCAGCTGCCGACATTCCATTAGATAACCAGGGTCTGTATTGTAAAAAAACTGGAAATTTTATGTGAGTCACATTATTTTTTGATTGTTCTTTCTTGTCTGTTGAAATTATTGCACTAAGTTTTGCATAATCTTTTAATTTATCCTGAACTCCTTCATTATCAATATTTAATAATAATTCATCTATTTCAAATGGGGTTAGCTCGCCGTCAAATAACGCTGACAGCTTTTCATTTTTATCAGTCATTAGTTAGTTCCTCTTTTATAAAATTTAATGTAGCTTCTCTTGCTCTAAAGATTCTTGATCTTACTGTCCCCAAGGGACAATCAATTATATTTGCTATCTCCTCATAACTTTTTCCTTCATATTCTCTGAGAATAAAGGGTGTTTTTAATATTTCTGGCAAAGTAGAAATAAAATTTTTAATAGTTATAGATGTTTCTGCGCTTTCAACACTTAGTTCAGGTGAGCTAAAGTGAGGATAATCAAAATGCATGACATCATCTGAAATATTTAATTTATCTTTTTTGAAAGTCGCACTAGTTACATGATTTTTTGCAATATTAATAGCAATTCGATAAACCCAAGTAAAAAATGCGCTATCCCCTCTAAATGAATCTATCTTATTCCACACTCTTATAAATACTTGTTGAGTCAAGTCTTCAGCATCTTCTTTCGACTTAACATAACCGAACAAAGCACTATATATTCTTGGTTGATATTTGATCATTAACACTTTAAAGGCATCCTGGTTCTTTTCCTTAACTTTCTCTATTAAATAGAAATCTTCGTTATTATTGCTGTTATTCATTTTAAAAACGTAATTTCCTTACCAATATGACCAGTCTTGTTATTAAAAGTTCTCTAATTTTGTAAATTTTTTTAGTTTATTTTCAATAAATGCTTCGTGCTCGATAATGCCTAAGCTTATTTTCTTGAAAATAAAATCATATAGGGTCTGATCATCGTAATCTAGCACAGCATTAAAGATTGCATGATCCTCATCTGTTAGATCTAGCATTTCTTTCTCGGAGAATTCTTTAAGCAACAGATCTAATTCACGCATACCTCGTCTACATTTCCATCTCAATCTATTTATTTGTTCGCTCATTAGTTAGAATAAAGTTAAAGAGGTTAATTCTACAAGAAAATTGATGTTAAAGAATTTAATAAAAACCGGTTTTATTTATTTAGACACTTGTGAAGTGTTGAAACTTAATGGTGATATAAAAAAAGTTGATGCGTTATTGCAAGGACAGGTTACATCTGATATTTCAGAATTGCCTAATAAAGGTGCTCAAGTTTCTTGCTTGCTGGATCAAAAAGGTTTTATTCAGGCAGATTTTATTTTAGTTCGAGAAGAAAATGAAGTTTTTGTAGTTATCGACAAATCACTAAGTGAAAACTTTATGAGCCAGCTAGGCCAATTTACTCAATTTTATAAAGTTGAGATCCAGTTAACAGACTTTTTAGTTAAAGGGGTTATATCTGAATTAAAATCCCCAAATAATAAAATTTTTACTTATTACAAACATAATGAATATTCGCTTGGTCTGGAAATTTGCAATAAGCCTAAAATGACAGAAGTATCTGAGTTGAGCCATCTTGAGTGGAAAGTTGTAAATAAGATTTTATTAAACTATTTATTTGTTAAGGAAGATATAGATAAATATAGGCCAAATGAACTAAATTATGACAAATCCAGAGTTTCTTTTAACAAGGGGTGCTTTAGAGGTCAAGAAATAGTAGCAAGGGTACATTACCTAGGTGTTAACAGACGTGAGTTTGTCTCAGCAATTATTCCAAAAGATAATATTATAAATAGCAAATTAAAAATTCATGGAGAAACTTTAGAATTTTTAGATCACAAAATATTTAATACTCATATTAAAAGAGATGAATTAGAAAATAAAGAATATGATTCAATGAATCTTATTCGATATCTAGATTCCAATTAATTTCTTTTTTACTATTTTCTTTTAAAAAATTATTTGTTCTAGAAAACGGTCTAGTTCCAAAAAAACCTCTGCTTGCTGAAAATGGCGACGGATGTGCTGATTTAATTATTAAATTATTATCTTGATTAATAATGGCTTCCTTAGCATGAGCTTTAGCTCCCCATAAAATAAAAACAATAGAGCCCTTTTTACTAATTTGATTAATAACATCATCAGTAAATTCTTCCCATCCTATATTTTGATGAGAGCCTGGTTTAGATTCCTCAACTGTTAAACATGTATTTAAGAGAAGAACGCCCTGCTTTGCCCAAGCCTCTAAGTTGCCACAATTAGAAATTGAAATATCTAGATCTGACTTTAATTCTTTAAAAATATTTCGTAAAGAAGGCGGAATAGGAAAACCTGTATTAACAGAAAAAGCCAATCCATTTGCTTGTCCTTTTCCGTGATAAGGATCTTGACCAATAATTACAACACTAATTCTATTTGGTAAACATAGGTTTAAGGAGCGAAAGACGTAAGGGCTTTCAGGATAAATATTTTGTCCAGATTTTATGAAAGATTTTAATGATTTAAAGAGCTTTATTGTTGAGGTAGAGGCAAGGCTTTTTTGTAACAAAAGTCTCCACTTTGCATTAAGAAAATCTTCAGGTTTAAATTCCATAAATCACCGTTTTTTTATCCACAGAATCTGTGGATAACTTATTGGATAACTTTATATTCTACACTGTAAATCCCTTAGAATAAGGGTTTTAAGCTAATTGGTTAATTTTTATACAATATTATCAATTATTACCGCATATCAATGGTATATAATAATATAGGTAATAGTTAACACGATTAAGTATGAAATTTAGTAATGCTTCAATATCACTTTTTTTACTTGTGGGCAAGTATTATTTTAATTAATTTTGATAAAAATTAATTTAATGTATAAGACTATATAAATTACCTCTATTATGGCTCAAGACATTACTATATTTTGTCTTTACTAATTAGGCTAATTGTAGGAATTTGAGCGTCGATTTAATTGCAGATTCGTACACTTAAAACATGATCTATATCTTGAAGATTAGTTATAAGATTTTGCGAGGGCTCTTCATCGATATCAATAAGGTTTATTGCTATTTCATCTCTACTTTTATTTGTCATGTCAGCAATATTGATTTCTGCAGATGCAATTTCATCTGCAATTTTTCCAATCATTCCTGGCTCATTACGATTAATAATCACTAACCTAAAAGGCGTTGTTCTTCCAAGTCTTATAGGGGGGAAATTTATAGAATTAACAATAGTGCCATGCAATAAGAAATTACTGACTTGGTCACATGCCATATAAGCACAATTTATTTCAGCCTCTTTTGTACTTGCACCTAAATGAGGTAGAAGAATTACGTCTTGAGTCGAATTACTTCGTTTTATAAGTTCTGGTGTTGGGAAATCAGTTACAAATTTTGAAACAATTCCTTTGTCGAGAGCAGAAATAATATCATCATTGTCTACGATTCCTCCTCTTGAAAGATTTATTATTTTAGCTCCTTTTTTACAATGCTTTAATTTATCCATTGATAAAAGGCCCTTTGTTGCTTCGACTAAGGGAACATGTAAAGAAACATAGTCAGACATGCTTAATAAGGCTTCAAGACTTTCAGCTTTTTCAACCTCCTTTGGCAGTCTCCAAGCTGAATCAATTGAAATATGAGGATCAAATCCGATCAGATTCATACCCATGCTTTGCGCAGTCTGAGCAACTAAAGAGCCAATAGATCCTAATCCAACAATTCCGAGAGTTTTTCCTTTTAATTCTGTTCCTTTAAATATCTTTTTTTGTTCTTCCATGGCAATATTTAAAGCATTAGAATCAAGACCATCTAAGGTCTTTGAAAAACTATTGCCTTGAATAATTCCTCTTGAGGAAAGTAATAATCCACAAACAACAAGCTCTTTTACAGCATTAGCATTTGCACCAGGAGTGTTAAATACAACAATCCCTCGTTTTGTTGCGTCCATGGTGGGTATATTGTTGGTTCCAGCTCCAGCTCTTCCAATGCAATAAAGAGAATTATTTAGGTCATCACTAGATAGAACCTGACTTCTTAATATAATCGTTTCAGGATTTATTTCATCGATTATAAAGTTATGTCCTTTCAGAACATCAATGCCATCGTCAGCAATATTATTGAAAATTTTATATTTATACATTGTTAGTAAGAGATAGTCTTTGGTATTATCAATAAGACATTAATTTTGAATTAGTTTATTACATACTTTTATAAGAAGAAACTTTTTATTAACAAATGAGCCTTTTAATTTCAAATCTATCCTTTAATAGGAAAAATGAAGAGCATTTACTTGAGAATATTAATTTAAATGTTAACGCTGGTGATCTTTTAATAATACAAGGAGAGAGTGGTTGCGGAAAAACTACACTACTTAATATTATTGCTGGACTGATCAAGCCAACCAAAGGGCTTATTAAATTGGATGATGTTGTAATAAATTCTGATGAAAAATTTATTGCTCCAGAAGATAGAAAAATTGGATATGTATTTCCAGGACTATGCCCTATTCCCGCATCTTACAGCTTTAAAAAATGCAAATTATGCCTACGACAATAATTGCCCTCAATTAACAGATGAGCACGTTTTAAGATCACTGAGTTTAGATGAGCATAAACATAAATACCCTCATGAGCTTTCAGGAGGACAACAGCAAAGAGTTGCTATAGCAAGAGCTATCCTCATGCAGCCAAAAGCTCTTATAATGGATGAGCCTTTTTCAGGTTTAGATAAAGATAATATTGTTAACACTCAGCTACTTATAAAATATGCAATAGAAACACTCAATATTCCAGCAGTTCTAGTTACTCATAGCCTTGAACATCTAGATGAAATGCATTGCAAAGAAATTATAAAAATTTAATCTAAATTAATTTATCTATAGCCCTTAGAGTTTCTTCAGTTCTAGTGTACTGCTTAAAGAAACAGTTTTTTTCAGGAATAAGCCTAAATAAACTTTGGGCTTTTTTTGCTTTAATATCATCATTTGAATTCATCGATGAAATTTTACAATTAGAATCTTGTTGAGTAAGTTTCAAATAGTATAAAGAATCAATTGTTTTGTTTGCATAAAACAATGAAACGCCTAAGAAATAAAAGGCATTTAGCATTGCCTCTTCATATCCAACTTTTCTTATATCTATAAAGAAAGGCTCTAATTCTATAATTTCTTGATAAGATTTTTTAGAGAATAAAAAAATTGATACTGCAGAAGCACTTAAAGCTTTAACATAGAAGCTTTCTTCTTGCGAATCTTTTATAAGTTCAGTTAACAAATTTATAGCTTGCTGTTCTTGCTGCATGTAATAAAGAGACATTGCATATGGAACTGTATAGCCGCTGTGCACACTTACTCTATTCTCTGAACATTTCTTTGCATCTTTATATCTGTCTTGATAGATTAATTCCATGCATGAAAATACACCATTTGGAACTTTTCTTGACTCTTCAGGCAAATTAAAAGTAAATCTATGTTTATGTTTCGAGCCTTTTGTATTTAAATAACTTGAATTATCATCCTTTGTGTAACGAAGACCTTTTGCCTCAATTAAAGAATTTTTATCAAAGTAATTTCCTGGCTTTGATTCAATTACTTCATGATCAGAAGTTGAGCCATCAAGATTAACCGTAAATCCTATTTCCGCATAACCCTCAATTCCTCTTTGAATCAAAGCGGATGGATATCGAGGATACTCATCTCTTGCCCTTATATAGGAGGAAGGATGATAATCTGTAGAGAATAGTCTTTTATTATTTAAAAGAACAAAAACTTTATCATTATTAATATCATTTTGTTTTAAAAAAGAATTCACATTAGTGTAGTCATCAAATGCAGCAGAGATTGTTAAAGAAAAAAGTAAAAAAGAAAAAGATAAATATTTCATATTAGTCCTTGTTGTTCATAATATTTTTTAGTTTTGTGCTCAATGTCAGCATTGTATCTAAATACTCTTTCCACATCATATAATTGATTTTGTGAGATGAAAATTCTTTAGAGATAATCTTCTGAGAACCTCCAATATTTTCAAATGATTCAATAGATTTAACCAAGCCGCAACCAATAGCAGCAACCTTAGCTGCTCCTAAAGCTGTTGCTTCTGTATTGGTGGGGATAGATATATTTGTATTTGTAATATTTGCCAGTAATTGAGAAAAAGTAATATTATTTGCCATACCTCCATCAATGGACATTTCTTTTACTTCAAGCCCCTCATTCCTCATCGCATTTAAAATCTCTTTAGTTTGAAAACAAAGCGAATTAAATGCTGCTGTTACTAAGTCTTTTTTAGAAGTGTCTCTTGTAATTCCATAATAACCTGCTCTAACATCAGGATTCCATTGTGGTGCGCCTAGCCCAGTGAAAGCTGGAATAAAAAGAAGATTGTTCGTTTCTCCATCAGCTGCTATAAAATCCTCACTGTCTTTTGAATCTTCAAAGAAACTCATTTCATCCCTTAACCATTGAATAATAGTTCCTGCTGAAAAGATGCTTCCCTCAACAGCATAAGCAACTTCGCCATTAATTTTGTAGCCGATTGTAGTAAGAAGACCAGAATTCGATCTAAATATTTCATCTTTGGTGTTAACCATTAAAAAGCATCCAGTTCCATAAGTGCTTTTCATGCTTCCTTTATTAAAACAGTTCTGACCTACAAGCGCACTTTGTTGGTCACCTAAAACTCCAGTTATAGGAATAATAGTATCTTCAAATTTTATGGTTCCAAAATCTGCATCAGAAGCATACAACTTTTGGTAAGACTGATTTAGGTATATTGAAGAGATTTAAGAGATCAGAATCCCATTCAAGGTTGTTAATGTTAAATAGAAGTGTTCTAGATGCGTTTGTGACATCCGTTAAATGATTTTTTTCTTCGGTAAGATTCCAAATTAAAAAACTATCGATAGTTCCAAAAGCTAATTCTCCATTTTCAGCTTTAATCCTTGCGCCTTTAACATTATCTAAAATCCATTTTATTTTAGTAGCAGAAAAATAAGGATCCACCAAGAGTCCGGTTTTTTCAGAAACCATTTTGGTAATAGTATTATCTTGTCTTAATGAATTACAAAGCTCTGATGTTCTTCTGTCTTGCCAGATAATAACTGGATATATGGCCTTGCCAGTAGATTTATCCCAAATTACTGTAGATTCTCTTTGATTGGTTATGCCGCAACTAATAATATTAGATAAAGATTTAGAAGACATAAAAACATTATTTAATGTTTCTTTTACAGAATTTAAAATATCGTCGGCATCAGCTTCAACCCAGCCATCTTTGGGAAAAGATAAGTCATACTCTTTTTGAGACTCTTGAACAATCTCAAGAGACTCATTAAAAATTATTGAACGGGAACTTGTAGTTCCTTGATCTATAGTAAGAATTTCTTTCATAAATATCCTAAAAAACAAAAATTTATCCACAAATTATCAACAAGTCAATAACAGGCTATATACACTATATAGACTATATGTAAAAAAAATATACTATATATTGTGTTTTCCTCTTGCTTCTTTATCCACAGTGAGTAATATTATCCATGGGGCGAAAGAAAGCGCAGTAAATTAAAGCTTAAATCAAAACCACAAGAAAAACGAAATAACCGCAAAAGAGTTTAACGAAAAAAGACAATAAATAACAAGCTAAAGGATTAAAAGAAAAGATGTCATTGAATGAAACAACACAAGAAGCAGCGAATATACTCGCAACACAGCAAAAACAAGCAAACGAATTAGCAATAAATGCCCCAGGAAAAATTAGAGTAATTAAAAGAAATGGCAAAGTTGTTAGTTTCGAAGTTGATAAAATTAAAGTTGCAATAACAAAAGCATTTCTAGCAGTAGAGACAGGTAATGCTGCAGCTAGCGATAGAATCCATGAAAAAGTAAATAAAACCACCGCAGAAGTAATGGATGTCTTTGAAAGAAGAATGCCTTCAGGTGGAACGCTTCACATAGAAGAAATACAAGACCAAGTAGAACTACAATTAATGAGAAGCGAAGAATACAAAGCGGCCAGAACTTATATCTTATACAGAGAAGAAAGAACCCAAGAAAGAAAAAAAGAAGCACCAGTAATAGACATACCGAATAAACCAGAAATTAACATTACTAAAACAGATGGAACATTGGTTGCTCTAGATATAGATAAAGTAGCAGCACTTATAAATGATGCTTGTGAAGGGCTTGAAGAAGTATCTATGAATGAAGTGCTGGAGGAAGCCTTAAAAAATCTTTACGACGGTGTTTCAATAGCAGATATGCGAACAAGTCTAGTTATGTCAGCAAGAACAAAAGTTGAAAAAGAACCAAACTATTCATTTGTTACTGCAAGAATACTTATGGACCAAATTAGAAATGAAGCTCTTGGTTTCCTTAAGGTAGCAGAAGATGCAACTTACCAAGACATGGAAAAGTATTATCCGCAGGCTTTAAATGCCTATATAGATAAGGGAATTGAATTAGATATATTAAACCCTGAATTAAAAACTTTTGACTTAGAGAAGCTAGGAGCAGCTTTAGACTATACGAGAGATAACCAATTTACATACCTAGGTCTTCAAACCTTATATGACAGATATTTCATTCATTGTGATGATGTTAGATATGAATTGCCGCAAGTATTTTTTATGAGAGTAGCAATGGGTCTTGCTATCGAGGAAGATAACAGAGAAGACAGAGCTATTGAATTCTATAAACTCTTATCATCCTTTGATTATATGAGTTCCACTCCAACACTATTTAATTCAGGAACAAGAAGGCCTCAATTATCTTCATGTTACCTAACAACAATTCCTGACGATTTAGATGGGATTTTTGGTGCAATGAAAGATAACGCACTTTTATCAAAGTGGGCTGGTGGTCTAGGAAATGACTGGACATCGGTAAGAGCTATGAATTCTTACATAAAAGGAACAAATGGAAAAAGTCAGGGAGTGGTTCCATTTTTAAAAGTAGCGAATGATACAGCTGTAGCAGTAAATCAAGGCGGGAAAAGAAAGGGTGCTATGTGTGCTTACTTAGAAACCTGGCATTTAGATATAGAAGAATTCTTAGAGTTAAGAAAAAATACAGGTGATGAAAGAAGAAGAACACATGATATGAATACTGCAAACTGGGTACCTGACCTTTTTATGAAAAGAGTGGAGCAAGATAAGAATTGGACACTTTTTTCACCAGGAGAAACACCCGAGCTTCACGATTTGATTGGAAAAGAGTTTGAAGCTAAGTATGAGGAATATGAAAGAAAGGCTGAAGCTGGTGAAATGGATCAAGCTAAATCAATTCCTGCAAAAGAGCTTTGGAGAAAAATGCTTACGATGCTTTTTGAGACAGGTCATCCATGGATCACTTTTAAAGATTCATGTAATTTGAGATCTCCGCAACAACATACAGGGGTAATACATTCATCCAACCTTTGTACAGAAATTACTTTGAACACTAGTGCTGATGAAATAGCAGTCTGTAACCTAGGCTCAGTAAACTTAGCTAGACACATGAAAGATGGTGCTCTTGATGAAGAAAAGGTGAAACAAACTGTCTCAACAGCAATAAGGATGTTAGATAATGTTATTAACATCAACTATTACTCAGTGGACACAGCTAAAAACTCTAATTTGAAACATAGACCTATAGGTTTAGGAATGATGGGATTCCAAGACGCTTTATACGAGCAAAATATAGCGTACTGTAGTGATGAAGCTGTTAATTTTGCTGATAAGAGTATGGAGCTGATTAGTTATTGTGCGATTGGCGCTTCTTCAGATCTTGCAAAAGAAAGAGGAAAATATGAAACATTTGACGGCTCTTTGTGGAGTAAAGGAATACTGCCAAAAGATTCAATTGAGATACTGGCAGAAAATAGAGGCAGCGAATACCTCAATGTTGATAGATCTGAAACATTGGATTGGGATACATTAAGACAAAGAGTTATGACTGATGGAATGAGAAATTCAAATGTAATGGCGATCGCTCCTACCGCAACTATTTCTAACATTACAGGAGTGACTCAGTCAATTGAGCCAACTTATCAAAACCTTTATGTTAAATCTAATTTGTCTGGTGAATTTACAATAGTTAATCCTCATCTGGTTCATAAACTAAAAAATCTGGGTTTATGGGATGAGGTTATGATCAATGATCTTAAATATTATGAAGGAAGCTTATCTCAGATTTCTAGAATACCTGATGACATCAAAAAACTTTTCTCAACAGCATTTGAGGTTGAGCCTAGATATATTGTTGAATCAGCAAGCAGAAGACAAAAATGGATAGACCAAGGTCAGTCATTAAATCTGTATATAGGAAATGCGGATGGTAAAAAACTAGATATTACCTACAGAATGGCATGGTATTCAGGTTTAAAAACAACATATTATCTTAGATCTATCGCTGCAACATCAACTGAAAAATCAACTGTTCAACAAGGGAAACTCAACGCAGTTAGCGCGGGAGCTGAACAAGCACCGCAACAAGAACTCGGAGCATCAGCTCCACAACAAGAACTTGGAGCTCCAGCTCCAGTGCCAACAGCATGCTCTTTGGATGATCCAGAGTGTGAGGCATGTCAATAAATAAAGGAAAAAGAATATGTTAAATTGGGATGAATATAGTAAAGAAGAAAATACAGCACCTCCAAGTGTTACAACTGAAACAGTAACAGCAACTCCTGCTCCAGTTCAGCAGGTTGTAGAACCTACTCCTGTAGTGGCTCAAGATGAAGGTCCTGATAACTACTCTAGCAAAGTAATTGAAGAAGGTTCAAGAGCTGAAAAAGCCAGAGAAGCTGTATTAAATCTAGATGAAGCCGCTGGAATAGAAGAACTAGATGAGATGATGGGTGAAAGAGTTCAAGTTGATCAGAAGATGATGATTAACTGTAAAGCAGACCTTAATCAATTAGTGCCTTTTAAATATGACTGGGCATGGCAAAAATATCTTGACGGAAGCGCTAACCACTGGATGCCACAAGAAATAAATATGACAAATGATATTGTCTTATGGAAGTCAGAGGATGGATTAACTGAAGATGAAAGAACAATTGTTAAAAGAAATCTTGGTTTCTTCTCAACAGCCGACTCTCTTGTTGCAAATAATCTTGTTTTAGCTCTTTACAGGTTAATAACAAACCCTGAATGCAGACAATACATTCTTAGACAAAGTTTAGAAGAAGCTATTCATACGCATGCATATCAATACTGCATAGAATCTCTTGGAATGGATGAGGGTGAAATTTTTAATATGTATAGAGAAATACCTTGTGTTGCAAGAAAGGCTTCTTGGGGATTGAAATATACACAAGAAATTTCTGATCCAGACTTTAAAACTGGTACTGAGGAAACAGATAAGCAGCTACTTAAAAACTTAATTGCTTTTTACTGTGTGCTGGAAGGCATCTTCTTTTACTGTGGTTTTACACAAATCCTATCAATGGGAAGAAGAAATAAAATGACAGGAACATCGGAGCAATTCCAATACATTCTAAGAGACGAGTCTATGCATGTTAACTTTGGTATTGATGTAATTAATCAGATTAAGATTGAAAACCCTCATTTATGGGATGAAGAAATGAAAACTGAGGCAGCTCAAATGATTCTTGAAGGTACAGAACTAGAAATTATGTATGCAAGAGATACTATGCCAAGAGGTGTTTTAGGGATGAACGCTGCCATGATGGAAGAATATCTTAAATTTATTGCTAACAGACGACTAACTCAAATTGGTTTAGAGGAAGAGTTTAAAGGCGTAACAAATCCTTTCCCTTGGATGTCAGAGATTATTGATTTAAGAAAAGAAAAGAATTTCTTTGAAACCAGAGTTACTGAATATCAAGTTGGTGGTGCTCTTAACTGGGAATAATAAGATCTAATATGAAAAAGCCTCTTTTAAGAGGCTATTTTCACGAATGGATGTTCTTCATCTCCATTGGTGCATGCATCCCACTAATAAATAAAAGTACAAATTCTACTGAGCTTATAGCTACAGTTGTTTATTCAATTGGTATCTTTATGATGTTTGGATTCAGTGCTCTTTACCACAGAGTTAACTGGAGACCAGAAGTTTTAAAATTAATGAGAAGGTTGGATCACTCATCAATCTTTATAATGATTGCTGGCAGTTTTACTCCCATATGTCTTCTAGTTTTACCTGAAAATATTGGATTCCAGCTCCTTACTATCATGTGGATAATAGCGGGTATTGGGATACTTCAAACATTCTTATTTACAAATGTCCCTCGCTTGGTGCGAGCTGGAATTTATCTTATTGCAGGCTATATAGCCATTCCATACCTTTCAGTTCTATCTACAGTTATGGGTTTTACTAACTTTAGTTTGACGGTAGCCGGTGGGACTATTTATTCAGTTGGTGCTATTAGTTATGGTTTGAAGTTTCCAGATTTTAGCCCTAAGTATTTTGGCTATCATGAATTTTTCCATGTACTCGTTTCCCTAGCAGCAATCCTTCACTTTATTGTCATATATTCAATTGTTGGCCAAGGTTTGATATAAAGCCAATAAATTAAAAGTAAGGAATATTTTTATTCTTTATTAATCAATTCAAATATTTTTATAGTTTGCTCGCCACCATTTTGTAAAGCTCTTGCGTCTTCCATATCAGAAATATTATCCCAATTAGCAGCAATGTTTTCAGGTGTCATGTCTTCACCTGTTCCAAGAGAAACACCCATAGTTTCATGAATAAATATTCTTGAAAAAACACCGGCGCCAGCTGACATAATGGCACCATTTGGAGCCTGATCACTAGAAAGGTACATAACTGCAGGGGTAACATATTCAGGTTGCATGTTTTTACCAAAGTCCTCGGGAATTAAGCCCTCTGTCATCCTTGTATAAGCAACAGGAGTAATTGAATTTGAGAAAACATTATATTTTTGACCTTCAATTTTAAGCGTATTCATTAAACCGACCATAGCCATTTTAGCTGCACCATAATTACTTTGACCAAAATTACCAAATACTCCACTAGAAGAACTTGTGAATACAATTCTTCCATAACCTTGCTCTCTCATTATTGGGTAAATAGTATGAGTGCAATTTAATGTTCCTTGAAAGTGAACATCCATAACTAAATTAAAATCTTCTAAGGTTACATTGTGAAAACTTTTATCTCTTAAGATTCCAGCATTATTAACGAGGATATCAATTCTTCCCCATTTATCCATGACATCTTTAACCATATTTTGAATAGCAGGTAAATCTGTAACGCTAGCTCCATTTGCCATTGCCTCTCCGCCTTCTGCTTTAATCTGTTGAACAACTGCATCTGCTGCATCACTTGTGCCGCTGCCATCAACGCTTCCACCTAGATCATTTACAACAACCTTAGCCCCTCTTCTTGCTAACTCTAATGCATGCTCTTTACCAATTCCGCCACCTGCACCTGTGACAATGGCAACCTGATTATCAAATCTTATACTCATACTTTTCTCCAAATAAAATTAATAGGAAGCTGAAAAAATAGAAGAAGGATCAAAATTAGGATCCTTAATCAAATCCATGGATAGCCTCATGCTATTAGCTAAAGCTTTTTTATAATTATTAAAATTTTTAGGCATATTAACAGAATCTACAGCTATTAAACTACCCTCTTTGCCGTAACATGCCATAAATGCGTTCTCTTCAATTTTGCCATGAATATGAATTTCGTCATATCCTTCAGACAATCCTGCCATTTGCAGTTTAAACTCATACTGATCAGACCAGAACCAGGGTAACTCCCTATTCGTAATTTCATTTCCTAAAATTGATGAAGTTACAACTTTTGCATGAGCATTAGCACTTGGAACACTCTCAACTCTCATAGAAAATCCATAAAGATCATTAAAAGCATTTGCGCAATCTCCAGCAGCAAATATATAAGGAATATTAGTTCTACAATATTGATCAACAAGAATTCCATTTTTACATTTTATTCCAGCTTCTTGAGCAAGCTCATCATTAGGTATTGCGCCTATACCAGCGATTATAAAGTCAGTTTTTATAGAGTTACCATCACTTGTTAAAACTTCATATTCATTATCAAGCTTGTTAATTGTTTTTATACTTTGATTACAAAAAATTTGAACACCTCTTGATTCATGCAGGTCTTTATAGAATTCTGACATCACAGGCGCTGTAACTCTTTTTAATAATCTTTCTTCTTGCTCAATAATTGATACAGGCATTCCCATTTCAGTCATTGAAGCCGCAAGCTCAAGCCCAATATAGCCTCCACCTATTAAAAGAGGCTTTTTTGAATCCTTTAATAAGATATTTATATTATTTACGTCAGCAATATTTCTAAGATAGGAGATGTCTATATCTGGAAAAACGCTTTCTGAAAAAACTCTTGATGATGAGCCTGTTGCAAAAACAAGACATGAAAATTCATACTGATCTCCTGAGCAGGTTCTTAAATATTTTTCTTTTGCATTAACTTCTACAATCTCAGAGTTCGCTTTAAATTGAATATTATTATCTGAATAAAAAGATTCATTTTTAATCAAAATACCTTCAAAGGAGATATCCCCTTTAAAAAATTTCTTTGAAAGTGGCGGTCTATGATAAGGCAATTCATTTTCAATAGAAAAAATTATGATGTTATCTTCATAGCCTGATCTTCTAAGGTTTATTGCTGTATTGCAGCCTGCATGCCCTGACCCAATAATTATTACTCCACTCATTAGACTAAATCGTCCAAGGCTTTATGAATTCTGGGTGCCGCTTGAGTCAATAGCTCTAAATTAGTCCCAAAATTTAATCGCATCCATCCAGCTTTACCAAAATCTTTTCCATCTGATAAGCCAACTCCAAATTTCTCAAAATGCTCTTGAAGCTTTTCAGTTTTAGCATTCAGCACCTTAAACCAAAGTAAATATGTTCCTTTGGGCTCTATGATTTCAATATCTTTTCTAGAAGAAAACTCATTTAGTAAGAACTCCTTATTTATATTTAAGTATTCTAAGAGATCATTTTTCCATTCTGATCCTTCCTTTAAGCAGGCCAATGTCGCTATTAAACCAAATATGCTCGGTGATGGCGTATGTCCTTTTAAAATATTTTTAAACTTTTTGCGCATTAGTTGGTTAGGTATTATACAAAATGCACAATTCAAACCGGCAATATTAAAAGTTTTAGATAATGAATTAATTGTAATGACTCTATCTGCCATCCCTTCTATGGTTGCTAAATGAATATGTTGATCTAATGAGCTTAAGATAAAATCAGAATGTATTTCATCAGACAACACATACATATTTTTTTTTGAAATTATTTTAGCTAAATCTTCTAATTCATCGTTTGAAAAAATTGTTCCACCAGGATTATGCGGATTTATAAACATAAGCCACGAATTGTCTTCAGCCTCTTGAGAAAGCTTATCAAAATTATAAACAAGTCTTCCGTCTACTCTTTCTAAATCATGAAAAATTATTTTTTTATTACTATGCTTAGCTGCATTTAAAAAAGGAGGGTATATTGGCCGAGGAACAATCACCGACTGAGTATCCATAATAAGATTATAAATTTGGTGAATTACTGTCTCAAGGCCAGGAAGCCAGACAATCCAATCTTCTTGAATAAGCCAATTATTTTTTTTATAGAAATGTATAATTTCTTCATTTAGCTCTTGGGGTATGTCTGTATATCCATATCCACCATGCTCAATTCTTTCTTTAAAGGCATTTTCGACAACATCAGGAGATTTAAAATCCATATCAGCAACCCAAAGAGGAATAATATCTTTATTTTTGTAAAGATCCCATTTAGTGCTCCAAGTATTTTTTCTGTTTAATGGAATATCAAAAATTTTCTTCATAAAATATAATATTGACTCTTTTATTTCATTTTATATTAATGCATAAAAATATATTTAAACACCCTAACCTGTCTATAAAAAACTTTGATAATTCTTTTTCAAAAGATCAAGCTGATAGATGGTTCGAATCTTCATTAAATGAATTAAATTGGCTTGAAGGAGAAATTAAACTATTTGGAAAAAATATAAAAATACCTAGGCTTCAATGCTGGTATGCAGATGAGGGATGTAATTATAAATACTCTGGCAAAATGCTTGAAAGAAATAATTGGCATCCAACTTTATTAGAAATAAAAAGTAGTATCGAATTTATTACATCACAAAAATATAATTCAGTTTTAGCCAACTATTATAGAGATGGCTCAGATAGTATGGGGTGGCATTCTGATGATGAATCTATGTTAGATAAAGATTCTGCAATAGCTTCGGTATCCTTGGGTCAAGAAAGACCTCTTCACTTTAAACATAAAAATCAAGATATATCATTTGCTATAGATCAATCACATGGTTCTGTAATAGTTATGGATGGTGATACTCAAAAATACTGGAAACATTGTATAAAAAAATCAAAAAAATTAATGAAGCCCCGTTTAAATCTTACATTTAGGACTATAATTACGGCATAAATAATTCGTAAATTAAGGAAAAAAAATGAATTCAAGAGTTAAAGTTGTTGTTACAGGCGCTGCAGGTCAAATAGCATATTCACTTATACCCAGACTGCTAGATGGCAAAACATTTGGTAACAAAATTGTTGATTTAGTTTTAGTTGAAATTCCACAAGTTGTGAGCAAACTTGAAGGTGTAGTCATGGAATTAGAGGATTCATCCTTTCCTCATATGGGAGATGTTACCTACACAGATAATTTTCCTGAAGCTGCAAAAGATGCTGACTGGTTTTTGTTAGTAGGCAGTATTCCTAGAGGAATTGTTTATGAAGGTAAAAAAATAGAAGAAAGATCTGATCTTTTAAAAATTAATGGTGGCATTTTTGTTTCTCAAGGAGAGGCGGTAGGAAAATATGGAAAAGCCGATGCTAAAATATTAGTTGTAGGTAACCCAGCAAATACTAATGCTCTTATAGGTAAAAATTCATCTGGAGTTGATACGCAATTGTGGATGGCAATGACAATGCTAGATTCAAGTCGAGCAAAATCAGTAATTTCTAAAAAAGTTAGCTGCTCTATAGCTGATGTTAAGAAAATGATTATTTGGGGAAATCATAGCCCAACTATGTATCCTGATGTTGAAAACGCTCTTGTAAATAATAATTCAGTTGGTTCAATTATTAATGATATGAATTGGGTTGAAAATGATTTTTTACCAACTGTTCAGCAGAGGGGTAAAGCAGTTATTGACGCAAGAGGAGCCTCCTCAGCCACCTCTGCAGCAAAAGCTGCGTTAGATACAATAATTGCTTGTGAGACGCCTACAGAAGCTGGGGATTGCTTTAGTGCAGCTATAGCAAGTGATGGTGCTTATGATGTTCCAGAAGGCTTAATTTGCGGCTATCCGTTAATGACGATGGCAGATGGAAGTGTTGAAATTATAAGAGATATGACTCTATCTGAATTTGCTAAAACAAAATTTGCTATATCTATTGATGAGCTTGAATCTGAGAGAGAGGCTGTAAAACATCTTTTGTGATCAGTGCGCAAAATAAAATAATACAAAGTTTTCTATCTGATGTCATTGAAGATGAAACTTGTAAATCTATTAGCTTAATTTCAGCTACTGATTCGTCTGAATTAGTAAAATTTCTTGAAAAAAAGAATCTAGATCAGCTTTTTATACTTCCCCAAATTGATAATAATCTAAATATACAAAGTGATCTTTATGTTGTTTGTGAAGATGTTGAATTTAATGTTTCGGACATTGGGATAATTAAAAACCTTCTTAGTCAAAAAATTATTATTTTTAAATCTCATAAAGATAAATTTATAACTGATTCAGATCTATTAAAGTTAGGTTTTCAGAAAGAATTTGAAAATAAAGATTTAATTTTCTTTGCTTATAATCTAAAGACTTATAATAATAAAAGAGATTGGAATAATTCTAAAGGTTGGGCTAATCCAGAGAATTTTGATAAGTTTAGGTGGTAGTAGCTATTAAGACTTCATTTGAGGAAATAATAGAACATCACGAATAGATGTTTGATTAGTTATGAGCATAACTAATCTATCTATGCCTATACCAACACCAACAGCTGGAGGCATGCCATGCTCCAATGCTATGACGTAATCTTCATCATAGGCCATAGCTTCTTTATCACCAGCATCCTTTGCTTTAACTTGATCTTTAAAACGTTCAGCTTGGTCATCTGGATCATTTAGCTCACAAAAACCATTAGCTATTTCTTTACCGCCTATAAATAGCTCAAATCTGTCTGCTATCTCAGGATTATCATTATTTCTTCTTGATAAAGGTGAAACTTCTACGGGGTATCCTATTACAAAAGTTGGCTGTATTAGCTTAGCTTCTACTGTTTCTTCAAAAAGCTCTAGAAGATTTTTCCCACCCATTTCTTGCAAGCTCTTTTCTGTTAACTCTGGATTTTCTTCTAAGACAAGATCAGAGAGATTTGCTTTTCTAAAGCTTGAAACATCAATAGAATCTTCACCCCACTGGAGTTGCAAGGATTTATTAACTTCTTCAGCCGCTTTTTTGATCATGTCTTCTGTAAACGATATAGTCCTATCTAAAGATGTATATGCCTCATAGTATTCAAGCATTGTGAATTCTGGATTATGTTTGGTTGAAAGTCCCTCGTTTCTAAAACTTCTATTTATTTCAAAAACTCTCTCAAAACCACCAACTAAAAGTCTTTTTAGATATAGCTCTGGAGCTATTCTTAAATATAAATCTCTATCTAAAGCATTATGATTAGTTATAAATGGTCTAGCTACAGCTCCACCCGGAATAGGATGCATCATCGGAGTTTCTACTTCTATAAAGTCTCTATCTTTTAATGAGCTTCTCATGGACTCAACCACCTTGGTTCTATCCATAAATACTTTTTTCGACTCTTCATTACTCATTAGATCTAAGTATCTTTGTCTATATCTTGTTTCTATGTCAGCTAAGCCTTTAAATTTATCTGGCATTGGTCTGATGGACTTAGTTAACAAAATAACTTTGGAGGCTTCAATTGTTAATTCATCAGTTCTTGTTTTAAATAACTTGCCCTCAACTCCAATAATATCTCCTAAATCCCATGTCTTAAAATCTTCATAAATATCTTGATCTACTGTATTTTTACTAACGTATATTTGAATATCTCCACTTGAGTCTCTTATGGTCGCAAAGCTTGCATTACCCATTACTCTTTTAAGAACAACTCTACCCGCCACAGAAATATCAGTTATATTTTTTTCTTCTAGGTCTTCCTTACTTAGTGAAGCATAGTCATGTGATAAATTTGCAGCATAGTGATCTTTAAAGAAATCATTAAGATAGGCTTGATTCTTCTCTCTTAGAAGTTCAAGTTTTTTTCTTCTTTCTTCAATGATACCTTCTTCGCCACCAATATTTTCTTCTGACATTTATACCCCTTCCTTAAGGCTTGTTTTCATAAAATCATCAAGATCGCCATTTAGTATTGCAGTTGTATTGCCTGATTCTAAATTAGTTCTGAGATCTTTTATCCTTGATTGGTCCAATACATAAGACCTAATCTGATTACCCCATCCAATATCAGACTTGCTGTCCTCTAATACCTGTTGTTCATCTTTTTGTTTTTGTAATTCTAACTCGTAAAGCTTAGATTTTAGTTGTTTAAAAGCATTTTCTTTATTTTTATGTTGAGATCTATCACTTTGACATTGAGCAACAATGCCAGTAGGTTCGTGAGTTAATCTTACTGCAGAGTCTGTTTTGTTAACGTGTTGTCCTCCTGCTCCAGAAGCTCTATAGGTATCAATTCGTACATCTGAATTATTAAGTTCAATCTCGATAGATTCATCTATTTCTGGAGAAATGAATACTGATGCAAATGATGTATGTCTTCTATTACCAGAATCAAATGGAGATTTTCTAACTAATCTATGAACGCCTGTTTCTGTTCTTAACCAACCATAGGCATACTCACCTTCAACTAAAAGAGAGGCTGATTTTATTCCTGCGACATCTCCTGGAGAAAGATCTGTAACTTGAACAGTAAAATCTCTGCTTTCAGCCCATTTGGTATACATTCTAAGTAGCATTTCGGCCCAATCCTGAGCTTCAGTTCCGCCTGAACCTGATTGAATATCAATATAAGCATTATTGGGATCCATTTTATTTGTGAACATTCTACTAAATTCTAGATCTTCGACACTTTTTTGAAGTGTTGATATATCAATTGCTATTTCTTTTATTGTTTCAAGATCTGATTCTTCTAAAGCCATTTCAAGCAATGATAGATTGTCACTAACCTGCATTTCAGTTGATTGAAAAAAGGTTAATGATTTTTCAATTGAAACCTTTTCCTTGCTAAGCTTTTGAGATAAATCTAGATTGCTCCAAACCTCTTCTTTTGAAAGCTGATCTGAAATTTCATTAAGTCTCTTTTCTTTGGATGTGACATCAAAAATACCATTTCTTATTTCTACAATTCTTGACTGAAGATCCAATAAAATGCTTTTAAGTTCTGAGGAATCCATAATTAATTATTAGAAGCTATAAAATTAAAAATAGCATTTTTATCTGCTAAAAATTCATAGAATATTTCTTCTTTATCATAAACATCACTTAATCTTTTAGGCATTTCTTTAATTGATATGCCAGCTTCTTGAATAGAATTAGGAAATTTAGCAGGATGAGCTGTAGATAATATTAAAGTTGGGTACTCTTTATTCATATTTAGCTTGTTAACTGAAACTAAAGCTACTGCTGTGTGGGGATCAATAAGGTAATTGTGAGATTTATATACATTCTGAATGGCTTCAATAGTTTTAGAATTATCTACTGCATAGCTTAAAAATAAGTCCTTTGATTTTTCCCACATACCAGCAGGTAAATTAATCGATTTAGCCGGAAATGTTGAATAGAAATTCTTACAAAGATCGCTATCTCTATCACAATAAAAGTCATATATTAGCCTTTCAAAATTACTAGCAACACTTATATCCATACTTGGAGATACAGTCTCATTTACTTTTTGCTTTGAGTAATCATTGTTTATAAAAAATCTATTTAAAATATCATTTTCATTTACTGATACTACTATTTTATTTAAAGGTAGTCCCATTTTATGGGCTGCATAACATGCAAATACATTACCAAAATTTCCAGTAGGTACTGAAAAATTTATATCTTTATTAAAATTTGTATATTTACACGAAGCATAAAAATAATAACAAATTTGACCAATTATTCTGACCCAGTTAATCGAATTTACTGCTAAGAGGTACTGATCATCATTCAAAAAAGATCTGTCTTGAAAAGCCTCTTTTACAATATCTTGACAGTCATCAAAAGTTCCGCTTATACGCAAAGTAAAAACATTGTCTTCATGAATTGTAGTCATTTGTCTTCTTTGTATTTCAGACATATTACCGTCAGGTATTAATATAAAAGTCTTAATTGATTTAAATTTCTTACATGCATCTATTGCTGCTGAACCTGTATCACCTGAAGTTGCTCCTAAAACAACAGCTGTTTTATTATTTTTAGTTAGTACTTCATTGAAAAATGCTGCAGCTAATTGAAGTCCAAAATCTTTAAAAGCCGCTGTTGGTCCATGAAAAAGTTCAAGAACTGCCATGTCATTATCAAGATGTTTAAGTGGTGCAATATCTTCATGAGCAAAATCGTGCCAGGTATTATCTAAAATACTTAAAACAACCTCATCATCAAATGAAGAAGATGTGAATAAAGGAACTATTTCTTTTGCGATATCTATAAACGATGATTTGTTTGCCAATGATTCAAGATCAACTTGAGGCCAAAAATCTGGCATAAATAAGCCACCATCGGAAGCTAATCCTTGCATTAAAATATCTTCAAAAGTTCTATCTTTATCTCCACCTCTTGTGCTGTGAAATAACATTAATCTGCTTCAACTCTAATTCTTTTAACTTTTTTTATGACGTCTGTATTTTTAAATTTATTTAAGATTTCTTTAGCTTTTAATTCCTCACATAAATCTGTGATGAAAAATACCGGAACTAGATTATCAGCCAATTCATCCTTTTGAATTATTGTCTCAATTCCTATATTGTGACTGGCCACCAATGAAGTAATTAATGCCATAACACCTGGATTATCATCAACTTCTAAATAGAAATAATGCTGAAAGGATATTTGACTAAATTCAGCTATCTCAATCTCATTAGAGCTTTTAGAAATCTCTTCTGCATTATCTTTATTAGACCCTGCTAGATGAATAATGTCTGAAATTAAGCCAGAAGCTGTCGATTCTTGCCCAGCGCCAGAACCAGTAATATGTATTTTACCTATGAGATCAGTATCAATTTCTATACCATTTCTTACTCCCTGCAAAGAGGATAATATTGAGGTATTTTTTATAAAGGCTGGATGCGCTCTAAGCTCAACAGTATTAAAATCTTGTTTTGCTACTGCCAAATGCTTAATTACATAACCTAACTCTTTAGCATGTTGAAAATCATCACCTGTTATTTGTGTAATTCCTTCGATATAAAAATCCTTAGGAGGAAGAGGAGTTCCATGAGCAATATGTGACAATATTCCTATCTTATGAGCTGCATCTATCCCATCAATATCAAAAGATGGATCTGGCTCAGCATATCCTTTTTCTTGAGCAATCTTGAGAGTAGGTTCAAAATCTTCACCTTTTTCCATTTCTGCTAAAATAAAATTTGTTGTTCCATTAAGCATTCCAGATATTTTGGAAATATTATTTCCTGCAAGCTCTTCTTGAAGAACTTTAATTATTGGAGTCCCTGCACAAACTGCAGCTTCGAATAAAATCTTCACATTATTATCTCTTGCTGCTTTAAAGAGCTCATCACCGTGGTTAAAAATTACAGCTTTATTTGCTGTAATTACATGTTTTTTGTTTTTTATTGCTGCGAGTATTAATTCTCTAGCAGTTTCAACTCCGCCAATAAGCTCTATAACAACATCAACATCTTGGCTAACAACATCAAAAATGTCTCTTAAAACCAATGTTCCTTGAGGATCACAATTTGGGTTATCTCTTCTTGCCCCGATAAAATTTATTTTTATATCTAAGTTTGTATTTCTTTCTATAATTTTTTTATTAGCATTAACTGCTTTGTAAAGACCAGTTGCGACATTACCCCAACCACATATACCTACTTTTATTTCTTTCATATTTAACCTTGAAGCCTACTTAGTAAGTCTTTTGCAGGCACATATCCAGGTATTAATTGTCCAGAACTTGAAATTATTGCTGGTGTTCCTGTAACACCAATTTTTCTCCCAATCCTATAATGCTTCTCTACTGGATTATTCTCACAATAAGATAAATTCATATCTCTACCTTGTTTTAAACCGGTCAAAGTTTGAGCTGGTTTTTCAGAGCACCAGGCACCAACAATTTTTGAATAAGATTCAGATTGAAGTCCTGATCTAGGGAATGCTGCATAATTTACAGAGATTCCTAAATTATTATATTCACTTATTTCACTATGGAGCTTTCTACAATACCCACAATCAATATCTGTAAAAACAACTACTGAAAAAAGTTCATTCTCAGCTGGAAATGAAATTAATTCAGAATTATCTAATGATGAAATAATATTTTTTCTCTCTTCATCTCTTTCTAATTCAGTAACATTTAGCAAGCCTTGATTAGTAATTTGAAAAATTTCACCAATAATTAGAAATTCTCCATCAGAAGATACATAAACTGACTGCATTTCTTCAAGATCAAGCTTATAAATGCCAGCAACAGGAGTTTTAGTGAGATCAATAATCTTAGCCCCCGCCGGCAATACTGTTGTCAGCTTTGTAATAATTTCATCTTTTCCATCAAATGCATAGATATTCATGCTTAATAAAGAAATTATTATTATATTTAGAAACTTGTTCATAACTAACCTCTTGGATGATGCTTCTTTAAAGCATCACTTAGTCTTTGTTTGGCAATGTGAGTATATATTTGAGTAGTTGATAAGTCACTATGCCCTAATAGTAATTGAACTGATCTAAGATCAGCTCCCCTATTTAAGAGATGGGTTGCAAATGCATGTCTAAGTGTATGAGGTGAGATGCTTATCTTCATATCTATATTTGCTGAGTATTGCTTAATTCTATGCCAGAATGCTTCACGAGTAATCTTAGAACCCTTTGTGCTTATAAAAATATACTGAATTGATCTACTTATAGATCTTTTAGATCTATTATCTAAATATATTCTAATGTATTCATTCGCTGATTCCCCAAATGGTATTAATCTTTCTTTAGAGCCTTTTCCTAAAACTTTTACAATTGATCTTGTTAAATCAATATCAGAAAACTTAAGATTAATTAACTCACTGACTCTCATGCCAGTTGCATACAAGAGTTCAAGCATTGCTCTGTCTCTGCATCCAATAAAAGAATTTTGATTAGGAGAATTTAAGAGTATTTCAACATCATCTTCAGAAATTGATACTGGTAATCTTTTTTCTTGTCTTGGCGACGGCAGATCGCTTAAGGGGTTTTCAGAAATTCGACCCTTCTTTAATAAGAATAAAAAAAATGCTTTTAAGGAAGAAATTTTTCTATTAACGGTGGTGCTTTTATAGTTTTTATCAAATAAATATTTTATATATGCTTCTATCTCGTAGTTCTTAATCTTTTTTAAAGAAACTTTATGATTTAGCATTGACCAATTAAAAGCATCCAAAATATCACTTTTGTAGGATGTTACAGTATTTTTAGAAAGGCCTTTTTCAATAAACATAGAATCAAGAAAGGATACTAGATCAGTATCCTTTTCATGATATTTCTTCATTTGATTATTCTAGTCTTTCTTTGATTCTTGCAGACTTACCTGATCTTTCTCTTAGATAGAACAGTTTTGCTTGTCTTACATCACCTTTTCTTTTAACAGTGACTGAATCAATCATAGGGCTATGAGTTTGAAATGTTCTTTCAACACCTATTCCACTTGAAATTTTTCTGACAACAAAAGATGCATTGATACCACCTTTTTTAACACCCATTACAACACCTTCAAATGCTTGAAGTCTTGTTCTAGTGCCTTCCTTAACTTTAACTGATACAACAACAGTATCTCCAGGTCTAAATGAAGGAAGATCTGTTCTGATTTGTTTTGACTCAAATGCTTCTAAAATATGAGCAGATGATTTTTCAACAGTTGATATTTTAGGAGTAGCTTCTTCAGCAACTACTCTCTTCAGCAGGAGCTTCTTCAGCAGGAGCTTCTTCAGCAGAGCTCTCAGCAACTTCTTCAGCAGGAGCTCTCTTCAGCAACTACTTCTTCAGCAGGAGCTTCTTCAGCAGTACTTCTTCAGCAGGAGCTTCTTCAGCAACTACTTCTTCAGCAGGAGCTTCTTCAGCAACTACTTCTTCAGCAACAGTTTCGTCTTGCTCTACTCCAGCCTCGTTTTCTTGTTCTAAGTTATCTTTATCTGTCATGATTATTGCCTAAAAAGTGCTATAGGATACGCTGGGAAGTTAAATCTTCCAAGAGTTTTCTTTGTTTTTTTGTTAATTTTACATTATTTAACAGGTCAGGTCTTCTATTAATGGTTGCTTCTAGAGATTTTAATTCTTTCCATTCCTTAATTTTTTCATGATTACCTGAAAGCAAAATTTCTGGCACCTCCATTTCGTCAAATATTTCAGGTCTCGAGTACTGAGGGCCTTTTAATAAACCATTTGAAAATGTGTCACTTTCACTCGAATCATCATTACCAAGAACACCTGGAATATGTCTTACAATAGAATCAATAGTGCATAAAGCTGCAAGTTCTCCGCCACTGATAATAAAATCTCCAACAGATAACTCTTCATCAACATATTTATCAATAAATCTTTGATCAACTCCTTCATACCTTCCGCATATAAAAGTTATTGCTTTCTCTTTAGAAAGTTCTTTAGCTTTAAGGTTATCGAGTTTTACACCCTGAGGTGACAAATAGATTACTTTGCCGACTTTATCTTTTGGAATATCTTCAAGGGATTTTTTTAAAGGCTCTGACATCATAACCATTCCCTCACCTCCTCCATAAGGCTTTCCATCTATCTGACCATGCTTATTGACGGCGTGTTTTCTAATATCATTTAATTGAATCGAAAATTTGTCGTTCTTTTTTGCTTTACCGATAACACCATAATCAAGTGCGTCAAAGAGACCTGGAAAAATTGTCAGTATATTAAAAAGCATTTTTAAAAATCTAACTCCCAATCAACAACTAAGCAATTTTTATCATACGAATGTGAAATAATATATTTCTCTTTTATATAAGGAATTAATCTAGTTTCTTTATCAATAGATGATTTAGATGGTCCTACTTTTAGAATATCTGACGCTCCATAATTGTTAATTTCTTCAATAATCCCAATATCTTGATTCTTAATATTTAACACCTGCATGCCTATTAAATCATGCCAATATATTTCATCATTAGGGAGTTCAGGTAGTTCAGATTTTTCTATGAATATACTTTCGTTTGTTAATTTTTTTATATCATCAACATCGCTAATATCAATAATTTTTGAAATAAATTTATTGTTTAATAATTTTATATATTCAAATTTAATGGGTAGTTTAGAGAAGCCAATTTTGAAGTTAGAATAATTTAAAATATTTTCTTTTGGATCACACAAAGAATTTAGAAAAAACTCACCTTTGAGCCCTTTAGATTTTCCAACAGTAGCTATGAGAATAAATTCAGATTTCTCTTTACTTTTTTTCATCATCAGAAGGAGCTTCTTCGGCAACTACTTCTTCAGCAGGAGCTTCTTCGGCAGGAGCTTCTTCGGCAACTACTTCTTCAGCAGGAGCTTCTTCAGCGACTACTTCTTCAGCAGGAGCTTCTTCAGCAACTACTTCTTCAGCAGGAGCTTCTTCAGCGACTACTTCTTCAGCAGGAGCTTCTTCAGCAGGAGCTTCTTCGGCAACTACTTCTTCAGCAGGAGCTTCTTCGGCAGGAGCTTCTTCAGCAACTACTTCTTCAGCAGGAGCTTCTTCAGCAGGAGCTTCTTCAGCGACTACTTCTTCAGCAGGAGCTTCTTCGGCAGGAGCTTCTTCGAGCAGGAGCTTCTTCGACTTTAGCAGCTTCTTCTTGAGCTTTAACAGCTTCTTCCTCAGCAGCTTTTGCAGCAGCTTCTTCTGCTAATCTTTTTGCAATGGCGTCTTTCTTAGCATCTTGTTTGGCTTTTTTTGCAGCAAGTTTTGCTTCAAGTTCTTCTGGAGTAAGTTTAGCCTCTTTGACTAAACTACTAACTCTGTCACTCATTTGAGCGCCTTTGGAAATCCATAGGTCTACTTTTTCAAGATCAACTCTTAGTCTCTCTTCCTGACCTTTTGCAGAAGGATTAAAAAATCCTAATCTTTCTATGAAGGCGCCATCTCTTGGCTTCCTTTCGTCAGCAACTGTTATATTGTAGTAAGGGTTTTTTTTTGCCCCACTTCTAGCTAATCTTATAATTACCATACTGTCTCAAATTAAAATTTATGTTAAAAAGGCGTGTATTTTAGTTTAACCTTGATAATTTTGATAGTATTAATATATAAGTTTTTACAAACTAACATTTAAATGAACCTTTTATACATAGCACTAAGCTCTTCGACAGCATATTTTCTTATGAAAATATTCTATAAAAGGTCTAATTATATTTATGTATCCTCTGTAGTTGCTTGTGCAGTAGGCTTTATTACATACTTTGTTTTTTATAATTCTCAATCCCATGACTTTGTCACATCATTACATTTTTATGTAACAAGCATGTCCATAGTATTCTTGTTTATTACTTGCTATGAAGTTTTTTTATTAGAATGGAGAGTAAACAAGGTTAAAAGTGGTGAATTTGTAGGTTTGATGCCCATCTCTATAGAAAAAAATTATAATACAACTTTTAAGTTAGCTGGTTTAGGTATAACTTTTTTAAGTTTAGCTCTAATTAGTGGTTTTTATATTACTGATGCTCTTTCAACTGAAATCCAACTTAAGGCTTTATTTACCTCCATCTCCTGGTTGATTTATTTTGCTATATTAATAGGGATTAAATTCTTTAATCTTCGAACTAAATACGCTGTAAGAGGATTAGTATTTACTTTAATGTTCCTATTAATTGCTTACTTAGGTAATTCATTAATCTTTAGTACAATAGCCTGATGATAGAAGAGCCTTCGTTATTATTTTTATTAATAATATTAATATTTTTATTAATATTATCTGGCTTCTTCTCTGGATCTGAGACTGGAATGATGGCCTCAAATAAGGTCAAACTTAAAAATCTATCAAAAAAAAATAATAAAGGTGCTAAGAGAGCATTAGATTTACTAAAAAGACCTGACAGGCTTTTATCTGCAATTCTTGTAGGAAATAATTTTGCAAATATATTAGCTTCAGCAATTGTAACAATTCTAATGTTAGATTATTTTAATGGTAGTGTTTTACTGGGTTCAGTATTGCTAACAATTTTTGTCTTAATTTTTTCAGAGATTACGCCTAAAACAATAGCCGCAATCAAACCTGAAGAATTTGCTATAAAATCATCAAGTTTGCTTAAAGTATTCAGTTTGGTTTTTAGCCCTATAATTCTTGCAATTAATGCTGTCAGCTCAAGAATATTAAGACTTATTAAGTTAGATATTAAAAAATCACATGCTAATGATAATCTTAATACTCAAGAGTTAAGGACGCTTCTTGAAGAGTCAGGCGACTTGATACCTTTCCAATTTAAAGAAATGCTTTCATCTATTCTCGGTATGGAAGAATTAGTTGTGGAAGATATTATGATACCGACGTCAGAGGTTATTGGTATTAATATTAACGATTCATTTGAAAATGCAAAACATATTATAGAATCAAGCTCTTACTCTCTCCTTCCAGTTTATAAAGATTCAATTGATGGGATATTGGGAGTTCTACATTTAAAAGACTCTCATTCTTTTTTAAATTTATTAAAAGAAAAAGATGATTTTAAGAGCATTCTTATGGAAACTTACTTTGTATCTCAATCAACCACTCTAATTAAACAACTCAGTGAATTTCAAAAATCTGAGAGAAATATTGGGATGGTAGTCGACGAGTATGGTGAAATTGAGGGTCTAATTTCTTTAGAGGATATTTTTGCTGAGATAGTTGGAAGATTTGGTAATGAAAAGATTGAGTTTGAAAAAGAATTTATAAAAAGAAAAGATGGGTCAATTGTTACTGATGGTAATTGTAAAATAAGAGATTTAAATAAATATGCCAAATGGTTAATTCCAGAAGTTAATTCTAAAACTATTAACGGACTTCTTACAGAATATTTAGACCAAATTCCTCAAGCTAATCTTTGTGTTGAAATCCAAAGTTATAGATTTGAAATTATGGAGATTGAAGATAATTCAATAGCTCAGGTTAAAATTTTTAAAGCTAAAAAAAACGAGGCATAAAGCCTCGTTTTAATAATTAGCTCTCTAATTACATCATTCCGCCCATTCCACCCATGCCGCCCATATCAGGCATTGCAGGAGCAGGAGATGCGTCTTGTGGAATATCTGTAACCATTGCTTCAGTAGTAATCATCATTCCTGCAACTGAACCAGCAGCCTGAAGAGCTGTTCTAGTTACTTTAGCAGGATCCAAGATTCCCATTTCAATCATGTCGCCATAATCACCAGTAGCAGCATTAAAACCATAAGACCCTTTGCCACTTTTAACATTAGCAACTATTACAGATGCTTCTTCTCCAGCATTTGAGACTATCTGTCTTAAAGGTGCTTCAAAAGCTTTCTTAGCAATGTTAATGCCGACATTTTGATCATCATTCGCACCAGTAAGCTTTTCAACTGCCTCTAAAGCTCTTACTAACGCAGAACCGCCTCCTGGAACAACACCTTCTTCAACTGCTGCTCTAGTAGAATGAAGAGCATCTTCAACTCTAGCTTTCTTTTCTTTCATTTCAACTTCTGATCCTGCTCCAACTTTAATTACAGCAACACCGCCAGCAAGTTTTGCAACTCGCTCTTGAAGTTTCTCTTTATCATAATCAGAGCTAGTCTCTTCTATCTGAGCTCTTACTTGATTAACTCTTGCTGCTATAGCATCTTGATCACCTGAACCATCAATAACTGTCGCATTATCTTTATTCATAGTAACTCTCTTTGCAGTACCTAAGTCCTCAATAGTGGCTCCTTCAAGAGAAAGACCAACTTCTTCAGAAATAACTGTGCCTCCAGTAAGAACAGCGATATCTTCTAACATCGCTTTTCTTCTGTCACCAAATCCAGGAGCTTTACATGCTGCAGCTTTTACAATTCCTCTTAAATTATTAACAACCAGGGTTGCTAGCGCTTCACCTTCAATATCTTCAGCAATAATTAGCAAAGGTCTTCCAGCCTTTGCAACAGATTCTAATAATGGAAGAAGGTCTCTTATATTTGAAATCTTTTTATCATGTAAAAGGATTAGTGGATTTTCTAACTCAACTGTCATGCTATCTTGATTAGTAACAAAATATGGAGAAAGGTAGCCTCGATCAAATTGCATTCCTTCAACAACATCTAGCTCATTATCAATGCCACTTCCTTCTTCAACAGTAATTACTCCCTCTTTTCCAACTTTCTGCATAGCTTCAGCAATTATTTCACCAACTGCTTCATCTCCATTTGCTGAAATTGTCCCAACTTGAGCAATAGCTTTATCATCTGCACATGGAACACTTAAGTCTTTTACATAATCAACAGCTGCTAAAACAGCTTGATCAATTCCTCTTTTTAAATCCATTGGATTCATTCCAGCTGCTACAGCTTTGTTGCCTTCATTAACAATTGATTGAGCAAGAACGGTAGCTGTTGTAGTTCCATCTCCAGCTTCATCTGAAGTTTGTGAAGCAACCTGCTTTAGCATTTGAGCTCCCATATTTTCAAATTTATTTTCTAATTCAATTTCTTTGGCAACTGAAACACCATCTTTAGTTACAGTAGGTGCGCCAAATGATTTATCTAAAACAACATTTCTCCCCTTAGGGCCTAATGTTACCTTTACAGCATCTGCCAAAGTATTAACACCATCTAACATTTGACTTCTTGCTAAGTCACCGAATTTCACATCTTTTGCTGACATTTTTATATCTCCGTTTTTATATAATTAATTAAGATTCAATAACACCAAAAATATCACTCTCACTTAAGATAAGATATTCATTACCATCGATTTTTACTTCACTTCCACCATAAGGACCAAAGATAACTAAATCTCCTGTGTTGACTCCAATTGGCATAACTTCTCCAGAATCATTTTTCTTACCTGGACCAACAGCTATAACAACACCTTGTGATGGTTTTTCTGTAGCAGTTCCAGATAGAATAATTCCACCTGCTGATGTTTTTTCTTCTTCAGTTCGCTCGACAAGAACCTTGTCATGTAAAGGTCTTAATTTCATTAGTATTCTCCCTACTTTATGAATTATAAAAATTACTTAAATTAAGTTATTTAATAAAAAATTTATTCTAACCGTTAGTTATGGACTAATTCTAATAAATCAATAGTCAGGATAGAACTTTTTAAGATATTTCCAGGACATATAGCCAACGATTACACCAATAATATCAGAAAGTAAGTCATATAATTCAAAAGTTCTATATTCTAAAGAGTTCTGAATAACTTCAATTAAGAATCCATACAAAATTAATAATAAAAATAAGAAAATTCTTTTTATTTTAAAATCAGATGCATATGCTAAAAAAGTAATTACAGTAAATGCTAGAAAATGAAGTAATTTATCTTGAAGCAAAAACTTTGCAGTTGATGCATCTATTGAAATAAAACTCATTACAGAGGTAAATAAAATTGTTAAAAAGAATACAAATCGAACGAAATAAATAATTTTATCCATATATATCTTTATAAAATCTTATTAATAGAATTGAGGGTATTGTTAAGGCTGAAGTAATTATAAAAAATGACATCCAGCCATAGTCATCTCCAAATACAATGCCTAACTTTATAATTATAAGACCAGAGAACCCTGCAAGAATTTTTCCAGGAAGCATCATAAAGGATGTAAATAAAGCATATTGAACGGCTGTATATTGTTTAGAAACTAAACTAGTTAAAAAAGTAATATTAACAGTTCCAACAATGCCTGCTGCCATACTATCTAGGGCAACAACTAGGGATAATAATGCAAGAGATTTTTCTGATATTGCTATATATGCAAAAAATAAATTGGTAATCATTACCAAAAAAGCTCCAATAATAAGAGAGTTTTTAACACCAGCAGATTTAATTAATTTACCGCCCACAAAAAAACCAAAAATTGAGGCAGCTAAAGCTACTGTTTTTACAACAAATCCTATTTCCTCAAGTGAATATCCCATTTGAATATAAAAAGGATTAATAATTTGACCTGTCATTATGTCGGTAAGCCTATAGGTACTAATTATCGATAACAAAAGTAATGCGGCATATAGCCCAAATCTATTAAAAAAATCTTTTAGAGGTACAACAATGGAATCACTGAAACTCAATTGTCTTAAAGATGCATTTTTATTTTCAGGGGTCAGATATAAACCAACAAAACCAAAAAGCATGAATAAGGACATTAGTTGATAAACAAATGACCAGTTAGTTCTTGAAGCTAAAATAAGAGCGCCAGATGTAGCTAAAAGAATAGCTATTCTGTAGCCAAGTTGATAACTTGCAGCTAAGTTACCTTGTTCATCTATTTCAGACATTTCAATTCTAAATGCATCAATGGCAATATCTTGAATAGAACCAAAAAAAGCTACAAAAAAAGCAAACTTAGCAAATAAGCTTAAATTGGTTGAAGGATCAGTAATAGAAATTAGAAATAAAAATATTATTATTAGTATTTGCATTAATATTATCCAGCTTTTTCTTTTTCCAAATTTATTAAAAAATGGAATTGAGAAGTTATCAACTAATGGAGACCATAAAAATTTTAATGAATAAGTTAATACAATCCATGCAAAAAAACCTATTGTAGCCAAATCTATATCTATAACAGCAAGCCATGTGCCAAGAGTAACGAAGACAAGCATATAGGGCAATCCGGATGTAAAACCCAGCAAGAAGATACTTATTTTTTTATAATTCATAAATTATCTATTAATTTATTCCACTTAAAAAGAGCGCCAGGATCTGTTTTTCTTCCTGGAGCTATATCTGAATGCCCAACCAAACTATCTTTTGAAAGATGGGGATAAGTTTTAATTAGCAATCTAGTTAAACTTACTAAAGAATTATACTGCGCATCTGCAAATTCACTGCGGTCTGTTCCCTCGAGCTCAATTCCAATTGAATAATCGTTACAATTTTCTTGACCTAAATAAGAAGACACTCCTGCATGCCATGCTCTTTTGTTAAAAGGAACAAATTGAAGTATTTCTCCGGTTCTTTTAATTACTATATGTGATGATACTTTAAGATTTTCTATAGATTTAAAATATTCATTTCTTGTTATGTCTAATTTATTTAAAAAGAAATCTTTTATTTCATTTCCTCCATACTTTCCTGGAGGTAAACTAATTGCATGCACAACTATTAAAGAAATATCTATGTTTTTTGGCCTACTATCATGGTTAGGGGAAGGATAAAAAATGGCTCCCTCTATAAGATTATCTTTTATATTTATTAAGGACATAACTTAATATCCCATATGAAATTAATTTTGACAAATAAGGTTATTTAACTCGTTCTTTTCTTAATTCAGGCGGCATCTTAAAGACAATATTTTCTTCATCTTTTCCAATTTCATTTATAACACCGCCAGTAAAGTCTCTAAGTGCTAATGCTATCTCTTGAACTCTATCTTCCGGAGCCGATGCTCCAGCAGTAATAGCTATTTTATTAATATTTTTAATTTTTTCTAAATCTAGATCATTGAATTCATCAATTAAAATTGCTTCACATCCACATCGATCAGAGAGCTCTTTAAGCCTATTAGAGTTAGAACTATTTTTTGATCCTACAACAATCATAAATTCATTCTCTAGTGCTAGTTGTTTAACTGCATCTTGTCTGTTTTGAGTGGCATAGCAAATGTCATCATTTTTTGGTGTTATTAAATCAGGAAATCTGTTTTTTAATTGTGCAATGATAGCCTTGGTATCATCAACGCTAAGAGTTGTTTGAGTTACAAGGGCTACATTAGTTGGTTGTTCTATTTCTATAGACTTTGCATCCGTCTCATCCTGAACTAGATATATCTTAGAAGCATCACCGCCAGTATGTCTTCCCATAGTTCCCTCTACTTCTGGATGACCCTCGTGACCAATCAAAATAATATCTCTTTCAGCTCTGGCATGCTTTATAACCTCCATGTGAACTTTTGTAACTAAGGGGCAAGTTGCATCATGAAATTGTAATCTTCGTAAATTTGTTTCAATCTCGACCTTGCTTGAAACTCCGTGAGCACTAAAGATTACTATAGAATCATCAGGAATTTCATAGATCTCTTCAACAAAAATAGCTCCCCTGTCCTCCAAATCCTTTACAACAAAACGATTATGCACAACTTCGTGCTTAACATATACAGGCCTTCCATATACTTCTAACGCCCTATTTACTATATCAATAGCTCTATCTACTCCAGCACAAAAGCCTCTAGGATTTGCTAAATTTATAACAACTTTATCCATTAGATGTTTTTAAAAATTCAGATCCTATAAGCAATATAGCGCCAATACATATGAATGCATCTGCAGGATTGAAGATAAAAAATGAAAAGTTATTAATATAAAAATGTAAGAAATCTGTTACAGCTCCATCACCTGCTCTATCTAGAATATTACCAAGAGCACCTCCAACTATTAACACCAATGCAGTTTGGCTTAGTCTATTTGTTTCAGCTAAAAGTTGTTTAGTTAAAAAGATTACAATCAAAAGTCCAATAAAAAGTAATATATAACTTGATAATCCTGCTCCAAAATCAAACATGCTAAATGCAATACCTGTATTGAAAGTTAGATAGAAGTTTAGAAAAGGTAAAAAATATACGGTTTCAAAAGGGGCAAGATTTGCCAAAGCAAAATACTTAATAAAAAAGTCTATAGTTACAAGCAAAAATATATAAATGAAGATTGAGATCTTAGACAAATTTCCTAACCTCGCCTGTATTTTCAATATTATCTTCGCATCTAGAACAAAGCTCTGGATGATTTATGCTTTTACCAACAGTTTCTGATCTGTGCCAGCATCGCGCGCATTTATCATCATTTGATTGAGAAATATTAATTGATAAGATCTCACCTTGTTTTATTTGGCAATAAGAGGAAATAAAAACAAAATGAAGCTCTTCACCAAAATTTTGTAAGATATTATATGTGTCTTCAGGACAAATTATTTCGACACTGGTATCAAGAGAGCCTTTAACAAGACCATCATTTCTTGCTTTCTCTATAGCTTGATTCACTAAATCCTTAATTTCAAATAACTTGCTCCATTCACTATTAGTTATTTGCTGATCTGCGAAGTTTATATCATTAATAAATTGAGAAAGGAAAACTGATTTCTGTTGCTTTTTAAGAGGCGAATAGGTTTGCCAAATCTCTTCAGCTGTAAACGATAATATTGGGCTAACTAGTCTGACTAAAATGCTGACTATATAATACATGCTTGTTTGACATGATCTTCTGGCATGAGAGTCTGTCGAGGTTGTATAGAGCCTGTCCTTTACAATATCTAGAAAAATACCACCCAATTCATTAACACAAAAATTATGTATTTTTTGAACTGCTGTGTGGTATTGATACTTTTTGAAGTGATCCTGAACCTCAATTTGAAGTTGAAGGGTTGAATTAAGTATCCATTTATCAAGCTCAATTAGCTTATCAAAATCAACTCCATTCTTCTCTATATCAAAATCATTAAGATTACCAAGCAGAAATCTAAAAGTATTTCTTATTCTTCTGTATTGATCTGAAACTCTTTTTAATATTTCATCAGATGCATTCATCTCACTTCTAAAGTCAGTTGCTGCAACCCATAATCTTAATATGTCTGCCCCAAGTGAGTTCCAGACTTTTTGGGGTGAAACAACATTGCCTAATGATTTAGATTGTTTGCGCCCTTTATCATCTACAACAAAACCATGAGTTAAAACTTCTTTGTAAGGAGGTCTTCCATTTATAGCTATACTGGTTAAAAGTGATGATTGAAACCATCCTCGATGCTGATCAGACCCTTCAAGATATAAGTCAGCAATTAAACCTTTTTGAAATCTTTTTTCTAGAACTGAAAAGTGAGTAGCTCCGGAATCAAACCAGACATCAAGAGTATCTGTAATTTTTATATAATTATCTGCATCATCAATATAATCAGAAAGTTTTACTGAATCCCATACTGCAACTCCAGACTCTTCTATTAAATCAGCAAAAATATTAAAAAGATTATCTTGATTTGGATGGATTTCACCTGAATCTTTATGAACTACAAGGGCAATAGGAACTCCCCAATTCCTTTGTCTTGAAATACACCAATCAGGTCTATCTTCTAACATTGATTTAATTCTTTGAAGACCCCAAGAAGGCTCCCAGTTTACAGAATCTATAGATGCCTTTGCATCATTTAATAGATCAGCTTTATCCATTGAAATAAACCATTGAGGGGTAGATGTAAAAATCAAAGGCGTTTTGTGTCTCCAGCAATGTGGATAAGAATGCTCATAGCTTTCAACATTAATAAGTGATTGACTAGAAACTAAGATTTCAATAACAAAAGGGTCAGCTTTAAATGCTGGTAATCCAGCAAGGTTTTCATATTCATCTTTAAAAAAGCCTTTATTATTTAAAGCTTTTATAGGCTCAATATTATTATCTTTACAAATAAAGTAGTCATCTAAACCATGTGCAGGAGCGGTATGAACACAACCAGTTCCTGCATCAGTAGTCACATGGCTACCTTGCAATAATATTGATTGTCTATCTAAAAATGGATGCTCAAGATCGATATCTTTTAGATCGCTACCTTTCACATTAGATAAATTTTTTAATTCAATGTTCCAGCGGTCAGAACAAGAATCAATTAACTCAGTTGCGATAATTAAATAATCATCGTCTTTTTTTACAACCGAATAGTCTAATTTAGGATTAATGCAAACAGCTACATTTGAAGGAAGCGTCCATGGAGTTGTTGTCCAGATAACAAATGAACAGTTTTTATCAATATCTAAATTAAATATCGAATTAATTTTTTTCAATGAATTGCTAGAAACTTGAAATGAAACATCAATGGATTTAGAAACTTTATCTTGATACTCAACCTCAGCTTCAGCAAGAGCTGAACCGCAATCTTGACAAAAATGGACTGGTTTTTCACCTTTTTGTAAGTGGTTATTTTTCACAATTGTAGCAAGAGCTCTAAGAGTGTCTGCTTCGAAAGAAGCATCTGCACTTTTATATGGATTAGACCAATCAGCAAGAACGCCTAACCTTATGAAATCATCTTTTTGTTTCTCTACTTGAGTTAAAGCATATTCTTTACATGCATTTATAAAATCATGTTTGTTTTTAACTAAATCGCTATTCTTGCCGTGCTTCTTCTCAACATTAAGCTCAATAGGCAATCCGTGACAATCCCAGCCTGGAATAAATGGAGCATCTTTACCAAGCATGGTTTGAATCTTAATTGTTATATCTTTAAGAATCTTGTTAACAGAATGACCAATATGAATATCACCATTTGCATAGGGAGGTCCATCATGAAGTATAAATTGGTCTTTCCCAGCAGCTCTTGCTCTTATCTCATTATAGAGATCTAAAGAATTCCATAAATCTATGATTTCAGGCTCTTTATTGGCCAGACCAGCTTTCATGGATAAATCTGTTTCTGGGAGATTTAATGTGTCCCTATAATTAATAGTCATAATTATTGCTATTGTAAAAGTTTTTTAGCCAAAGATATGTCTTTTTGTATCTGTTCTTTTAAAAAATCTAGACTTTCGAACTTTTTTTCATCTCTAATCTTGAATTTAAACTCAACATCTATTCTTTGACCATAAATATCTTGATTGAAATCAAATAAATGAACCTCTAAGACTGGCTGCTCTCCACCGACAGTTGGCCTCACGCCCATATTTGCTATACCTTTATAATTAGAGCCCTGATGCATGCATGTAACAGCATAAACACCAGAAATAGAAAGCTTTTGTTTTGGTATCCACAAATTTGCAGTAGGAACATTAATAGTTCTTCCTAATTGATTGCCATAAACTACTTTTCCTGAATAAATATAAGGTCTGCCTAATAAGTTTTCAGCTAAATTAAAATTACTTTCCAATAACGCTTTTCTTATTCTTGTGCTGCTAACTCTTTTTCCATCAAATAATACAGTTTCAGTATTTGAGACAACTACATTTGTTTTTTCACCCCACTCTCTTAACAAATTAAAATCACCAACTCTCTCAGCTCCAAACCTGAAATCATCACCAACAATGAGTGATTTTAAATTCATTTCTTCTAAAATATCTTTTATAAAATTTTCAGGGGTCATGGATTTTAGGGAGGAGTTAAATTTTAAGAAGCACGCATAGTCGATCCCATAATTATTTAATAACCTAAATTTTTCTCTCCATGGACATAATCTTGGAGGCGATTGGTTATTTGTAAGACCTTTTGCAGAAAAATATTCTGCTGCATGAGGTTCGGTAAAAAAAACTAAAGTAGATGTGCCCAAATCTTTAGCCTCTTCTTTTAAATTATCTAAAATTGCTTGATGGCCAATATGTAATCCATCAAAGTTACCAATAGTTGCAGACATGAAAGTTTTAGGATGTCTCTTCTTAAATAAAGAGATATTATTTTGCCCTCTTATCAAATACATGATCCTTAAAACAGCTCCCTTAATTTACCGCCAATAATAGCTCTTGTTATTAATAGATATAGAAAAATAGAAATTACAACTTCTAAACTTAAATTAAATAGACGCTCCAGAAAACTTAAAGAATTAAAGTCGATATTAAAAGGGCCGTATAACAAGAAAAGAATGATTGAAAGTGAGCCTAGTACTAAAGCTAAATTGAATCTATTTATTGGATTTCTATACTGAATATAATTATCTTTTATTAAAATTATATACAGAATACCGCAACTTAATAAAGCTGAAACTGAGCTGGCGAATGCTAAACCTGTATGGCCATAACCCAAGATAAAAGCAAGATAATAGTTTAAAGCAATATTCAGAGCTAAAGCTGCTATAGCTGCATACATAGGAGTTTTAGTATCTTTCCTTGAGAAGAATGCAGGCACTAAAACTTTCATCATCATAAAAAACGGCAGTCCGAAAGAAAAAGCAATTAGACTTTTTGAAGCCTGAATAACATCTGTTGACATGAACTCGCCTCTTTGAAAAAGAGTGCTAATTAGATGCTCTGAACAAATAGCCAGTCCGATGACTGATGGAATTGCCAGAAACATTACCAGTCTTTGAGATTTTCTTAATTGCTCCTTAAACAAGATTAGATCGCCCCTTTGATTTGCATTAGAGAGAGATGGAAGAAGAACGGTTCCAATTGCAATTGCAAAAATACCAAGGGGAAACTGAATTAATCTATCTGAAACATACAACCAGGTTGGGCTTCCAGTTATAAGAAGAGATGCAAAAACTGTATCTATTAATAGGTTGATTTGTGCAACACCTCCAGCAATAACAGCTGGAAGCATTAAAATAAAAACTTTTTTTACTCCTTCATTACTCATTCCTATTTTAGGAATAGGCAATCTGTCAATTTGAGATAACGGAGCTAACTGAATTAACAATTGTATTATTCCAGCAAGTAAAACGCCCCATGCAAGTCCCACAATTGGAATTGAGAATAAGGGAGCTAAGAAAAATGCTGATAAAATTATACAAAGATTAAAAATAATTGGTGTGGCAGCTGGTAATGAGAATCTTTGATGTGAATTCTGAATACCGCCAGCAAAAGCTACAAGAGAGATTAATCCTAAATAAGGAAACATTATTCTTAGAACATTTACTGCTAAATCTTTTTTTAATGGATCAAAATAAAAACCTGGAGCAAAAATGAAAATAAATATTGGAGCAAAAAATAACGCAATTATAGTAAATATAAAAAGAAATGATAAAAGAGTTCCTGCTAAATTATTAATGAAATCCTTAATCTCTTCTGTTGATTTATGTTCTTGATATTCACTGTAAATTGGAATAAATGCTTGACTAAAAGCTCCCTCTGCAAAAAATCTCCTAAACACATTAGGTATTTTTAGTACTACTACAAAAATATCATGAAGACCTGATGACGTTCCGAGTAAAGCTGTTGTAGTTATATCTCTTAAAAGACCAAAGACTCTAGATAATCCAGTCCATGAACCTACTTTGAAATATGACTTGAACATACTGGTATCTACAAATGGTTTATTTTGTTGCACTACTTATTCTTTTTTATCTTTAAAATCTATTGATACTGAATTTATACAATATCTTAGCCCTGTTGGATTTGGACCATCATTAAAAACATGCCCTAAATGAGCATCACAATTTGAACACCTGACCTCAGTTCTTGGAACTAATAATGAATAATCAGATACTTCATCAATTGCGTCATCATTAAGAGGCTCAAAGAAGCTTGGCCAGCCACAGCCTGCATCAAATTTAGAGTCTGATTTGAACAAAGGAGTATTGCAACAAATACATATATATGATCCCTCCTTTTCAAAATCCCAATATTTCCCACTAAAAGGCCTTTCAGTACCGCCTAATCTGGTAACATGAAAAGATTCCTCAGAAAGCTCTTTCTTCCACTCTTCATTTGTTTTATCTATCTTAGTCATTGGTTATATAAAGTATTTTTTTAATCAAATCTAATACTTAATTGTAATAGTAATATTTACTTATTACGATATTCATATTATTCATTAACCTTCCAATCTCTTACCCAATATATAAATATAGTGTCAATTAATGCAATGCATACTTTTAAAATGTATTTTGTAATAGCTAGGAAAAAAGCTTGAGTGAAGGTGACATCTGTAGCTATAACCCAAGTTGCTTGATAAATAATGGTATCTAGAAGTTGAGATAAAATAGTTGAAACATTATTTCTGAGCCATAACTTTTTACCATTTGTTTTCTCTTTAAGGTAATGGAAAAGCCAAACATCAAACTTTTGACTTATTATGTAGGCTGTTAGTGATCCAATAATAAAATATGGTGAATAGTTTGCTAAAGTATTCACAGCATTATGAATTTCTAAAGCTGATCCAGCTAAGTTAGATGGCAAGAATTGTAAGCTTATATATAGCGTTATTAAAACTGCAATATTTGCAATAAATCCAAGCATTACTGCTCTATTTGCCTCGTCTTTTCCATATCTCTCATTCAGTAAGTCTGTAGAAAAATATATACCTGAATATAAAATAGCCCCCATACTTGCATTAAATGTGTAACCAAACATAGTGAGCTCAGTGATTTTACCACCCTGAAGATTTGCAAGAATAATACCTAGAATGACCGCACAATAAAGACCATACTTTCCATAGTATCTAAATAAAAAAACGGCTAAAAGTAAGTCATAAAATACTACTCCAAACCATATAAATTCTTGGCTAAAACCTAACATTTATTTTAATTATCCTTTTTCTGGTTATTTTATTTAGAACTAATGTAAATTATACATATCATATATAAATGTTCTGTAATCTTTTAAATGGAAATTATAAAAAAAATCTTAAAACAGCACTCCTATTCGAGTTTAAGTCATGATTTCTACTCTAAACAACTTCAACAACCACTAAATAATCCTTTTCTTATTCATGTAAATAAAATCTTATTAAATGAATTTGGTCTTTCTGAAAAAAGCTGTGAAGATTTAATGCTTGTATTTAATGGCACTGTCCAAATTCCAGATGTACAAGCGATATCAATGAATTATGCAGGTCATCAGTTTGGTCAATATGTTCCGCAGTTGGGTGATGGCAGAGGTGTTTTACTTGGAGAAATTAAGGTAAAAGATAAATACTTAGATATTCATGTAAAAGGTTCAGGGAAAACGCCATATTCAAGATTTGGAGATGGAAGAGCTGTTTTAAGGTCATCCTTAAGAGAGTATTTATGCGGTGAAGCTATGCATGGACTAGGAATACCTTCATCAAGATCATTAATGATTTTTGGAAGTGATGATATTGTTTATAGAGAAAAATCTGAAACTGCAGCAATGATAGTAAGGACAGCTGGAACTCATATCAGATTTGGCAGTTTTGAAAAATTTTATCATGATGGTCTTTTTGATAGGCATAAAGAATTATGCGATTATGCTATTTCTCAATATTTTCCAGATAAAGACAAATTAAATAATAAATATGCATATCTTCTTGAAAACATAGTTACTAGAACTGCTTCTTTAATTGCTCATTGGCAGTCAGTTGGTTTCTGTCATGGTGTAATGAATACAGATAATATGTCTATTTTAGGTGAAACCTTGGACTATGGGCCTTATGGCTTTATCGATAATTTTAGCCCTTCTCATGTATGTAATCTTTCAGACTCATCAGGAAGATATTCTTACCAAAATCAACCCTATGTTGGAATGTGGAACTGTTCTGCATTAGCTCATACATTCAGCCACTTAATTGATAAAGGAGAGATAAGTAGAATTATGTCTATGTATGAAAAAACATATGCAGAAAAATTATTTACTTTGTATAAAAATAAATTGGGGATTAAAAAAGTAGTTGAAGCTGATGAGTTTTTAATACAAGAGTTACTAGGCCTTATGGAAGTCAAAAAATTAGATTTTACAAGAACATTTAGAAGTCTAAGCAATATATTAAATAATAATCACAGTATTCAAGTTGATGAGAGTCTAAAAAGTTGGTCACAAAAATTTAAAGAAAGGCACTCTATGGAAGATGGTGATATTAATTTAAGAATTACTCACATGAATCAGATAAATCCCAAATTTATATTAAGAAATTACTTATTACAAAATGCAATAGATCTAGCTGAAGAAGGTTCTTATAAGGAAATAGATAATCTGATGAAATTAATTACAAATCCATATGAAGAAAACCTAGAATATGAAAAATATGCTGAGAAATCACCAGCATGGGCAGCAGATATAGGTTTATCTTGCTCTTCTTAATTTAAGAAGCTTTTTTTGAATCTGAGATATTTGATACTGACTCAGTCATTTCTAAAAAATCATTTACCATTGAATCTGAAGGTGTATAAATTCTTCTACGTTTATCAGTTAATGATGATTTTTCATTAATATAACCAAGTTGAACGGAGCTCTTTAATACCTGAAGTCTTTTGATTCTAGAAGCATATTTCTTTGGAACTAATGAGATAGCATATTCTTGAGAAATCTCACTACCTTTAAAGTGTTCATGCATGAATGAAAGTAAAAAAAAGAATCTATAAGTATCAGATTGATAAAAACTCATTGAAGCAGGATTGGCAGAATTACCAATTGTTGCAGAGTAAATACTCTCAATAATTGATTGTGCTCTTTTTAATTTACTAGTCATATTTTTGTATAGATTAATTAATAATATTATTTATAATGCAATTCAGATGCCAGAAAAATGAGATAAGTCTCATTACGGTATTTTACCTATTATATGCCAATTAAATGAGAATACTCTCATATACTACACATGTGTTTTTTAAATTCAAGTTATATACAAATAATTTATATAGATCTTTCATAGATATAACTTATTTGTTGCATTGAAGTCACTTAATTAATAAGTCATTTGAATCAAAGTCATTTCTTAGGGGGTAATTTTTACGCATCTTGATGAAAATATTAGCTATGTTATTCCTAGAAACTTTCTTTCTGAGAACGTATTTCATCTCATCAGAAATTAGATTTACATCAAACGTATCTTTATATTGATATAAAGGTAATGGATCAATAATAGCTTTTGTAAATGAAGAGTTTAATCTTTTTTTATCAGCAGGGTTTTTAAATAAGAAAGGGTTTTTATTATTAATTGTTTCTAGATAATTCGTTACAGCAATAGCCATCATTATTGATCCATTTACTTTTCCCTCTTTGCTGTATCCAGCAATATGCGGAGTAGCTATATATGCTTTATTTATTATAGACTCTGATGGTGATGGCTCATTTTCCCATACATCAGCAATATAATTTACATTATCTTGTTTAATCAAAGCCATTTCATTCACAATCCCTCCTCGAGAAGTGTTGACTAGAAATTTATTACTTAGTAATGAGAGTTCTTTTTTATCTATTAAATTATGAGTTTTATATTTGCCTGTTTCAGTATAAGGAACATGTAGTGAAACCAAGTCACATTTAAGAACAGTACTAATATCAACTAAATGAGGATCATTCATTAGCGGATCATTTATATAGACATTAAAACCTAATGAATTTAAGTAATAAGAAAGCTTCTTACCAATATTACCATATCCAATGATCCCAATTTTTGCATCATAGTCTAATTTGTTTTTTTCTATCAACAGTGCAATTACTGATAAAACATAATGTGTAACTGCAGAAGAATTACAACCAGATGCATAATCCCAGTTAATATTATTTAAATCTAAATAATTAATATCGATATGATTTATGCCTGAAGTTGCAGACCCAATAAATTTAATATTTGTATTTTCTATGAGTGACTGATTAACTTTAGTTGTTGATCTAACTAATAGTATTTCGTAATCTTTTACAGTTTTGTTGTTTATATCAGCATCATCTAAGTAATCGATCTGATATTCACTTGGATCGAGTTTATCTCTTAGATAAAGATCTAAATCTGGTATATTGTTATCTGCTACTATTTTTATCAATTAGTATTATCTGGCCAAAAAATACTTTGAATCCAGCCTAGTAAAGTATTTTTATTTAAGGAGTATTTGTCTAATGCATCAAAATCAGCTGCAAGCTTCTTTGGATCACTAAAAAAGTCTTTTCTAGAAATAAATATTTCATTTTCATCCAAAACTTTCACTAACTTAGCAGGATTACCAGCAAAAATAGAATTAGGCGGTACATCTTTTGTAACAACAGCCCCTGCACCAATGATACTATTTTCTCCTATTGTTACCCCTTTGCAAACAATAGCACTGTCTCCTATCCAGACATTATCTTTAAGAACTACAGGCTTAGTATTTCCCACTGGCTCTGATCGATCATAAATTCCATGCCAATCTGCATCCGATATATAAGCGCCGTGTGCAAACATACATGCATCGCCAATTGTGATCTGTTCAGCTGCCATAATGCGAACTCCAGGAGTTATAAGTACATACTTACCAATGTCTAATTTTCCATCCCACTTATCTATATTCCAAGTTGTAAACTGAATATTAGCGTCTTTTGCACCGATAAGAGTTGGATAATTATCTATGGAAATATTTTTTCCAAAAAGATTTATATATTGAGGTTTAAAATATGCTCCACCCTTCCCTAATTTCATAAACTGGGGCTTTAAGAAATGATTAACATAGTGTCTATTTATTCTTGAGCTTATTTTTTTTAACCAATATGGTCTGTTATCTTTTCTGATATTTTTCTCCTGATATATTTACTATTTTAATATGATAAAGTATCGAAAATATTTTTTAGTGCATAATTTGTTAGCAAAATTTAAAAATGAATTTAAGAACCTGCTTAAAATAGGCCTGCCTATATTTGGTTCTCAAGTATCTTATGTCTTTATGGGAACAACTGATACACTTGTGGCTGGCAGGGCAAGTTCAACAGATCTTGCAGCTTTGGCAATTGGATCAGCTTTTACGCATCCTATTTGGCTCCTTGTAGCTGGTATTACTTTTGCTATCACCCCTATAGTTGCTCAACTCTATGGAGCAAAAGAATATAATAAAATTGGTTATAAGCTTGGGGAGGTAATCTGGATTGCAGTTGGCTTGGGGAGCTTATTTCTAATAATTTATCCTAATTTATATCTATTAGTAGACCTTCTTCAACTAGATTCTGAAGTCGCAAGAATTTCAGGAGAATATTTAAATGCTCTATCAATAGGTATGTTTGCTATCACAATTTTTACTTGTCTTCGTTGCTACAGTGAAGGTATGACTCTAACACTCCCAGTTTTTTATATATCGCTTGCAGGAATGCTGATAAATATTCCTCTAGATATTATCTTTGTTTATGGCTACTTTGGTGTCCCAAAAATGGGCGGAGTTGGATGTGGTTATGCAACATCAATTGTTTCTGTTTTTATGACTTTAGCTTTAATTCTTTATATAGCTAAGTCTAAATATTACGAAAAAACTAAACCTTTTCAAAAACTTCCATTTCCTTCAAGAAGCACGCTTACTGAAATCTTTAAATTAGGTTTTCCAATAGGATTGGGTATTTTTATTGAGTTAGCAATGTTCTCAGGAGCAGCTTTAATAATATCTCCATTAGGTAAAGAAGTTGTAGCAGGACATGCAATAGCTATGAATATTGCTAGCTTTTTCTTTGTAATATCTTTATCGGTGGGGTTGGCAGCAGCTACAAGAGTAGGAAATTTAATTGGCGCTAAAAGAATGTTAGATGCGAGATTTGCCTCAATAGCTTCAGTTTGCTTATGTACTATGATTGCCATAATAAATACGATTATTATTCTTACTTTTAAAGATCAATTAAGTGCAATGTTCTCTACAGAGGATGCTGTGGTATTGATTGCAACTAGCCTTCTTATATTTGCTGCAATATTCCAAATACCTGATGGAGCTCAGATAGGTGCTATTGGAGCTTTAAGAGGTTATAAGGATACTTTTGCACCCATGATAATTACACTTTTAGTTTATTGGTTTATTGCAATTCCTATTGGGTATTATTTAACCTACTATGGCCTCAACTCTCCTTTGGGCGCCTCTGGAATGTGGATAGCAATGATAGGCGGTTTAACTGTTTTTGCAGTTCTAATTATCTTAAGAGTTCAATGGATATCAAAGAAATTTATAAGAGTTATGAGTTAATTACTTCTGCTGTTTTTGATCCTATTTCTAAGAGGTTTTCTGCTATATGAACTCCACATTCTTTTAATTTTAAAATTTTATCTGCTGCGGTTCCTTTTCCTCCAGCAATAATAGCACCAGCATGTCCCATTCTTTTTCCTGCAGGTGCAGTCTGACCTGCTATATATGAAATAACTGGTTTTGTTACTGATGATTTTATAAATTCAGCTGCTTCTTCTTCGGCTGAGCCTCCAATTTCTCCGACCATTACAATAGCCTTAGTCTCATCGTCGGCCTCAAAAAGCTTTAAAATGTCTATAAAAGAAGACCCTGGTATTGGATCTCCTCCAATTCCAACGCAACTACTTTGTCCTAAACCAAGATCAGTTGTTTGTTTAACTGCTTCATAAGTTAGAGTTCCTGATCTAGAAATAATTCCAACGGAGCCTGGCATGTGAATACTTCCAGGCATAATTCCAAGCTTTGCCTCACCAGGAGTTATTATTCCTGGACAATTAGGGCCTATGAGTCGAACACCAAGCTCATCAACTCTTTTTTTAACCATTAACATATCAAGCGTTGGAACTCCCTCAGTGATACAAATGACCAATTCAATTCCTGACTCGGCAGCTTCAAGTATTGAGTCTTTACAAAATGGTGCAGGAACAAAAATTAATGCTGCATTTGGATTAACTTCATCAATAGCTTCACTCATAGTATTAAAAACTGGCCTTTCTAAGTGAATCTGTCCACCTTTGCCAGGAGTCACTCCTCCAACTATATTAGTTCCATAATCAATTGACTGTTCAGAATGAAGTGTTGCTTGAGCACCTGTAAATCCCTGAACTATAACTCTTGTATCTTTATTAACTAATATACTCATGAAGCAAGCTCCACTGCTTTTTTTGCAGCATCTTTTAAATTATTTAAACTTTCAATCTTAACCTTTGCATTCTGCTAAGATTTCAGATCCTTTATCTGCATTATTACCCTCTAGTCTTACAACGACTGGAACAGATACACCAACTTCCTCAATGGCAGCAAGAACACCTTCAGCTATAAGATCACATCTAACAATGCCTCCAAAAATATTAACAAGTACAACTTTCACTTCAGGATCTGCAAGAATAAGCTTAAAGGCTTTTGCTACCCTTTCTTGTGTTGCTGTTCCACCAACATCTAAAAAATTTGCGGGCGAGCCACCAAAATATTTAATTGTATCCATTGTACCCATTGCTAAACCTGCACCATTAACCATACAACCAATATTTCCATCTAAGGAGACATAACTAAGATCATTTTTTGCAGCCTCAGATTCTCTTTCATCTTCCTGAGAGGGGTCATGCATTGCTGCAATTTCTGGTTGTCTAAATATAGCATTTGAATCAATATTAATTTTTGCATCCAAACAATGTAAATTTCCACCTGCAGTTATAACAAGTGGATTAATTTCTAATAAACTTAAATCACGATCTACAAAAAGCTTCATAAGGTTGGGTAATATTTTTGAAAATTGTTTAGTTTGTGATTGATTTAAACCAAGAACTTTAGAGATTTTTCTTGCTTGAAAAGGTTGAGCACCCGTTAGAGGATCTATTGATTCATAGATTACCTTCTCAGGTGAGTTTTTAGCAACCTCTTCAATATTTACACCGCCTTCAGATGAAGCAATAAAAACAACCCTTTGAGACGCTCGATCAACTACCGCGCTTAGATATAATTCATCAGCAATATCTGTGCACTCCTCTATAAGAATAGAACTTACAAGCTGACCATTGGCATCTGTTTGATATGTAACTAGCTTTTTTCCAAGCCACTTTTGTGCAAATGCTACAGCCTCGTCAGGAGAATTAATTAATTCAACTCCTCCAGCTTTCCCTCTTCCACCAGCATGCACCTGTGCTTTAACGACCCACTTATTACCTCCAATATCTCTACATGCATTAATTGCATCCTCAGCATTAGAAATTACTTTACCTAAAGAGACTGGCAGATCATATTTGGCAAATAATTCTTTGCCTTGGTATTCATGAAGATTCATCTTTTTCTATTTCCTATATGAATTGCGTGATTGTTTGCAGCTAAGGCTGCTTCGTGAAGTGCTTCGGATACCGTTGGATGACTAAACATTGTCAGTCCTATATCTTCAGAACTTGAACCAAATTCCATTGCTATCAATCCTTGTTGAACAAGTTCAGCAGCAGATGGTCCAAAAATATGGATTCCTAAAATAGTATCTGTAATTTTATCAGCTAATACTTTGACTGAGCCAACAGATTCATCAGTAGCAAGAGCTCTTCCACTTGCGGCAAATGGAAATGACCCGCTTTTATATTCGATCCCTTCAGCCTTTAATTCTTCTTCGTTCTTACCAACCCAGGCTACTTCAGGATGCGTATAAATTACAGAAGGAACAAGGTCATAATTAACTGCTGTATGTTTTCCCGCTATTCTTTCAGCTACCATTACTCCTTCTTCACTACCTTTGTGAGCAAGCATAGGTCCTCTAACAACATCACCAACAGCCCAAACTCCTGGTTCATTTGTTGAACAAAAATTATCAACTTTAATAAATCCCTTGTCATCTATGTCAATTCCACAATCATCAGATAAAAGATTTTCAGTATTTGGAGCCCTGCCTACACAAACTATTAATTTATCAAAAATTTCATCAGAAGAAGATCCATCTTCTTCATATTTAACATTTACATTAGTTTTATTAGCTACTGCATTAGTTACTTTGCATCCTAGCTTTATATTGAGGCCCTGCTTTGTAAATTCTTTATAGACCTCTTTAGCTATTTTTTTATCTACCATTGGTAAAAAATCTGGCATTGCCTCAAGCATAGTTACTTGAGAGCCTAATCGAGCCCAAACACTACCAAGTTCAAGACCTATTACTCCAGCACCAATAATGCCAAGTTTTTTAGGAACCGCTTTAAATTCAAGTGCTCCAGTAGAATCAACAATATTAGTATCATCAAATTTTGCTGAGCCAATTTCTATTGGTTTTGAGCCTGTAGCTAAAATAATATTTTGAGCCTCTATGATTTCAGTTGAGTCACCATTTGTTATTTCGACTCTCTTACCTGATAAAATTTTTCCGTGACCTTGAATAGGGATAACTTTATTTGCTTTAAATAAACCACTTATTCCTCCAACTAATTGATCAACAACTTTATCTTTTCTTTGCATCATTGCAGAGATATCTAACTTTACTGTTCCAGTATCAATACCATGCTTAGATAAATCATTACTCGCTTCATAAAATCTTTGTGAAGAATCTAATAGAGCTTTTGAAGGTATGCATCCTACATTTAGACATGTCCCGCCAAATCTTTGATTGCCTTCTTCATCAGACATAGATTCAACACATGCAACTGATAAACCTAGCTGAGAGGCCCGAATTGCAGCCACATAACCAGCAGGACCTCCTCCAATAATTACAACATCATACATATAAAACCTCTTATAAATTCAGCAACAATCTTTCAGGTGATTCGAGTTGCTCTTTAATTGATACTAAAAAAGTTACTGCTTCTTTTCCATCGAGCAAACGATGGTCATAACTCATTGCTAGATACATCATTGGCCTTATTACTACTTCATTTTCTATAGCAACAGGTCTATTTTGAATACTATGCATTCCTAAAATGGCTGTTTGAGGTGCATTTAAAATTGGGGTTGAAAGTAATGATCCAAAAACACCTCCATTTGAGATGGTAAATGTTCCGCCTTGCATTTCTTCAATAGAAAGCTTTCCATCTCTAGCTTTTATTGAAAAATCCATAATAGATTTTTCAATATCCGGAAGAGACATCATATCTGCATCTCTAATAACTGGAACAACAAGACCTCTATCAGTAGAAACTGCAACTCCAATATCTTGATAGCCATGATAAACAATATCTGATTTATCTATTGAAGCATTTACTAATGGAAACTTTTTTAAAGCTTGAATAGCAGCGATAACAAAGAACCCCATAAATCCAAGTTTTACCCCATGTTGTTTTTCAAACTCAGCACCATACTTTGATCTAAGTTCTTTTATTGGAAGCATATCAACCTCATTAAATGTGGTTAACATCGCCGTTTCTTGCTTAACTGTAAGCAATCTATTAGCTATTGTTGCTCTAAGTCTAGACATTGGAACGCGCTTTTCATCTCTTGAGTCAGTAAAAGAAATATCATTCTTTACAACACTTGCTTGAGGTTCTAATATTTTTTTATCCTCAGGTTTATTATTAAGATGATTAATTAAATCTGCCTTTGTAACTCTTCCATCTTTTCCTGTGCTTTTTATTTCAGATGGATCAATATTTTCTTCAGCAATTATTCTTTTAGCAGCCGGGCCTAATTTATCAGCCTTAGTTTCTTGAGTTACAGATTCTGATGAACTTTCAATGACCTCAGGCTTAGAAGGGCTAGAATCACCTTCATTAAATTCTGCTATTAATTCAGAGCTATTAACAATTTCTCCTTCATGTTTAACAATTTTTGTAATAGTGCCGCTGACTGGAGCGACTACTTCTAAAACTACTTTATCTGTTTCAATTTCAGCTATTACTTCATCTTGTTCAACGGTTTCGCCCTCTTTTTTAACCCAGTTTGCTACTGTTCCATCTGCAACAGATTCTGGAAATGTTGGTGATTTTATTTCAATACTCATTCTTTCTCTCCATGAGGCCCAATGTTTAAAGCCTTTAATACTATTTCTTCTTGTTGTTTTAAGTGTAATTTCATTAAACCAACAGCTGGTGCTGCTGCTGCTGGCCTACTAACTAGCTTAATTTCATTTTTCTGTTCAAATCTATCAAGAACCCTTTGAAGTCTGTGTCTATGACTAAACCAAGCGCCTTGATTGGCTGGCTCTTCTTGACACCAAATAAATTCATTTAAATTAGGGTAATTAGATAAAATCTTTTCTAAGTCATCATATGGAAATGAATAAAGCTGCTCAATTCTAATAAGTGCCGTATCATTAATTTTATCTTCATTTCTTTTTTGGAGCAGATCGTAGTAAATCTTGCCTGAACACATTACAGCTCTTGTAACGTCTTTTTTACTGCTCAGATCATCATCTATTACACACTTAAATTCACCTTCAGTTAATTCAGCTAAAGAAGAAGTCACTGCAGGGTTTCTTAATAAGCTTTTAGGTGAAATAACAATTAAAGGTCTTCTCATCTTTCTTATAGCCTGACGTCTTAAAAGATGGAATATTTGAGCTGGGGTACTTGGAACACAAACTTCAATATTTCCATCCGCACATAATTGAAGAAATCGTTCTAATCTCGCGCTACTATGCTCAGGACCTTGGCCTTCAAAGCCATGAGGTAGCAACATAACTAATCCTGATAACCTCTCCCATTTATGTTCTGCTGAAACTATAAATTGATCGATTACAACTTGAGCACCATTAACAAAATCACCAAACTGAGCTTCCCACATTACAAGACCTGAAGGCCATGTTGCAGAATATCCGTATTCAAAACCTAAAACAGCTTCCTCACTTAAAAATGAATCATAGATATCCATCCTAGTAGAACTATCTCTAGCTACATCTACTAATGGTATATGGCCCACTCCATCTTTAGCATTATAAATAGCGGCATGCCTATGTGAAAATGTTCCTCTTCTTACATCTTGGCCTGTCAAGCGAATTGGGTAGCCTTCGGATAATAATGTTGCATAAGCCATTGACTCAGCAAAACCCCAGTTTATGGGTATTTGTCCTGCTGCCATAAGTTTTCTATCTTCAAAAACTTTACTAACCTGTCTGCCTAGCTTAAAACCATCTGGAGCTGAAGTGATCACTTCAGATAATTCTAAAAATTGATTTTTATTAAATGTTGTATCTATATCCTGCCACCATGTTTGATTTAAATAAGCAGACCAATCAAACCAAAGATCATCATTTGGTTTTAAAGCAAGATTTTTAACTACTGAGGCTCCTTGCTCTAGAGAATCTCTATATTCTTTTTGGAAATTTTTAGAATCTGACTGGGTAATGATATTTTGTGAGATTAATTTTTCTTCATAAATTTTTAATACTGAAGGATGTTTAGCAATCTTTTCGTACATTAAGGGCTGTGTTGCAGATGGATCATCTGCTTCATTGTGACCTCGTCTTCGGTAACAAAATAAATCTAAAATTATATCTTTACCAAACTTATGCCTATATTCACATGCTATTTGTGCAGCGTGAACAACCATTTCTGGATTATCACCATTAACATGAATAATTGGTGCTTCTATCATCTTAGCCACATCTGTTGAGTATTCAGTTGACCTTGCATCATATTTATAACTGGTAGTAAATCCTATTTGATTATTGACTATTACATGTAAAGTTCCACCAACCCCATAACCTCTAGTTTGCGACATTTGAAGAGATTCCATCACTACACCTTGGCCAGAAAAAGATGCATCTCCATGAATAAGAATTGGAATAACCTGTTCTCTATTCTCATCATATAATCTATCTTGTCTGGCACGAACAGATCCAAGAACTACTGGATCTACTATTTCAAGATGAGAAGGATTATTAAATAGAGAAACATGCACTTCACCTTTAGGTGTAAGTAGATTTGAAGAAAAACCAAGATGATATTTAACATCTCCAGTGTTTGCTCCAGTTAATTCCACATCTTCCTCAAAAGCTGAAAATAATTCAGATGGGGTTTTACCAAGAACATTTACAAGTAAGTTTAGTCTGCCTCTATGAGCCATACCAAAACATATTTGTTTAGCTCCAAGCATTCCACAATTTTGTATTAAGGAGTCTACAAGAGGTATTAAGGACTCACATCCATCAATACCAAAACGTTTCATGCCAGGATATTTTGCAGCAAGAAACTTTGCTAAACCCTCTGCAGAATTTAACCGATTGAATATATATTTTTTTTCATCACTCTTAAATGAACATTGGCCAAGGTTTGGCTCTAAAATACCTTGAAACCACTTTCTCTCTTCAGTATTAACAATATAGTTGTATTCAATTCCTAGCTCGCCACAATAAATTGACTGAAGTGCATCAATTATATCTTGTAAACTCGCCTCATCCGTTCCAATTTCTAATGTATCTGTTTTAAAGATTGTCTTAAGATCGTCCTTTGATAGACCATGATATTCAAGAGTTAAATCTGGAACTAATTCTCTTTCCATCATTCCTAATGGATCTAACTTGGCAGCTTGATGTCCTCTATTTCTATATGCCTGGATGAGCTGAACAACCCTAACTTGTTTATCATTTATCTCATTTGTTGATGAAGAGCTTGATAAAACTCTTCTATGATTTTTATATGCATTGATAATATTCTTATGAGAGATATCTTTATGAGTCCCATTATTATCAGGCAATTCATCGAAAAAATTTTTCCATTCTATTGAAACGCTAGCTGGGTTTTCAAGATATGACTCATATAAACCCTCTAGATAAGATGAGTGCCCAGCAGAGGTATGAGAATCTTTCCAAAGTTTTTCCATATCGTAATTCATTATTTTTTTATGCAGTTACTCCGTCTGATGCAATTATATTTTTTGAATTTTTACCTTTAAGTAACATTGTTTTTATTTCACCAATAGCTTTATTTGGATTTAGTCCTTTCGGGCAAGCTGCAACACAATTCATAATTCCATGGCATCTATAAACACTAAAAGGGTCAGCTAAATCATCTAACCTGCTATCTTTTTCTAAGTCTCGTGTATCTGCTAGAAATCTGTATGCTTGCAATAAAGCGGCTGGTCCAACAAATTTATCTGGGTTCCACCAAAAAGAAGGGCAGCTAGTTGAGCAGCATGCACAAAGTATACATTCATATAATCCGTCCAGTTTATCCCTATCTGCTGGAGATTGAAGACGCTCTTGCTCAGGAGGATTAGTATCATTTTGAAGAAAAGGTTTAATTTTTTCATACTGATTATAAAATTGCGTCATATCAACAACTAGATCTCTTATGACTGGAAGTCCAGGTAATGGTCTTATATCAATCCTATCTCCTTTTAAAACTTCAGATAAAGCTGTAATGCACGCCAAACCATTTTTGCCATTAATGTTCATCCCATCTGAACCGCATACACCTTCTCTGCAAGATCTTCTAAATGATAAGGATGAATCACTTTCCTTCAAAAGATGAAGGAGATCTAAAACCATAATATCTTTTTGAGGTTTTTCGATCTCATAGTTCTTCATGTAGGGAAACTTATCTTCCTCTGGGTTATATCTGTATATATTGATGTTTAACATAAATAGTTCCTAATAAACTCTTACTTTTGGAGGAAAGGCCTCCATAGTATTTGGTGCAAAATTTACAACTCTTTTTGAAAGAGATTTATCATTTGGATCAAACACAGAATGGCATAGCCAGTTTTCATCATCTCTTTCTGGGAAATCGTCTCTAGCATGCGCACCTCTACTTTCATTTCTGTGTAATGCAGAAATAGCTGTTGCTTCTGCAACCTCTACTAAATTTTGTAACTCTAAAGCCTCAACTCTACTTGTATTAAAGGCAGCACTCTTATCACTTAAATAAATATTTTCAGCTTTATTTCTAATTTCCTCTAGCTCTGAGACTCCTTTCTCCATGAACTCTCCTCTTCTAAAAACTCCAAAATAATTTTGCATGCAAGTTTGAAGTTCTTTTTTTACTGAAGCGACCTCATAACCAGTGTTTGATTCATTTAATCTATTGAGCCTTTCTAAAGAATTATCTATATCTGAATTAGATGCTGAATCAACACCACCGCCAGACTTGAGTTCTTTTTGAATGAACATTCCAGCAGCTCTTCCAAATACCACCAGGTCAAGTAATGAATTACCACCTAACCTATTAGCTCCATGAACTGAAACACATGCTGCTTCACCAGCGGCAAATAAACCTGGAACAATTACATCTTCAGAATTAATTCTAGTAAAAGCTTGGCCATGGATGTTTGTTGGAGTACCTCCCATCATATAATGACAAGTTGGGACAACAGGAATTGGATGATATATAGGATCTACATGAGCAAAGGTTTTGGATAGTTCGCATATACCAGGTAATTTAGAATTTAAAACATCTGCGCCTAGATGATCTAGTTTTAGAAAGACATGATCTTTATTCTCTCCACATCCCCTGCCTTCTAAGATCTCTAGGACCATAGATCTAGCAACAACGTCACGCCCAGCTAAATCTTTTACATTAGGAGCATACCTTTCCATAAACCTTTCACCCTCTCCATTAATAAGGTAACCACCTTCACCTCTGCAACCTTCTGTAACTAGAGAGCCTGCTCCATATATACCTGTTGGATGGAACTGCCACATTTCCATATCTTGAGCTGCAAAACCAGAACGTAAACTCATACCAAGACCATCTCCGGTATTAATCAATGCATTAGTAGTTGATGCATAAATTCTTCCAGCTCCACCTGTAGCAAGAACCGTAGCCTGAGCTTTTAAGTGAGCAACTTCTCCTGATTCTATGGAAAAAGCAATAACTCCAGTAACCTCGTTTTTTGAATTCTTTACAAGATCTACAGCAAACCATTCATTTAGAAAATTTGAACCTTCTTTTACATTATTTTGATATAAGGTATGAAGAAGAGCATGTCCTGTTCTGTCAGCAGCTGCACAAGTTCTAGCAGCCTGGCCTCCATTTCCAAAATCTTTAGATTGTCCTCCAAAAGGTCTTTGATAAATTCTTCCATTATCAAATCTAGAAAAAGGCAAACCCATATGCTCTAGTTCAAAAACAGCCTTAGGTCCCTCGGAACACATATATTCAATAGCATCCTGATCTCCAATAAAATCAGCACCTTTAACGGTATCGTACATATGCCATCTCCAGTCGTCATTTGGATCCGCGCTTTGAATGGCACAAGTAATTCCACCCTGGGCTGAAACTGTATGAGATCTAGTTGGAAAGACTTTTGAAACTACTGCAGTTTTTAATCCAGACTTGGCAAGCTCTAACGAAGTTCTCATTCCTGAGCCACCTCCACCTATAATCAAGGCATCAAATTCTAATGTTTTGATATTATTAGCATTAATGGTATTTGTCATAAATCTATATCCAGATAAGAAAAAGTAAAAATAAGTATAAAAATAAACCTAAAACTGTAAAAAAAATATTATATAAAAGTCTTGAAGTGTCAGCGATTCTGGACAAAGCTAGATTTAAAAATCCTAATGTTCTTGGTGTTAAATAATCAGTTCCAATTGTCCACAAACCTAAAAATGCATGAATAAGAATACTCATAAATGCTAAGGAAGTTGTAATTTTAAAAATATAAGAACTCACGAACACCATCCAGTCACTATAAAGTATTGGTGGAGAAGAAATAATAAATACAACTACATAAAGTACATATAAAAGTATCAAAATTGAACTACATCTTTGAAGATACCAGATAGTTGAACCTTTCATACAAACATCACCGTAAAGGTAGCAATTACAGAAAGAGCCCATAAGAGTAGCACTAAAATAGATGAGTACTTACTAGCCTCTAGTGATTCACCAATATGCATATCCATTATTAAGTGTCTAACTCCAGTTAAAATATGGTACCAAAGAACTAAATAACTAAAAGCAACAAATGTTGATATATAAATACTGTTTATTAGTATATTTGTTAAATTTATAAAGCTTTCTGAGCTAGATATTGATAAATAGAACAAAAAAACTGATAAAGGGTATGTTATAAAAAAAATATACATGCCTGCTAATCTATGCGTTATTGAAGTTAAAGCTGAAATCGGAAGCTTTATCTTAATTAAATTTATATTGACTGGTCTATGGTCATTTTTCATTAGTAACAAATGTTCCCTTATACATCCAAATTACAAACTAATTATACGGAATTGTTTAAACAAAATCTTATTTATTTGCAATATAATAATTTTGTAGTGAGGATTCTCAGAGAGAAGATAAATTATGTCAAATATATAAAAAAACCTGTAAATAAGCATTTGTAACTAGTTATTTTATGTAGTTATGCTACAAATTTGGTCTATCTATGAATATTAATAAGATTTGTGATCTATTTTTTTACGTGCTTCATCAACCTTTTCTTCTTCTTGATTTGTCTATCAGTTAATTTATTAACTTTTCCTTCAAAAGGATTATCAGATTTTCTAAAAATAATTCTTAACTGAATGCTTTTTAAACCTAATTCTTCTCTAAATGAGTTTTCCAAGTATCTTTTATAGTTAGCAGGAATCTTCTTATCCTGATTAGAATGAATGATTAGAGTTGTAGGCTGAGTTCCTCCGAAGTGAACATATCTTAATTTAAGCTGACGACCTCCTACAGATGGTGGCGCACTTCTTTCTATAAATTTATTTAAGTGTTTATTTAGTAATGCAGTTGAATAGTTAGTTTGTGATTTATTTATAAGGCTATTAAGGATTCTAAAAAGTCTTTTAAATCCTAAGCCCTTCATCCCTGATACTTCTACTTTGACAAAATCTTTTAAAAAGTTAGATTGCATTCTTTTTGTCTCGTATATTTCAGATCTTTCTGGTCTAGTTAAAAGATCAACTTTATTTAAACCAATTAAGAGCGGCTTACCTTGTTCAGCTATTATATTAATAAGCTTGAGATCTTGATCGACAATACTTTCTTCTGAGTCAACTAAAAATAAAATAACATCGCTTTCTTCCACAGCATGCATAGCTCGAACATATGAAAAGTATTCAACTTTATGATTTTGTTTATATCCCTTTCTGATTCCAGCTGTATCTATAAAAACAAACTCGTTACCATCTATAGTGAATGGTATTCTTATAGCATCGATGGTTGTTCCTGCAACTTCAGAAACTACCAATCTATCTTCTTTGATAAAATTATTTATAAATGTAGATTTACCAGCATTTGGCCTTCCAAGGACTGCTATCTTCTTTCCATCAGGAACTGTTTCATCAGTTTTTTCAGGTAGCATTTTAATTAAAAGCTTTTTTAGGTCATCTAAGCCTCTTGAATGCTCTGCACTTATATCAAGATAATCTTTTATACCTTTAGAAGAAATATCATTTAAAGCTTCTGATTTAGACGATTTATCAGATTTATTTAACAAAGTTATAAATGGTTTATTTAACTTTCTTAAGCTGCTTAAAATATCAAAATCCTCTGAGGTTAGATTTTCAGATCCATCTACAAGAAATAAGATGAGGTTACATTCATTTGCTGCCATCCAGGCTTGTTCTGATATGTTTTGAGACAAATTAGATTCATCTTTTCCAATACCGCCAGTATCAATAATAAAGCTTTTTATACTTCCAAGTTTGATATAACCATAATTTCTATCTTTTGTAAGCCCAGGAAAATCAGAAACAATTGCTTCCCTTGTTTTTGTAAGTTTATTAAAAAGTGTTGATTTGCCTACGTTAGGACGGCCAATTATTGCTATTGAGGTAAACATTTTTTTGTAGCATTCTAGTGACTAACTGAATATAAATTAAATTGCTCATCGACAATATATATATTGTTAGCTCTAGCAATAATAGACTTAATTGGACTTCGTGTTAATTTAATTCTGCTGGTTGTTGTGCCATTTAATGTATTGATAAGGTGCACGTATCCTTCAAAATCACCTACTACAATACTACCCTTGTATGTATCAGCATTTGATAGCTCTCTCAGATAGTAGTCTTCATTTGTCCAAGATGGCATGAAAGTTTTAGTAGAATAAGTTTTAAAAGTTGAATCGGTTTCAAGAACAGCCATAACTCCTTTTGAAATGATAGGCGAGTAAAAAGATGAGGCTTCTTCTGCCCATACTATTCTTCTTTGAGCTGGATCAAATGCAGCTATTTGTCCTTGATAGTTAGCAATAAATAAAAGTCCACCTTCAAGAACTGGAGCGGCATCTGCATCAATCATATTATCTAGCTCAGATGTGCCTTCAACATAAGATATAGCTCCATCCCACACCAAGAATCCTGTACTAACTTGAAATGCTCCTAATCTACCATTATCAAATGCAGCATAAACAATTCCTTCTTCAATAACAGGTGGGCTACTTCCTCGCAAAGTAAGTGTAGGTAATTGCGATCTATAAGACCACTCTCTCAACCCATTGGATATATTGTAAGCATTAAGCTCGCCTGAACTTGTTTTTACAATAACTAATTTTGCATCAAGAGCAGCAGGTGCAAGAATCTCACTTCCAACATCTACAGACCAAATAGTCGAACCGTCATCTTGTGATAAACATATTAATTGACCCTGGGAACCAGCAACAATAAGAATTCCAAATCCTGCAGATACTCCAGATGCTAGAGGTGAAACATTCACTACCCAATTTTCATCACCAGAGTCCTGATTAAAAGATCCTACAGTTCCATTACCATTAGCAATAAATATAGTGTTTCCTATAAAAGCCGGTAAAAACGAACCCAATTTATTATCGCCTTTGCCTGAAAAATTTGGAATAAAGTCTGCTGCGCTTCTGTCAGACGGTAGAGTGAGTTCCCAATTCAGAATAAGTTCTTCTTGATTAGAGATTTCGTTTAAAGTTTTGGGCTCACTTGGATCGACTTCTTCAGTCCCATTATCCCAGAAAGTTATTATATCAAGAAAGCTCCTAGGCTCTTTAGGTTGAGCCTCTTCTTCTGCATTATCCCAAAATGCCATACTTGTGCACGAACTCAAAAAAATAAGAATTAATAAATGTGATAAATATTTCATAGTTATTTATAAGACCTGTTGAATATTATTAAGTTTCATAACAATTATATTTTTTGATGCATCGTCATCATACAAATCTCTAGCTAAATTATATTGATCAATTGCAAGGATATTTTTTTTCTGTCCTGCCAAAGCGTCACCTGCTAATTCATTTACCAAAGGATCAGATCCAGTCATCAAACTTTCAATTGAATTCAATGCATCAACATAATTAGATTCTGCAATTAAAATTCTTGCTAGACTAACTCTGGACATTTTATTCACCAAGGGATTACCAAAAAATCCACTTGAATTATCAATTAAGTCTTCAAAATAGGCTTTGCTTTCATCTAATTGAGAGTTAGAAGCAAGAGCCGATGCTTTTTTAAGCATCGCGAGTTGAGCAAAACCAGTAGAGGCATATTCATTAATTAAAATATTGAATGATTCATTATCATTAATTATGTTATTTTCTTCATTAGATATAACTTCTATCCACTCGCTATAAACAATAGCTGCGGAGCTATTTTTAGAATCTTGAGTATATTTGATGCCATAAACTCCAACACCTATAGCTGAAATAGATATTAAAATAGAAAGTATTAGATTTCGATAGTGCTTAAAAAAATCAACTATCGCAAGGAGTCTTTCTTCATCATTACTATATTCTGCCATTACTATATCCTTAATATTTTAATTAGATCTCTTTGAAGAAATCTATACATTCATCAATACTCATACTTACTTGTTCATTATCATCTCTGAGGGATTTAACAATAATACTTTTGTTGTTCATCTCTTCATCACCAAAAATAAATGCATGAGTCGCATTTGTTTTATTAGCTCTTCTTAACTTAGCTTTAATGCTGCTATCAGTTAAATCCATATCTAATGAAATATTAGAGTTAGCATTTCTTAACTTGTTCGCTATTTTAAATGCTAACGGCGTTATATTGCTAGTAGAACTTATAAAGATCACCTTCTTTTCATCACACCTTAAAACTGATGAAATTGATATCAGTCTTTCTAAACCTACTGCAAGACCTATTGCTGGCATATCTTTTCCTCCAAGAGCCTTTGCAAGATTATCGTATCTTCCTCCTCCGATAAAAGCATCTTGAGCACCTAAATCAGAAGAGCATGCCTCAAAAACTAAACCAGTATAGTAATCAAGTCCTCTTACAAGTTTATTATCAATCTCTATTGTGCATTGATCAGCAAATGTTTTTTGAATTGAAGCGAGAAGTGAATTAGCAGATTCAGAAATAAAGTCAGTAAGTGAAGGTGCATTTTCTAGGATCTCCTGAACCTTCTTATCTTTTGAATCTAAAATCCTTAGTGGATTTTTGCTAAGTCTTTCTATATCTTTATCATCCATCTGATCTTTGTATGGCTCTAAAAATGTAACTAAAGATCTTGCAAATTGAATTTTTGAATCTTTATCACCCAGATGATTAATTTTTAATTTTGCATTTTTTATGTCCAAGCCATTAATAATTGAGCAAACTAAAGCTATTAGTTCAAAGTCCGCTTGTCCCTCTTGATAGCCTAAAAACTCAACTCCTGCTTGATGAAACTGCCTATATCTTCCCTTTTGAGGCCTCTCATATCTAAACATTGGGCCCATATACCAAAACTTAGATTGCTGTTGATCTAATTTCTTTTCAATCACAGAACGAATAACACCAGCTGTTCCTTCTGGTCGAAGACTGATACTTTGATCATTTCTATCGTCAAAAGAGTAGATTTCTTTATTTACAATATCTGAAGTGTCGCCAACTGATCTTTTAAATAAATCTGTGTATTCCAAGATTGGTGTTCTTATTTCCCCAATTGAAAAAGCCCTAAAGACTTCCTCTAACTTATTCTCAACAGGGGTCCAACTGATCAAATCATCAGAATAAAAATCTGGCATACCTCTTAATGAATTAATTTTGTCCATTTAGCCCCTTACAATAACATTACTATCATTTCTAGATGATAGCTTTTCTCTAACCTGATGCTCAAGTTCATCAATTAAATGCTCACTGGCAATCTTTTTATCAGGAACACCATCAATATAAAGTAAGTTTTTTGGAGATGCTCCTGTCAGACCGATGTCTGCTGCCTTGGATTCACCTGGCCCGTTAACATAGCAGCCTATAATAGCAATCTCTATGTCATCAGAAATATCTTCAAATCTTTCTTCAAGAGCATTTACAACCTCAATTACATTAAAATTTTGTCTTGAGCAACTTGGGCAAGCGATAATTTTGACTCCTCTGCTACGAATATTGAGACTTTTAAGTATGTCCCAACCAACTTTTATTTCGTCTACTGGATCCGAAGCTAATGAAATTCTAATTGTGTCACCTATTCCTTCTGTTAAAAGCATACCTACTCCTATAGATGATTTAACAGTCCCAGCTCTATAACTTCCAGCCTCTGTAATTCCTAAGTGAAGCGGTTGATCAATAATTTTTGATATTTTTCTGTATGCTTCAACGGTCATTTCAATGTTTGAAGCTTTTAAACTCATTTTATAATTTTCAAAATTAAATTTATCTAAAATATCTACATGTCGTAACGCAGATTCTACAAGAGCATCTGCATTTGGTTCTCCATATTTCTTTTGAAGATCTTTTTCCATTGAACCAGCATTAACACCAACTCTTATAGGAACATTATTATCAATTGCAGATTGAATAACTTCTCTAACCCTATCCTCTTTACCAATATTACCTGGATTAATTCTTAGGCAATCAGCAGTGTCAGCAACTTCTAATGCAATTTTATAGTCAAAGTGAATATCTGCAACCAAGGGAATGCTAACTGCTTTTCTTATCTCTTTAAATGCTGAAGCTTCTTCAAAACCTGGAACAGAAACTCTGACAATATCTGCTCCTGCAGCCTGAAGGTCATTAATTTGATTAACAGTTGAGATAACATCACAGGTATCAGTATTTGTCATTGATTGAACTGCAATTGGATTTCTACCACCAACAAGCACCCCGCCAACATTGACTATTTTAGTATTTTTTCTTTTAATCCAGTCACTCATTTTTAAATGTAGTTGTACTCACTTTTTGTTCATTAGCGCTGTCAACGAGATTAATATTTTTGCCAGCGTAGTCAACATTTACGTTATCAATATTACCTATGACAAGTGTAAAGCTTTTTTTAATATCTATTTCTAAAACCTCGTTATTATTATATAACTTATAGATCAAAGGTTTTTCATTATCTGTATATATTTCAACCCAACAAGGCCCAGAAAATATTAATAATAAATTCTTATTATCAGATGGTTCTTTTAAAGGGTCTCGTAAATTCTCTACTTCTTTTATATCTAGAATATCCGTTGCTCTAGCCTCTAATTTATTTTGATCTAAAGTATGAGAGTTATTGTCAATTAAATTTAATGCGAGGACTATTAAAAGTATTAAAATCGAAGCTATAGAGATTATGATCTTAAAAAAGTTATCTTTTATTAATTTTTCAAATTCTGCTAATCGTATGCTAGAGGCTTTAATTGATCCTTCTTTTTTACTTGCTCTACTTTTTGACTCCTTAAGAGGAAATATGTCTTTAATTTCTAAGAATTTGGAATATTTTTTATAATAGGCTAGTGCAAATGCTCTTGCTGGAAATATCGAATAGTCATCTTTCTCTATAGCTTCGAGATATTTAATATTAATAAGAATATTTTTGGATATATCTTCAAGGCTTAAATTAAGTTTAGATCTGGCCTCTGTAAACTTTTGCCCTACTTTTTCTGATTTAACTACTTTTACCATCTTGAGTTCTAATGGATATTTGTGTGCTGAATAACGCCTTTTCCTTTGATTGTCTTTTTTAAATTTCCTACAAGTTGACCACAGGCCCCATCAATTGCATCACCTCTTGTTATTCTGCAGGTTGTGATATAGCCCTTGTTGACCATATAGTTTTTAAATGCATAAATATTTTTATTTGATGATCTTTTGTAATCACTTCCTTCAAATGGGTTAAATGGAATCAAGTTAATTTTACATGATAAAGTTGACAAGATTTTTGAGAGACTTGCAGCATGTTTAAGTGAGTCGTTGATACCATCTATTAAAATATACTCAATAGTTACATTTCTTTTACCAGTTTGTTTGGACAGATAATTTTTACAAGAGTTAAGTAATTCTTTAATAGGATATTTTTTATTAATCGGAACAATAATATCTCTTAATTCATTTTCAGCTGCATGCAAAGAAATTGCTAAAGAGACATCTGTAAGGTCAGCTAATTTATTTATCTGAGGAACTATTCCTGATGTACTGATAGTTATTCTCTTTCTTGAAAGGCAGTAAGCTATTTGATTACGCATAATCTCAACAGACTCCATCACAGGATTAAAATTCAGTAGCGGCTCACCCATGCCCATAAAAACAACATTAGTTATTGGGGATTCCTCTCTATCATAAAAGTTAGCAAGCCAAACTTGACCTATTATTTCATCAGAAGTCAGATTTTGATCAAATCCCTGTGCTCCAGTGGCGCAAAAAGTGCACTGAAGTGCACATCCTGCCTGGGAAGATATACATAGTGTCATTCTTTTCTTTTCAGGAATCCTTACCATCTCAACAGAAGAACCTGAATCTAACTCAACTAAATATTTTTTAGTGCCTTCTTCAGATGTAAGAACACTTTTAACAGTTGGTGTTTTGAGAATAGCTATATTTTTTAATCTTTCTCTCAGAGTTTTATTAAAGTCGGTCATCACACCAAAATCTAATTCACCTTTTTGATGTACCCATTTTAATAACTGCTTGGCTCTAAAAGATGGCTCATCAATATCTTTAAAAAAAACTTCTAAAGATTTTTGAGAATAGCCTAATAGATTAGTTTTATTTTGCAAAATTAATTTGAAGTAATGTCTTCTATCTTAAAAAAGTAATTAATTTCTCGTTCAGCACTTTCTGGTGAATCTGATCCATGAACAGCATTAGCATCAATGCTCTTTGCAAAATCTGCCCTTATTGTTCCAGGAGATGCTTCTGCAGGATTTGTGCTTCCCATTAACTCTCTGTTTTTCATAACTGCATCTTCACCTTCCAAGACTTGAACAAATACTGGACCAGAGGTCATGAATTCTATTAGTGCTGGAAAGAAAGGTCTGCCTTGATGTTCAGCATAAAATCCTGATGCCATATCATCAGATAAAGATATTAATTTACCTGCTATTATCTTTAGTCCATTATCTTCAAATCTTGATAAAATTTTACCAATTACATTTTTAGATACAGCATCTGGCTTAATTATCGAAAGTGTTCTTTGTATAGTCATATTAATCCTTATTAAAAATTTTCGCTATTATAGGAGACTTATTTAAATTCTTCTATCCATGTCATCTGAATAGCTTCAAGAATTTGTTCATTTGATTTAGCTGGATCTCCATTAAAACCCTCTAATTCGCATACTTTTCTATGAAGATCTGGAAAACTAATCCACTGAGGATCGATATCAGGAAAATTATCATAGAGCTCTATAGCTATATCATTTATATCAAGCCAATCTAGTTCAATCATCAGTGGTCCTCTGAAACCATATTAATATTGTACTTGGGCAGTTCAATTTCTATTTCTTCATCTACTGGTGGTATTGCTTGGCAGCTTAGTCTTGATGTCTGTTCAAGGCCCCATGCTTTATCTAACATATCTTCCTCTATATCACTTGCATCATCTAGACTATCAAAACCCTTTCTAATAATGCAATGACAAGTTGTACAAGCGCAGGACATCTCACAGGCATGCTCTATTTTAATTCCTTCTCTTAATGCAGCTTCGCAGATAGTTTCATCTGGCAAACTTTCGATATTTGCACCATTAGGACAAAGCTCCTCATGAGGCCAAATTTTTATTTTTGCCATAGCTTATATGGTGAAACTTTCCCCACAACCGCAAACAGCTTTTGCGTTAGGGTTTTCAAACTTAATTCCTTTGTTTAAGCCATCTTCAGAATAATCTACTAAAGTGCCTTTTAAAAAAGAGAGACTTTGTTGATCTACAAAAATTTTACAATTATTTTTTTTAAAGATTTTATGATCTGGTTTAATCTCATCAACAAAATCAAAAAAGTACTCATATCCTGAGCAGCCTGCTTTTCTAACTCCTATTTGGATACCAAGACCATTTCCTCTTTTGTCTAGACTCTTAGTAAAATGCTCTATGGCCTTATCAGAGAAGTTTAGTTCAGTTGACTTAAAAATTTCCATCTAAATAATTTATTGTTTTGATTCAAAATCTTGAATTGCTTGTTTAATAGAATCTTCAGCTAATACTGAACAATGAATTTTTATTGGTGGTAACTCTAAAGCATCAACTATTTCTTTATTTTTAATTTCTTTTGCTTCCTCTAAAGTCATTCCTATAAGCATTTCAACTAATTCGCTTGATGATGCAATGGCTGATCCGCAACCATAAGTTTTAAACTTAACATCTTTAATAATATGCGTATTACCCTTTTGCTCACATTTTATTTGAAGTTTCATCACGTCACCACATGCAGGCGCTCCAACCATTCCCGTTCCTACATTAACTTCTTTTGGATCAAATTTTCCAACTTTGAATGCCTGAGGATTATTTAAAGTATTCTCAAACTTATCTACTACTTTTTTGCTATATGCCATTTTATACTCCTATACGTATTTTAATGTGTATCCCACTCTACTGCATCAAGATCTATGCCATCTAAATGCATTTCCCATAGAGGAGATAATTCCCTTAGTCTTTCAACTACATTGCCCAAAATCTCTATTGTTCTTTGTACTTCAGCTTCTTCTGTAAATCTTCCAAATGAAAACCTAATAGAACTATGAGCCAATTCATCTTTTCTTCCCAGTGCCCTTAAAACATATGAAGGTTCAAGGCTTGCCGAGGTGCATGCTGATCCTGAAGAAACGGCAATATCTTTTAAACCCATTATAAGAGACTCACCTTCGACAAAATTAAAGCTAATATTAAGAATATTTGGGACCTTATTATTAACATCGCCATTAATATATGCATGCTCTATTTTCATGGCCTCCTTTAAAAAGGTTTCATGAAAATTCTTAATTTTTTCTAGGTCACTATCCATTTCCTCTTGGGCTATTCTAAATGCCTCACCCATACCAACAATTTGATGAGTTGGAAGAGTTCCTGATCTCATACCTCTTTCGTGCCCACCGCCATGAATAAGAGCTTCAATTCTTACTCTAGGCTTTCTTCTTACATATAAAGCTCCTATGCCTTTTGGACCATAAGTTTTATGAGCAGAAAATGACATCAAATCAACAGGCAAATTAGACAAATCTATTTCTACTTTTCCTGTACTTTGGGCAGCATCTACATGAAAGAACGCTCCATGGTTTCTAGCAATAGTTCCAATAGCCTCTAAATCATTAAGAGTTCCAAGTTCATTATTAATATGCATTACTGATATCAAAATAGTATTCTCTTGCAGTGCATCTTTTATAGCTTCAGGAGAAATAATACCTCCTTCATCAGGATCTAAGTAGGTAACTTCAAACCCTTCTCTCTCAAGCTGCCTGCATGGGTCTAAGACTGCTTTATGCTCAATCTTAGAGGTAATAATATGATTACCTTTAGACTTATAAAATCTTGCTACTCCTTTAATCGCTAAGTTATCTGCTTCAGTAGCACCAGAAGTCCAAACTATCTCTCTTGGATCACAATTAACAAGATTTGCAACATGAGATCTCGCTTCCTCCACAGCTTCATCTGCAGCCCATCCATACCGATGAGACCTCGAAGCTGGATTTCCAAACTCTCCCTTAGGAGTAAGATATTCCATCATTTTACTTGCAACCCTTGGATCTACTGGGGTTGTAGAGGCATAATCTAGATATATTGTTGGTTCATTTACTGCTTTCATCAAATTATCTCCTTAACTTGAATATTAGTATTATCATTTTGTGTTAAATGTGAAATTGTTACATTGCTTAAAAATGAATCAACAACTTCATTTAACTCACTCCATAAATTATGAGCATTACATTTTTGACCATGATGACATGATGAGGAGCCATTGCAGCTTGTTGCATCTAAATCCTCGTCAACTGCATCCATAATATCTTTTATAGACACTAATAATGGGTCTTTAGCATAAACATAGCCACCTTTTCTACCTCTGACACTTTCTACAATTCCAGCAATTCTTAGCTTTCTAAACAACTGCTCAAGATATGTTATTTCAATATTTTGACGGATGGATATATCTGAAAGTGCTACTGGTCCGTCATTCTGAAGTGTACAGAGTTCGGTTAGCGCATTTACAGCATATTTGCTTCTGGTGGTGAGTTTCACGCGCCAATTATAAATACCTGACTTATTTAGTCAAGTTTAATATTCATGCCTAACCTGTCTGCAACTTGGTGATAGGATTCAACAACATCTCCTAGACCTTGTCTAAATCTATCTTTATCCATTTTTGCTAGAGTTTCGGTATCCCACAGCCTACATCCATCTGGAGTAAATTCATCAGCAAGTAGAAGTTTTCCATCACATATTCCAAATTCAACTTTAAAATCAACTAAGATCAAGTTACTACTTAAAAAGAGTTCTGATAGTATTGTATTAATTTTTAAAGTTACTTCTTTCATTTCTTTAATGTGCCCTGCTTCGGCCCAACCAAAAGATAAAATATGCTCATCAGTAATTAATGGATCTCCAAGATCATCATTTTTTAAAAAGAATTCAAATAAGGGAGCTTCAAGAATTAAGCCATCTTCTGTTCCCAATCTCCTACAAATAGATCCCGTTGCTCTATTTCGAACAACGCACTCAATAGGAAACATTTCTAATTTATGAACTAATGAATCAGTTGAATTTAAAACTTCTATGTGATGTGTTTCAATGCCTTTAGTCTCAAGATGGTCCATGATGAATGCATTAAATTGGTTGTTAACAGAGCCTTTTCCAAGAAGCGCTTCTTTTTTCTTACCATCAAAAGCAGAAGTGTCATCCCTAAAGTGCATTATTAATTGATTGGCTGAATCTGTTGTATATAAAGATTTAGCTTTTCCAGTAGTTATTTCATTTATTTTATTCATTAGCTTAGTGACTCATTTATTTTAGATAATAATGTTTCAGCATCTTCAATGCTTCCATTTGCAGCCTTGGCTGTAATAATAGTTTTTACGCCACTTGATTTAACTTGAACTTCAAAAGCAGCCTCTTCGCCAAGAATAAGACCTTCATCATTTTCTTCTTTACCAAAAGATAAAAAAGAAAAGAATCCAGGTTGAGTTTCACTTGCATAGCTAACATAGAATATTCCTTCATCCCTATTTCTATCGTTAGTAATAATATTTCCTGCAGTTAAAGCTCTGCTAACTGAAGACCAAGCTCTTTGATAGGATAAATCAAGCTCGATCACAGTTTGTTGATTCTGTGTAAATATTCTGGCTTTTTTATTCTCATTCAAACTCTGAGCAGCAAGTGAGGTACCTGAAAAATTTTCTATCGATGCAGCCATATAATCAACAATCATTTCAAACTCAGGCTTGATTGACTCTACCTGTGTAATATTCTCATTATTGCTATCTAGCTGTTTTAAAAATATCTCTGTGGAGGCTTCTTTAATTCCATGTTCAATAACCATTTCTATAATTGAATCATTTTTAAAAGCAACTTTTATAACCCCAGACTCTGCATCAGCAGATACTATTTTATAGTTTGATGCTTCCCAGTAATTTTTTGATATAGGCCAAGCAGTAGAAGGAAGAGTTTCAACATAAATCCACATCAACTCTCCCAATCTTCTTAACTGAACTTCAGATGCTCCACCAGAAGAAAATACTTGTCTTGGTTTAGGAACATCTTTTGTAATATTTTCTAATGCAATAGCTTCAATTGGATAGTGATTATCTTTGTCAATATCATTAAGTGATTCTGGAATACTTAAATTAGGCGCAACCTCTTCTTCTAAAAAATCATATTTAGTTTCTGGAAACATCCCTTCAGGGCCAGTCAAATAAGAACAGGACTGAATAAAAAATATTGTTAGTAATAGTTGTAGTGTGTTTTTCATAATATTTTTAATTTTACCATCTCTGACATAATCTTTTCATGAAAAGTTTCATTAAGATTGATTAATGGAAGTCTTATATTATTTTCAATTTTATTGAGTTTGTACATAATCCATTTTATAGGGATAGGGTTTGATTCAACAAAACATAAATCATATAGATCACTATAAGTATTATTGATCTCGCGAGCTTTGACAAAATCTCTACTTAGAGCAAAATTACAGATAGAAGCTATTTGATTAGGTATAGCATTTGCAACTACCGATATCACTCCATGTGTTCCTAGCTCCATGGAAGCTAAAAAGGTAGGATCATCACCAGAATAAATATAAAAATCTTTAATGCTTTTCATGTCATGGGATATCTTGATTAATTCCTTGATTCTATCTAAATCATCTAATGCTTCTTTAATACCTATAATATTTTTGTGTTTAGCTAAAATTCTTACAGTAGATGGCAGAATATCGCATGCAGTTCTGGAGGGAACGTTGTATAAAATTTGAGGAATATCTACAGAGTCAGCTATTAATGAAAAGTGTTTAATAAGTCCTTCTTGATTTGGCTTGTTATAATAAGGTGTAACTAAGAGAGAGTAATCTGCTCCTGCTGCTTTAGCTTCTCTTGTTAAAGCTATTGAATCTCGTGTTGAGTTACCTCCAGTACCTGCTATGACTGGAACTCTGCCATTAACATACTCAATTGTTTTATTAATTACTTTAGAGTGCTCTGTAACACTAAGAGTTGGAGCTTCCCCAGTAGTACCAACAGAGACGATACCATGAGTTCCTTGATCAATATGCCATGTTACAAGCTTTTTAAGAGCTATATAATCCACCTCGTCGTTTGACGATAAGGGAGTAACTAATGCTACTAAACTTCCTTTAAGGGCTTGCATGAATAATTATTTCAGTAAAAAATAGGACTATACCATTTCATATTACCAATTAAGGAAGAAAAATGACAAAAAAAATATTAGGAAAAAAATGTCCAAAGTTTACTGCTGAATCTACCGGTGGCAAAAACATATCATCAGAAGATTTTTTAGGTAAAAATCTAGTTATTTATTTTTATCCGAAAGACAGTACTCCAGGCTGTACGACAGAGGGACAAGAATTTAGAGATTCTTATAAGCAATTTAAGTCATCGAATACAGAAATATTGGGAGTTTCAAGAGACTCAATTAAGTCACATGAGAATTTTAAGGCTAAGCAAGATTTTCCATTTGAGCTTCTGTCCGACCCAGATGAAAAAGTATGTAAGGCGTTTGATGTAATGAAACTTAAATCTATGTATGGAAGAGAGTATATTGGCGTTGACAGAAGCACCTTTATTATTAATACAGAAGGTAAAGTCATTAATGAGTGGCGATCAGTTAAGGTTAAAGGCCATGTTAACGAAGTTTTAGAAGTAATTAAATCTATCTAGATAGATATTATTAAGCTTGTGATGGCCATGCATTCCAAATAGCTTTGATAAAAGTAGCTATTGGTATTGCTAAAAATACTCCCCAAAAACCAAACATGCTGCCAAAAATAAAAACCGCTAGTATTATAATTACAGGATGTAATTTAACTGCATCAGAAAATATTAAAGGCACCAATAAATTTCCATCGAGCGCTTGCAATAGTAAATACAAGCCAGTCAAAATATAAAAATCTGCTGAGAGACCAAATTGTATTAAGCCCACAACAAGAACTGGAATAGTAACTAAAAAAGCACCAACATATGGAATTAATACAGACACGCCAACAAGAACAGATAGAAGAGCAGTATAATTTAGTCCTAAAGATGCAAAGATGATTGCAGAAGTAACTGCAACTATTAAAATTTCAATAGATTTGCCTCTCACATAATTGCTTAGCTGATTGTCCATTTCCAACCAAACGTTAGAAAGCATTTTTCTTTCACCTGGAATTATCGCCATAAAGCTATTTATTATATTTTTTCTATCAAAAAGAAAGAAATATACAAGCACTGGAAAAAGAATAAGATACATAGCAAATGTAATAGTTCCCGTAATACCAGTAATAGAAGATTTAACTAGATTCTGTGTAAACCCAGTAATTTCAGCTGATATTCCCTCAAAGAATGAGGTGACTTGCTCAGAAGAGATTAGATCAGGGTAATTACTTGGAACGGCTTGTATAAAAACAATTAATTCATTAAATAGTCTTGGAGACTCTAAAACAAGCGACTGTAATTGTTGATAGATAAGAGGAACTAAATATACCAATAGCGTTGTTGTGATAACTAAGAAAAATATATAAGTAACAATTAAAGCAGTAGATGTCTTTAATCCATAACCTTCCAATCTAACCTGAAAACCTACAAGTAAATATGCCACAATTATACTCACTAAGAATGGAGATAGTACGCTTCCAAAAAGAGATAAGGCTGCAAGTGCAACTACTAATATTAAAGAAAAAACTATTGTTTCTTCATTTACAAAAAATTTCTTAATAGATTCTGTAAAGAAAAAATATCCCATGCTTGCAAATAGGCCTAAAGATATAAACCAAAGCGCATTACTTACTAATAAATCACTCATAAATGAAATAATTCCTTTAAATATAGACAAATACAAAAACTATTTAAATTTATCACTGTCAAACAATAAATATATACAATTTATGGTATTTTACTGACTTATATTAATCTAATAAGCTCTATATGTGTTAGTTTTATTGGGAATGTAAATTTTAGAATTTAACAAAATTAGAAATGCAAAAAATCTTTTATATACTTTCTGTTTCAATTATTTTGAATATAAATGCTGAACCAGAATTAAATTTAGCATTGCCTGAGCTAGGAGATAGAGTCTCAGGTGTAGTCTCAAATAATCAAGAAAAAATTATAGGTAATGAATTTTTAAAACAGGTATACAGCCAAGCTCCTTTAATTTCAGATCCCTTGATTCAGGAGTATTCTGAATTATTAGTCTATAGGCTTTCTGAATATAGCCAAGTTAAAGATAGAAATTTTAATGTGTTGTTGATAGATGATAGCTCTCTAAATGCATTTGCTGCTCCAGGTGGAGTTATTGGAATCAATGGTGGATTATTTTTAAATGCGCAAAATGAGGGTCAATTTGCTTCAGTAATAACTCATGAGTTAGCTCATTTGAGTCAAAGACACTTTGCAAGAAACATTTTAAACTCTCAAGACAACAATATTGCATCAGTTCTTGTAATGGTTTCAGCCATGGCGGCTGCAATAGCTACAAATAATCCAACTGCTTTTATGGCTGGGCCTGCTTTTCTTCAACAGCAGAGTTTGAGATACAGTCGCTTATTTGAAAGAGAGGCAGATAGAGTTGGTTTCAATAATTTAATTAACGCTGACTATGATCCTTCAAGTATGGGTGAAATGTTTGAACAAATGGCAAAACTTAGAAGACTTGCTGGAGATAAGATTCCTGAGTTTCTTTTAACTCATCCCATTTCATCTTCTAGGGTTGCTGATGCTTTTAATGCTGCAGACCAAGTTGAAACACCATTGAAAAATAAAGATTCATTAAATTATCAATTTATTAGAGGAAGGCTTCAAATCAGATATGAAAATATTCCTTTAAATTCTGTAAGAAAAATGGAAGGTTTGGTTGAAAAAAATCCATCTAATGAAAATAGATATGCTCTTGCGCTTGCTTATAAAACAAATGCGCAACATAAGAATGCATTAACTAAAATTAATAGTTTAATAGCTGAAAATCCAAAGAATCTTATTCTTCATAATACTAAAGCTGAGATTTTACTCGATCAAGGAGAATCAAAAGATGCGCTAGAAGTGGTTAATACATTTTTAAATATATCACCAAAAAATTATCCTCTTTCAGTTCTTAAAGCAAAAATTCTGGCCTATGATAAAAAGCTTTTTGCAGCTGAAGAGTTGATAAGGGATCAGCTTCTTCGAAGGAACAATGATCCTTACCTTTGGCTTTATTTATCTGAAGTTCAAAGAGATAGTAAAAATGTTGTTGGTTACCATCAAAGTAGGGCTGAGTTTTATTTACTTCTTGGTCAATATGAAGATGCGTTAAATCAACTACAATTTGCCTTAAAGCTAACTGAAAGTAATTTTCAAGTTTCTGAATCAATAATGACAAAAATTAATACAACCAGAAAATCTATTGAAGGACAAAGAGGTCGCTAAATTTTTGTTTCTTTAGCTATTTTTAAACCAAAGTAAGAAAATATCCCAGTTATTGGTATTGCAAAGAGTGGTATTAATGAAAAACCAACTCCAATAAGATTCCCTAATGAAATAAATAAACTACCCGATAGGTCTCCTAATCTTGTACAAAACGTATCTATAAATACTGAAGATTTATATCTATCATTTTGCTTTAAATAACTAAACACTATTTCTCTTGTTGGTTTATTGATGGCATATTCAAATAATCTTAAAAAGACTGTAGCGAATATCACAATAGAAATTGTTGGTGAGATAGCATAAACAGAAAAAACGATTAAAAATGCTATTCCATATAGAAATAGGATACGCCCTACTCCTAAGAAATTAATAATTATTGATGTTAATAATAATTGAGTAGGTAAAGTTAAAATTGTAACCATTTGCTCCATTTGACCAAATAGAGCTATTCTTTCTACTGAATCACTAGACCATGCATCAATAATAGATATCGCAGTCATCCAATGAACGGTCATGAGTCCAGTAAATAGCCATACATATATAGCAATTGATCTGATATCTTGTTTTGTAATAGCATTTTTAATACCATCAAAACTAGCGCCGCCTAAAGGTTGGGTAGATTCCTGATTTTGCTTTGAATTAGTATAATTAATTAAGAGTAAACCAGCACATAACCCTGCAAACAATAAAGTGATTGCTGAAATGCTAAAAAACTCCAGTCCACTATCAGTAAATGAATTAGCAAAACGTTTTGAAATTTCAGATCCTACTAGGGCGCCAATAGAACCTCCAGCCATAATTACTCCATAAAAATTTCTAGTCTTCGAAGTCCTAAATACATTAATAATAACAACCCAAAAGATTGATACTACAAAAAAAGAGTAAATGTTACACCAGATATAAAAGGCTCTTCCAAGCCACACAACTCCATCTAAATCTAGTACTTTCCAGGCAAATAAGAACCCAAGCAAATTCAGAATAAAAAATGAATAGCAATAAATTAATAGCTTTCGAAGATTAGTCTTTGAAGCTAAACGAGAATATATTGGATTAACAAGCAGCATGGCTAATGCACCAACTGCAAGCAACAAAGGTAGATTTTCTACATTTGATACAGCCATTTCATTTCTAACAGGCCTTAAGACATACCATGAAGATAAAACAAAAAAGAAAAAGATACCTGCAAGTGAGGATTCTTTGGTAAAGGGGAGAAGAAGTTTATTTAAAAAATTTTTCATTTTAGGCCTCTGAATATGAAGGTGCTAAAAAAGTATTGAAAATTTTTATGCTGTAAATGGTGGGTCGCACAGGATTCGAACCTGTGACCAATTGGTTAAAAGCCAACTGCTCTACCAACTGAGCTAGCGACCCTTGATTTAGCATGTCATAAAAAGTGGTGATTATTCCATATCTTCTAAACTTTGCAAAGACATAGATGATGCAGGATTATTAGGAAATTCACGAATGACAAATTGATACTTTTGTTTTGCCATTTTTATATTACCAAGCTTGAAGGAAATATCCCCAATTTTCTTATGAGCAAGAGGCACTCTCCAGTGATTTTCAAACGAAGATATTAATTGCATGTAATAGTTTTTACTGGCCTCAAAGTTTGATGAAGAAAACTCAATCTCTGCAAGCCAGAATAAAGATAAAGGAAGTTTATCAGGATCAGAAAAGTTGTTAATTAGATAATTGAATAGCTTTTTTGCAGCATCATAATCTTCATTGGCGAGAGACCTGACTGCTTCATTGTAAATTTCATCAATGCTCTTGGCATCATTTATACCATCAAATCGATATACATCATCTCCTAAAACAGAGCTTGCCTCTTCGGTTTCAACCAATTCTTTTTTTTCTTCTTTTAACGACTCATTAATTAACTTTTCAATTAAATAATTTTGAGCCTCAACCTCATTCCGCAAATCAGCTATTTCCATTTCAAGTTCTTGAATTTTTAGAAACAATATATCTGATTCAGTTGATTGAGAATCTTGAGCTATTGAAAATAACGCAAAGGTAGATAAAAAGAAAAATGCTACTAATTGATGAAGATGCAACTTAAGCATGGTTTTTAATTAATTTCAGCCCTTCTATTTCTTGCCCACGATCTTTCATTGGATCCCTGAGTCATCGGCATTTCTTCTCCATAACTTTTTACAGTAAGCCTTGATCTTGAGATACCTTTTAATTCTATGTAATCGGCAACACTTTCTGCTCTTCTCTGTCCTAGTGCTAAGTTATACTCTCTGGTACCTCTTTCATCAGCATGTCCGGCTATAGTAATCTCAATTTCAGAGTTATCTTGCATTAGCATAGTGATACTTTTTAACGCTTGTATTGATCTTGAAGAGAGATTAAAACTATCAAATTCAAAATATACTGTTGCATTAGCAAGAACAGCCTTAGACTCTGTAGGAGTTGATGATTCGGCTCTTTTAGATGAGACCTCTATACTTTGAATAGAATCCTCATATACGGCCTCTTCGGTAACTTGAACGCTACTGCAAGATGCTATAAATAATCCTATAAAGGAATATGAGAAAATTAATTTATTATTGCTTGTCATCGTTTATGTCTCCTAAAAAATTATCTTAAAAATCCAGACCAAGCTGGCTCTCTGACTTTACCATTTGTCGCTGGCAGAACAAAAGTTGCACCACTTAGGGTTACTCCTGCAATCATCCCTGACCGGTCGTCTGTTATTGCATAGACTATCACATTACCATTAGGAGAAACACTGGGTGATTCATCCATTTTTGATTCAGTTAATGGTCTTATAAAATTTTCATTAAAGTACTTCAAAGCAATTTGAAATTGATTACTAGACCTATGAACAAAAATAATTCCTTCATTATTTGGTAAATATGATCCTTTTGCATTGTAATTACCTTCAAAAGTAAGACGTGATGGTTTTGTATTCAGTTTAGTAAGGTCTATTTCGTATAACTGAGGAGCTCCAGACCTTCCTGAAGTAAATAAAATCTTAGTACCATTGGGTGACCAGCTTGACTCTGTATCAATAGAATAATGTTTAGTAAGTCTAGTCAAATTCTTATTTTTTAGATTCAATATATAGATTTCTGCATTACCATCCTGATATAAAGTTAGGGACAGCAGTTTGCCATCAGGAGACCAGGCTGGTGAACTAATCTGATTATCATTCGTTAAAACTAATTCTCTTTCTCCAGTTCCAATATCTTGAATAAAAACCTTTGCCATACCTGTCTCAAAAGAAACATATGCTATTTTTTTAGAATCAGGAGACCAGGCTGGGGAAATTATCGGCTCAGTGCTTTTTAGCAATACTTGCTCATTTGCCCCATCAGCATCTGCTATATAAAGAATATAATTTGAATCAGAATTATTTCTTATTTCATTAACATAAAGAATTTTTGTAGCAGAAATACCTTTCATGCCTGTAATACTTTCATAAACTCCATCACTAATATAATGAGAGAGCTGACGCAATTTTCCAGGTATGCCATACACGGTTGAAGATCTTATTTTTGCTTTTTTATTTACATCATAAATTTCATATGTTGCCTTTAGCCCAGAATTTTCCTCGTTAAGCACCTCTCCTAAGACAATAAAATCAATATTTAATAATTTCCATTCAGAGGGATTAATTTCTTCTACTGTTTTGGGTATAGAAAGAAGCATTTCCTCTTCCAAAACATAAAACTCTCCAGTTCTAATTAAATCATTATTAAATACTTCAACTATTGTATTTACTGAGTTACTTGTTCCTTGAAAAGGAATTATTGCAATTCTGAAGGGATTTTCAGAACCTTTTGTAATCTCTAGCAGTAACTCTGCAAATAATAGACTTGGTAACAGAAGTAGTATTAAAAATAATCTCATCTTGAAGGGTTAAAGCTTATAACAATATTTTTAAAGACATCTTCGTATGTTTTTTTTGTTATTTTATTAAAAAATGAAAAGGTTTCTACTCTTTTGACTGCTTGAAGAGCTGAATTATCAAAACGTATATTGCCACTACTGTTAATTAAATTTATATCTACGATTCTTCCTTGCGAATTAGTCTTAATTTTAATATCACAAATTAAATTATCTTGAATATTTTTAGGTTTAATCCATGCAGCTTCAATTAAATTTATAATAAGAATACTGAATTGATTAATCTCATTTTCAAGTAGGCTTGTATCTAAAAATTCAGATTCTTGGTTTATAAGATCTTGCAGATTTGTTATGGATCCCTGAGAACTAATTTTTGGGACATCGCTAATATTATTTGTATTAATAGAAGCTAAGGCTGGCTTAACCTTTTCCAAATTTGGTTTAAGGGTTTTTAATTCTTTAGTTTTCTTAGCCGAAATTTCTTCAACAATAATACTCACATTAACGGGTTTGCTTAAAATTGGTCTCAGCTGTTTATCTGAGTAAAAAAAGCCTATTAGGTATAAAAAAAGGGCAGCATGAATTAGAAATGAAAAGAAGGATGCTTGAAGATAATTAACTCTAGTCTGCATATCCAGTTGTAACAATGCCAATCTTAGAAATACCTACACTTTGAACTGCTGCCATGGCTTTTGCCACACTGTTGAAACTAACAGCTTCATCACTTTGAAACACCACTTCAATATCATTATTTGCTTGATATATAACTAAAGCTTTTCTTTTCAACTCTTCAATTGATATAGAAAGGTTTTCATCTCCAAGATTTAAATAGTAGTTTCCATTAGCGTCTATAGAGATAACTAAAGGTTCATTTTGAATTGACATTTTTGTTGTATCTGTTTGTGGTAAATTCACCTCTATACCTTGAATGAGTAATGGTGATAGAACCATGAATATGATCAATAAAACTAACATTACATCAATGTAAGGAACTACATTAATTTCGGCTTGTAATTTTTTTCTTTTCGCTAAGCGATAAATCATTTTTTATTTTTTAAAACCTGCCTGTAAAAAATACTTGCTAACTCTTCAGCAAAAATAGTTGTCGCTTGCGAAATAGAATCTGATTGTGAAGCAAAGCGATTGTAAGCAACAACAGCAGGTATTGCAGCAAAAAGACCCATTGCTGTGGCAACAAGAGCTTCCGATATTCCAGGAGCTACTGCATTAATAGTGGCCTGTGTTGCATCAGATAGACCTTGAAAAGAGGTCATTATTCCCCAAACTGTGCCAAATAAACCTATATAAGGACTTACTGATCCAGCATTAGCAAGAAATGGTAGATGTTTATTCATGTCTTCTTCATCTCTGGCAATAGAGACTCTCATAGATCGATTAATTCCCTCTAGATCTAATTCTGTTACATCATCATCAGATTTTAAGCGATTAAATTCTTTAAAAGCATTTCTAAAAACACTAGAGGAACCAGACAAAACGAGATCATTATCATTAACTTCTTCAAACAAATTATTAAGATCTTCACCAGACCAAAATTTATTTTCAAACTCAATATTTAAACTTTTTATTTTTCTATAAAGAAAGTATCTTTCAAAAATTATTATCCAAGAAAATAAAGAAATTAATAACAATATTGCCATAACACTTTTAACAACTAATCCAGCTTCAAGAAATAAGTTGATTGTAGATATATCATTCATATAAGTTGACCATTAAAAAATTTTTAATAAATTTTCAGGGAAAGATTTAGGTTTATTTTTAGATAAATCTAAGAAACATACCTCAATCTCACCACGACATATAATAGTATCATTTTTTGGATTAATTATTTGTTGGGAAAATAGCAATCTTGCTCTTGAAATGCATTGCACGCTACTAGAAACTACAAGCTTATCTTCAAGCTTTGCTGGAGTGAGATATCTTAAATTTATATCTCTAATTACAAAGGCTAAACTTGAAGATGCTAACGAAATTTGGGATATATTTTGATCAATTAAAAATTGAGTTCTTGCTCTTTCAAAATACTTTAAATAATTAGCATGGTAGACAATTCCTTGAAAATCAGTATCTTCACAAAATACTGTTAAAGGAAAATCATTACACTTGAAATCTTTCTTCATGAAGTTGAATATCTTTTTGAAATAGCTCAAGAATAATTTCTATGAAATCATCCCATAAGAGATCTACAGTTATAAGTTTATTTTGTATTAATGGATTAATCGAAGACGCTAATAATCTAACCTTAATAGGTCTTCTATTAAATTTATAAATAAGAGCTGGCATCAGCGATTCTTCAGAACAAGATCTTAAAACCTGCTCCCACCAATCTTTTGGGGGCTCGCCACCGTCTCCATATCTTTTACATTCAATACACCATCTTCCAAGCCTTAAATCTGGTAATTCTTTTGTTCTAGTTTGCTCAAGAATCCTTTTAACTGGATTAGTTAAATTTAGATCTTGCACTAATAAGTTCCCAATTTCTCTTTCAAAATTTGCACCTTTAGCTCTTGAATTAACTGGCAAAATTATTCCTCAATCTCAAAATCATCTGCAAATTCTCCGTTAGTATGAACTTCTTGAACATCATCAAGATCATCCATAAAATTCATAATCTTTAAAACCTTTTCTGATGCTTCAGCATCTAGATCTACTAAAACATCTGCTCTTGTTGCAACTTCAGCTTCAATTGTTTCTATATTATTGGCTGTTAAAGCTTCTAAAACTTTACTCAAATTTACTGAACTAGTAATAACTTCATACCCATCTTCAGATGATGTCATATCATCAGCACCTGCATCAAGCGCAATCTCCATAACAACGTCCTCATCATAAGAGCTTGCAATATTAATCACACCAATTTTATTAAACAAATAAGCAACTGAGCCATCTGTTCCCAAGTTTCCACCAAATTTAGAAAAAGCATGTCTAACATCAGCAACTGTTCTATTTCTATTATCAGTCATTGTTTCAACTAATATAGCAACTCCATTTGGTCCATATCCTTCAAATGTAATTTCTTCAATTGCTCCCATCTCACCAGTTCCAGAGCCCTTCTGAATTGCTCTTTTAATAGTATCTTTTGGCATATTAGAAGCATTAGCTTTATCTAGCGCCAGTCTTAGCCTGGGATTATCAGCAGGGTCAGGACCAGCTTTAGCAGCAACTGTAATTTCTCTAATTACTTTAGTCCAAACTTTACCTCTAGAAGCATCCTGCCTAGCTTTTCTATGCTTTATATTTGCCCACTTGGAATGTCCGGCCATTAATCTTCCTCTTTATAGGTAGACTCAATAAATAATTCTTCTAATTGATCTTCATCAACAGAATTTGGAGCATCTGTTAATAAGCATGAAGCGCTTTGAGTCTTAGGGAATGCTATAACGTCCCTTATATTCGTTGTATCAGTTAAAAGCATAACAAGACGATCTAATCCAAATGCTATTCCACCATGAGGCGGACAACCCGAAGATAAGGCCTTTAGTAAAAAACCAAATTTATTTTGAGCTTCCTCATCAGAAATATTTAAAGCTTTAAAAATTGCTTCTTGCATACTTGGGTTATGGACCCTTAAAGATCCCCCACCAACCTCATAACCATTCAAAACAATATCATAGGCTTCAGCAATAACATCTTCTGGGGAATTAACTAACTCATCTAGCGATGATTTAGGCATAGTAAATGGGTGATGTAATGAAGTTAAATTACCATCTTTATTTTTTTCAAACATTGGAAAATCAATTATCCAACATGGCGCCCATTTACAAGAATAGAGATCAAGATCTTTACCAATCTTTTTAATCAAGCTACTCATACTAAGATTAACAATATTATTAGAACCAGCGCCAAAAAATAGAAGATCATCAGTTTTAAGTTGAAGATTATCTATTAAACTTTTTACAGTATCTTGATTTAAAAATTTTAAAATAGGCGACTGCAGACCACTCTCAAGATCATTTACATCATTTACTTTAATATAAGCAAGTCCCTTAGCTCCAAGTTTCCCTACAAATTTAGTATATTCATCAATCTGACCTCTTGATAGAGAGTTTCCATTAGGAATTTTGAGAGCAACAACCCTTGAATCTTTATCATTAGCGGGTCCTGAGAAAACTTTAAACTCTTCATCCGCAACTAATTCAGAAATTTCTACAAGCTTTAATGGAATTCTTAAATCAGGCTTATCGCAGCCATAATCCTCCATGGATTGGTGCCAAGACAATGAAGGAATTTCTTTAATACTATGATTAACAAATTTATCTAAAAGAAGTTTCATCATCTCTGTTCCAGTAGAGATAATATCTTGAGTTTCAACAAAAGAAGCTTCTATATCTATCTGAGTAAATTCAGGCTGTCGATCAGCTCGAAGATCTTCATCTCTAAAGCATCTCGCAATCTGATAATATTTATCAAATCCCCCCATCATTAACAGCTGCTTAAATAATTGAGGTGATTGCGGTAATGCAAAGAAGCTCCCCGGATGTACCCTGCTTGGCAAAATATAGTCTCGTGCGCCTTCAGGTGTAGCTCTAGTTAAAATTGGTGTTTCAATTTCATGAAAATTATTTACCTCTAGAAAGCTTCTTATAACTGAGGTAATTTTAGATCTAGTTACTAACCTATTATTCATTTCAGGCCTTCTTAAATCTAAAACTCTATTTTTTAATCTAACGTCTTCGTTGACATCCTGATAATCATCTAACGGAAATGCAGGGGTAACAGCTTTATTAAAAAGTTTAATATCTTCAGCCTCTAATTCAATTTCTCCTGTAACCATATTAGTATTAATAGTTCCATCAGGTCTTTTTAAAACTTTACCGGTCACCTTAATTACAAATTCATTTCTACAATTATCTGCAATCTCAAAAGCTATGTTATTTTCAGGATTCACAACAACCTGACATATTCCTCTTATATCTCTTATATCTAAGAAAATAATACCGCCATGATCTCTTCTTCTGTGGACCCAGCCACATATAGAAATATTAGTATCGAGATCTTTTAATGTAACTTCACCACAATAATGAGATCGCATAATTATCCTGCCTTTTTATCTTTAGAGTTCTTTTTAGTAATTTTATCTTGTTTATTGGGTTTCTTCGAACTAGATTCAGTTTTTTTGTCGTCTGAGGCTATATTTTTTTTTGTTCCCGTCTTGAAATCTGTCTCATACCATCCGCCACCTTTAAGCCTGAAAGACGGCGCAGAAACCATTTTTGAAACAGTATTTAAGTTGCATTCTGGACATTTTTTTAAAGGTTTATCAGAAAACTTCTGAATTACTTCAAATTGATGGTCACATTTTGAACATTTATAGTCATAAATCGGCATAAGTCTCTAAAAAAATATAAAATTATAAACTATAAGAATTTTTATAATACAAAATTAATAAAATGCTGCTTTCAAAATTATTATTACCAACTTTAAAAGATGCTCCTCAAGAGGCAGAAGTAATCAGCCATAAGCTTATGTTAAGGGCAGGCATGATTAGAAAAGTTGCATCTGGTATATATACCTGGCTTCCTCTTGGATTAAAGGTTCTTAGAAAGATTGAGAATATTGTTAGAGAAGAGATGGATGCATCAGGCGCCCAAGAGGTTTTTATGCCAATGGTTCAACCAAGGGAGCTTTGGGAGGAAACAAAGAGATGGGACAAAATGGGTCCTGAATTATTAAGAATTAAAGATCGGCATGATAGAGATTTTTGTCTTGGTCCAACGCATGAGGAAGTTATAACTGATGTAATTCGCTCTAATGTAAAAAGCTATAAGGAGCTTCCATTAAATATTTATCAAATACAAACAAAATTTAGAGATGAGGTAAGGCCTCGATATGGAATTATGCGAGGAAGAGAATTTCTCATGAAAGATTCGTATAGCTTCAATATTGATGAAGAATCTCTGCAAGAAACATACTTAACTATGAGAGATACTTATAAAAAAGTACTTGAAAGGATGGATCTTGAATATAGAATTTCAGCAGCTGACTCTGGTGCGATAGGAGGAGATAGCTCTGAAGAGTTTCATGTATTGGCAGACAATGGAGAAGATACAATTGCTGTGAGTGATGCTTCTGAATTTGCAATAAATACAGAGCTGTTATTAAAAGATGGTGAAGACATTAAAACACTTGAAGGCAAGCCTTCACCTGATGGTAATGGAACAATTCAAATTAAAAAAGGTATTGAAGTTGGCCATATATTTAAATTGGGCGAAATATATGCTGACTCAATGAAGGCAAATGTTCTCAACAAAGAAGGCAAAGCATCTACCTTGTTTATGGGTTGCTATGGTATTGGAGTTTCAAGATTAGTTGCAGCAGCAATTGAACAAAATAATGATGATAAAGGGATTATTTGGCCTCATAGTATTGCTCCATATGATATTAATATTATTGCTATTGGATATGATAAAAATCAAGAAATTGCTACCGCTGCTAATGATCTATATGGGCAACTTAAAGAAATGGGTTATGAGGTTTTACTAGATGACAGAAAAGATGGCTATGGTACAAAGATAAAAGATTCTGAATTAATTGGTATCCCATTAAATATTATCATTGGTAAGCAATTTACTGAAAATAAAGAGGTTGAATTAAAATCTAGAAGTGGCGAAAGCTCTCTTAATCCGATTTCTGATATAGAAACTATATTAGAATTTTTTAAAGATAAGTAACTGTATTTATTTAATAAGAATTAACATCTTTTTTCTCTTTCTTTTTAAAGAATTTCTGAATTAGGTAAGAAAAAGCTATAGAAATTAATGCCCATGTTACAAGCGCATATGCCCAATTTGTAATTAAAATAAAATCAAAATTTACTTGTAATTTAAGTATTAATCCAACGCATAAGCTTGCTAAGCCTAATGGAAGAAATAAAACTAGCGAACCAATAAAGATTTCTAAAATAATTAAACCGACTCCAGCGATTAGCCAAATGTCAGGATTTTCTAAAAAAACTATATCCATTAATCTTTAGTGTTATCTGAAAAGCTTCCTAGAAGCAATTCTAGGCTGCCTAAAGCTTTAGTTACATCTGATGGTATTACAAGAGTTTTGGATTGACCCGATGAAGCTAAGGTTGTTAAACCATCTACTTGTCTTTTCATAATCTCAAAATTTACAGCTGGTTGCCCATCGTCTTTGATTGCCTTACCTACGACTCTAGTTTGTTCTGCATCTGCTTCAGCTTTAATTTTTATAGCATAAGCATCTGCATCAGCAGTTATTTTAACAGCATCTGCAATTTTTTCAGCTTCATATAATTGAGCATCTGCATTTAATTCTGTACTTCTTTTTAAACCTTCGGCGGTTGCAATGGTGGCTCTTCTTTCTCTTTCTGCATTTAACTGTTGCCTTTGAGAGTCTTTTGTTTGTTCATCAACTAAAACATCTAATATCTCAGTTCGTGTAACCTCAACACCCCAAATTTCAGCAGCCTTACTAAGCCTATCTCTAATTTCATTATTCATTGATTCTCTTGAGCTTTGTAAATCATCAAGTTCTAGTTTTCCAGCAGCTGATCTGATTACTGATATGGCTGTATTTTCAACAGCTAAGTCAATGTTTTTAATTCTATAAACTGACTTTGAAGCATCTAATACTCTAAAAAATACAGTAGATACTAATCCAACTTCAACATTATCTTTAGTTATTACTGATATTTGGAATTTAGGAAGTTGTCTTTCTAGAATATCAACTTTATGGGCCACTCTATCAACAAATGGAATTATTATGGAGAGACCAGAGTCTAGGTTTTTAGTATATTTACCAAATCTCTCAATTACATATACCTTTGATTGAGGAACAACATTTATACCTAGGTAAAGGGCAAGTATTATTAATAAGGCAGCAAAGGAAAGAAATATATTAAAAAGCATAGTAAAAAATAGGGTTTGATTAATAAATATATTATATAACTTTAGCTTATATATGTAAAGTAGACTTTACATATAAAACCTATTAATCAACTGTTGTTTTAAGCCAAATAGGTGATGACCAAGCTCTTTCTTGAATGGTTGCATCTATATCAGATCTTGGTTTTTCTCCAGCTCTAATTGAGTCCCACGTAGACCATCTACATGCAGGATTCTCTATAACGCGAACATAATAAAAAGCATTTTGATTCTTTTTAAAATCTGGATCTTTCCATAAAGTTTTTAATTCTGAATTACCAACATTACTAGTAGAACAATCACTAAGATTTACTTTGGCCTCATTACTTGCGCAACGATGAGTTTCTGGATCAATTTCTAAGCCATCTGAGCAAACTGCATCATAGACCTTTTCATTATGCTCTCCATTTTCTATCCATCCTTTAACTATTTGAGATCTTTGCAATAAACCTCCTAAAGGATCTGAGATTGCCCATATTAAGAACGTTGGACTACTTAATTCGTTGGAATAAATATTTCCACCCATTGGTGTGTTCATGGCATATGCTTTTTTAATAAGGTTATCGTCATTGAGATCATGATTTTCTAAATCATAGCCTCCAAAGAACCTCACTTTAATTCTAGGACCAGATGTTGCAAATGTTTCTTTATTTCGTAAAGCTCTAAATATAGATTCTCTTGTATTTTCTTCTGCCCATACTCCAGCTAGACCAGATGCACCAAAATATATAAGTCTATCACCTACCTTTAAGTAATATTTATCATCAATATTAGACATTGAATTAGGACGAAGTTTGCTAATTGTAAAACCATAAAATTTGTTAAATGGCACTGAGCCCCTTAATCTAGGGGTGCCATCCAAGACACCTACTTTAGAAATAAAGGTTTCTTCATTATATGAAGCACCTCCTACATGACTATCGCTAGAACCAATCAAGCCAAACTTATAAGGGTTTGCAATTCCTTTTTCTTCAATAGCCATTCCTCTTAAATAAGCATTTCTAACATATGCACCTTTTATATTTTTCATATCATTTGATTCTTCAGATGGCGATTCAGTTTCAAATGAAGCCCACTCATCATTTTTTGAAAGTAATGGGTGTGTTTCTGAAGTTCCTTTAACCTGAGTAATTTCTACAAGAGGTTCATTTAATGATCTCATTGTTGCGTATGCGTCATCAATGAGATCCCCATTGAAATAATTCATTGGAAAGGCTGTCCCGCCTGAGATATTTGAATTATGTGGAATGGCTAAACTATCAACTCCATTATCTCTGAGATTATTCATCCATTCCCATAGTGGCTCTGGATTCATGCTGTCTAGTCTTGAAAAAATTTTATTTGGCAAATTTTCTGTATTTTCAAATATAACATTACGATGAAGATAGTTATCATACAAATCCTCAGCAGAAGTGAATTCATAGCCAGCAAAGGTTGTAAAAACTCCAGGCTTATAGGCATCATCTGCTGCTTTGATTGTTTCCTTCCAAACGCTCTCTTGAATATCATCTATAAGATTTCTGTCAATAGTTCCATCACTAAGCCCATCAATTGTGTCTCTAGCAAAATTTCTAAAAAGGGTACTTCTCTTAAAAAGGTCAAAAAGATTATTAGAGACTGAATCGTTCAAATTATGAAGAGATTTAGTATATTCATATTTAGAAAATAGCGAGCTTGTATCTGCTGCACTTGGTAATAGTCCTAAGAAAAAACCATGATCAGTAACAGCATAAAAATCAAGGGGTCTTCTAAGCTGAATATCGTATCCTGTTGGGTGAGGAATTGATTCACCTTGAGCATATTTATAGGCTATTTTTGGTGTACTCAAAGTCCCAAATGTATATGCGTCAAAAGAATTAGATGTATGAATATGCAAGTCTCCAAAATATGCATTTTTATTTGGATTAGGATCTGATTGTGTTTTGTTTTTAGAAACGATGTCTTCTAAGTAATAGGATTCATCAAGAGAAAATTGAACCTGTTGATTAGTTCCAGTAGATGTTTTTAAGAAATGAAAAAAAATAAGAATTGCCATCAAAAATAGCAATAGAAAAATACCCCTTAAAATCCTCATAGCAATATTAATTGTATACGTAATAAATATTGACACAAGTCATGCCAATATATAAAAAATTGATCAAAGATTAGATATATCTATTTATAATAGAAATAATTAGATTCTTTCGATTATAGTTGCATTTGCTGTTCCGCCGCCTTCGCATATAGCTTGCAGAGCATATTTACCCTCCCTTCTCTCTAACTCATGCAGCATAGTAGTCATTAATTTAGCTCCTGTTGCTCCTAATGGATGTCCAAGCGCCATAGCGCCACCATTAACATTGAGCTTAGACATGTCTGCATTAAGCTCTTTAGCCCAAGCTAACGGCACTGGAGCAAATGCTTCATTCACTTCATAAAGATCCATATCATCTATATTTAGATTTGCTCTAGCTAATACTTTATGTGATGCAGGTATTGGCCCTGTTAGCATGAAAACAGGATCATCGCCTACAACAGACAATGCTGTAATCTTAGCTCTAGGATCACACTTAATCTTTTTAAGACCTTCATCATTACAAATCATAATAGCAGCTGCGCCATCTGTAATCTGGCTAGCATTTCCAGGGGTAATTACGCCACCCTCAACAACTGTCTTAAGACCTGCAAGAGCTTCTATTGATGCATCAAATCTAATGCCTTCATCAGCAAGTACCATATCGGTGTCGTTATGTTCATTCTTGCCAGCTAAAGGTAATATTTCTAAGTCAAAATATTTCATTTCAGTGGCATATTTAGCTTTCTGATGACTTTCAAGAGCAAAAATATCTAAATCTTCTCTAGATAGCTTCCATTTATCTGCAACTAATTCTGCACCTGTAAATTGAGAGAAAAATACTCCAGGATACCTTGCAGCTATTCCATCTGCGTTAAAAGGAAATCCATGACCTGCATCAAAACCATCTTTTACACTAGCACCAATTGGCACCATGGACATAGCCTCTACCCCTCCAGCAATAACAACGTCTTGTGTTCCAGACATAACTGCCTGAGCCGCAAAATGTATTGCTTGTTGAGATGAACCACATTGTCTATCTACAGTTGTTCCAGGAACAGATTCCGGAAGGCTGGATGCCAAAACTGAATTCCTTGCAAGATTACCGGATTGAGCTCCTACTTGGTCCACACAGCCAAAAATAACATCATCAATATTATTCGGATCTATTCCTGTTTGATGAACAAGCTCATCTAAAACTTTTGCACCTAAATCCGCTGGATGCCAACCACTTAGTTTTCCGTTCTTTTTTCCGCCGGCTGTTCTAACAGCGCTCACGATATATGCATTATTTGATGTCATGTAACAAAATCCCCTACTTTAAATTAGTAATAATGCTAATCTAAAGTAGGAATAAATGCCAATGTTAAATTTCTATTTCTTGGAAGGTTTTGCGTTTGAAACAATATATTCAGCTCTAATATCTTTTAATAAAGCATCTCTTATTGCAGTATTTTCTTTTAGAAAAGTACTTGCATTAACTTTTCCTTGCCCAATTTTTTCTCCATTATGACTATACCAAGATCCAGCTTTTTCAATAACGCCTAATTTTTGACCGAAGTCTAAAATCTCACCTTCTGAATTAATTCCTTGACCATACATAATTTGAAATTCTGCCTGTCTAAAAGGAGGTGAAACTTTATTTTTAACAACTTTAACTCTTGTTTCATTTCCTATCACTTCGTCACCCTCTTTGACTGCACCAATTCTACGGATGTCGAGTCTTACAGATGAATAAAATTTAAGAGCATTTCCACCAGTTGTTGTCTCAGGACTTCCAAACATAACTCCTATTTTCATTCGAATTTGATTTATAAAAATCACAGTTGCTCCTGAGCGCTGAATATTACCAGTGATCTTTCTTAAAGCCTGTGACATTAACCTTGCCTGAAGGCCAACATGATGATCTCCCATCTCACCTTCAATTTCTGCTCTTGGAACAAGGGCTGCAACTGAGTCAACAACAACCAAATCTACACTATTAGATTTTACTAACATATCAGCTACTTCTAATGCTTGCTCACCAGTATCTGGCTGAGATAAAAGTAGATCATCTACATTTACTCCAAGTTTTCCTGCATATTGAGGATCTAATGCATGCTCAGCATCAATGAAAGCAGCTGTTCCGCCCTTTTTTTGACATTCAGCAATAATCTGAAGTGTTAATGTAGTCTTACCTGATGATTCCGGGCCATATATCTCTGTTACTCTTCCTTGCGGAATGCCGCCTATACCAAGTGCTATATCTAAGCCAACTGAACCTGTTGAAATAGAAGGTATATCTAAAATTTCTTTGTCGCCCATTCTCATTACTGTTCCTTTGCCAAACTGTTTTTCAATTTGACTTAGGGTCTCTTTAAGATCTTTAGTTTTGTCTGTAGCCATAATAACTCCTTACTGTATGTTTATACAGTATAATAGAAAAACTCTATAAATCAAATACTATTCTATAATTTTGTTTTTATGTACGTTAAAATCATTTTTTCTTTGAAAATTTATTTATGGCATTCGTTGTTACAGAGACCTGCATAAAGTGCAAACTTACTGACTGTGTAGAAGTATGTCCAGTAGATTGTTTTTACGAAGGTCCAGAGTTCTTAGTTATACATCCAGATGAATGTATTGATTGTGGTCTTTGCGTTCCTGAATGCCCAATAGATGCAATTTTTTCTGATGATGAACTGCCTGATGACCAAATTGAATTTATAGAAATTAATGCAAAACTAGCTGAAGTTTATGAGAATATAACAGAAGCTCGTGAACCTCTTCCTGAATCAGAAAAATATAAAGATATTAAAAATAAAAAAATATTTTTAAACCTTAATTAAATTTTATTTCTGAAATATTTATTGGGGTGCCTGATTTTCTAATTTGAAACTTTAAGGTTGGTTTATTTATTTCAGATGATCCAATGGTAGCTATCTGTTGTCCTGAAATAACTTCTTCTCCCTTTGTTACAAAAATATCGTCACAGTGTGCATAGAGGCTTAAATAATTATCGCCATGATCAAGCATAATAAAGTTACCGTATCCAGGAAGAACTGGACCAGATAATACAACTTGGGCATTTTGTGAAGCAAAGATAGGATCACCAATTTTTCCATTAAAGATATACCAAAAATCACCTTCTCTATTTTGCTTGATGCTTGGAATTGTTGGCAATTTCCATTTTGGTAAAGAGGTTTTTTTAAGATTACTTGATTCAAGATTAGAAAGGTTAAGTTTTTGACCTGGGTATATCACGTAAGGTTTTTCTAAATTATTTTTTATAGCTATCTTTGTTGGACTTGTATTATTTTTTAAAGCTATAGACCACAAGGTTTCATTTTTTTTTACTGTATATTCTGAGGTTGATCTAACTTCTTTATAAAGCTGATCTATAGACTGTTCTAAAGATGAACATGATGAAACTATTATGCTGATTAAAGCTATTAAACTAATTTTGTTCATTAAAAAATAAGAATAATACCTGTTCCAATAATTAAACCACCAAAAAGAACAATTATAGATTCTCTATTATTCTCAAAGAGGTAAAAAATTAATTTAGGCATAGTTAAAAGTGCAATTGACGCACCAATTGCAAAAGGGACTAGAACAGTAAAATTAAAATTGGCTATAGATTCTATTATTGTTGAATAAAGTCCAAATACTAGAAGAATGGCACTTCCTGAAATCCCCGGAATAAGAAAAAAGGAAAAAGCTACAAAGCCAGCAAATATTAGATTAATAAAGCTTATATCAATAGAATCAATGGCTAGAGTTGAAAGTATAAAGCTTGCAATAAAACCTATTATGTATAGTGAAGTTGTTTTCAGTTTAAATTTAATAATTTCTTTATGAGCCAATAAATAACCGCCAACAATCATTATAATTCCAAGAAAGACATTAAAAATTGATGTAAATTCATTATGTAAAAATAAGATAAATTTAGAAAAAACTAATACGCTTATAATCATAGAAATAATAAATGGGATCATTAGATCAAGAGCAAATATTTGATTTAATTTACTTACATTAAAACTTATATTCTTAAGCCTTATTGAACTTAAGGATTTGATAATTTTTTCATAAATACCAAAAAATATTGCTACAGTAGAGCCTGAGATTCCAGGAAGAAGCTCTGCAAAACCAACACAAAAGCCTGCTAATACAAACTTTATTCTTTCATTCATTAATTATTCCCATCATTAGATTTTCCTGGAAGCATAGGCACAAATGCAACCTCATCATGAAACTCTTGGACAAATCCAGTATTTGTTTTAGTTACTACAAGCAGCTTTTGCTCTTTAGAGTCTCCAATAGGCATGACTATTTTAGAGTTTTCTAAGGAGCAATTAAGCAATTCTTCTGGAAATGCTCGAGGCGCAGCAGCACAAATTATGCCTTCATATTGTTTTTTATTATCCCAGTCTTGATATCCATCTCCATGCTTCACTACAACATTAAATATTTTAAGCTCGCTTAGATTTTCTCTAGACTTACTTACCAAAGGCTTGATTCTTTCTATTGCATTAACCTCTTCTGAGAAATAAGACAAAACAGCTGATTGATATCCACATCCAGAACCTAATTCAAGGATATTTTTAAATATATGTCCTCTTCCGCTAGTATGAGCTATCAATAGCTCAGTCATTTTAGCGACAATATATGGTTGAGATATTGTTTGCTGATAACCAATAGTTAATGATCTATTCTCGTAAGCTCGTGATCTGAGAGCTTCGTCTATAAAAATATGCCTTGGGATCTGAGCCATAGCATCGAGAACTCTAAAATCTTTTATGCCCATTTCAAGCAAGTTTTCTATCATCTCTTCGCGAACTCGCCTAAAAGTAAATCCGGAATTACTCATTGGCAAAGTATATTAATAAGATCATTATTCTCTTCTGCTTTGGTCAAGTTATAGTCTAAGATCGATAGTGAAATGTATCCAGCTTGAACTGCTTCAACATCAGAAAGATAAGATTCTTTTATTGCCTCTCCTTGTAAATTATATCTGTAGGTCTTTGAGTCATTGGAGGAAGATATCTCAACTGGTTGAGCAGGAGTGCCTCTTTTTGAAAGTCTCGTAAACTTTACCCCTTTAACTTCAGATTTAATTAAATCAGGAAAATTGATATTTATAACTTTATTTTCTAAATCGACAGGATTTTCAAAAATTGTATTTATAATTTCTGCAGATTTATTTGAAATATAATCTGGATCAATTGCATTATAGGACGCTACTGATATAGCAACTGGTGGGAATTTTAAAGCTCTTCCGCCAACTGCAGCGCCTACAGTTCCAGAATAAAGAACATCATTTCCAAGATTAGCGCCATGATTGATTCCTGCTACAACCATATCAGGCTCAAAGCCTAAGACGCTTAATAAACCAAAATAAGTGCAATCTGCTGGGGTTCCATCTACTGCAAAAGTGTAATCATTAATCTTCTTTATTTCAGTATCTTTTAAAAAAGAAATGGCTGCGCTCATCCCGCTGCAATTATTTGCTGGGGCAACTATCCATACCTCATGATTTTTTGATAATGCTTTAAATAAATTTTTTATATTCGGGGCATCATATCCATCATCATTTGTCAGTAATATTTTCATTTTTTTGTAATCAGGTTTAGAGCAGTTTGAACAGCTATTGCTTTATTTTCGCCAATAATACCAATCTTTTCTGAGGTTGTGGCTTTTAGTCCAATATTAGATTGATCAATTTTTAAAATTTTAGAAAGTGAAGAAAGGATGGCTTGTCTAGATGGAGATATTTTGGGTGTTTCACAAATTATAGTGACATCAATATTAAATATCTCTAAATCTAATTTAGATATTTCCTCTAAACAAAAATCAATAATGGTTTTACTATCTAAATTTTTATTTGCAGCATCAGTATCTGTAAAGAAAATTCCAATGTCTCCTAGTGCGCTTGCTCCTAAAATAGCATCAGCAATTGAATGTAATAAAACATCACCATCTGAGTGGGCATTTATTGAATGATCGCATTCAATAAAATATCCGCCTAATAAAAATCCATTTCCAGGTAAATAGGTATGTAAATCAAATCCTGTCCCTACCCTAGTATTAAATTTCTTCAATAAATCAATATCTTCAGGATATGTAACCTTGATATTTGCCGAGCTTCCTTTAATTCTTGTTAATACATAGTTCATCTTTTCCATTACAAAAGATTCATCAGGAATATTAATTCCATCTTTTACGCAGGTCTTTAAAGCTGTATAGAGTTTTTCGGTATTACAAATTTGAGGAGTTTGGACTAGATAATAGTCCTCCTTATTTAATGTTATATCTTCTTTGCTAGAAATCTTTTTAATTGATTCACTAATAGGAGTATAGAAAAATGAGCAGTCTGCACCTTTATTTTGAATTTCTTCTATAAGAGTTCTAATATCCTCCTCAGAGATATTAGGTCTAGCCACATCATGCGTTAATATAAAGTCATAATGTGTCAAATCTTCGCTTTCAAGAGCATTTAAAACAGATTTAGCTCTGGTCTCACCGCCATCAACATATTTTATATTTGAGTTATTATAAAAATCTTGGTCTTGAATATTTTTATCATCTTGGTGAATGGGAATAATAATTTTAGAAATTAATTCACAGGAGCTAAAAATTGATATTGTTTTTTCGATTAGAGTAGAATCATCAACTTTAAAATATTGCTTAGGTTCATTTGATAAGAATCTCTCTCCTATTCCTGCAGCTGGAATAATAGCTAAAATTTTATTCTTCATTTTCTTCATTTGTATCTTTTTCGTTAAATTTTATAAATTTTTCATCTGGCATAGAAAGATTTAGATTTTCTCTAGCATAGTTTTCAATATGCTCTTCACTATCTTGAGCATTTATAATTTCGAATCTTAATTCCTCATTGCTATCTATTAGGTGTTTATTTTTTATAGAAAGCTCATCATTTTCATTCATTAAATTCTCTCTTTCCTTATAACCACTTGAGCTAATTAATAAATTATATAAAAGGATTAAAATTATTATTGATAATAAAATAAAAAGAGATAGCCTTTTCATTAGCCGATCTTTAAATCAGAGCATTCATCTTCTATCCATAGCAGACGATTATATTTTGCAACTCTATCTGAACGGCATGGAGCGCCTGTCTTAATTTGTCCAGCTCCTAAACCAACAGCGAGATCCGAAATTGTAGTATCTTCAGTTTCACCTGATCGATGAGATATTATCGATTTATAATTATTTTTATTAGCAAGATTAATAGTTTCAATAGTCTCTGTAATTGATCCAATTTGATTAAACTTAATTAGAATAGAGTTACCTAACCCTTGATCAATGCCTTGTTGAAATATTTTTTTATTGGTAACAAATAAGTCATCTCCTACAAGCTGACATTTTGATCCTATCTTTTCAGTGAGAACTCTCCAACCCTCAAAATCATTTTCATCCATTCCATCTTCTATAGAAATAATTGGATAATTATCGACTAAATCTTCAAGATAGTTAGCAAATGATTTAGAATCCAAGCTTCTTCCTTCTCCAGCTAGCTGGTAGACGCCATCTTTATAAAACTCACTAGCAGCGCAATCTAAAGCTAAAAAAATATCTTTGCCAGGCTCAAGATTAGATCTTTCTATAGATTCAAGAATTAATTTAATTGCTTCTTCATTTGACTTAAGGTTAGGAGCAAAGCCTCCTTCATCTCCAACGGCTGTAGATAAAGATTTTTCTTTTAATATTTTTTTAAGATTCCAATATACTTCTGAAGACCATCTCATTGCTTGTTTAAAATCTTTTGCTCCTTTAGGAATAACCATAAATTCTTGAATATCAATATTATTATCAGCATGCTCTCCGCCATTAAGGATATTTAGCATTGGCATGGGTAGGCTGGGCTCTACTGAATTCCCTGTAATATCTTTAAAAATATCAGCAAAATATTTATGTAGACTTTTATCTACATCCTTTGCGGCAACTCTGCAAATAGCCAGGGAAACAGCTAAGATTGCATTCGCACCTAAGTTTGATTTATCTTCTGTTCCATCCAATTTAATTAATTGATAATCAATTCTTTCTTGATCTAATGGATTTAGACCAATAAGAACAGGACTTATAATTTCATTGATGTTGCTTACTGCTTTAAGAACGCCCTTACCCATATATGCATCCAAACCATCTCTCAACTCAATTGCCTCTTTAGCTCCTGTTGAAGCTCCACTTGGAACCATCACTCCGGCAGTTAATGAGTTATCTAGTGTTATTCTGCATGCAACAGTAGGGAGGCCTCTTGAATCTAATACCTGAATCGCTTTTATTGATGATATTTTTGACATTAACTTTAGAAAATATCTAAATCTTCTTGATCTTTTATAAACTCATCTAGATATTTAATTTGATTTAAAAATGGCTCTAACATGTCAAGTCTTAATGCGCATGGGCCGTCACACTTAGCATTATCTGGGTCAGGATGAGCTTCAAGAAATAATCCTGCAATGCTTTGTGAAATTCCTGCTTTAGCTAAACTTAAGAGATATTCTCTTCTTCCGCCGGCAGCATTACCCAAACCTCCAGGTAATTGGAGTGAATGAGTTACGTCAAATATTACAGGATAACTAAAATCTTTAAGAATCTGGAAATTTAAAGTATCAACAATAAGATTGTTATAACCAAAACTATTACCTCTTTCACAAAGAGTAATATTATCATTACCAGCTTCAGAGCATTTTTTTATTATATTTTTCATCTCTGGTGCAGCTAAAAATTGAGGCTTCTTAAACTGAACAATGGATTTAGTTTTTGCTGCCGCTATAACGAGATCAGTCTGTCTTGCTAAGAAAGCAGGAACTTGAATAATCTCACAAATTTCACTTACAGGCATAGCTTGATTGGGCTCATGAATATCCGTAATGACAGGACAATCAAAATTAGATGATACTTTTTCAAGCAATTTTAGACCTTCATCCATCCCAGGGCCTCTAAAAGAATCTATAGAGCTCCTATTTGCTTTATCAAATGAACCTTTAAAAATCCAATTAATATTGTGTTTATCTGAAATGGTTTTAAATTTTTCTGCAACTTGCATAACCATCTCTTCAGATTCCAGAACATTAACTCCACCCATAAGAGTAAAAGGTTTGTTGTTAGCAATTGTAAAATTTCTTAACTTAATATCTTTCATTTAGATATTTTAAGGGCATTTTTTATAAAACTGTTAAAAATCGGATGTCCGTCTCTAGGATTTGATGTAAATTCAGGATGAAACTGGCAAGCTAAGAACCAATTATGATTGGGTATTTCAATCATTTCTACTAATTTTCCATCAACAGATGTGCCGGCAACTTTTAGACCAGCTTCAATCATCTTATCTTTATATGCTGGATTAACTTCGTATCTATGTCTATGCCTTTCAGTAATTTCATTTTGTTTATACATTTTGTATGCACTTGATGATTTAGTTAATTTACAAACCTGCCCACCCAATCTCATGGTACCTCCAAGGTCAGAGCTTGAGCTTCTTTTTTCTTTTTTTCCACTCATATCATTCCATTCTGTAATAAGTGCTATTACTGGATGAGGAGTTTTTAAATTAAATTCGGTACTATTGGCTTCTTTAAGCTTCAATACATTTCTTGCAAACTCTATTATTGCTATTTGCATACCCAAACAAATGCCTAAATATGGAACTTTGTTCGTTCTGGCATACTTACAGGCATGAATCATTCCTTCGACACCTCTTTCTCCAAAACCTCCAGGAATAAGAATTGCATCACTGAAACTTAAAACTTTTTTTACGTTTTTAGACGTGATATTTTCAGCCTCAACAAAAACTATATTTACTTTAGCTTTGTTTTTTATTCCCGCGTGCTCTAAAGCCTCATTAATAGATTTGTATGAGTCTTTTAATTCGGTGTATTTTCCAACAAAAGCAACATTGATTTCATGTAAAGGATTAACCTTGGCTGAAACAACTCTCTTCCAGTCATTAAGATTTGGCTTTTTAGATTTTATTTTTAACTTATTAATAATAATTTCATCCACCTTTTGTTTATGAAGAAGTAGTGGAATTGAATAGACCGTTGAAACATCATGCATAGAAATGACGCTAGTTGGATTTACAGAGCAAAATAAAGCTATTTTTTTTCTTTCATCTTTAGGAAGCTCTTGCTCAGATCTGCATATTAAGCAATCAGGGCTTATACCCAAGGATCTAAGCTCTTTAACGGAATGTTGAGTGGGCTTTGTTTTCAGCTCACCTGAGACCTTTATATATGGGACAAGAGTTAGATGAACAAAAGCAGTTGAATTTGATGGCAGATCAAGAGACATTTGTCGAATAGCTTCGACGAAAGGCTGGCTCTCAATATCACCAACGGTTCCACCTATTTCTATTATTGCAATATCATTGCCTTTAGCTCCAGCCTTAATTCTTCTTTTAATTTCGTCTGTAATGTGTGGAATAACTTGAACAGTTCCACCTAAATAATTTCCCTTTCTTTCGTTTCTAATAACAGTTTCGTAAACCCTGCCAGCAGTAAAGTTATTTTTTGCAGATGCTTGAAATCTTACAAATCTCTCATAATGTCCAAGGTCTAAATCAGTCTCAGTTCCATCATTGGTAACAAATACTTCTCCATGCTGAAAAGGACTCATCGTTCCAGGATCAACATTTATATAGGGATCTAATTTAATTAACGAAACTTTTAAGCCTCTTGATTCGAGTATAGCGCCAAGAGATGCAGCTGCAATGCCTTTTCCTAGTGATGAAACAACACCGCCGGTGATAAAAATGTACTTAGTTTTTGCCATCAATTTACTTGTTTATGATGGGATAACAGAATATCAGATAATTACTGATTGATAAATATAATTAAGCAGAATCTTCAAATAAAGGTCTAGATAAATCAGCCCAATCTACATCGATATCACTCTGAGCATCTTCATACTCAAGTAATCCAAGTTTATCGAACTTTCCTCTTACAGAATCAGTTAAAAGACCAATTCTAGATAGATTAGGTACAATTCTTTGGAAGAGTAATTTTTGAAACATTTTAGTAATATCTGAAGATTGTTGAAATATTCGTGATTCTTCTTTATCCCATCCAAAATGATCAAAAACATCATTTGATACAAGTCTCTCACGGCTTAACAAACAGGCCTCATATGCAAACTGAGCCCTCTCCTCTATCTGATCTTCAGATAAAGTTGATATAAAATCTTCTAGGTAGTTAACACCAAAAGTTACATGTCTTGCTTCGTCTCTTATTATTAATCCAAGCATATCTTTTAACACTGGATCCGGAGTTAAGTCTCGAGAGGATTGAAATGCTGCTAATGCTAAACCTTCAATAATAATTTGCATACCAATAAATTTAAGATCCCATCTTTCATCTGTAAGAATTTTGTCAAGAATTGATTTAAGCTCATTGCCAACTGGATACATTAACTTTGTTCTAGTTTGAATATATTTATTAAATGCTTCGACATGTCTAGCCTCATCAAAAGTTTGTGATGCAGCATATAGTTTTGCATTAAAAGTAGGGGCGCAACTCGTTAGCTGCGAGGCAACTAAAACAGCACCTTGTTCTCCGTGTAAAAATTGGCTCATGCTCCATGCTTGTCTATGCCTTAAAAATTCAACTTTCTTTTTGTCAGTCATTTTTTGGTAAGGCGGGTAGTCGTCCCAAAAGATAGGATATGGCTCCTTAAGTTCTTCATATGGTCTATTCCAATCAATGTCCATTTCAACATTCCAATTTAATTCTTTACCTAATTCATATAATCTTTTAATCCTATTATCTTGGATTCTATAATCCCAGTTATAGGTTCCCTGGAGTGGTGTATGAAATACCTCAGCTATGTCTTCAGCATGCTTTTCAGTCATGTACTCAGGAAGATCTTCCTCATAGGTAATCTTTCGTAAATTTTCTTGTATGTAATTAATTTTCATGAATTTTTATAAATAACTTTTACTCTTGGACTTATCCTAGTCATAAGTTCATATGAAATCAAATTATTTCTCGTTGCTAAGTTTTTAATAGAATTATTTTTATCCCAAAAAATACACCAATCACCAATCTTGGAGTTTGGAATATTTGTAATGTCTATAGAGAGTAAATCCATGCTTACCTGACCAAAAATATTTGCTGAAATGTTATTTATCAAAACCTTTGTATTATCAAATGTCGCTTGAGGGAGGCCATCTGCATAACCTGCATAAACAATTGCTATATTCATATCATGTGGCGCTGTTGCTCTTCCGTTATAGCCAACCCTGTCGCCTTTTCTTATATTTTTTATTTCAATAATCTGTGATCTAAATGTCATAGCTGATTCCAGAATATCATTCCCGATAAATCCACCATATAAACCAATGCCTGATCTAACCCAATCAAAATTTTTTTGAGGAAAATTTAATATGCAGCCTGTATTGGCAATACTTTTTGGAATGATTTTTTTTAGTGATTTTGAAATATCGTCAAATGAACTAAATTGTTTTAAATTTAATTCATCGGAAGGATTATCTGAACAAGCCAGATGAGACATTAATGTAAATTCTCTATTAATCAATCTACTTTCGTAAATTTTAAAAAATTCTTTGGGTGAAAACCCTAATCGATTCATTCCAGTATTAACTTTCACCCATGAATGAATAATCTCATTATCTAAAATAAATAATTGATCTTGATTGTGAACAACTGTATCAAAATTATTTTCAGTAGCCAGATCTAAGTCATCTTTGTTATATAACCCCTGCATCAAAAGTATTTTTTTATTTGAAAATTTCCTTACATTAAGGGCTTCTTCAATTCGAACCAGTCCATAACCATCTACAATATCATTTATACCTTCAGCAATTTTTTCTAGACCATGTCCATAGGCATTGGCTTTTAATACAGCCATAAATTTAGTACTTGGATTAAGAAATGATTTTAAATAGACAATATTATTTCGAATAATATTTATATCAATTGTGAGTTCTGCAGATGGTTCCTTCATTCAAATGAATCGTAAAATCCATCATTTGAAAAGTTTTCGAATCGTGTATATTCCTTCAAGAAAGTTAGATAGCAAGTTCCAATAGGTCCATTCCTTTGCTTACCAATAATAACTTCAGCTTTGTTTCCCTGGTCAGAATCTTCGTTATAAACCTCATCCCTATAAAGAAATAAAATTACATCAGCATCCTGCTCAATAGCACCTGAATCTCTTAGGTCAGACATAATAGGTCTTCTATTTGGTCTAGAATCAACACCCCTATTAAGCTGAGATAGTGCTATTACAGGAACATTAAGTTCCCTTGCAAGTGACTTTAGAGATCGTGAAATTTCGGAAATTTGATTAACCCTATTCTCAGTTGATCCTGGAACCTGCATAAGCTGAAGGTAGTCAACAACAATAAGTGATAGTCCGTTTTCTTCAGATCTATGCAATCTTCTAGACTTAGCTAGAAGTTCCATTGGTGATAAAACTGAACTGTCGTCAATGTATAAAGGTTTATCTTTAAGCTTTTCACCTTCTTGAAATATCTGCTTTAACTCATTATCTTTTAGCATGCCTGATCTAACTTTTTGCTGGTCAATCTTGCACATTCCTGAAAGTAACCTTGTAGTTAAAGATTCTCCAGGCATTTCTAAACTAAATATTAAAACAGCTCCATCATTATCATCATTTAAAAGAACATTCTCAGCTAAATTCATAGCAAAGGCGGTTTTACCCATACTTGGTCTTCCGGCGACTACTATTAGATCACCATTTTGAACGCCTTGAAGTTTTGTATCTAAATCTTTAAAACCTGTAGAGTTTCCAATAATATTTCCTTTCCCCATTTTAGATAACTGATGAAGTCTATCCATTGTTGCAGGTATAAGTTCATGCATGGACTGCATCGCACTATCAGATAAACTTGCTTGTTCATTAAGAGCAAAAATCTTTCTTTCAGCTTCATTTAGTAAGCTAGCTCCATCTTGACCTTGAGGATTATTTATTAGTTCGGCTATCTCAGAGTTAGTTTTCATTAACTGTCGAGTAATTGATCTTTGTCTAACTATTTCTGCATACGCCTCAATATTTGCTGCTGTAGGCGTACTAGTTGCTAATTCAATAAGATAGTTCTTTCCGCCAATTTTGTTAAGTAAATTTTTGTTATCTAGTTTTTCTGAAACGGTTATTGGATCAAGAGGTTTATTTTCTTCAATCAATTCAAACATTGATTCATAGATAAGCTGGTGATCTTTTCCTTGAAAGTCTTCGTGATTAATAATGGGAGTGACGGTATCAAACCTTTCTGTTTCTAGCATTAAGCCGCCCAAGACAGCTCTTTCTGCCTCTCTGACTTGTTCGTTTATGTTTAGTATTAATTCAGACATGCAACATGATTTTTACATCATATTTTAAAATACACAACTACTCAGGCAATACTTTAACTAAAACTTCAACAGAAACTTCAGGATGAAGTGCTATAAATACATTATGATCGCCTTGTTCTTTAATAGGGCCATCAGGTAATTGAACTTCGCTTTTATCAACATTTATTTCTGAAGCTACGAAAGCGTCAGCAATTTCTCTAGTGCCTACTGAACCATATAATGCGCCCTCTTCAGTTACAGGTACCTTAATCTCACAAGAAGCTCCTTCCATTGCTTCAGCTCTTCCTTGAGCCTGTGCCAAGGCATCTGCTGATGCTGCTGCCAATTCACCCTTTCTTGATTCAACTTCTGCAATATTTTTTTCACTAGCAAATGCAGCTTTTTTCTGTGGAATAAGAAAATTCCTTGCATAGCCAGATTTAACGTCCACCACGTCACCAATTTCGCCAAGTCTTTGAATTCTGTCTAGTAATATAATCTTCATTTTTATTGATGCATGTCTGTGTAAGGAAGTAAGGCTAAAAACCTTGCAATCTTAATGGATTTAGTAACTTTTCTTTGATTTGAAGCGGATATACCAGTAACTCGAGCTGGTACAATTTTTCCTGTTTCAGTAATAAACTGTCTTAAAACATCTGTATTTTTATAATCAAAATTATTTGGTAATTGAAACTTCTTCATTTAAGAGACCTCCTCTTCATTATTGTCTGCACTTGAAGATTCTTCTTTAGATGCTTCTTCTTTAGGAGCTTCTTTTTTTACTTCTTTTTTTGGTGCCTCATCAGCTATTTCTGTTCTTTTATTCTTATTTTCTAGAGCTTCTGTAAGTAAAACAGAATCCTCTCCCGATAAATCTTTTACGGCTAAAATAAGATGTCTGATGATAGCTTCATCATATTTAATTTTTGTTTCTATTTCAGCAATATTCTGAGGATCACCTTGCATGCGATATAACAAGTAATGGCCTTTATGGTGGTTGTTAATAGAATAAGCTAATTGCCTTCTTCCAATATCTTCAACTTTCTTAACTTCAAATGAATTGTCTGAAAGTAGCTTTTCGAATTTCTTCTGAAAATCGCCTACCTTAGAAGAAAGGTTGGGATTAATTATTAATATTGTTTCGTAATTGTTCATATTTTACCTTTTGGTTAAAGATTTCCTTTTACTTAAGAAAACCAAGGAGGGTGCATTCTAATGTAATTGTTTTTTACAATCAATACTCACCTTTAGCCCAATTTAAAAACTTTGAAATAAGGCTTTGGTTATTTTCTAGGATATAGTTATCCTTCTTCTGAATATGTCCATGCGACACTAAACCAATTGACGTTGCATATATTGGATTTTGAAGAATATTTTCCATACCTTGAAATTTAGAAGGAACTCCTAGTCTTACACTTGTTTGGAATATTGACTCAGCCAATTCAACAACGCCCTCCATCTTTGATGTACCACCAGTTAATACAATTCCAGCTGGGATTTTATCTTCAAATCCATTTCTGCTTATTTCAGCTTTAACTAATTGACATAACTCAATATATCTAGGCTCTATAAAGCCTGCTAAGGTTCTTCTTGCAAGCTCAGTTGGAGGTCTTCCACCAACTCCTCTCACTTCTATAACCTCTTCATCATTAGTAAATTCTGGGACTGCACAACCTTGTCTTTGTTTAATATCTTCAGCTTCTGGTGTTGGGGTCCTTAAAGCAACTGCAATGTCATTAGTTACCATATCTCCAGCAATTGGAATATTTCCTGTAAAACCAATTGAGCCAGCTTGAAAAATTGCTATGTCAGTGGTTCCTCCTCCAATATCTACTAAACAAACTCCAAGGTCTTTTTCGTCATCAGATAGTATTGAGTGAGAACTTGCTAATTGTTCAAGTACATAACCTTCAACTTTAAGATCACAATTTTTTACACATTTTTCAATATTCATAACTGCATTGTTCGAACATGTTACCAAATGAACCCTTGCTTCCAATCTTACTCCAGACATTCCTAGGGGATCCTTTATGCAATCCTGATCATCTATTACAAACTCTTGAGGTATTACATGTAATACTTTTTGATCTGAAGGTATAGCAATGGCCTGAGCAGATTCAATTACTCTTTCTATGTCAGATGATGAGACTTCTTTATCTTTAATAGCTTCTATCCCTTGGGAATTGAAGCTTCTAATATGATTTCCTGCAATTCCAACAAAGACTGATTTAATTTTTTCTTCAATCATAGATTGAGCTTGCTCAACTGCTTTTTGAATTGCATCAGTTGTGACATCTATATTCACAACTACGCCCTTTTTTAAGCCGCTGGAGGGATATGACCCTAATGCAATAATTTCTAGATTATCCTGTGAATCATACTGACCTACAATACAAACAATCTTAGAAGTCCCAATATCTAGGCCAACTACAATATTTGATTCTTTTGAAGAATTACTTGCCATAATCGAATGCTACTCCATCTTTATATCTTAAATCTATCATACTAGGTATAGACTTACTTTCGTATACATAATTCAAGCTTTGTCTAAAAGAATTTAATCTAGCTGTTGTGATATTTTTTCCAAACTTTATCTCAGTAGTATTAGAAAGTAATATCCATCCTGAGGAATATTTAAAATCAAGTTTCTTAAAGCTAATTTGATCTGATATTAATGAGGTATTTATAAAATCTATCAAATCTCTTGCTTGATTTAGCTGATTGCTAGGACAAAATACATTGATTAAACGATGGTTAGATTTATCAAAACCAAATGTTTTCATATTAGTATCAACATAATATTTCTCATTCCAAATAAAAATAGGAATCTTGGTTTTAATAATTACTTTTATATTGCCATTAATCCTAAATTTTATCTTAAAGTCCTCAATCCATTCTTGCTTTGATAACGTTGTTTTTATTTCTTTTCTAGTTGTGACAAGTTTTAATTCAGATATCAAATCCTTTTGAGCTGCATACAAAAAACCATCTTCAAAAAATACTTCAATGTTCTTAAAGTTACTGCATGAAGATAATATTATTAATAAAACAACTGGGAAAAAGTATTTATAAGTGAGCATCTTGAATGATTCTTTGAACAAGCTCTTTATATGAAACCCCTAATATCTCCGCTGCCTTTGGAAGGCAACTATGTGAAGTCATTCCAGGCACTGTATTAATTTCTAAGATATAGAATTGTTCATTCTTATCTTGAAGGATATCCACTCTTCCCCATTTTAAGCAACCTAGTTCTTTAAAGGCTTTTAAAGCCATATCATGAATCTTATTTTTATTTTTTTCATCTAGATCAGCCTCTATTAATTGAGTAGTCTCTGAAATATATTTTGCATCATAGTCATAAAAACTATTAGTGGTCTTGATTTCAATTACTGGCAAGCATTTGTTATCAAGAATAGAAACTGTAAATTCTTTAAATTTAATTGATTCTTCAAATATAAATGCTCTATTTGGATTTTGTGCATCTCTTATTGCATGCTCAAGGTCGCCTTCACAATTGACCTCAAAAATATCTACACTAGAACCATCCTCTTCAGGTTTTAGAAATAAATTTTGAATATCTTCACTATATTTTTTATGAAAGTTATTGAATGGGGATTGCATGTCTGAATGAATTCTCTCTACTGAAAAACCTCTTGGTGTCGGTATAAGTGCAGATTCTAAAATATCTTTAAATCTAGTTTTATTCCATGTATTTTTACAGGATAGATATTTTGAACCCGTATAAAGAATACCGAGGTTATCTAAATTTTTTTGTAAGATACCTGATTCTCCTTCAAATCCATGTAAGGCTATAAAAACTAGGTCATATTCTTTTAAGTTTTCTAATTCTCCTAAATCATTATAATCCTTTAGTGTTACGAGATATCCAAGCTGTTCTAAGGCTTCATAAATACCTTTTCCACTTTCAAGGGAAATATCTCGCTCAGAGGATGCGCCACCATAGAGCACTATAATATTTTTTATTTCTGCCATTTCTTTTTTATAGCTTCGCAGACTGATGAAATACTTCCTGCCCCTTGCGTTACTAAAATATCAAAGTCCATGTATGAATTTTTAATGTCATCTAGTATGGATTTATTAGACGTGAGTTTCGCATTAAGCTTGCCATCTTGCTTTATGCTTTCTAAAAGCTTTTTTGAAGAGATGCCTTTTATAGGAGCTTCGCTAGCCGGATAAATATCAAATAATAAAAGTGAATCTGGCATAGATAAAACATCCTTGAAATCATCATAAAGTTGAGCTGTTCTAGTGTATCTGTGGGGTTGGAAAATCATACAAATCTTTTTCTTAGGAAATGCTTGATGGATTGCATTAATTGTTGATCTTATTTCTTCAGGATGATGTCCGTAATCATCTATTAGGATTAGATTTTTTTTCTTTATTATTAATTCATGCTTTTCAAATCTTCTTGAAACACCTTGAAAGTTCTTAAGCCCTTTTTGAATTGATTTTATTGGTATGCCCTCTTCAAGACTTGCAGCTATGGCAGCCGCAGCATTGTATAAGTTATGTCTTCCAGGCATTGGTAAACTAAATAAATATTTCTTTTGCAGAACATTATTTACTAGACTAAAACTTTGATAATTATTCTTGTAAATGGCATTGGTAATTTGATAATCACTTTTTGTAGAAAATCCAAAAGAGATTTGTCTTCTTGAAATATTTTTTGCTACTTCTCTTACATTTTTATCATCATTATTAATTATAAGTGCGCCATAAAAAGGTATATTTTCTGCAAACATTTGAAATGAATTTAATAATTTCTCTATATCATTGTCATAATAACTTAAGTGATCATTATCAATATTTGTAAAAACTCCAACATCAGGTTGTAAGTGAAGAAAAGAGCCATCGCTCTCATCAGCCTCAGCAATTAGATGATTGCCGCTTCCAAGTTCTGAATTTTTTCCAATACCTAAAACTTTTCCACCCACGATATATGTTGGGCTCAAAAGAGCTTCACTAAATATATTTGCAATCATGCTCGTTGTAGTTGTCTTACCATGACTTCCAGCAACAGCTATACTTTCATAGCCTCGCATTAAACTTCCTAACATCTGCGCTCTTGGAATAATTGTAATACCTTTTCTTTTTGCAATTCTATATTCTGGATTAGAGGGTTTTATTGCTGAAGACATTACCAGCAAGTCTGCTTTGCCAACATTTCCTTCATTATGCGTATAAAAAACCTTTGCTCCTATTTTCTTTAAATTACTTAAAGATTTTGATTTATTTATATCTGATCCGCTAACTTTGTAGCCTTTTCTTAAAAGTAAATATGCTATGCCAATCATTCCTGCTCCACCAATACCGACAAAGTGAATATGTTTAATTTTTTTTAAGGGATTCATTCAGTACTCTGATTTAGGATTGATGAAACAATATTTTTTGCTGCATCAGTGTGATTAATTTCAAAATTTATTTTTTGCCAAACTAAATATTTTTTTTCATTCAAGATAAGATTAATTACTGCCTTTAAATTCTCAATACCATTTTTTTGTTCATGAATTATTCCCATTCCTTTTTCTTCGATATATTTTGCATTGAAAAACTGATGATTATCTATGGCGTTGGGCAAGAGGTATCATAAGTGACCCTTTATTCATTGACATTGTTTCTGACAAGCTTAATGCACCTGATCTAGATATTACAAAATCAGACCAATCAATTAATAAATTAGGGTTATCAAAAAACTCTTCTACTTCAACATTCTCAAAACCCTCATATAACTTAACTACTTCTTCTTTTTTTCCTGAACCGCATTGATGTTTAATGAATACAGGGTGCTTAATATCTTTTAATATTTCAGGAAGATTATCGTTTAGATATTTTGCTCCCTGACTCCCCCCAGTTATATATATATGAACATTTTCATCATATGTTTTTTGCATTAAAGGTATAAATGAGTTTCGAATTGGATTACCAACAATCTCTGATTTTTTAAGATTATTATTATGAAGAGGCATGCCAAGAAAGTTTTTCTTTGAAAAAAATGAGGATATTTTATTAGCTGAACCTAAAATTGTATTTTGCTCATGGACGTATATTGGTTTTCTAAGAATTAATGCAGCAAAAGATGCTGGAATTGTAATAAATCCACCAAAAACAATCACAATATCTACATTATTTTTTTTGATTAGCTTTATTAAGCTATAAATATTTAGAGGTAGGTTGAATAAAACTAATAACTTGCTTACCAATCCATTACCTCTAAAGCCTTTCATTGGAATTGATTCATATTGAATATCAGGTTGGTTTTTAAGGGCATTTTTTTCTAAAGTATTATTTGACCCTAAAAAGATTACATTATGATTGTTGTGAATGAATTCACTTCCAACAGATACTGCTGGATATATATGCCCGCCTGTCTTTGCTGCGGCAATTAAAATATTCATATATTAATAAAATCTATTTTCATTATTGATTCTTAAAACTATACCAATAAAAGCCATCATTATTATGATGCTAGTTCCCCCATAGCTTATAAAGGGTAATGTTAAACCTTTTGTAGGAAGAAGGCCTATATTAACTGCTAAATTAAAAAGCGCTTGTATTGATATTAAAAAACCAATGCCAAAAGAAACAAAACCCTGAAAAAACCTCTTTAGTGCTAAAGACTCCATAGCTATTGAAAAAATTGCAAAAATCATAAATGAGTAAAGTGAAATTAAAAAAATAACTCCAAATATTCCTAGCTCCTCAACAAGAATAGCAAAAATAAAATCTGTATGTGCTTCTGGAAGAAATAGGTTTTTTTGAAAACTATTACCAAGCCCTAATCCTATCCAATTTGCCTGACCTATTCCAATTAATGAATTGCTTAGTTGCCATCCTGCACCTTGTTGTACTAAAAATGGATCCATAAATGACATAACTCTCGTTAATCTAAATGGTGTGAAATAGATTGCAATAAATCCTAAAGTTCCCATTAAAAGAAGAAGCAATACAAATTGAAAAAAAGATATTCCAGCAAAGAATAAAATAGCTACTACTACTGCACATATTATTGCTGTAGTTCCAAGATCTGGTTGAGATAATATTAGAAAAGAGACTAATCCTAGCAACAATAAAGGTTTAAGAAAACCTCTAAGAGTACTTATCTCACCCATTCTTCTAACACAATATCCAGAGGTATATAAAATCATACTAAATTTACAAACTTCACCAGGCTGAACATTAATAGGGCCAAGTCTAATCCATCTAATACTTCCATTAACCTCAGTTCCAATTCCAGGAACAAACAGAGCAATAAGTAGGACAATGCTAATGAGTAAAAAAAGCCAATCTATTTTTTCTAAAAATGAAGATGGTATAGATATAAAAATAGTAAATACTAAAATACCAACTCCAATGAAAAAAGCTTGTCTGGTTGCAAAATGGAAAGGGTTTCCAGTTAAATTATCTGCAATATAAATACTTGAAGAGGTGACCATTACTAGCCCAAGACTAATTAATCCAATAAAAGAAACTGAAAGGAAAATATTATTTCTATAAATCATTTAAGTAAAATTTCATGAACCAATTTATTAAAATACTCTCCTCTTTCTTCAAAATTTTTAAAATCATCTCCACTTGGATAACCAGGTGAAAATAAAATATTCTGATTTTTATTATTTGAGATTTCAATTAAGACATCAGATAAATTTTTATAGAGTTTTTTTTCTGGATGATTAATACATTTGTTGATTTCATTGGCGTGTAATCCAAAGATAAGAGTATGCTCTGGACCTTTAGGATTAAACGTTCTGAAGCCTTCTTTTGCTGGATTTCCACAAATAATTAGATCGTATTTATCATCATTAAAATGCTGATTTGCATGTTTAATAGCGTAATCTAATGAATGCATATTAGTTGATTTGGAATCATTAATAATTGATTTTGTAATGATTTCAAATCTAAAAGGTAGATTATTGAAATTAATTGCTTCTGCTTTCTTTCCTGTAATCCAATGAAATAACTTATATGGATTATTTTCGTAAGATTTTTCTTTGGCTTCAAGGATGCGATTCTTAGAAGATTTATATTCTTCAAAGCTTCCGTGGTAGTCAATATGATCTGGAGCGATATTTAATAAGACGCCATAATCTAGTTTGTTTTCTTTTAATTTATCTAACTGCTGACTTGAAAATTCAATTATTGAAAACTCGGCCCCTGAGTTTAAGTAATCTAGAACAGGCTCTCCAATATTACCTATTAAATTTACAGCATAATCTTTACTTAAAAGTTGATGAAGATGAAAACAAGTTGTACTTTTTCTATTAGTGCCAGTTATGCCAATTTTTATAGAAGTATCTTCCGCCATAAATACATCTAAATCGGTTAAAACATCTTCTTTAGCAATGAATTTTAGTTTTGTAAAATCTGCTTTATTAATACCAGGGCTGCAGTATATGACATCCCAATTGTCTTTGAGATTATTGGTAAATTGATCTGATGTATAAAGATCCTTATTATCATCATATATTTTATAATCAATATTATTTTTTATGAGATATCTTTCTATTGATTTTCCAGTAATCCCGTAGCCATATATTAAAGACTTCACAAAGCTTGGTATTTACCTAATTTTTAATGTTGCTAAAGCAACTAAAATTAAAATAATAGTTATGATCCAGAACCTAACAATTATTTTAGGCTCTTCCCAGCCTTTCAATTCAAAGTGGTGGTGAATTGGCGCCATTAAAAAAACTCTTTTTCCTCTTAATTTAAAAGATATAACTTGAATGGCAACACTTAAGGTTTCCATAACAAAGACTCCAGCCATTATTGCAAAGACTAATTCATGTCTTAATATTACTGCAATTGTTCCAAGAATGGCTCCTAAAGTAAGCGAGCCTACATCTCCCATAAAAATCTGCGCTGGATAAGTGTTGTACCATAAAAATCCTATACCAGAGCCTATCAAGGCACCACAGAACACAACTAATTCCCCAGATATTTCTAAATGAGGCAAGTAAAGATAATCTGCGATTAAGATATTTCCCATCCCATAAGCAATTAACCCTAAAGCCCCTGCTATAAGTATTGTCGGTAATATTGCCAACCCATCTAAGCCATCTGTTAGATTAACTGCGTTGGATGATCCAACAACAACAAAAGAACCTAAAAATATAAATAAAAATGGACTCATGCTTATCAAGAGATCTTTATAAAAAGGAACAATAAAAGCAGTTTCAGGTGACGTCTCAGCAGAGAAATACAGAAACGTAGTTGCAATAAATGCAAATAAACTTTGAAGGATGATTTTTTGTTTACTTGATAATCCATCAGAGCTCTTTGATTTAATTTTAATGAAGTCATCTAAAAATCCAACAACACCAAATGAGATAGTCACAAAAAGAACTACCCATATGTAACGATTACTTAAATCAGCCCAAAGTAATGTTGATATTACGAGTGACATTAGAATAAGCAATCCCCCCATGGTGGGAGTACCAGTTTTTTTATAGTGACTTTTAGGTCCATCAACTCTGACATGTTGTTCAAACTGAAATCTCTTTAAAAGATTTATAACTAAAGGACCCAATAAAATAGATATAAGAAGTGCGGTAACGGTGCCGCCAATTGTTCTAACAGTAAGATATCTTAAAATATCAAAGCCTGGATCAAAATCTACTAAAACTGTTCCTAAATACTCAAACATCTAGGAATCTCCTCTTTGAGTATTAATGAATTGTTCCATTTGCATTCCCCTTGAGCCTTTTAAAATTACTAAATCTTTTCTTTCAATATTATTAACTAAAAATTCGTGCATTTGTTCTTTATCACTAAAGAAAAAGCCATTTTTACCAAAAGCATCTACAGAAAAGCGCGTTAAATCACCAAAACCTATAAATAAATCTACTTTTTGTTTCTTTGCATAAGCACCAACTTCCTTATGAAGCTTCTTTCTATATCTGCCAAGTTCTTTCATATCACCTAAGATAAAAACAGTTCTTTGACTGTTGAAGTTTTTAGTTAGATCTATAGATTTTTTAACAGATTCAGGATTTGCATTATAAGTATCATCAATTAGGAGAGAACCTCTTATCCATTTAGATTTTTTTTGTCTCATGTCGTTAACTAATAATTTCTTAATTCCATTGAGAAAAGCTTCTTCAGTATTATTAATACAATAGCTAACAGCAAAGGCAGCTAAAATATTTTTTATATTATGATCACCTAGTAAAGTTGTTGAAATTGGAATTGTTAAATTGTATTTTTTAGAACAAATTTTAAATTCTGTTTTATTTGAATCCATGACAATATTTCTTGGGTAAAAATCTGCATTTGATTTAAGTCCAAATGTTCTAATATGAATGTCACTTCTTATGTTACGCCAAAATTTTAAATGTTTAAGATTCTCGTTTGGCACTACTAGAAAACCGTTATGTTTAATATTTGGTACTAATTCTGATTTAACATTTAACACTCCTTGAGTATTTATTAAATTTTCTAAATGGGAGTTACCAATATTAGTAATAAGTCCAACATTAGGGTTTAGAATTGAGCTTAAATAATGAATGTCTTTTGGCTTTGCTGCGCCCATTTCAATAACAAGATTTTTTGATTTAGGATTAGCATTTAATATGCTTAATGGCATTCCAATCTCATTATTAAAATTCTTTAGAGTGCTTGAACAGCTCTTTAGTGAGTTAGCAATTATTTTTGTAGTAGTCGTCTTTCCATTGCTTCCAGTAATTCCAATAATATTACCTTCATAGTGCTTAATAATATTTTTTGTTATTTTTTTTAAAGCTAGAAGTGAACTATTTACGTAAATAACTTTTTTATTCTTTGAGTCTTTAAATTTTTTGTTGTCAGTTATTACAAGGCATGATCCTTTCTTAAGAGCGTCTTCAACATAGTCATTTCCATCAAAGATGTTGCCTCTTATAGCTACAAATAAAGAATCTTTTTTTAAAGTCCGTGTATCAGTAGAAATTGATTTTATTTTTATATTCTTTTTTATAGACTTTTCAAGAAATTTTGATAAGTCATTAGAATTACTTATAAATTTCATTAACTACCTCGTGATCACTGAAATGAAATGTTTTACCGTTAATTTCTTGCGTTTGCTCATGGCCTTTTCCAAGGATAACCAAACAATCATCATCACGGATTAAACTACTCCCATGTATTATTGCTTCTTTTCTATCTTCTATAACTTTAACTTTTTTTTCGTCATTTCCTTTTAATGAATCTGCAGAAATTGCTTTAAAATCTTCACTTCTTGAATTATCTGATGTAAATATCACTTCTCTAGCATTTTTGATAGCAATATTAAGCATCTCTGGTCTCTTCTGTTTATCCCTATCTCCTCCGCAACCAAAGACTATTACTATACTTGTAAAGTAATTTTTTATAGATGTTAAAAAAAACTTAAAACCCTCTACATTATGCGCATAATCAATAATTACATTTGCAGATATGTTAGGTATAAGTTCTGTTCTACCTTTTGGAAGAGTTAAAAAATTTAAATTATTAATATTCTCTTCTGAAAATGTTTCATATCCAGCAGATTCAATAGCAAAAATAAGATTATTGATATTAAAATCCAAAAATAATTTGCAACAAAACCTATACGTTCTTCTAACAGAATCATGTGATGAGGATATTTCAGAACTTGTTTTAACTTCGAATAAAGTTCCATCAACCCCAGATTCAATTATTTTATAATATACATTCGCTAATTCATTTGAATTACTTATCGATGTTAAGTCTTTTTCTTTATGCATAACTATTGGGTTTAAATCTGCATTAATAAGTTTTAGAAGAGAAATTGAATTAAAAATAGATAATTTAGTTTTCGTATAATCTTCAATATTTTTATGATAATCCAAATGATCCTTGCCTATATTTAATACACATGAGGTAAGAAAACTTAAATCATTTAGCCTTCCCTGATCAAGAGCATGAGATGAAATTTCAATACATATATTTATATTATTTCTTACTTTAAGCGTATTTAATATTTCAAAAAACTCAAAAATATCAGGTGTAGTTTTTTTAAAAATTGAATTATTTATCTCTTTATTATTTAACTGAACACCTATAGTTCCAATATAAATGGAATCTATTCCTCTGCTTAATAAGAGTTGATGACATAAATAGGCTGAAGAAGTTTTACCATTTGTTCCAGTGAAAGCTCTAATACTATGATTATTTGTATTTTGCATTTCATAGAAATGCTCTAAGAAGTAATAAATTCTAGTTTTTTGTTCAAATTCGTTATTAGTGAACATATCTATTCTTTTTACTAAATCTTTTATATAAAAAACATTATCTTTATTAGATTTATACTCTGGATCATTATGAATAGAGATTGAGGCCCCAAGACTCATGGCCTCTTCTATATATTTACTACCATGAACTTTAGTACCTTGCAGACCAAAAAAAATTGAATTCTTTATAACTTTTTTTGTTGAATTGGTTGCATTGATAATAACTGTATTTTTTGGAAAAGTTACACCTAATATTTTCTCTAATTCATTCACTCTCAAAATATCCTAAATAATTAAGGGTATCAGAAGCAATTTCTGAGAACAAAGGTGCTGCTATGTCCCCACCTGTGTATGCATTCAAGCCAGGCTGATAAATAGAAACAAAAATAGTAAGATCTTTACTATCTAGTGGCGCTATGCCAGCAAATGATGCTGTATAGATACTTTTTGCATATCCGCCTCCCTTTTCACTCTTATGAGATGTTCCTGTCTTACCACCTATATTAAATCCTGGTACTTTTGCTTTTCGGCCTGATCCGTTCTCAACAACATCTTTTAAAGAAAATAATATTTTATTTGCTGTTTCTTTGGAGATAACTCTTTCTTCATATTTATATTCATCATTCATGATTAATGTAAATTCTTTATAAACACCTTCATTTGCAAAGACTGAAAAAGCCGATGCAATTTGAAATGGACTAGCATCAAGACCATAGCCAAACCCAAGATTAGCAATTTCTATATCTGACATATTTTCTCTATTATTAATTTGACCAAATGTTGCAGATGGAAAATTAACATTAATTGGTTTACTGAAACCAAATTTTTTGTATGTTGAAATAATATTATCAGCACCAAGCATTAAGGCGACCTTAGATGCTCCAACCTGACTTGAATAAGTAATAATTTCATATGCTTTCAAAACTCCATGATTTTTATAATCACTAATAGAATAATTATTTAAAGAAATATATCCAGGTGAGGTATCAAAAGGGTCATCTATATTAATTAGCTCCATATCAAGGGCCTTAGCCATAGCAATTGGTTTTAAAACAGATCCTGGTTCATATTTATCAAGAAGTGCGCCATTTTTTTGAGGCTTTCTGTTGGGGTTATTAGGATTGTATGAAGGATAGCTAGCCATTGCTAAAATTTCACCACTTGTATTATCCAAAACAATTGCGGTCCCACTTTTAGCTTTAGTTTCCTCGATTGCTTCTGCTAACTTTTTATAAGTAAAAAATTGGATATTGCTATCAATAGTAAGATGAAGATCATGGCCTGGTTCTTGAATTTTAGTACTAATAGCTTTTGAAATAATATCGCCTTTTCTATTTTTATAGTACTTTTCTCTACCATCTTGTCCTGATAGTAATGAGTTATAACTCTTTTCGATGCCCTCAAGACCATAATTATCCTTTCCTGAAAAGCCTACTAAAGGTGCAATTTGATCTGCAAGAGGATAATGTCTTGAAAATCTTATTTCTATCTCATAATGATGTAAGGAAGAGTTTTTAATTAAATTGATTACATCGGGAGATAGACTTTTTTGAATCAAGATTTTCTTATTCTTTGCAGCTATCTTTTCAAAAGAAGTATCGATGTTAATTATATTTTGTAACTTTACATAATCATCTTTACTAAAATTTCTTAAAGCATATAAATCATAATGAGTTAATGAAATGGCAAGAGGTATATTATTTCGATCGTAAATAGTTCCTCTTATTGAAGGAACTTCTCTGTATGCAATATGTTGATTTTGTCCCCAATTTTTTAAAAAGTTTTCTTTATCAATTTGAAGGTAAATAACTCTAATAAAAATCGCTATTACAGAAGCAATTAAAAAAATCATAATAAGAAAAAATCTCCAATTAAAATAGTTTAATTTCTTCATTTTTCTATCTTTATAATTTTAGGTTTTACTTTTTGCATAAAAAGTTTTTCTTTGGCATATTTTTCAACTCTTGCTGGAGAATTTAAAAAGTAAACTTCTGTTTTAAGTTTATATTCTTCTTCTTTAAGATTTTGATACTCAAGATTAATTTTGTCTTGGTTGCCGTATAAAATACTTATCTCCCACCTAACTTTTATTTGCTCAAATGATAAAAACAATATTAAGGATATTTGAATAGAAAAAATTAGAATATTGCTCAATTTCATGGAAGTTTCTTAAAAACCCTCATAATTGCACTTCTAGAGCGCTTATTTTTACTAATCTCATCTGATGATGGTCTTATTTTTCTTGCAATGCAGTCAAATTCTTTCGTAATAATTGGATTAATAGGTATTTCTTTTGGAAATGCTTGGATCTTAGTTTTAAAAGAATTTTTAACAATTGAATCTTCAAGAGAGTGAAATGAAATAACAACAATTTTTCCACCTATCTTGATTAGTTGCTTAGATTTTTCAAGAGCTTGCTCTAATTCCTCTAACTCATTATTTATAAAAATTCTAAATGCTTGAAAGGACTTTGTAGCCGGATGAATCTTTGTATATTTCTTTGAAGAAACAGATACGATAATGTCTGCTAGTTGAGACGTTGTCTCTATGGATGATTCTTTTCTTGATATACAAATTGCTTTTGCTATAGATCGAGCATTTTTTTCTTGACCATATTTAAATAAAACATCCACTAAATCTTTTTCATTTGTTGTATTTATCCATTCAGAAACAGGATAACCGGTATTAAAATTAAATCTCATATCCAATGGACCGGTATCTTGAAAACTAAACCCTCTGGACTTATCGTCGAAATGAGTTGAGCAAGTTCCTAGATCAAACAATATCCCATCAAGAGATCTAGCTTTAAAGATTGAATCTATTTCATTAAATGATTTATGAATAATTTTAAATCTAGGGTCTTTAATTGAATTATCTGCATATTCAACAGCATCGGGATCTTTGTCAAAAGCCGTGAGTTCACCTTGATCAGTGATTGTGTTTAAAATAGATTTAGAATGGCCACCTCTCCCAAATGTGCAATCTAGGAATGAGCCACTTTTATTATCAACTAGAAAACCAATAGATTCTTCCAGCAATACTGGAAAATGGAGCATTTTAGTCTACTTGTTTTCGCATAAAAGTCGGCACATCAAGGAAATCTAATGCCTCTGCAGACGATGTGCCAACTTCTTGACTTGTATTAACTTGAACTTCTCTTCCTAATCCTACTGGATTTAGTTTTATAGAAGCGCTTCTTTTATTATCCACTGCTAATGTTGGAGCTTTTTGATTAACACCAGTGGCAACAATAGTTACCAACAAGTCATCATCAATATCCTTATCAATTACTGTTCCGTAAATTACATAAGCATCTTCAGCTGTAAACTCTTCAACAATATTACTTACTTCTTCGTAATCATTTAAAGTTGGCTCTTTCCCAGTGATATTAACTAGAACTCCTCTAGCATCTTTTAAATCGATATCTTCAAGTAATTCACTTCCTACAGCTTGAGATGCTGCTTCAGAAGCTCTATCTTTACCACTAGATCTTCCAGTGCCCATCATTGCTATTCCTTTTTCAGACATAACTGTTCTTACATCATTGAAATCAACATTTATGAGACCATCTTTCATGATGATGTCTGATATTCCTTGAACTGCTCCCTTTAAAACGTCATCTGCTTTAGCAAATGCATCAGTCATTGTTGTATTGCCTCCAAGGACTTCAATAAGTCTTTGATTTGGGATTGTTATGAGGCTGTCAACTTCTTCAACTAATGCAGCTAAGCCCTGTTCAGCGGAACTCATTCTTCTTTTACCTTCAAACTTAAAAGGTTTTGTTACAACGGCTACAGTTAATGCACCCATTTCTTTTGCAATTGACGCGACTACAGGAGCAGCACCAGTTCCAGTACCTCCTCCCATGCCAGCCGTTATAAAAATCATATCAGCATCACCTAGGAGTTCCTGAATTGCTTCTCTGTCTCCCTCTGCAGCTTGGCGGCCAACTTCAGGATTTGCTCCAGCACCTAAGCCTTTTGTAAGGTTACTACCTAATTTTAGTGATATAGCTCCATCTGCTCTTGCAAGAGCCTGTGTATCGGTATTAGCACATATAAAATCAACACCTTGAATATCATGGTTAATCATATGGATGACTGCGTTTCCGCCAGCTCCTCCAACTCCAATTACTTTTATTCTGGCTTGTTGATTATGTTGATCTACTACTTCCCAGTTCATACCTATCCCCTTTTTAAAAAGACATTTCTTTTATGCTTGTAGGAAGAACAACATCTAAAATTTCTGTAGCTAAAGTTCCTCCAGTTTGTCGTAAATTCCAATTCTCTGTATTCCAAATTTCAAATTTATTACCCATACCGATAAATGAAATCTTATTATTATTATCTAACTGGGCATAATTTCTGAGGTCTTCGGGAAGAAGAATTAGCATTCTGCCACTTGGATCAAAATCTGTAACACTTGCATTACCTAATATAGTCCATTGTAAATTCCTTACAATCGGATCTAATCCCTGTAATGATTGAAGTTTAGTTGAAATTATCTGCCACTCAGAACCTTTGTATAATTTTAAAGAGGGATATTGAGGATCTTTAGTGACTATAACTTCTGATTCGTTAGTTTCTAAGAAATCAGCACGATATTTAGCAGGTATTGAGAACCTGTTCTTTTGATCTATAGATATCGTATTGTATCCAAACATAAAAGTTGTTAACTATTTAATTAATTAACACACTTTATAACATTTTTTACACACTTTCACACACTTTTTTTAATATATTTAAAAAAATGAGTTGGTCTGTAAGCCGGATTCTGTAAAAGATGATCATCTATCTTGGCAATGTGTCACCACAATGCTCTAGCAACCTACCCAAATCCTAAACGAGCAGCCTAAGGATTTCTATTTGGTCTTGCTTCGGGCTGGGGTTTACAATGCCTCAAATGTTACCATTTAAGCGGTGCGCTCTTACCGCACCTTTTCACCCTTACCAATAAAATTGGCGGTATATTTTCTGCTGCACTATCCGTAGGCTTACGCCTCCCAGGAGTTACCTGGCGCCCTGCTCTATGAAGTCCGGACTTTCCTCTAAAATAAATTTTAGCGATCATCTGACCAACTCGGCTGAGATTATAGTCATTTATTTATCTATCAGCCACTTATAAACTTCTCTTTTACTTTGATTTGATAAAGCTGAAATTAATTTAGCTGCATCTTTGGCAGGTAAATGCTCTAAATATAATTCTTTAATTTTATTACTGAAATTTAAATCGAAAGTATTTTCTTCAGTACCCTCGATAACAATTACAAACTCTCCTTTTAAAGTAATTTCATCATTTTCAATTTTAGCTTGTAAATCTTGCAAAGAACCTCTGATAGTTTCTTCATATTTTTTTGTCATTTCTCTACATAAAATGACTTTTCTATTTAAGGATAAATATTCAGCAAAAATAGATACTGTGGATTTTATTCTTTTTGCCGATTCAAAAAAAACCACTGTTTCGTTCACTCTTGATAAATACTGCATCATTTCTATTTGTGCATTTCTTTTTCTTGGAAAAAATCCTTTAAAACTAAATGCATTTGAAGGAAGTCCAGATAAGATTAATGCATTAATTACAGATGATGGGCCTGGCAATACAGTAAATTCTATATTATTTTTAATGCATTCTTGAGATAAGAAATATCCAGGATCAGAAATGCATGGAGCTCCAGCATCAGAAATTATAGCTATTTCAAAGCCAGCATTAAGTTGTTCAATAATCGCTGGAGTAATTTTTATTTCATTATGTTCATGAAACGATTTAGATTTTTTATTAATGTTAAATTTGGTTAGCAATTTATTTGTGTTTCTAGTATCTTCAGCATAAATAAAATCTGCTACCTCTAGGAGACTTATTGACCTCATAGAGATATCATTTAAATTACCAATAGGACTACATATAAAATTTAACATAAACTCTCTTTTGAAAAAAAACTCACTGCATACAAAATTCTCTTTTATTTTAGCAATAATGCTACTAAATAGTTGCGCTACATCCTCAAATAATGGTTTTAAATTAAATGAAGATCAAAAACAAAATGATTTTACTGAGCTTCTTGCTGCGGATGATCTCTTTTTTGAAAATGAGCTTAATAAAGAAAAATCTAGAATTGATAGAGACTTAATTCTTGAATTGCTGAAATATGAATCGCTTGATGTTAATAAGACTTATAAGGTAATAGAAGATGTCTCAGATAATTTATCTCCCTATGGAAAGAACATTATTGAAGGCATATTAAGAAACACTAAAAAATTGCAAGGCAGGCAGGCTACAAATCTTACAATTAAGATAGATGAGAAGTATAAAAAGATTTTAATACAAGCATCTATCAATATAGATACAGAATTTAATTTAATTTTTGTAAATAGTGCTAAAAATATTATAAGCAAAAATATTTTAAATGAAGCATTGCCAGGATTCTGTAATTCATTTCAGGATGATCAATTAAGTTCTATTGAGGCAGTTATTTTTAGTGACAGTGTATTTGATGGAAAGGAAACTCTTGTTATTTACGAAAATACTTTTAAAGGCCAGGAAAGAAGATTAAACAGTAATTTTAGCAATCTTAGATCTGTATTATTTTCTGATGAAGGATATGAGCAATTTGCTTCTAATGTCTTAGGGGTATCAGACAGCTCGGAAAGATATAAAAGAATTAATGCTTTACTTCCAAATGTAAAAATTAATAATATTCCAAGAGTTCGTGAGGATATTAAAAATATTTATTTTTTAATGTCTTATAAAAATGCAAAGGGGCTTGTGCCAGCATTTAGGTATAACTACTCAATTGGTATTAATTCTTATGCTTCAAGCAACTTGATTGAGAGCGTTAATAACATAAATGGGATTGTTGATTTTGAATCATTAATAATGCCTGCTCCAAATCATTTTGGTGATGATATTTTTTTAGATCAATTTAAAAAAAATGCTTCTATAAAAGATAGGTTAATTTTTGATAATCTTTATGATTTACTTTTAACTTCTTACCTGTCACAAAGTGGAATTAAAGAAGCCGTTGTAAATGGAAGAAGTGGAATTTTACATTTAAGGGAAGGCAAATGTATTTCAAGAAAACTGCCTCTTAAGAGAATAAATTCTGAGGGTATTTTTACTCTTCCCTAAGATCTCTTTCTAATGGAGATAAGCTGTCAAGAAATCCAGGTCTTTCAAAAATTCTTTTTTGATAATCGAGTAAGGGTTTTAGATGTCTATTTACAGGAAGATTAATTCCAATAGATGGAAGTCTCCAAAGAATAGGCCCAAAACAACAATCAACTAGAGAAAACTCATCACTCATAAAAAATTGAAATTCTTTAAAAGTTGATGCTATGGAAGCTATCTCATGAAGTAATTCTTCTCTGACTTTAATTAACTCTTTATCAGATAATTTCTTTTCAATTAATGTATCTACCATCGGACACCACTCTTTATCAATTCTTAACATCAATGTTCTGCAGTTCGCTCGAGCAACTGGGTATACAGGAAGCAAAGGTGGATGAGGAAACCTTTCATCTAAATACTCCATCATTACACCGGTATCATAAAGCCCAAGCTCTCTATCAACTAATATAGGAAGTTTGTGATATGGGTTGATTGATAGAATTTCTTCAGATGTTTCCTCCAAAGAGGATTCTCTGATTTCGCAAGTTATATCTTTTTCAGCAAGAACTATTCTTACTCTTTGGCTGTAATGGTCGTCTCTGTCTGAATATAAAATCATATTGTATTTTTCCTAATGATAGTCTTTTTGGTATTCTCTGTATAAAAGAGATGAAAGAGTTGTAAAAATAATGAAGAAGAATACCACATACCAGCCTATTCTTTCACGCTCAACCTTATCAGGATCTCCCACATAAGTTAAAAAATTAGTTAGGTCATATATAAGAAGGTCGAACTCCTCTTGATTTAGAGATCCTGTTCCTTCTTCTACATTCAAAAACCCACACTTTTCTTTAGTTACTGGATTGCCAGAATTGTCTCTTTTCTCACCACCATTATTAGCAATAATTGGAACTTGTTTGCAAGTTAGTTGTTGATTACCTTGAAGTGCTGCTAGCACGTTAGGCATTGCGGCTCCTGGATAAACTAAATTATTTACTCCATATTGCTTTGAAGAGTCTTCATAGAATGTTCTTAAATACGTATAAACCCAGTCTGAGCCATGCAATCTAGTAACAAGCGTTAGATCAGGTGGTGCAACTCCAAACCATTCTGCGGACTCTTCCTTTGACATAGAACCAGCCATTAAATCTCCTGGCTTAATAGAAGGATCAAAGATTAAATTATCAAAAAAAATCTCTTCGGGTATTTGTAAATCTTTAGCAACTCTATTCCATCTAGAATATTCTAGAGAATGACAACCGTAACAATAAGTTAAGAAAGTTGAGGCTCCGCTTTGAAGAGAAGACATATCTTTTAGGGAATGCTTAAATTCATCACATTCACCGTAATCTTTGCATGGCGCCCCTTCTGCAGCTTCTAAATTAAAGTATATGAAAAAGATAAATAGTAAAAGAAATCCTTGCATCGATACTTGTTTACTAGGTAGTTTTCTTATGCTGATCATAGTCTATCTGGTACAGGCTTTGTTTTCTCAATGCTTGTATAGATTGGCATTAATAAGAAATAACTGAAATAGATAAAGGTACAAATCACACCCATTGTTTTTCTATGCTCAGTAACACTTACTGTTCCAAGGTAACCTAAAGTTAGAAAGCTTATCCCAAATAAGACTAAAGCGATCTTACTAAGAATTCCTTTATATCTAATAGATGCAACCTTACTTCTATCTAGCCATGGCACGACAAAGAATATTGCCACTGCAGCTCCCATAGCAGCAAAGCCTCCAAGTTTGTCTGGAACGGCTCTTAAAATAGAATAGTAAGGAGAATAGTACCAAACAGGAGCAATATGATCTGGGGTAACTAGTGGGTTTGCTTCTTCATAATTTGCATATTCAATGAAATATCCACCGCCTTCTGGAAAGAAGAACATAATAATTGCAAATACGGTCATGAAGACACCAATTCCAACAAGAGCATTAAGAACTTTATATGGGAAAAAAGGAACACTATCTAAAGGAACTCCATCTTCGTCAGTATGAGCCTCAATATCAACACCTTCTGGATTACCAGCGCCCACTTCATGAAGTGCAATTAAGTGAAGAAATACAAGAGCAATTAAAACTAAGGGAAGTGCAACTACATGAAGAGCAAAGAATCTATTAACAGTTATGCCAGAAATATAATAATCACCACGAATCCATAATTCTAAAGATTCTCCGATATATGGCAATGCACCAAATAGAGAAATAATAACTTGAGCACCCCAGTAAGACATTTGACCATAAGGTAATACATAGCCTAAAAACCCTTCAGCCATCATGGCAAGATAAATAGTGCAACCAAAAATCCAAACAAGCTCTTTTGGCTTCTGGTAAGAGCCGTATAGCAATCCTCTAAACATATGAAGATAAACAACAGCAAAGAACATAGATGCACCAGTAGTATGCATATATCTAATAGCCCAGCCATAATCTACATCTCTCATCATATATTCTATGGAAGAAAATGCTGCCTCTCCTGGCGTATAAAGCATGATTAGCCATATACCTGAAACTATTTGTATTATTAAAACAACAGCTGCTAATGCACCAAAAAGATACCAAAAATTAACTTTTTTAGGAACAGGATGCTTAGATAAATGTCTTTCATAGGTATTTTGAATCGGCAGCCTATGATTAACCCAATTAAATACTTTTGTTATATTGTCTGCCATTAAGACATCTCCTCATCTTCACCAATGGTAAGTATATTTCCTTTAAAATTATGAGGCGGAACTTTAAGGTTTGTAGGAGCTGGAACTCCCTTAAAAACTCTACCAACCAAATCAAACATTGACCCATGACATGGGCAGAAATATCCGCCAGTCCATGAAGCATCCCAAGATTTAGGTTCAACTTCAGGAAAAAATTTTGGTGAACATCCTAAGTGGGTACAGACACCAACTAGAACAGTATATTCTGGACTTTTAGATCTAGTAGGATTCATATTTCTATATGGCTCTTCTATTGCCTCGGAATTAGGGTCAGCAAGTTTCGAGAGGCTAGATTCTAAATTCTTGATAGCCTCTTGAGAGTGTCTAATAACAAAGACTGGTTGTTTTCTCCATCCAATTTGTATTTGTTGGCCTGGATCAATTTTAGTTACATCTACTTTAACAGGGGCTCCAACAGCTTTAGCTTTTGCACTAGGATTCCATGATGCGATAAATGGTGTAGCAGCGAAAGGAACACCTGCAGCACCAAATGCTGAGGTAAGACCAATCAATACTTTTCTTCGTGAGTTTATTGTCTTCTCCTAAAGTTAAAAAGTGAATAACTTTTGAAAAATTATTAACGTTTTGAAAACTGTTTGCTTTTCCTTGCTTTTACTAAACCTGGTTTCTTTCTTTCAACTTTTCTAGGATCTCTAGTTAAAAGTCCAGCAGATTTAAGTTGAGGTCTTAATTCTTCATCATAAGAAATTAAAGCTCTTGAAATACCATGTCTAATTGCTCCAGCCTGTCCAAAACTACCACCACCTTTAACCATTACTTTAATGTCAAATTTTTCTACTGACTCAGTTAGCTCTAGGGGTTGCATAACTAGCATTTGTGCTACCTTTCTTCCAAAGTAAACATCTAGGGCGCGATCATTAACGGTAATAGCACCTTTGCCTTTTGTTAAATATATTCTTGCAGAAGAAGTTTTTCTTCTTCCAGTTGCATAATGCATTTCTGATTTCATATTTTTGGTTCCCAAACCTGAGGCTGTTGTGATTCGTGTTCGTGCTCTGACCCACTAAAAACTTTTAATTTTTTGAACATCTGTTTTCCTAGTTTATTTTTTGGAAGCATGCCTTTAACTGCCTCTTCAATAATCTTTTCTGGTCTTGTTTCGTTAAGTTCTCTAAAAGTTCTTGTTTTTAATCCGCCAGGATATAAAGAATGGGTATAGTATTTTTTATCTTCAAATTTAGAGCCTGTAACTTTAATTTTTTCTGCATTAATAACTACAACATAGTCTCCACCATCGGTATGAGGTGTGAATGTTGGCTTATCTTTGCCACGAATTCTATCTGCAATCTTTGTTGCAACTCTTCCAAGAACTTTGTCTGTTACGTCAATAACAAACCATTCTCTTTGTACTTCTTCCTTTTTTAATGCAAATGTTTTCATGTGACCCAAGTTATAAGACGGCAATATTAATGTTTACGGAAATAATTAGCAATATTTTAATATATTTAAATTAATTTTTCCCTGAATTTAGTAAATATTTTTTACTTTTCATTTCATTGATTCTGCTTTGTGATCTCTCCCAGAGGTATTGAAATTTCTTTCCAATATATAAATTTTCTGGATTTATGCCTTCATTAAAAAACTTTACCTTAGTATTTTCTTTATATGCAACGTCTATAAAGCTAATAAACCTTCTGACTCTATCAGCCTCATCATCACCACATGCGCTAAATTCATTAATTAGAATCCAGTCATATTTTTTGCATATTTCAATATAATCCTTTGCACTTGATGGTTCGTGGAAAAATTTATTAAAGCTAATCCATAAAAATGAATTATTAAAACCGTTACAACTAAAATTTCTATTATTTATCTCAATTTGATCTGAAAACTCATCGCAATCAAATGTTGATGATATGAAATCTTTTATTTTCTTTTTATCAAACAGGCCTGAATCATTATTTTTTTCAAATTGTGAGATTAGTGAAATTCTATAATCCTTATCACCATCAAGTTTATGAATATTAAGATGCTTCTCCATTAAATTTATAGCTGAAATAAATTTTTGTCTTTGCAGACCATCAAGATATAAGTTTGTTGGATGAGCATTTGAAGATAAAAGAAAATAAATATCTTTTTCAAAGAGTTTTTTGAATAAATTCGTAATAAGCATTGCGTCTGCAACATCTTCTACTTGAAACTCATCTATAAAAACTACTTCATAATCAGCGGCTAAAGAGTCAGCAATTAAATCTAGTGGATTTTTTTTGCCTGAAAGTTCTTTTAAATTTTTATGAATTGATTGCATAAAATCAATGTAATGAAATTTTGCTTTTTTAAATTCTAATTCATCATAAATAGAATTAAGTAAAAGGGTCTTCCCTCTTCCAACTTCACCCCATAAGTAGAAACCTTTAATGATATTTTTTGATAAAGTAAAAAATAGTCTGGACTTCTTTGGCTTGTGCTTATTAAAAATATCAATAAAATCAAGCTGAGATCTATCTAAAGTGATATCTTTAGAAGTAAGTTTTTTTAGAATATTATCGTAAATAGGCATTATGCAAAAAGAAAAAATTATTTATGTTTTATTGTTATTAGTGATTGCTGGGTTGGTATTATTACAATTTTCCAATCAGAATGATAATAAATTTGTTTTGGCATCAGAGAAGGCAATCTCTTCTGTGGTTACTATATACACCTCAAATAACACAAATGCTTTAAGAAATTCATATCAAAGAAGTAGATATGCAAACACAAAAAATATTGGTTCAGGTGTTGTAATTTCAGAAGAAGGTCATATTGTTACCAACAGCCACTTACTAATTCCAAATGGAAAAATAATAATAGGTCATACAAATGGTGAGATGAGCGAAGGAGTTTTAGTTGGTAAGGATATTGATTCAGATATTGCAGTCATTAAAACAGATGTTGCATTTGAAATGTTGCCAATAGAAGTTGGTAACAGTGCTGATGTTAGAATTGGAGATAAGGTCCTTGCTATCGGAAATCCTTATAATATTGGGCTTTCTGTAACTAGCGGAATTATAAGTGCGACTGGAAGAGATTATGGAAATCCCTATCTTGAATTAATTCAAACTGATGCTGCTATTAATCCAGGTAATTCTGGTGGAGCTCTTGTAAACGAAGAAGGTTACTTAGTAGGAATTAATACAAAGATATATTCGCAATCCGGATCATATGAAGGTTTAGGTTTTGCAATCCCTTCAGAAAAAGTTTTTCAAGCTGCCTCGGAGTTAATTAAATATGGAAAAGTAAGGAATGCTTGGATTGGTAATTTTAGAGTAAGACCCATTAGACTTTCTAGTAACAATCAATCACTTGCTCTTGAAATCATTGAGATAGGTGATACTGGGCCATTAATTGAAGCTGGTGTTGTTAAGGGCGACCTTATAACAAGCATAAATAATGGAGCGGGGTCTTGGAATAACTTAACTCAGGCATTAAAGCTTGCATTCCCTGGAGATAATATAGATTTAGAAGTTTTAAATACAGATAATTCAAATAAATTACTATTATCAATTAAAACTCAGCCAATTAACTAGGAAGTCTGGTGATATCTGCCCCAAGGTAGGATAACTTTTCTTCTATTCTCTCGTATCCCCTATCTATGTGATAAATTCTATCTACTACTGTTTCTCCTTCAGCAACCAGCCCTGCAAGAATAAGGCTCGCTGAGGCTCTTAAATCAGTAGCCATAACTTGGGCACCAGATATTTCATTAACGCCAGTGATGGTTGCGGTATTGCCTTGTGTGGAAATATTACATCCCATCCTATTCAATTCTTGAACATGCATGAATCTATTTTCAAAAACATTTTCTTGGACGATTGAATTTCCATCAGCTAATGCATTTAGAACTGAAAATTGAGCTTGCATATCTGTAGGAAATCCTGGGAATGGCGATGTTGAAATATCTACAGGTAAAGGTCTTCTCTTTTGCATGTCAAGACTTATGCTGTTAGCTTCGACCTCAATAATGGCTCCAGACATTTTTAATCTTTCGATTACATTATTAAGCCTTTCAGGCTGAATAGAATTAATTTTAATTTTACCGCCAGTAATTGCAGCAGCCACTAAATATGTTCCAGCCTCAATCCTATCTGCAGGAATTGTGTAGGTTGTTGAGTAAAGTGAATCAACTCCATCAATTGTTATAACATCAGTTCCAGCGCCATGAACTTTGGCTCCCATTTTATTTAACAAGTCTGCTAAATCCGATATTTCAGGCTCCATTGCTACGTTTTTTAATGTGGTTCTGCCTTCTGCCAAGCATGCCGCCATCATTATATTTTCCGTTCCTGTAACAGTAACGCCTTCAAAAACTATATCTGTACCAATCAATTTTTTAGCTTTTGCTTCTATGTAACCATTTTCAAGACTAATAGATGCGCCTAGCTCTTTCAAAGCATCCAAATGAAAATTTACAGGCCGCGAGCCAATTGCACACCCTCCGGGTAAAGCAATTTTTGCATAGCCATACTTAGCAACCATTGGGCCTAGAACAAGAATTGAAGCTCGCATAGTTTTTACAAGCTCATACCTTGCTTCTAAATCATCTAATTTATTAGAAGCAATAGAAAAATCCATACTTTCATCTAAGGATATATCTGCGCCCATTGAACCAAGTAACTCAAACATAGTAGTTATATCTTGAAGATATGGCAGATTCTTAAATATTACCTTTTCATCATTAAGAATGGTTGCAGCTATCATTGGTAAAGCTGCATTTTTTGCACCAGAACAAGAGATCTCTCCATTTAGAATATTTCCACCTTTAATTAAAAGTTTTTCCATCAGCTTTCCATTTTTGTTTTTGTTTTTAAGCTCAGAGCATGCAGTTCACCTGATTTAAATGAATCACTTAGTAAATCTAAAATAGTTCTATGTCTTTTAATCATAGGCATACCCTCGAAAGCATCAGAAATTACTAAAAGCTGAAGATTACAATCATCACCAATAAATTCAAGGCTTGCTTCTGGAAGAGCATCTTGAATAGTTGATTTTATAATATCTTTATTCATCAAATCCGGCATCTGAGACCCAAGATGCTATTGTTTGATTCATATCTCCATCATGACTATCTGCAAGCGCCCTGAATTGATTACGAAATGTTAGTCCGAGATTAACTCCATTAACAACGATATTAATTATTTTCCATTCATCGCCATCCCTTCTAACAGTATATTTAATTGGATAGAACGTGCTAGAAGTAAATAGATTTTGTTTAACATTTAATTGCTTTTTAAATTCAAGAGATTCAGGAAAATCTGTAACTATTTTCTGATCTTGCCATTGAGCTAGAGTTTCAGAATATGTATCTAAAAGAGAATTTTTAAATACTTCAATAAATTGAGCTCTCTGCTCTTTAGTTGCAGCAACATAATATTTTTTACCCATTACAAGAGCTGAAACTCTTCTAAAATCTATAATAGGTTCAAATATAACTTTAATTTTATCTTCATAGGCGTCTCTATCTGTATAAAAAAGCTCACTATTTTCTTTTAAAACCTGAACCATCTCTTGAGCTTTGCTGTCTATAAACTCATGAGGATTAATTTCTGCTTTACCATCTAAAGATAAAGAAAGAATAAATATAAATAAAAAATAATTTTTCAGTATGGATAACATTGCTCTATTATATCATTTGAAAGATAAGAAAAATTATATGAAATTATGAAAAAATTTGATTATATCGAAGCTGCAAAAAAAATCTTTGAAATAGAGTCAAGGGTTGTTTCTGAGCTATCTGATCAATTAGATGATAGCTTTAATCTATTATGTGAAGACATCCTTAGCATGAATGGCAAGCTTATTTTAATGGGCGTTGGGAAATCAGGACATGTTTCGCAAAAAATTGCTGCTACATTATCAAGCACGGGAACTGCTTCTTTCTTTATTCATCCAACTGAGGCTGCTCATGGCGATATGGGCATGATTGGAAAAGATGATATGGTTTTGCTCTTCTCAAATTCAGGAGAAACTCAAGAGATTATATCTATACTGCCTGCTTTAAAAAGAGCTTCAAAAAAATTAGTTTCTGTTACAGGTAATGCTTTGTCTTCAATTGCACAGGCCTCAGATAACCATATAGAAATTAAAACCTCCGAAGAAGCTTGCACTTTAGATCTAGCCCCAACTTCATCGACTACATCTGCTATGGCTTTTGGCGATGCTCTGGCTGTCACTCTACTTCAAGCAAAGGGATTTACTAAGGATGATTTTGCAAAATCACATCCTGCTGGAAAGCTTGGTAAAGCTCTTACTTTATTAGTTTCTGATGTAATGCACTCTGGGGTAGATATGCCCAAAGTTAGCTCTCAGGACTTATTAAGCAATGCTCTTTTAGAAATTACTAACAAGAATCTTGGTATGACTTTAGTTGAAGAAAACAATAAAATAGTTGGGATATTTACAGATGGGGATCTAAGAAGATGTATTGGCAATAAGGTAGATATAAATCAAACTGTTATTAAAGATGTTATGACGCCGAACTTCAAATCAATTGAATCAAAAGATCTTGCCATAGATGCTGCAAAAGCAATGGAGGATAACAAAATTTTTACACTGGTTGTTTTTAAATCCGATCAAGCAATTGGCGTAATTTCAATGCATGATTTACTTCAATCAGGAATTGTTTAATTGAAAAATCTCATATTTCTAACTTTTATTTTTACATTTAATGCTTCTGCTAATTTAGCAATTAATTTAAGCAACAATGACATTTTTATTCAATCAGAAAAAATAGAAATATTAAAAGAGAAAAATGAAATTCATTTCATGAAAAAATTGAAAATTAAAAATGACTATATTGTTATTTCAGCAGACAGTGCTATTTATAATAACAATGACAAGGTTCTAAATATCTCTGGTAATTTAGCTGAAATAACATCTAGCTCTTCTAATTCTCCATTTGCTGGCAAAGCAAAAAATATTTATTTATTTAATGACAATAGTATTGAGTTATCAGGTGATGCTTATTTTGAAAATGATGGAATAAAGTTTAAATCTTCTTCTATTAAATTTAATCAACAGAATGGTAAAGTCTTGAATTAAATATGAGCCTTTTAAGTGTTAAAAAATTATCTAAGAATATAAAAAATAGAAATATTATCAAAGATATTAATTTTAGTATTAATTCTGCAGAAATAGTTGGTCTGCTTGGTCCTAATGGAGCCGGTAAAACAACAACCTTTTATTCTATAGCTGGATTAATTCAACCTTCGGATGGTGAAATATTTTTAAATGATGTGAATATAACTAATATGCCAATGCATTTAAGATCAAGACATGGAATCTCTTACCTGCCTCAAGAGGCATCAATTTTTCAAAACTTATCTGTAGAGGATAATATTCTTGGATTAGCTCAGTTATCTATGAAGCATGACGAAGGATTAAAAGATAAATATAATAAAATTGTAGAGGACTTCAATTTAAGTAACATCCTTACACAAAAAGGTAGAGAGCTTTCTGGCGGTCAAAGAAGACGGGTTGAAATAGCAAGGTGTCTAGTTACAATGCCCAAAATTATTCTGATGGATGAACCATTTGCTGGAATAGATCCAATTGCAGTTGAAGATATTAAAAAGATTCTTAATAAATTAGTATCTCAAGGAATTAGTATTCTTATTACTGATCACAATGTAAGTGCTGCTCTTGAAATATGTAGTAGAGGGTTAATTCTTAGTGAGGGCAAGATTCTTGCAGAGGGATCTACCGATGAGTTAATAAAAAATACTAAAGTTCGTGAAGTTTATCTTGGAGAAATGTATTCATAGCTAATGGCCATTTCTTTGATAAGAGAATTATCTCAAAAGCAAAAAATTACTCTCACTCCCCAACTTAAGAAATCAATAGACCTTTTACAGCTATCTAGATATGAAATAATTCAGAAGATTAACGAAGAGATAGATATTAACCCTTTTCTTGAAAAAATTGAGTTAGATTCATCAGAGGGTGAACTAAATGATGATTTTTTTTCTAGTGAATATGAAAAAGATGTGGTTGCTCAACAATCTTTAAGAGAAAATTTGTTAGAGCAATTAAATGATTTAAGCCTCAGTAAGGATGACTATCTAATTGCCGAATCTATTATCAATTCATTAGATGATTCAGGAGAATTGATTGAGGGAATAGATGAAATTGAGAATCTTTTAGATTTTAAGTTTTCATTCAAAAAAATTGAAAAGGTTTTAACAGATGTTATACATTTACTTGATCCAGCAGGAGTTGGATTTAGAGATATAAAAGAAACTATTTATATTCAACTTAAAAGAAAAAAAATTGATCTTCAATTGCTTCAAATCTCTAATATTATTCTTTTTGAAAGCTCTGGTTTAGATATTCTTAATGTAAAAAATAAATTATTGGGTGAATTTGATGAAGAATTAATAGAGAACTCAATAAAACTTATTAAAGGATGTGATTTAGCGCCGGGCCTTAGCTATAGCCATGATCAGTATGTAGTTCCAGATCTAATCATTACACAAAATAATACTAATAATTCAGTTAACTTTATTAATGATCAATTTCCAATAATAAATATTGATCAAGAATTAATTAATTCAGTCCAGCATGAATTAAAAAAAGATCCTAACGAAAGCATCTTAGAGAAAATACAAAATGCTAAATGGCTTTTAAGAGCAGTCAAAAAGAGAAATGAGACTGTTTTAAAAGTTGGAGAAATAATTTGTAAAAAACAAAATGCTTTTTTTGAAAATGAGCCATTAGAAATAAAGCCTTTAACAAATAAAGAGATTTCTGATGAATTAGGCTTACATCCATCAACTATATCTCGAATTTTGCGGGCTAAATTTATTCAGACTCCAAGGGGCGTTGTTCCCTTAAAATCTTTATTAATTAGCTCAGTATCTAAAACTAGAAATGTGACCCCGATTCAGCTTATGGAGATAATAAAAAAAATTATTGACGATGAGAAGTCTAAACTTAGTGATCAAGATATAGCGTTATTACTTAATAAAAGAGGGTACAGTCTTGCTAGAAGGACAATTTCTAAATACCGTCTTAAATTAAACATACCTTCTTCTAGAAAAAGATAAAACCATTTTCTTGATGTAGAATCAATGAATGGATAGATCTTTAAACGAAAAAAGCTTAACAAGGCTTCTAGATGAGTCCTCTAACTTATCAATCAATCAAATCAAAAGATTGCTTAATAAAATGAATTCGGCAGAACTTGCCCATTGCCTTGAGTCCTCTCCTCCCAAGCAAAGAAAATTATTATGGTCATTAATTGATTATGAAGATGAGGGAGATGTCTTAGCTGACTTGGGAGATGAGATTCAACAAGAACTTCTATTAGAGATTTCAAATGAAGAGCTTTCAGAGGTTGTAGTTGACTTAGAGCTTGATGAAATTGTAGATATTCTTCAGCATCTTCCTGAAAATAGGATGAATATGATTCTGAGTAAAATGTCTTCAAGGGACAGGCAAAGGATTGAAGAAGCTCTTATCTACCCAGAGGATTCGGCAGGCGGTCTCCTAAATACTGACGTTATAAGCGTAAGGCCAAGGCATACTATAGAAGTTGTAATGAATTATTTACGAGCTCAGAAAGAGCTTCCAGAAAATACAGACAAGATATTTGTAGTGTCCTCAGATGATCTCTATGTTGGTGAATTATTAATTACAACTATAATTACCTCAGACCCAAGTCTTACAGTTAGAGAAGTTATGGATACAAGTATTATTCCAATAGATGCTTCCGAGGATGATAAAGAAGTTGCTACATTATTTGAAAGAAACGATTTAATTTCTTCTGCAGTTGTAGATCATAAAAATAAATTAATCGGACGAATAACTATTGATGATGTTGTTGATGTTATTAGAGAAGATGCAGATCAAAACTTTTTAGGAATGGCAGGTATTGCTGAAGATACCTTTCAGCCTCCAGGAAGAGCTGCAAAAAGTAGAGTCTTTTGGTTAAGTATGAATTTACTTACTGCATTTCTTGCAGCTATGACTATTAATATCTTTCAGGATGTTATTGATAAAATTGTATTTGTAGCAGTTTTAATGCCAATAGTAGCAAGCATGGGTGGCGTTGCAGCTACTCAAACTTTAACAATTGTTTTGCGAGGTTTAACTTTAGAGCAAATAAATTCTTCAAACCTTTCTTGGCTATTTAAAAGAGAGTTAGCAGTAGCAATTTTAAATGGTTTTGTGTTGGCGATATTAATAGGATTTAGTACATTCTTCTGGTTTGGCGACTCTACTCTGGCTCTTCTTATAGCTGCAGCACTTATAATCAATCTTATAAGTTCAGTAGTCGCTGGTATTTTTGTTCCATTGATACTGAGAAAATTTGAACAAGATCCAGCCATTGCTGGAAGTGTCGTTGTTACAACAGTTACCGATGTTGTTGGATTTGTATCATTTTTAGGATTAGCAACTATATTTCTACTCTAGTCTTAATAATTTAGGATCATTAATGTCACCTTTGACTTGATAATTAATAGTTGAAATATCATTAATTCCTTCTTCAAAGATGCTTCCAATAACCATTCCGCCAGCAACGGCTGGAAAGCCACCCAGAAACGCTGCATACCAAGGGAGGTTGTCAGAAATAGTGAGCCTCATTTCAAGAAATAAATCTAAATCAGAGAGATTTTTTTTCCTATCTTTTTGTATGTCACCAATCCACTTCATCTTTGCAAAATTAGTTTCTATGAATAATGGATCTGAGATCCTAGCTCTATCTTTCATAAATATAAAGCTTCCTGCTCCCCTATTTATATTTAAGTTACTTTGATTCTCATCTGATAGATCTATATCAGAAATTGTTGAGAAAAAACTCTTTAAATTAAAAATTCCAAGTGCGGTTATTAAAACAGAATTAGGCATTTCTTGTTCGAGTCTTAGATCTTTAACAAGAAAAGACAGTTTACCCTGAAGATTATTAAGCTTCTTAGCACTTATCCATTCAACATTCATATTAGATTGAAGGTATTCAAAATCATATCCTAGATATTTTTTAATATTTTTGGGAATCTTATTAAGCTCATAAGAGCCTTTTACTTTATATAAATCAGTTTTCTTGTTGTAACTAATATATGCCTTTTCTTCTTGTGCTAATTTCTCGATATTGATAATTTTGCTTTGAACTTTTATGTTATCAATTGTTATAACTTCTGAATTCTCTAAAATATAGAAATCAAATAAATCTATTTTGATTCCTTCAATATTTATATTTTCTCCTATCAATCTAATATTAGTAAATTGCTCAGATCTTGATTCTTTTGGGAAAGATAATGATTTTATCTTGGAGTTCTTTAGATTTATCTTAGTAAAGCCGTCGCTGCCAATTGAGATTTCTCCGTTTAAATCATTACCTTTTAAAGTAAGCTTTGTGGCATCTCCAAGAATATTAATTTTTCCTGTTTGAGCATTAAAATTATTTCCAAGTAATTTCAATTTATCAAAATGAAATTCAAGATATTCAATTTGCATTGAATTAGAAGTATTTCCATCAAATGAATTAAAATTAAGATCTTCAAAGTTCAACTCTGGAATATCTAGATAAATTTTAAATTTATTAAAGTTTTTTGTTGAGTTAACAATCTCATTAAAATAATCTCCAGATTTAAAATAGCCATCAATTTTATTTTTTTCTAAGATTAATAAGGTTTCAAATAGATTATTTTTTATCAGGATATTTGGTTTTTTTATGTTAGAAATATTAACCTTGGTATCTAAAGAATTACCAACGGGCTTATTAAAATAATTTATATCTGAGGTAATGTCTGTATTAGATAAATTGGTGAATATATTAATTTCTAGTCCTTCACTTGAGTTATAAGATAGTTGAATCTTTGATAATTCTTTTCCTTTTATTCGCAAAAAATCAGTTCCAGGGAAAATTTCTTCCATATCTATTTCTAACTGGGTATTTAAAGATAATATAGGATTTGCAGATAAGTCTTTACCAATTAAAGTGGCTTCAAAATTTTGTTCAAATCCATTGCCCTCAATTGAACCAAATGCAGAATTGAAGTTTTTTATAAATATTTCTCCAACAAGATTTTTTATCTGAGATTCCTCAAAAATTTTCAGGCCAAGATTATTAAATAATACCTTAGTAAAGTTAATATTATCTTGGTTACGAAGACTCACCTTCCCAATTGATCTTAAGGGCAAATTAATATTCTGTTCTACAAGATAGTTTGTAATATCTAATCCTTCAAATTCAATATTATTATTTGATAATAAATGTTCAGAAAAATAATTAAGAGTTTGTGCTGAGGTATCTATTAGAATTTTTGCATTTTTAAAAGGAATTGAGTTATAGGAACCTTCGCCTAAAGCAATAGTAATATTGCTATTTTTAAGTCTTAAATCGATTAAGTCTGAATTAATAACTTGCGTAGGACTAATTTGATAATCAAAATTTACAGAACTAATTGAACCATTTAAATCATTCAGTGATTCATCTAAAAAACCATTTTTAATAGAAAGCTTCACATGATCGAGTGAATCTAATTTGAGAGAATTTGCTAAATTATTTTTAATTTCTATTAGATTCTTAGGAAATAATGATAAAAATAATTTTGTACTAATTTCTTTAGCTAAAACTTTTAAGTCGTATGCTCCATTTGAATAATTCAACATCTCAAATTCCAAATTTGTTTCGCTATTTTTTAGGAGTAACTTGGTATCTAAGATTGAATTATTAAAATTAAAACTTGAACTTCCATAAGGTATAAAGCTTGAGGATGATCCATCATTTGTTATTAAGGTTACCTGGCTAGGTTTAGTCTTTAGTTGCAATAGATCATTATTTGCAAGGATGATCCCGGAGAGATTCTCGATGGAATCTAAGTAAATATTATTTAAATTAAGAGATTTGAATATCGTTGAAAAAAATGTTTTATCTTTATCAAATACATAAGTTATATTTGTTAGATGGATTTTATTAATATTTTTAAGAGCGTTAAGTTGAATATTATTTTTATCTAAATTTAGATCTGATAGTCTAATTATCTTTTTTGATAGATCTATGGAAAGTAAATTTTCTTCTGCAAATAATGATTCATTTAAATTACTAAATGATATTAAAGAGGTTCCATCTTTGTAAGATTGAATAAATTGACCTTTGATTGTAGAAAATTTTAATAAATCAGTTTCTTCTCCACTTAGTCTGAAATATCCATTTGAATTAAAAGACTTATTTCTATCATCTCCAATCATTTTTATAGAAAATTTAATTTTTTTGAAATTATTATCTAGCCCAAGTGGTAAGAAAGAGAGCCAGTCATTGTCAGGAAGATTTATAAAATATTTTTGCACCTCTTTATCTGCAGATAAGAACAAAGCACCAGTAATATTATTTTGAATAAAATGAATATGGCCATTTATTAAATTATCTTTATTAAAACTTATATTAGAATTTATTTTTAAAAATTCTAATGAAGCATCTTCTACTTCAAGAGGATAAATTATTCCATTATCAATAACGATATTATGAATAATAGGTTTTCTGAATAAAAGGGATTCTATGATGCTAATAGAAACTTCTAGATTATCAGTTTTACCTATTAGCTCATTCTCTTTAAGCAACTTGAAATCTTTAAATTTAATATTTGGATGGAGGATTGGTCCATTTGAAGTAATGCCTGCATATTCTATTTTAAAGTCTGTAATAAAAAACCTATCTAAAAATCGAGTTGCATAATTCGGGTTAATTGACAGAAGTATGCTAAATGCTAAAACTAGTATTAGTAATATTGAGGTTATATTTATTAATAAAAAAAGAAATTTTCGATTGAAAAAGAAATTTCTAAATACCATCATTTTATTATCTATAAAATCTCTTCTTAAATTTATTCATAAGTATATATATTAATATCCACGCTAGACCATTTAAAAAGAAACTTAAGAATATTAATAGATAAGAGAAATTTGCAGTATTCATAAATATATTTATAAACCCTAAATAAAATGTTGATAAGAGCGCAAAAAAAATCGTTATCTGGAGAAAAGAAAATATTCTAAATGAATATCTATATGAATGGATTAAAAAAGAAGATATTGTAAATAAAAGAGCATTTAATCCAAATGGACTGCCTAAAATTAGATCAATTGATAAACCAATTATAAAACTTGTTAGTGCATATATATTATTAGGCAGACTAAAAACCCAAAAACAAAAAACTAAAAAGCCAAGTGAAAAGCTCAGATAATAATCAATCATAAATATATTTATTCTTGAATCTAAATAATTTGCAAAAATAATAGTAACAAAAATTTTAAATAAGTTATTTAAAGTCATTAGGGTATATAACCATTACATGGTTTTGGATTAATGGATTAGCTGTAGACTCAATTTCAATAATAGTTTGATTATCATCATCAATTCTAATTGATGTAATGTCTCCTATTAATAAACCCTCTGGGAATACTCCACCTAATCCAGATGAATAAAAATTTTCACCTATAGAAAAGGACTCTGGCCACAAAGAGGAATCATATTTACATTCTAAAATACGTGGTCTTCCTGTCCCACTAGCATTACAAAAAAAATTATTTAATTTGACGGGCATTGAATGATTAATATCACTTATTAATATAACTTCACTTACACGATTATTTGAGTCTGTAATTTGACCTAATATGCCTTTGGAATTGATAACAGTTCCTCCCTCTTTAAATGGGGTTGAATTATTAAAAAGAAAAAGTCTATGACTATCACAGCATTTATATTGATTAGTATCAAATGATGAAACTGCTGCTATTTCATATAAAGAATTAATAGTTGAGCTTTCAATATAATTTATTAAGCCTTTATTATTTTTAAATAATTTTGCTTTATTTAAAACAAGAAAATTTTCTATTCTGGTGGTTTCAAGAGCATCTTCTAAAGATTGATTTAATTTAATTAAATCGTTTTTTGAAGTTGTTAAATTATATAAATTGCTAATTGGCTTAAAAAAAATATTTTTTATCAGTAAATTGCTTGAAAGCAGTGCTGAATTAAAAAAATTTTTTGTTGGAGTGAAAGTTTTATATTGTAAATCTAAATATAGAAATAAAGACGATAGAACAAGCAATAATGTATATGCAAGTTTAGGTGTATTGCCAGGCGCAATTCTCGCCATCTAAATTACTCAGTTGAAAGTAGGTCTATATCATATTTATCTATTATTTCTAGAGCCTGACCTCCACCTCTAGCAACACAAGTAAGAGGGTCTTCAGCAACTATTACAGGAATACCTGTAGAATTTGAAATAAGCTTATCTAGATCTCTCATGAGACCACCTCCTCCAGTTAAGACAATGCCTCTTTCGGCAATATCTGCAGCTAACTCAGGTGGTGCTAATTCTAGTGCATTCCTTATAGCTCTAACAATTCCAAGCAAAGGATCTTTCATTGCATCAAAAACCTGATCACTATTTAAAGTAAATGTCTCTGGTATGCCCTCAGCTAGATTTCTCCCTGTAACTTGCATTTCTAATTTATCAGATTCTTCGGTACAGCAACCTATAGTTTGTTTAATTTTTTCTGCTGTTGATTCACCAATAACACACCCAAAATTTCTTCTTATCCATGAAGTAATGGCTTCATCCATTTTATCACCACCAAGCTTCACAGATTCAGCATAAACAACACCATTTAGAGATAATATAGCGATTTCAGAAGTACCTCCTCCTATATCCACAACCATATTGCCGGAAGCTTCCTCTACAGGTAAACCTGCTCCAATTGCTGCCGCCATAGGTTCTTCAATTAACTTTACGTCTCTGGCTCCTGCTCCAAGTACAGATTCCCTAATAGCCCTTCTTTCAACTTGTGTTGATCTACAGGGGACGCAAACTAGGACTCTTGGACTCGGCTTAATAAACCTTTGCTCATGAACTTTTGCTATAAAATGCTGAAGCATTTTTTCTGTAACTTGAAAGTCTGCAATAACTCCGTCTTGCAATGGGCGAATTGCCTTAATGTTACCAGGAGTTCTTCCAAGCATCTTTTTAGCTTCTGTTCCAACAGCAACAACTGTTTTTTGTCCTCTGGACTCTCTAATTGCAACCACAGAAGGTTCATTTAGAACTATTCCAACATCTTTTGTATAAATTAAAGTGTTTGCAGTCCCAAGGTCTATAGAAAGATCATTAGAGAAATAACCCCTGACCGTTTTAAATAAATTAAATTCCAATGTAGTTTTCCAAAAAAATAATGTAAAAAAAAAATTAGTTGAGTTAACATCTCTCAACTTATTTATAATAATATCCTATATATGGACAAAGAAACAGTTGCAACTATATCTTACTTATCGAGACTTGCTTTTGATAAAGAAAATGAAGAAAAAATTACTAAAGATCTTGAAAATATAATTGAGTTTGTTGATCAACTGGATGGTGTCGATACTTCTGATATCGAGCCTCTTAAAAGCCCTCTTGAGAAAACCGCTAAAACGCGAGAAGATGAAATTACTGCAAAAAACAGAAAAGAACAATTCCTTAAAAATGCTCCTGATGCAAATGAGGATTACTTTTTAGTTCCAAGAGTTGTCGAATGAGTATCCAATTTAAAACGATTAAAGAGTTATCTTTTATGCTTAGATCAAAAGAAATCTCTAATCATGAGTTAACTATAGAAACTTTCAATCTTGTTGAAAATAATAAGCATTTGAATGCTTTTATAACATTAGACAAAGAGAAGGCTTTAATCAAAGCGAGTGAGTTAGATAAAAAACCTTCTGAATTAAGTTTATCTGGAATACCTGTAGCCCAAAAAGATCTTTTTGTTACTAAGGACTTAAGGACAACTTGTGGCTCGAATATGCTTTCAAATTTCATTCCGCCATATTCTGCAACTGTTATAGAAAATCTTGAAGCAGCTGGATGTATATCGATTGGTAAAACTAATATGGATGAATTTGCCATGGGATCATCTAATGAAACAAGCTTTTATGGCAATGTACTTAATCCATGGGGGCAAAATTTGGTTCCAGGAGGAAGTTCTGGAGGTTCCGCTGCTGCCGTTGCTGCAGGAATTGTTTCAGCTGCAACAGGCACTGATACAGGTGGCTCTATAAGGCAGCCGGCTTCTTTGTGTGGAATAACCGGCATAAAACCAACATATGGAAGAATTTCTAGATGGGGAATGATTGCATTTGCGTCTAGTCTAGATCAAGCCGGTCCTATGGCAAGAACAGCTGAGGATTGTGCAATTCTTATGAATGAAATGTGCTCTCATGATAAAAAAGATACAACTTCATTAGATGAGGACGTGCCTGATTTCACAGAAGGCATCGATAAACCCATCAAAGGTCTAAAAATAGGTATAGTCAAAGAATTTGATCTATCTAAACTCGATAATGATGTTGTTAAAATTTTTGAAGATTCAAAAAAACATTACGAGTCGCTTGGCGTTGAGTTTGTTGAGGTCTCACTTCCTAATATCAATTTATCTGTTCCAACATACTATGTAGTCGCGCCTGCAGAGTGCTCCTCTAATCTATCAAGATTTGATGGGATAAGGTATGGAAATAGATGTGATAATCCAAAAGATTTAGAAGATCTTTACATTAGAAGTAGATCTGAAGGGTTTGGTGATGAAGTAAAAAGAAGAATTCTTATTGGCTCATATGTTCTCTCTGCTGGGTTCTATGATGCCTATTATAAAAAAGCACAACAGGTAAGAAGGTTAATTAAAAACGACTTTGATAATGCATTTAAGAAAGTTGATTTAATTATGTCTCCCACTACAAGAGGGGCTGCTTTTGAAGCAGGATCTATGAGCGATCCTATAGAAATGTATCTTGAAGATTTATTTACTGTTCCAGCAAACTTGGCTGGACTTCCTGGCATATCCATTCCAAATGGGTATGTGGACAATAAGCCTTTAGGATTACAATTAATTGCAAATTCACTGCAAGAAAGTCTGCTTTTTAATGTTGCTCATAATTTTCAAATGACGACTGACTGGCATCTTAAGACTCCACCTTTGGAGACAAAATAATGACTTGGGAAACTGTAATAGGATTAGAGGTTCATGTTCAGTTATCGACTAAAACAAAGCTTTTTTCAGGAGCTTCTACTAGTTTTGGATCAGAACCTAATACACAAGTAGATTTAATTGATCTTGGTCTACCTGGAGTTCTTCCAGTTGCTAACAAAGAGGCTTTTTATAAAGCTATAAGGTTTGGCCTAGCTACAAATGCTGAAATAAATCAAGTGTCTATGTTTGATAGAAAAAATTATTTTTATCCAGATCTACCTAAAGGTTATCAAATTACTCAAATGGAGAAACCTATTGTTGGAAAAGGCTCGATTGTTATAAATGTTGATGGTGATGAAAAGCTTATTAATATCACTAGGGCACATTTAGAAGAAGATGCTGGTAAATCTATACATGATTTATTTGATGGAGAAACTGGAATTGACTTAAATCGAGCAGGAACTCCCCTATTAGAAATAGTTTCAGAACCAGAAATATCTAGTGCTAAAGAGGCAGTTGCATACTTTAAAGCTATTCATCAGCTGGTTACCTTTTTAGATATTTGTGATGGGAATATGTCTCAAGGGTCTATGCGTTGCGATGTAAATGTATCTGTTAAAAAACATGATAATGATGTTCTTGGAACCAGAGCTGAGATTAAAAACATTAATTCATTTAAATTTATTGAAAGAGCAATTCATTTTGAAGTTGCAAGACAGATTAAATTATTAGAAAAAGGTGAAAGCATTGTTCAGGAAACCAGACTGTATGATAGCGTTAAGAATGAAACAAGATCTATGCGCTCAAAAGAAGCTGCAAATGATTATAGATATTTCCCTGAACCAGATTTACTCCCAGTAGTTATTTCAGACAATGAGCTAGAGGAAATAAAAAGCACTCTACCTGAACTTCCCAAGCAAAAAGAGATAAGATTTATCAATGAGCATAATTTAGAGGAATCTGAGGCAAAGATTCTTGCTTCCTCTAAAGCGATGGCTAATCTCTTTGAAGATGCTTCTGAAAAGACAAAAGACTCTAGTCTTATAGCTAAGTGGCTTGTGGGAGATGTGAGCGCTCTATTAAATAAAGATAACATAAGCATTGAGGAGTCAAAATTATCTTCAGTTAATTTTGCAAAACTAATTGAAAGAATTTCAGATAAAACTATTTCAGGGAAAATTGCTAAATCTGTTCTTGAGGAAGTTTGGATTTCAGGAAATGATATTGATGAAATTATTGAAGAAAAAGGTTTAGTGCAAATTCAAGACGAATCAATTTTAGAAAATATTGCTAAAAAAATTATTGATGAAAATCCTGATCAAGTTAATGCTTATAAGGGCGGAAAAGACAGGTTATTTGGTTTCTTTGTAGGTCAGGTCATGAAGGAAACTCAAGGCAAGGCAAATCCTCAAGGCGTTAACGAAATTTTAAATAAATTGTTAAATAATTAATTAAACAATAAACATACTTAGAGTCTCAGCAACAAATGCAGGCTTATCAACTCCTTTAATCTCCATTGTTACTTCATTTTTAGCTAAAAATTGACCAGGATTCTTCTCTGTAATGCTAAGACATTTCATTACTATTCTTACTTCTGAATCTACAGGAACTGGACTTAAAAATCTTACTTTATCCAAGCCATAATTTAGTCCCATTTTTGTTCCTTCTAAAATCATGCCTATCTCTTGTTGAAAAGGTATTCCGGCAACAAGGGATAAAGAAAGAAAACCGTGAGCTATAGTAGAACCAAATACAGGTTTAGCTTGTTCTGGATCAACATGAATAAACTGATGATCCATTGTTGCATCAGCAAATTTATCAATTCTTTCTTGATCAATAGTTATCCAATCAGAAGTTCCAACCTCTTTACCAATAACTGATTCAATATCTGAGGGGTTGATGATGTGCAACATATTATTTCTCCATGTAGTAATTATTATATTCGTCTCTAAGTTCAAATTTCTGAAGTTTTCCTGTAGCTCCATGTGGCAATTCTTTTAAGAAAATAATTTCATCAGGAAGCCACCATTTAGCAACTCTAGAGCCAAGAAATTCTAAAATGCTTTCTTTTTCAATAGGCTCGCCGTCATTAGTAACTACAAATAACATTGGTCTCTCATCCCATTTGGGGTGAGGAATACCTACAACACAGGCTTCTGTAATATCAGGATGTCCAAAGGCTGCATTCTCTAGATCAATAGAACTTATCCACTCACCTCCAGACTTAATAACATCCTTAGCTCTGTCTTTAATAATCATGTAGCCATCTTCGTCGAGGACAGAGATATCTCCAGTATCAAACCATCCGTCTTGGTCAACAGCATCTTTCTCTGCTTTAAAATATTTTTGAAGTATCCAGGGTCCTCTAACCATCAAGTGCCCTTGAGATTCTCCGTCTTTAGGAAGCTCAATCCCAGCATCATCTACAACTTTAAGTTCAACACCATAAATTGGTTTTCCTTGTTTTAATTGAATTGCATATTTTTCATCTTTGCTCATATTCTCCATCTCGGGAGTTGGAGTATTTACAGTTCCCAGGGGACTCATTTCGGTCATGCCCCATGCATGAATAACATTTACATCATGGACTTCATCAAACTCCTGAAGGGTAGGTAGAGATAATGCTGAGCCTCCAATGATAGTATTTCTTACTGAAGTTAAAATTTTATTATTATCCCTGCAGTAAGCAAGTAATCCCATCCAAATCGTAGGTACTCCAAAAGCTAAAGTAACCTTTTCTCTGTCAATAAGGTCATATAAAGGCTCACCCTCCATTTGCATGCCAGGCATCACAAGCTTTGATCCATTCATGGGACCATAATAAGGAATACCCCAAGCAAGAACGTGGAATAAAGGAACAACCATGAGTATGGTTTCATCAGAACTTATAGGCATTCCGTTTAAGGATGCTTGAGCATGAAGAATATTTGATTTATGCGAGTAAAGAACACCTTTTGGATTTCCAGTTGTTCCAGAGGTATAGCAGAGTCCACATGCAGCATCATCGTCCATTTCAGCCCATACATAATCCTCATCTCCACTATTTATATACTCTTCGTAGGATATTGCATTTTTTAAACCTGTTTCAGGCATATCTGCTTCATCACAAAGGATAATATATTTTTCAACACAAGGAAGTTGATCTTTGAGACCCTCTAATATTGGTATGAAAGGTACCTCACAAAAAATAATCTTGTCATCTGCATGATTAATAATATAAACAGCCTGTTCAGGATGAAGTCTAAAATTCAAGGTATGACAAATTGCACCCATACCTGAGATGCCATAATACATTTCAAGATGTCTGTATGTATTTAAAGCCAATGTAGCAATTACATCACCTTTTTTGTAACCATCCTTTTCTAGGGCTGAGGCAAGCTTTCTAGATCTAATGCACACCTCTTCATAATTTGTTCTATGAATATCCCCAGAGACCATTCTGCTAATGACTTCTTTTGTTGGATGAAATTCCTTAGCATGCTCAATAATGCTTGCAACGTTAGGTGTCCATCTTTGCATATCTCCGATCATATTTATTCCCCAATTTATATATTTCTAAATTATATAATCAAGCTAATTTTTTGCCTATAGTTATTCTTGGATGAAGTTGATAATCTTTAAAATTCTCAATTTCATGAAAATTACTTAATTCCATAATTTTTTTTACCTCATCAGCCTGATTAAAGCCATGTTCAAACATAAGAATTCCGCCAGTCTTTAACTTTTGATATGCCTGCATTGATATTTTTTTAAAATCTGAAAGACCGTTATCTGCAGAAATTAATGCATTCATGGGTTCGTGAACAAGATTTTCTAGATGTTTATCAGTTGAATTAATATAAGGAGGATTTGATATGACAACATCAAAATTACCCTCATTTATATCAGATAACCAATCTGATTGTTTAAGAGTTAAATTTACAACTTTATGGATATCCTTATTCTTTGTTGCTATATCTAATGCATCAATAAACTTATCTACCCCTATTACATTTGCTTCGGGAATCTCTAGGGCAATAGAAATTGCTATACAGCCCGATCCAGTTCCAAGGTCGATTACATTTAAATCTTTTTGTTGATGATAGTTTTTTAAAATATCAATTAATAGCTCAGTTTCATCTCGAGGGATTAATACTCTGTTATCAACATAAAAATCTCTTCCATAAAATTCAGCTTCATTGAGCATATATTCAATTGGGATTTTATTTTTTGTAGACTCAATAAAATTCTCAATTTTTTCTACTTCATGACCTAAGATATCAACATCATCATTAAGAATAATAATAGAGTCTGAATATTTAAGGGCTTTTTTTAAAAAAAATCTAAAATTATTACTTATGCCTGGAAAGCTTTTTTCAAGCAGGCCTACTTTTTCTTTGTATGTATTTAAAGAAGCTGCCAAGAATTATTCTTCTTCAAGCTGAGACAGCATTGCCAGTTGATTTTCTGATAGCAAAGCATCACAAATACTTTTGATATCCCCATCCATAATTTGATCTAAATTATGTTGAGTTAATTTTATTCTATGGTCTGTCATTCTTCCCTGAGGAAAATTATATGTTCGGATCTTTTCACTTCTATCACCAGTTCCAACTAATACCTTTCTTTCGCTAGCAATACTTTCTTGCTGCTCTTCTAGCTCTCTTTGCTTTAGTTTGGCTCCTAAGAGTGATAATGCTTTTTCTTTATTCTTATGCTGAGATCTTCCATCCTGACACTCAACAACAAGCCCGCTGGGAATATGGGTTAGACGAACTGCAGAATCAGTTTTGTTAACATGCTGGCCCCCTGCTCCAGATGCTCTATAGGTATCAACTCTTAAATCGGATTTTGCAATATTTACATCTTGAATCTCCTCTGTTTCTGGAAGAATCGCTACCGTACATGTAGATGTATGAATTCTTCCCTGAGATTCTGTTTCAGGAACTCTTTGTACTCTATGGACTCCTGATTCAAACTTCATAACTTTAAAAACTGCTTTGCCTGTAAGTTTTGCAACAGCCTCTTTCAAGCCGCCTTGTTCAGCGGGCCTGGTATTAATTATCTCTATGCCCCATCCCTCTCTTTCAGCAAGTCTGGTATACATCCTAAATAAATCACCTGCAAAGATTCCTGCTTCATCGCCGCCGGCGCCTGCACGAATTTCTAAATAAGCTGAGCCATCATCTGCAGAGTCTTTTGGAAGAAGCATAAATTTAAGATCTCTTTCAAAAGTTTCTGATTCCTGCTGAGACTCTTCCAGTTCAATTTGGGCAAGCTCTTTGATTTCATCATCTTCTGATTCAAGAAGTGATGTTGCTCCCTCATATCTGATTATTGTTTCATTGTATTCATCGAACTTTTCTACAATCGGTCTTAACTCAGAAAATTCTTTATTAAGTTGCGTATATTTTTCAATATCTTTAACTGTATCTGAGTCTAATAAAGCATTCTGAATTTCATCAAGTCTTTCTTTAAGTTTTTCAAGTTTTAATAACATTGAGTTATGCATCTTTGATTAACCCTTTCACTATTTCTCTGATTACATGATTATCAATAATTCTAATATCCGCAATTGATTCAGAAATTCCTTTTTCTTGTGCTTTTTTAATAATTAAACTAGTTAGGTCATCATTAGTTTTCACTTGATTTCTTAGCAATAGTAAATCTTCATCTGTAAATGATTTTAATAAATCTGCAAGGTTATTTCTTATTGAAGTTCTTTTTAACTTATTAAAAATTTCTTTTTCGGCTAGCTCAACCTCATGAACAATAATATTAGATGCTTTTTCAGCCTCAGCAAGCCTTTCACCAAAATTATCCTTCGTAATTTTTTCAATATCATCTATAGAAAATAAATAGACTTGCTCCAATAATTTTATTTCGGACTCAATATTTCTTGGAACAGCTAAGTCTATAAATAACATTGGCTTATTATTTCTTACCTGAAGAGCGCTTTCAACAGCACCTTTGCCTATGATAGGAACAGAAGTGGTTGCTGAGGCAATAATAATATCAGCCTCTTCTAAAGCCTTATGAGCAGAGCTTAGAGGCATAGGCATAACGTTAAAGGTATCAGAAATATTAATAATTTTAATACTTCTATTGATTGCGCTAATATCTTTAATACCAGACTTATATAGGCTTTCAATAATTAGTTTTGCCATTTCCCCGCCACCGACAATAAGAACTTTTTGATTTTCTGGCTTCTCAAAAATTCTCTTAACTAAATTAAGAGCTAAGCCACTTACAGATAGAGGGTTTAAGCCAATTTTTGTTGTTGTTCTAATTTTTTTAGAAATTTCGAGAGTCTTATCAATATAAAGTCTCAGCCTTGATTTAATTAAACCAAGTTCATCAGCAGTTTTATATGCATTTTTAAATTGGCCAAAGATCTCTTGTTCACCTACAACCTGTGAATCAATACCGCATGCAACCTTACACATATGAATAAAAGCATCTTCTTTATTAAAAAAGTAGAAATGTGAATCTGGTATTTCTGTTATATCTAAAGCATGTTTAATAGAGTGAAAAATTTGGTCTATTTCGTCATCCTTTGCTATAAAAAAGAATTCGGTCCTGTTACAGGTTGATAAACCAAAGAAGGATTCGATAGAATTTGGAAATTTATCTTTTAGATAATTTTCTAAAAAAATCTGAGTAGACTCATCTATAATAAACCTTTCTCTTTCTGAGACATCAGAGGTTTTATGATTTATGCCAAATAGCTGTAAATTCATCTTTAAAAGTTTCTCAATAGCGTTTTTGTTATCTTTGGTCTCATGTGCTTCTATAAACCAATCCCAATTTTCAGAGGAAAAATATATTGGAAAATTCACTCTTCTTCAGAAGAATAAAAATTTGAATTACAATTTTGTAATATTTCCCTCAAACAATATAGTTATTATACAGGTTAATAAACCTTTATTAGGAAATGTTCTTAATGTAACAATTGATAAATTTAATGGTATATCCACCTCTCCTGCTCCTGATTTTAAAACTGTAGATTTTATTAAGGATTTAAATTTAGGTGATTTTTTTAATTTTATATCTAATTGTCTGAGGGCTAATAATATTGAAAGTAAGCTTACTTCTTTTAATCAAGGCCAAACACGTTTTGAGTGTAATAATAGAAAGGGAATGACTACTTTAATAACCATTGAGTCTGAAAATATTTATATCAAAGGATTTTTACGTGACTACAAATAGTTTGCATTTTAAGTCTCCTGCAAAAATTAACCTATATCTCAAAATATTAGATAAAAGGTTAGATGGATTTCATAACTTAGAGTCTGCATTTCAACTTATTGATCTTTATGATGATATAGAAATAATTAATCTAGATTCAGGCGAAATTAAAATAAAATGTGAGCCCCCTTTAATTGAAATGAAAGACAATATTATCTTTAAAGCGGTAAATATTCTCAAAAAAGATTATAAGATTGATAAGGGAATTCAGATAAATTTAAAAAAGAATATCCCAATTGGTGCTGGGCTTGGAGGCGGAAGTTCAAATGCAGCAACAGTTTTACTGGGGCTCAATAAAATATGGGGTCTAAATATTACTCATCAAGAGTTGCTTGATAGAGGAAAAGATTTGGGTGCAGATGTGCCTTTTTTTATTAATGGGGAGAATGCATTTGTTTCAGGAATTGGTGATCAATTAGAGCTCAAGGAGTCTGAAAGACTTAAGTATGTTCTTTTATATCCAAATATAAATATTTCAACAAAAGAAATGTTTACCCATTATGAGAGAAATATTGAGACTTCGGTGGATATAAACAAAGAAGGCCAGAACTCATTTTTAAAGTCTGTTCTCTCTAAATATTCTGAAATAAATGCATTTTATGAAAAAAATATTATTTCATTTAATATTCTTTTAACTGGAACTGGATCAACTTTGTATATTCCTTATAAAAACTCAGATGAGTTAGATAAAATAATGCAAATAATACCTATTAATTGGAGATTCTTTTTAACTGAAGCTATACAATATTCACCTTTAAGAGGGATGAAATAACATTGGGGTGTAGCCAAGCGGTAAGGCAACGGGTTTTGATCCCGTCATGCGGAGGTTCGAATCCTCCCACCCCAACCAATTTTGGTATAATTTAAATCATGATAAGTAAGCCAAATTTAGATATTTTTACAGGTACTGCAAATCCTGAGCTGGCTAATGATGTAGCTAAAATTTTAGGTATGGAAATATCTTCAGCAGATATTGGCTATTTTTCTGATGGTGAGATAAAAGTGGAGATTCAGGAAAATGTAAGAGGTCATGATACTTTTATAATCCAACCTACATGCTCTCCAACAAATAAAAATGTTATGGAAATTATGTTGATTGCAGATGCTTTAAAAAGATCATCTGCATCAAGAATTACAGCGGTAGTTCCTTATTATGGATATGCTCGACAAGATAGAAGAGTTAGATCTGCTAGAGTTCCAATAAGTGCAAAAGTTGTTGCTGATATGTTTAGAAGTGTTGGGATTGATAGAGTCTTAACTGTAGATCTTCATTCTGAAACTATCCAAGGATTTTTTGATATGCCTGCTGACAATGTCTATGCAACTGGTTTAATGGTGCAGGATATAAAAATACAAAGCAAAGGAAATATGCAAGATGTTGTGGTTGTATCACCTGATGTGGGTGGTGTGGTTAGGTCTAGAGCTCTTGCAAAGCAGTTAGATGGTGCTGAGCTTGCCATTATTGATAAAAGGAGAGCTGCTGCTAATGAATCAGAAGTTATGAATATTATTGGTGATGTTAAAGGGAAAATCTGTATTGTCCCCGATGATATAATCGATACTGCTGGAACTTTGTGCAATGCTGTTGAAGCCCTTAAAAAGGAAGGCGCTGCTAGCGTTAAGGCGTATATTACACATCCAGTACTATCAGGTCCTGCAATAGAGAGAATATCTAATTCATCTATGGACGAATTAGTTGTAACTAATTCCATTCCATTGTCCCAAGAAGGTAAAAAATGCAGTAAAATACGCGTCATTTCGTTGGCTCCAACAATTGCTGAATGTATTAGAAGATTAAGCAATGAAGAGTCTTTAAGCGCGATGTTTACATAGATAGATAAGAGGCAAATATGACACAAGAAATAATTTTAAATGCAGATCCTAGAGAAAGAACTGGATCAAACAAAGCTAGAGTAATCAGAAGAATCGATGTGATGATTCCTGCTGTTATTTATGGTAATGAGCTTCCTGGTGAAAATATTAAATTACCTCTTAATGAATTAACAAAAGCATCAGAAAATGAACTTTTTTACACTCAGGTTTTAAAAATCAAGATTGGTGAGAAAGAGGAAAAAGTTGTTCTTAAAGAACTTCAGAGAGATCCTGCAAAAGGCAAGTTCTTACATGCAGATTTTCTAAGAGTATCTAGTAAAACTAAATTAAAAGTTGTTGTCCCTTTCAGATACATGAATGAAGAAGAATGTGCTGGAGTGAAAATGGAAGGCGGAATTTTAACGAAGCTGTTACGTGAAATTGAAGTTCTTTGTCTGGCAGGTAATATTCCTGAAGCTATTGAAGTAGATGTTACAGAAATAGCCCTAGGTGATGGAATCAGGTTAACTGAGGTAGCTCTTCCTGAAGGTGCAGAGATTTCTGGTTTAGAAGATGGGCAAGACCAAATGGTTGTTTCAGTTAATGCTCCTAAAGCTGTTGAAGAAGAGCCTGTTGAGATTGAAGGCGAGGAAGGTGCAGAAGCAGGATCTGAAGGCGAGGAAGGTGCAGAAGCCTCTGATAGTGCTGAAAGTCCTGATGAAGGATCTGAAGAAAGCTAGAAAGTGTCTAAATTATGTTTTATTGGCATTGGTAATCCAGGTGCTAAATATGATGAAACAAAACATAACATTGGTAAAGACTGGTTAAATAAGATTTGTCATGAACTTAATCTTGAGTTTGTTTTAAAAGAAAAACTTGAAGCAAAAATAGCCACCTCTTCCAATAATGACTTTATCTTGGCTATACCAACTAACTTTGTAAATAATACAGGTAAAACAATTCAAAAAATAATGCGTTATTCTAATATTTCCTGTGAAAATTTAGTGGTATTTCATGATGATTTAGATCTTAATCCAGGCGAAGTAAAAATTAAACTTGGTGGTGGGCATGGAGGTCATAACGGACTAAAAGATATATTTGAGAAAACTGGTTCAAAAAAATTTTATAGGATAAGAATTGGTATAGGTCATCCAGGAGATAAAAGTGATGTTACTAATTGGGTTCTAAGTAAATCTAAACCAAAAGATAAAACCCTTATAGAGGAAGGTTTTTATGACTTAAGTAAAGTTTTTAATCTCATATGTGAAAAAAAATTCTCTGAAGCTCAACTTCAACTTCATACATAAAAATTATGGGTTTTAAATGTGGAATAATAGGTCTTCCAAATGTTGGTAAGTCTACTCTTTTTAATGCATTAACTAAATCTGCTATACCAGCTGAGAATTTTCCATTTTGTACTATAGAGCCGAACGTAGGGATAGTCCCATTACCAGATAAACGCTTGGATATGCTCCAGGACATTGTAGTCTCTAAAAAAATAATACCTACTACACTAGATTTAGTTGATATAGCCGGATTGGTTAAAGGAGCATCTCAAGGAGAAGGTTTAGGTAATGCTTTTCTATCAAATATAAGAGAAATGCAAGCTCTTGCTCATGTAGTCAGGTGTTTTGAAGATCAGAACATCACACATGTAGATGGCTCTGTTGACCCTGTTCGAGATGCAGAAATAATTAATCTAGAATTAATTTTTGCCGATCTAGAGTCTGTCTTAAAACGTTTAATGAAAACAGAAAAGCTTTTAAAAACTTCTGATCAACAAAATAAAAAAGATCATGAGATACTAAATAGAATCAAATCAGAACTAGAGTCAGGAAAGTTTATATCTCTTGAAAGTTTTGATGATGAGGAAAAAGCTTTTGTGAAAAGTCTTCATCTGCTAACAATCAAACCTATGTTTTATATTGCAAATGTATCTGATGACTCAAGATCAAAAGAATTACTTAATAGTCTTGAAGATTTTGCAAGAAATTTAAATCATGATGTTGTTCCGACCTTTATTAAAATTGAACAAGAAATAGCTTTATTGGAAGATGAAGAAAGAAGTGAATATCTTGAGTTAATGGAGATGGATGAGCCTGTATTAAATAAAGTTATATTTAAAGGCTATGAAATACTTGGGCTCCAAACCTACTTTACAGCGGGGCCTCAAGAAATTAGAGCATGGACTATTCCATTAAATGCCTCAGCACCAAATGCTGCTGGGGTAATTCATACAGATTTTGAAAGAGGATTTATCAAAGCTGAGGTAATTGCTTTTGATGACTACATTACAAATAAAGGTGAAGCAGGCGCTAAAGAGAATGGTAAATGGCGCTTAGAAGGAAAAGAATATATTGTTAAAGATGGTGATGTTATTCATTTTAAATTCAATGTCTAAGGTTAATTATATAAAGATATTGACTCTTAAATTTTAGCAACTATCATTCTACGCATGGTTATGTAGCTCAGCTGGTTAGAGCACGGCATTCATAATGCCGGGGTCGGTGGTTCAAGTCCACCCATAACCACCATATTTTAAATACCATAAATAAACTTTATTTATTAAAGTATAAGAATAGTGGTGTGTATAAAAAAAAGAAATTTTTTTTTCTAGAAAGAACAGATCTAACTTAGTCTTTCTTTAAGATAAGTAAGAATAATAACTATGGATATTAAAGCAAGAAGAGCATCCTCTCCCAACATGTTTAATATATCTGCTACATTCTTATAAACATCTCCTACAAATGGAGTTTCTGTTCCCAATATGATACCCATAAGCAGTGCTACTAGCACTAAAGGTATTAATAATTTTGTTAACTTATTAAGAAAAGTTGTGATCGATTGAAGTGTGAGTTTTAAATTCATTTTTTTTTAAAAAATTGGGAAGGTTTAAACCTTCCCAATATGACCTTTAAATAATTTACTTATTAAGAAGGCTCAATACGATTGCTAATACTAGTAATCCAACTAATCCCTGACTAGCTAAATCGCTAACTACTTCAGTGATACCTGCAATTACATTCATTCCAAAGACTTCTCCGCCGTAGGCTATACCTGCAACAATTCCAAGTCCTAACAATCCAGTTACAACACCAGTTAGTTGACTAACTGTATCATTTATCATTCTCCACATGTTATCCATATTAACTCCCCCTATTAAGGTTTTTTATAGATTTACAGATTATATAAGACCATAAAAAGCAAAAAGGATCAAATTTTATATATAAAAATTAGTTGCAATAATTTGACTTTACTCAGATTCTTCTTTAGTAAGTAATGCTTTCAAGGATAATTTCATCTTTCCGCGGTCAAATCCAATTAGTTTAACTTTCAGCTTCTTGGCCTTCTTTCAGGACAGCATTTACATCTTCAGTTCGCTTTCTTCAGCAATCTCAGAAATGTGAAGTAAGCCATCTTTGCCTGGAAGAATATTTACAAACGCTCCAAATTCAACAATTTTTACTACAGTTCCTGTATAAACTTTGTTGAGCTCTGGATCTTCAATAATGCCTTCAATGATCTCTACAGCTGCCAACATTGCACTTTGAGTCTGCCCAAATACAGCAACAGTTCCATCATCACTAATATCGACAGTTGCTCCAGTTTTCTCTTGCATTCCTTTAATGACTGCCCCACCTTTGCCAATGATTTCTTTAATCTTATCAGTGTGTACAACAAACTTCTTCATTGCTGGCGTGTGCTCTGAAAGCTCTTTAGGCTTATTAATTACTGCATTCATTTCATTTAAGAATATGATTTCTAGCAGCTTTTGCTTTCGTAAGCGCAACTTCCATAATGGCTTCGTTAATGCCTTGAATCTTGATATCCATTTGAAGTGCTGTAATTCCAGTTTCAGTTCCAGCTACTTTAAAGTCCATATCGCCTAGATGATCCTCATCACCAAGAATATCTGTTAGAACAGCAAAATCATCGCCCTCTTTAATCAATCCCATAGCTATTCCGGCTACTGGGCTTGTTAAAGGAACACCTGCGTCCATTAAAGATAATGAAGTACCACATACTGTTGCCATAGAACTAGAACCATTTGATTCAGTGATCTCAGATACAACTCTTAAAGTATATCCAAACTCATCTGTATCAGGCAGAACAGCCTTAATAGCTCTTTTTGCTAAATTACCATGTCCAATCTCTCTTCTTTTTGGTCCCAACGGCATTCCAATCTCTCCAACACTGTATGCAGGAAAATTATAATGAAGCATGAAATGATCAGTATCTTGACCTTCTATAGATTCAATCCTCTGAGCATCTCTAGTAGAGCCTAATGTTGCAACTACAAGTGCTTGAGTTTCACCTCTTGTAAACAAAGATGATCCATGTGCCTTAGGAAGAAGTCCAGTTTCAACCCATATTGGTCTAACTGTATCTTCATCCCTTCCATCAATTCTTGTTTTATTTTGAATGATGCTTGTTCTAACAATATCTGATTCAAGTTTTTTGAATGCTCCCATAACTTTTGACATCTTCATATCATCAAGCTCTTCATATTCAGCAATAATAGTACTTTTAATAACACTAATCGCTTCTGTTCTTTCAGACTTATTAACTATTTTAAAAGCAGCTTCAATCGCAGCTGTATGTTTTTCTTTCAACTCGCCATAAAAAACAGGTGTCTCTTCGTCAACAGCAACCACCCAGTCTTCTTTGCCTGCTTTATCTTTTAGCTCTTGAACGCCTTTAATAACAGCCTGCATTTCATCATGAGCAAATAACACAGCTCCAAGCATTAGATCTTCACTAAGCTCTTTTGCTTCAGATTCAACCATTAGCACCGCTTCCTCTGTACCAGCTACTACCATATCAAGATATGAATCCTCTAATTCTTCATATGAAGGGTTTAAAACATAACTGCCATCGACAAAACCAACTCTTGCTGCACCCATAGGGCCATCAAATGGAACTCCTGCAACACATAAAGCTGCTGATGTTCCAATCATAGAAGCTATATCAGGGTTATAGTCTTTACCAGAAGATAAGACAGTACAAAATACTTGTACTTCATTTTTAAATCCTTCTGGAAATAAAGGCCTTACAGGACGATCTATTAACCTTGAAGTTAATGTTTCTCTTTCTGTTGGACGAGCTTCTCTTTTGAAGAATCCACCTGGGATAGATCCTGTAGCATAAAATTTTTCTTGATAGAAAACTGCTAAAGGGAAGAAGTCTTTTTTAGGGTCTGCTTCTTTTCTAGCTACTACAGTAGTAAGAACTACCAAGTCATCGATTGTTACTAAAACAGCACCTGTAGTTTGTCTGGCTACTTTGTGTGTTTCTAATTTTACAGTTTTATTGCCATATGCAAATTCTACTGATTGAGATTCTAATTTATTTTTTTCCACAATATTCCTTTTTAATTTTTATTATTTTTTATCCACGTAATTTTAGGGCTTTTATAGTTTTTAGATAACTTTCTTGATCCTTACGTTTTAAGTAAGCAAGAAGTTTTCTTCTAAGATTAACCATTCTTATTAAACCTGTTCTAGAGTGATGATCTTTTTTATGTTCTTTAAAGTGATCTTGAAGTTTATTAATATTTTCAGTCAATAGAGCAATCTGAACTTCTGGAGAACCAGTATCTGAATCACTTTTTTGAAATTTACTAACAATACCTGCTTTTTCTTCTGCTAATAGAGCCATTTTTTATCCCTGATATACATGTATTAATTGGAATCAAACCTCGTATATCTAAAGTCTGAGCGCGTAGCTTATTACTAAATAAGAGATTAAACAAGCTGTTTGAGCTTTAAACCAGAATCGTTAACCTCTCCTAATCCCATGAATTTCTTGGAGGAAGAATATATTTTTAATATTTCTTCATTTCCTTTTATAGATTCAACTCTTCCACCATTTTTATATATGTTTTCTTCTAATTCATTTAATTCAAGAGAGTTAAATTGAGGAAAAGCACTTTCAATTGAAATGATGTGATCAGTGAATAAATCTTTAGTAAAGTTCGCATCTGAAATTTCAAAGCATCCTTGCTGTGTTCTTTTGAGTTTAGAAAGGTATCCTCCGCATTCTAGAAGATTTCCAATATCTCTAGCTATAGATCTTATATATGTTCCTTTAGAGCACGTAATATCAAATTCAAGTAATGGATTTTGAAAGTGGATATTACTTATATCTATAATTTTTATTTCTCTTGGCGGTTTTTCTATTAGTTCGCCTTCGCGAGCATACTTATACAAAGGTTTGCCTTTGTGTTTCAAGGCAGAGTAGAAAGGGGCTTTTTGGAGCGACTCTCCTAAAAAACTGTTTAAAGCTAAAATAACTTTGCTTGAATCAGGTATTTTTTTAGCAATATTTAGAATATTGCCCTCAGCATCATCCGTATCCGAGGTGCAACCTAGAGTAACTTCTGCAGAATAAGCTTTAATTTCATTAAGGAAATAGGATGAAAATTTTGTTGCTCTATTTATAGCAACTATAAGCAAACCAGTCGCCATAGGGTCTAGTGTTCCTAAATGACCAACTTTTTTAAAATTAAATTTTCGCTTAACTTCTTGAACTACGCCATTAGATGAAATGCCTTTCTCTTTTTTTATTAAAAAGAACCCATCCATTATTTTATTTTATTAAGTAGCTCTTCTATATTGCTTGAGTATTCAATACTCTCATCAAATCTAAAATTTAATTTTGGAACTCTTCTTATTTTCATAATCTTTGAAAGTCTTGACCTAAGCATTCCACTTAATTTTTCAAGAATTTTTGGTGTGACATCGTCACCAGCATTATTTTGGCCAATAATTGTATAAAAAACTGTAGCTTGACCAATATCAGAAGAAACCTTAACAGCAGTGATATTTATATTTTTTAGACGCGGATCATTTATTTCTGAAGATATTAGTAAGGATATTTCTTTTCTAAGAAAATCACTAACTTTTTGAGCCCTAATAGATGACATGAGCTACTTAAAGCGTCTGAGCCTCTACTTTTCTGTCAAAAACTTCGATCTTATCTCCAGCTTTTATATCTTTATAATTCTTAATGCCGATTCCGCACTCGGTACCATTTTTAACTTCACCAATATCATCTTTAAATCTTCTTAAAGAATCTAGCTCACCCTCAAAAATTACAATTTCATCTCTTAATACTCTTACAGGTTTGCTTCTTAAGACAGAGCCCTCAAGAACCATACACCCAGCTATCTGTCCAAATTTAGGAGAATTGAAAACTTCTAAAACCTCTGCAGTTCCAACAATTTCTTCTCTTATTATTGGATCTAATAAACCACTTAATTTTGCTTTGATGTCATCAAGAAGCTCATAAATAATACTATGATAGGTTAGATCAACTGACTCATCTTCAATAATCTTTTTAGCTGCATTATCAGCCCTTACATTAAAACCTAAAATAATAGAGTTTACTGCAACAGCTAAATTAGCATCTGATTCTGAAATACCACCAACTCCACTAGAGACAATTTTTACTTTAGCTAAGTCTGTGCCTAATTCATGAAGAGCTGCAACAATCGCTTCTGATGTTCCAACCACATCTGTTTTAACTATTACATTTAATATTTTTTTGGACTCTTGGCCCATGGTTTCAAATATATTTAAACTACCATCTCTTTGCTTAAGCTGTTTTCTTTCTTTATCTTTATTTATTCTAAACTCAGCTATTTCTCTAGCTTGCTTTTCGTTATCAACAACCTGAAATTGATCTCCAGCATTCGGCACTGAATTTAAGCCTAAGACTTCTACTGCAAAAGAAGGCCCAGCATTTTTAAGCTTTGACCCATCACTATTAATAATACTTTTAATTTTTCCTACAGAATTTCCAGATGCAACAACATCGCCTATTTTCAATGTTCCATGTTGAACTAAGAAGGTGGAAACAGGCCCTCGAAATTTATCCAATTCAGATTCAATAACAACCCCTTGAGCAGGGCCATCAAAGTGAGATTTTAATTCTAATAATTCTGATTCTAAATAAACTGATTCCAGCAGCTTATCCATACCTTCACCAGTTAAAGCTGATACTGGAACCATCTGTATAGTTCCTCCCCAGTCCTCTGGCGTAAGCTCTTTCCCTGCTAAATCACCTTTTATTTTTTCAATATCTGTGTCTGGTAGATCTATTTTATTTATTGCTACAACAATTGATACTCCAGCAGCCTTAGCATGATTTATAGCTTCTTCGGTTTGAGGCATAATTCCATCATTTGCAGCTACAACTAAAATTACTACATCAGTTGTATTTGCACCTCGTGCTCTCATGGACGAGAAAGCAGCATGCCCAGGAGTGTCTATAAAAGTTATTAAGCCTTTAGAGGTTTCAACTTGATATGCACCTATATGCTGAGTAATTCCTCCAGCCTCTCCATCAACTACTTTAGATTTTCTTATAAAATCTAACAAAGTAGTTTTACCATGATCTACATGACCCATCACGGTTACAACTGGAGCTCTTATCTGAAGTTCATCAGAGTAAGTAATTAAACTTGCTAGCTCTTCTTCAACATTATCTGATTTTAATGGAATGCCCTCATGGCCCATTTCTTCTAAAACTAGTATTGCTGTTTCTTGGTCAATAGCATCATTAATAGTTGCAGCCACTCCCAAGCTCATTAACTCTTTAACAACTAAGCCTCCCTTAACTGCTATAAGCTTTGCAAGCTCTCCAACTTGTATTGTTTCAGGAACGTCGACTGATTTTGATTTTATCTTAGTAGGTGCTTCAAATTGATGCTCTGCATCAGAATCTGGAGTAACTTTTGATTCTTTTCTACTGTATTCTTTTGCAGCTCGAGATAATTGGTCTTTAACACTTACTTTGGGCTGAACTGGAGCTTCTTTTCTGGCAGCAATCTGTTTTTCTCTTTCTTCTTTCTTTAATCTAGCCGCTTCTTTAATCTGATCTTCGCGTTTTTTTTGCTGCTCTTTTAACTGCTCAGATGCTGCAGCTCTTTTGGCTTCAATATTATCTGAGTAACTTTTTGGAGCTTCGCCATCACCAATGTTCTTGCCTTTTGAAACAACTTTTATGCCTGAGTCAGATGAAACTGAAGAAGTTTGCGATTTTCTATTTTTTAGTGATTTTAATAATGCCGATTTATCTGCTGGAGTTATCTCATCGGAACCTGATTTATGAGATAGACCCGCATTCTGCATTCTCTCAAGCAGAGCAGATTCTGAAATTTTTAAAGTCTTTGAAAAATCTTTAACAGTTAAAGCCAAAATAAATATCCTCTTTTAATTAAACCAGTGTTCTCTTGCTTTCATTATAAGCGCTGAAGCATCTTCATTGCTTATTTCGATAATGTCCTGTAATTCGTCGACAGCTAACTCTGCAAGGTCGTCTTTATTCTTAATAGCTTTTGCTGATAATTTAGAAAGATTCTCTTCACTTATCTCTAAATCAGCTAATGATTCAGCATCTTCCTCTTCTGCTGATATCTCACCCATTGCTTCCATTAATGCAGCATCTTCTGCTGTTGATTTTACTCTTTCCATCTCTGTAGCATCTGGAATAATCCCTGAAAGAACAGCATCATCTGCATAAGCGATATCATCAAATGTATTCAAGCCAGCATTAACAAGTCCTTCTGCTACCTCCTCTTTAATACCAAGGCTCTCCATCATGCTTCCAAGGAATTCTGTTTGATCAACTTTTTCTTTAGCTTCTGCTTCTTCACTACTTATAATATTAAGATCCCATCCAACCAATTTAGATGCTAAACGAATATTTTGACCCCTTGATCCTATTGCAAGGGCTAAGTTATCTTGATTTACAGCTATATCCATTGATCTTGAGGCTTCATCCATAACGATAGATTCAACTTTAGCTGGAACAAGAGCATTAATTACTAATTGAGCTGGATTATCATCATAAATAATAATATCTATTCGCTCGTTGCCTAGCTCTGCTGAGACAGCCTGAACTCTTGAACCTCTCATGCCAACACAAGCTCCAACTGGATCTATGCGGCCATCGTTTGTTTTCACGGCTATTTTTGATCTGGATCCGGCATCTCTGGCAACACCTCTAATCTCTATAATATCTTCATTAATTTCAGGAACTTCAATGCCAAATAATTCTGTTACCATCTCAGGACAGATTCTACTTAACATTAATTGGGCGCCCCTACCCTCAACTTCTTGTATTTGCAAAATAGCTCTTATTCTGTCATTAACTTTATAAATTTCACCAGGCATGAGTCTGTCTCTAGGCAGAATAGCCTCAGCATCATAACTAATATCAACAATAATATTATCTCTAGTTACTCTCTTCACAGTTCCATTAACTAGGTTATTGTTTTGATTTTTAAACATGGAAACAACTTTTTCTCTTTCAGCTTCTCGAACTTTTTGAAGCATTACTTGTCTTGCTGCCTGAGTTTCAATTCTTCCAAAAGTTACATTATCAATATCTTTTGTGTATATCTCGTTGAGCTCTAGCTCAGAATCAGAAGTTTTGACATGAGTTTCAATATGAAATTCTGGGTCGTCTTCTTCAGCAACAATCCAATTCCTAAAAGTACTATATTCGCCTGAGACTCTATCTATTTTTACATAAAGCTCAGCATCTTCATGAAAATGCCTTTGAGACGCCGATGCAATAGCAAGCTCAATTGCTTCAAATATTGAGTCTTTATCTAAGCCTTTCTCATTAGATACAGAGTCTACTACTGCTAAAATTTCATTACCTTCCATAATTTTCACCCATCCTTAAAATATCATCAAAACTTGGATTCAGACGACATAATTCAGTGTCTGAAAACCTAATAACATGGCTACCATTTTTGCAATCAATAGTGAATGTATCTTCACTATGATCACTAATAAAGCCTTCAAAATTCTTAATATTATCTTGAGCTTGTCTTAATTTAACTTTGAAATTTTCTCCCAAAAATTCATCAAGTTGCTCAATATAAAATATCTTTCTATCTACACCAGGAGTAGAGACCTCTAAAATATAATCTTCTACAAAGGATTCCTCTAAAGCTAATTCGTAATTTAGATCTTTAGAAATATTCTCACAGTCATCTATATTAGCGCCTTTATCAGATTCAATATAGATTCTGACAGTAGGTCTTCTTTTTCCTCTCAGTATTTCAACACCCCATAGAAAGCAATCTCTGTCTTCAATAACAGGTTTTACAATTTCTATAATGTCTTCTCTATTCATTTCTTTTGCATACAAAAATGGGGCATATGCCCCACAAAATATTATTACGTGGTAGCGGGGGCTGGATTTGAACCAACGACCTTCGGGTTATGAGCCCGACGAGCTACCAGACTGCTCCACCCCGCAACGCAGCGAAGGTGAAGTGTAATGAAATCAGGGTACTTAGGTCAAGTTAATTAAAACTTTTTTAGACTCAAAAAAATAACTTGTTTATAATCCAACTCTTTAGCCGAAGTGGTGGAATTGGTAGACACGCTAGCTTGAGGGGTTAGTGAGCGAAAGCTCGTGCGGGTTCAAGTCCCGCTTTCGGCACCATATGAAAAAATTAGACACTCATGATTTTATTTATGATTAAAAAAAATTATTGTCATATTTTATGTCAATTGTTATAAATTAATAAAAATATATAATAATTGAATGATTAAAACTCTTAAATATCTGTTTACATTAATGGCCTTATTGGCTGTGTTAATTTTGATACTCTTAAAGCAACCTTTATTTCAAGATAGATTATTAGAAATAGGTATTAAAAATATGACTGCTCCTGCCTCCTATTTGCCGGCATATGATGCTTTAACAGCAGTTGTTTGCGGATCAAGATCCCCTATCAATGATCCAAATAGAGCTGAGGCTTGTATTTTAATTCAAGCTGGCAATGACATATACATTTTTGATACAGGAAATGGAAGTGCGCAGAACTTAAACAATTGGAATACGCCATGGAATAAGGTTAAAGGAATATTTTATACTCACCTTCATTCTGACCATATTTCAGATATAGCTGATTTTCATCAGGGTACATGGATTAATGGTCAAAGAGATGAAAAACAAAAAATATATGGTCCTGAAGGAATTCAAATGTTGACTGATGGCATTGAGCTTGCTTATACAAAAGATTATTTTTTTAGAAATCAGCATCATGGAGATAAAATTGCCCCATTAAATATTGCTGGCTTTAATACTCATACAGTAGATTTAGAAAATCCCGTTTTGGTTAATGATGGTAATTTAAAAATTACTGCTTATAGCGTCTCACATGATCCAGTTGATCCAGCACTTGGATATAGAATTGATTATAAGGGGCGGTCAGTAAGTATTAGTGGAGACACTATATATGATGAAAACCTCATAAAAAATTCTAAAAATGTTGATGCTTTATTTCATGAGGCTATGTCTGTTGAATTATTAGAAGTTATTAATAAAAATGCTCAGCAAACAGAAAACTTTGTAGTCGAAACTGTTACTGTTGATATTCTTGATTATCACACTCCTATTCTAGATGTAGTCAAAGCTGCAAATGAAGCAAATGTAGGACACTTAGTTTTTTATCACTTACTTCCAGCGCCTAGAATTAACTTAATGGAAGATATTATGTATAGGGGAGTGGATGAGATTAGAGATAATTGGACCTCTGCGCATGATGGAACCATGGTGACCTTGCCAATTGGAACAGAAAAAATAGAAATTTCGTCTGTAAACTAATTTAGTTTGGTTTATTAGCTGGTTGGAATTTCGTTTTCTTGAACTTCGTCAATTAAATTTTCTTCAGGAGCTATGTCTATGTCAAAAGTTTCTTCAGTATTCTGCGACTTTAATATAAATGCTAATGAAAGCACTAAGATCATCCATACTGCTACTAAAATGTAAGTAAGTTTTCCAAGAAACCCAGCGGGTCCGGTTGCACCAAAAACTGAATTAGAAGATCCGCCCCCAAAGGCAGCACCCATATCTGAACCCTTCCCTTGCTGAAGCATCACAAGTATTATAATTGCGACTGCTAATAAAATACTTACAACAGTTATAAAAGTTACCATGCTTATAATCCTCTATTTTTATGTATGTTTGCAATCTCAGCAAACTCTTTTCCATTTAGTGAAGCTCCTCCAATAAGAGCTCCATCAATATATTGTTCTTTAAATAAAACTTCTGCATTCTTGCTTGTAACGCTTCCTCCATATAAAACATTTGGAGTGAAGTTATTTTTAGATGTCGATTGTACTATATCTTTTATAAATTTATGAGTGGCATTTATGTCACTGCTATCAGGAGTCTCGCCAGTTCCAATTGCCCATATAGGCTCATAAGCAATTGTAAAACCATCTGTAAGCTCAAGATCACTCAAAGAATTAATTATCTGCTCTTCTAAAAACTCATTTGTAGTAGCTGCTATATGCTGCTCTTTTGGTTCTCCAATACAAAAAACAACTTGTAGTCCTCTTTCTTGGGCTGCAATTACTTTTTGCCTTAAATCAATATTGCTTTCATGAAAAAGCTCTCTTCTTTCAGAATGTCCAATTAATGAAAAACAACACCCAACATCTATACAAGCTTCAACCGATATAGCTCCTGTTCTTGCTCCACTTGATGAGTCTACATCTTGAGAGCCAATCTTAAGACCAAGGCCTGAAGCAAGATTGAACATTTGATCAATAAAGATAAAAGGTGGGCAGATAGCTAAATTAGAAATTTCAGAATCATTAATATAATTCTTAAATTCTAAAATCCAGGATTCATTTGATTTTATTGAGCCATTTGACTTCCAATTTCCAATAATAGACAGGCTCATAATTTAAGACTTTGATTTAATAAGCTTTGCAATGTCTTTAGCAAACTTCTTAGCTACAGCTTCTTCAGAAGCTTCGACCATGACTCTGACTAGGCTCTCAGTTCCAGATGCGCGAACTAGGACTCTTCCGACCGTCATATCTGATTCTATATCTTTTATAAATGATGTTATTTCTGAGTCATTAATAATATCTTTATTTTTAACAGGGATATTAATATTAATTTGTGGAAATTTTTTATAGTTCATTAGGACTTCTTTAGGATCTTTTTCTAACATTAGTAAAGAGCTAATTACTTTTAGCGCCGCAATGGTTCCATCGCCAGTACTCACAAGGTCTCTGCAAATGATATGACCTGAGCTTTCACCTCCTAACATCCAACCTTTTTCAGTTAGCATTTTGCTAACATATTTATCACCTACATCAGCTCTTATAAATTTATACCCTAATTGCTGAATAGCTTTTTCTAATCCAAAATTAGACATTAAGGTTCCCACTACTCCAGACCAAGATCCAGTTCTATTAGGATTTGCAAAGGCTAGAATATACAAAAGATCGTCTCCATCTAAGATATTACCCTCTCTATCAATAAGAATAACTCTATCGCCATCGCCATCTAAAGTTACGCCAAAATCAGCTCTATGCTTTAAAACCATCTCCTGAGCAAGTTCAGGATGAGTAGAGCCGCATTCATGATTAATATTAAATCCATCAGGATCAACTCCAAAAGGAATAACTTCTGCTCCAAGCTCTTTAAATACTGCTGGGCTAACTTTATAACAAGCGCCATTAGCACAATCTAAGACTATTCTAAGATTATTAAAAGATATATCTACAGGAACAGTAGACTTACAAAATTCGATATATCTAGCAGTAGATTCATGAAAAGCTTCAGCTTTTCCAAGACTAGAAGTTTCAACTAAATTCAAATCTGATTTAAGTACTTTTTCTATCTTTAACTCAATATCTCTTGAAATTTTGACTCCATTAGCATCAAAAATCTTTATACCATTATCTAAAAAGTTATTATGAGAAGCGCTAATTACGAGACCAAACTGTTTTCTAAAAGTTTTTGTTAGATAAGCAACTCCTGGTGTTGGAATAGGTCCAAGAAGTCTAACATTGATGCCAGCTGCAATAAATCCTGCCTCTAGGGCTGCCTCTAACATATATCCAGATACACGCGTATCCTTACCAATCATAACGCTTTCAAGCCCTTCTTCTTTTAGAACAATACCTGCTGCATGACCGATTTTAAGACAAACCTCAGGTGTGATCTCTGTTTGAACAGGTCCTCTTATGCCATCAGTTCCAAATTTTAAATCCATGATAAGGAATTATAGCTCTTCTGCAGGACCTTTTATTGAAGTTTTAGTAGATTTAGTTTTAGTGGAAGAATCATTATCGTCAGTCCAGTCTTTTGGTGCTCTTGGTTTAGCGCCAGCCATAATGTCATCGATTTGATCCGCATTAATAGTTTCAAACATTAATAATGCTGAAGCCATTTCGTGCAACTTATCTAAATTATCATTTAAAAGCTTTTGAGATCTTGAATAACAAGTATCAATAATCATCTTTACTTCCGAATCAATTATTTTTGAAGTTTCGTCACTTCTTATCGTTGCAGGAGCAGTAGCCGAGCGTCCCAAAAATGGACTCCCCTCATCTTCACCAAACTTTAACGGTCCAAGTACATCAGAAAGACCCCATTTAGTAACCATATTAGTAGCTATATTTGTTGCAACTTCAATATCATTCGAAGCTCCTGTCGTAATACCTTGGGGGCCATTAATAATTTCTTCAGCAATTCTTCCACCATATAAAGCACATATTCTAGATAATAGATATTCTTTGCTTTGCATATATGTATCTTCTTCAGGAAGGAACATGGTTACACCCAAAGCTCTTCCTCTTGGAATGATTGTTACTTTATAAACTGGGTCATGAAGAGGCACTAGTCTCCCAATGATCGCATGCCCTGCTTCATGATAAGCAGTTATTCTTTTTTGTGCTTCACTAAGAATCATAGATTTTCTTTCGGCACCCATCATGATTTTATCTTTAGCTAAATCCAGGTGAGACTGTTCAATTTTGTTATCTTCATAACGAGCTGCAAATAGAGCAGCTTCATTGATTAAATTTGCTAAATCAGCACCAGAGAAACCTGGAGTTCCTCTTGCTATGACTGATGCATCGACATCCGCGGCAAGTGGGACTTTTCTCATGTGAACTTTAAGAATTTGCTCTCTTCCTCTTATATCAGGAAGATCAACTACAACTTGTCTATCAAACCTTCCAGGTCTTAATAGCGCTGGATCAAGAACATCAGGTCTATTAGTTGCAGCAATTACAATAACGCCATCATTGCCTTCAAATCCATCCATCTCTACCAATAATTGATTTAAAGTTTGCTCTCTTTCATCATGCCCGCCACCTAATCCTGCTCCTCTATGTCTTCCAACAGCATCAATTTCATCAATAAATACAATACACGGAGCTTGTTTCTTAGCCTGTTCAAACATATCTCTAACTCTAGAAGCGCCAACACCTACAAACATTTCAACAAAATCAGATCCTGAAATAGTAAAAAATGGAACTTTAGCTTCGCCAGCAACCGCTCTTGCAAGAAGAGTTTTACCAGTACCCGGAGGCCCTACCATAAGAACACCTCTGGGAATTTTTCCACCTAACTTCTGAAATTTTGTTGGATCTCTTAAAAAATCTACAAGCTCTTGCACATCTTGCTTTGCTTCTTCGCAACCTGCCACATCTTTAAAATTTGTCTTTACCTTCCCACCTTCCATTAACTTAGCTTTGCTTTTTCCAAATGACATAGGGCCACCTTTACCTGACATACCGCCTTGCATTTGCCTCATAAAAAAGAAGAAAATTCCAAGTAAAAGTAATATTGGGAAAGCGCCAACAAGAAGTTGTGACAAGATTGATGGTTGTTCAACTTTTTCGTAAACGGCAATAATTCCATTTTCTTGAATGGCTTTATCTAGCAAATCATCACGTTTAAAAATTGGGTAGTTAGTTTCAAACTTTGAGCCATCTAGCCTGTCGCCAGTAATGGTCATTTGATCACCTTTGTATACAACCTTAGCAACTCTATCAGACAGAACTTCTTGTCTAAATTGAGAATAGCTTATCTGCTCTCTAACATTAGCAGACTCTATGTTGTTAAAAACATACATTAACAATGATCCGAGAATAACCCAAACCATAATATTTCTTAAAAAATTACTGTTCATTCCTTAAAAGCTCCGTATAAATAAATTTCAGCAGATTGTTTCTTCGATGCTGCGGGTTTAAAAGTCTGCACATCATCAAATAAACCCTTCATTTTAGTTCTCAACTTCTTAAGCATATTATTTTGAAACGTCTTAATTATGAAAACACCCTTTGACTTATCTAAATATTCTACAGCAACATCTAAAGTAATGTCATTTAGCTCATAAATATTTGATTCATCAATAACACTTATACCTGTTAAATTGGGGGCTAAATCTGAAATAACAAGATGAAATGAGCCCTTTAATTTAAAAATTTCTTCAGCATTATCAATATCTTCAACTCTTATTTTATGAAAATTGACTCCTTCGATGGGATCAATATCTAATATATCGAGAGCATGAACATTAGCTTCTTTTATTTTATGCTTAATAAATTGAGACCAACCACCTGGTGCAGCACCTATATCAAGAACATTTTTACATCCTTTTAAGGCTTTGGTTTTTTCGATAATTTCCTCTAATTTAAAGACGGCTCTTGATCTGTATCCAAGTTTTTTAGCTTTTAGTCCCCAGTTATCAAGATGCATAATATTTTTTAATAACTCTATATATGACTAACTTTTTCAACCTCATATGAGATGGAGCCAGCTGGCGTCGAAATAGTGACCTCGTCGCCTACATATTTTCCAAGCAACCCTTGAGCAATTGGAGTATCAATTGAAATTAATCCTATCTCGGGATCAGATTCTAAATTACCAACGATTTTATAGGTCACAGACTTATCATTTTCAAAATCAAATAACTTGATTGTTGCTCCAAAAACAACTCTACCAGTTTCAGGTATATCTTTAACATCTATAACTTGAGCATTTGCAAGAGATGATTCTATTTCAGCTATTTTTGCTTCGACCAATCCCTGTAATTCTTTAGCTGCATGATATTCAGCGTTTTCTTTTAGGTCTCCATGGGCTCTAGCTTCAGCAATAGATTCAGAAATTTTTGGTCTTTCTTCAAACTTTAGCTTTGCAAGTCTTTCTTTAATAGCGGCTTCGCCATCTTTTGTTATAGCAGATTTACTCATGATTTTATTATAACAATAGGATGCTACTTTTTATTAATTTCCTGAAGCGATAGATATGACCAGTCAGACTCCAAGCTATTTAGAGCTTCTACAATCGCCAATGCTCCAAACATGGTTGTTGTACAAAAAATCTTATTTTGAAGAGCAGTTTGTCTTATTGAAGCAGAATCATTAATTGATTGTTTGCCCTCAGTAGTATTTATAACTAGATTGATATTTCCATTAACCATTTCGTCAACTATATGAGGCCTACCTTCCATCACTTTATTGACTTTTCTTACTGGGTATCCGATGTTTTTAATATATTGAGCTGTTCGAAGGGTTGCTACTATATCAAATCCTTTATCTATAATTTGGGGTACAAGTTCATCCAGATATTTTTTATCAGACTCTTTAACACTTATAAAAGCTGTACCTTGTCTAGAGAGAGTCTTGTTGGCTGCTTTTTGAGCTTTTGCATATGCTTCTCCAAAATTCTTACCTATTCCCATAACTTCACCAGTTGATTTCATTTCAGGACCTAAAATAGGATCAACTAATGGAAATTTATCAAATGGTAAAACGGCTTCTTTTACAAAATAAAGGTTTTCAGGAAGTTCATTTGAAAAATTTTGATCTAGTAAAGATTTTCCTATCATGGCTTTTGAAGCAGCCATTACAAGTGAACTACTTATAGCTTTTGAGATAAATGGAACTGTTCTTGAGGCTCTTGGATTAACTTCTATTATGTATATGTCTTCGTCTTTTACAGCAAATTGAATATTCATGAGGCCAATAATATTTAATTCTTTTGCTATGTTGATTGATTGGCATTCCAATTTTTCTATGATTTTAGAGCTAAGATTATATGGAGGTAACGAGCACGCAGAATCACCAGAATGTATTCCTGCTTGTTCTATATGTTGCAATATTCCTCCAATTAAAATATTTACTCCATCAGAAATAACATCTACATCAATTTCTATAGCATCGGTGAGATAACTGTCTAATAAAATTGGTTTTTTATTAGATACTTCAACAGCCTCTTTAAGATAGATTTCTAATTCATTATCATTGTGAACAAGTTGCATAGCTCTTCCACCGAGCACATAAGATGGTCTCACAACAATCGGATAGCCAATCTTTGAAGCGGAAACAAGGGCTTCAGCAGTATTTCTTACTGTTGAATTCATTGGTTGCTTTAGATTTAGTTTTTCTACTAATTCTTGAAATCTTTCTCTATCTTCAGATCGGTCAATAGCATCGACATCAGTTCCAAGAATGTTTACTCCGGCATCTTCAAGAGTGGAAGCTAGCTTTAGTGGTGTTTGTCCCCCGAATTGAATAATTGCTCCGTTAGGATTTTCAATTTCAATGATATCCATAATTTTTTCAGAGGTAATTGGTTCAAAATAAAGTCTATTTGAAACATCATAATCTGTTGAAACAGTTTCTGGATTGCAATTGACCATTATGGACTCATACCCCTCTTCTTGCATTGCAAGAGATGCATGAACGCAGCAATAATCAAATTCAATTCCTTGTCCTATTCTATTTGGACCACTTCCTAAAACCATTACTTTTTTATTATTTGTTACATTGCTTTCACACTCTCCGCCATAAGTTGAATACATATAACAAGTTGAAGTGAGAAACTCAGCAGCACAGGTATCGACTCTTTTATATACTGGTTTGATTCCATTTTTGATTCTATAAGATCTAATTTCTGCCTCAGAACTACTAATTAATGAAGCTATTCTTGAATCAGAGTATCCAATTTTTTTTAAATTGAATAATTCTTCTGATTCAATATCTTTAAGATTTTTTTCTTTGAGAATTTTTTCTTGATTAAGAATATTTTTAATTTCATTTAAAAACCAATAATCGATACCGCAAAGCTGATTTATCTTTTCAATACTCCAGCCATGCCTTATTGCATCAGCAACATAAAAAATTCTTTGTGGACCGGGAAATGATAATTCATATCTTAATTTTTCTTCAACATTATCTTCTGTTGAAAGGACAGAATTTAGTCCGTCTAAACCCTCCTCCATGCTACATATGGCTTTTTGAAGAGATTCTTGGAAATTAGTTCCAATAGCCATAACTTCCCCAACTGACTTCATTTGTGTAGTAAGTCGATCATTTGCTTGAGTAAATTTTTCGAAAGCAAATTTAGGTATTTTAGTAACAATATAATCAATTGATGGCTCAAAAGATGCTGGGGTGAGCCCCCCAGTAATATCATTCTGTAGCTCATCTAAGGTATATCCAACAGATAACAATGCTGCAACTTTTGCAATTGGGAATCCGGTTGCTTTAGAAGCTAAGGCAGATGATCTACTAACTCTTGGGTTCATTTCAATCACAATCATTCTTCCATCTTCAGGGTTAACTGCAAATTGAACATTGGAGCCACCAGTTTCAACGCCAATTTCTCGCAAAATTGCAAAAGAAGCATTTCTCATATTTTGATACTCTTTATCAGTAAGCGTTTGAGCTGGTGCTATCGTTATAGAGTCGCCAGTATGAACGCCCATGGGATCAAAATTTTCTATGGAGCAAATAATAATACAGTTATCTTTTCTGTCTCTAACAACTTCCATCTCAAATTCTTTCCAACCTATTAAAGATTCATCTATCAAAAGCTCACTTGTGGGAGAGAGCTCTAAGCCCTTTTCACAAATAGCTTTAAATTCTTCAATGTTATATGCAATTCCCCCACCTGTTCCCCCCATAGTGAATGATGGTCTAATAATTGCAGGAAAGCCTACCTCTTTTTGCACTCTTAAAGCGTCATCTAAATTATGTGCAATACCTGATCTTGGTGTTTCAATTCCAATAGATTGCATTGTTTGATCAAATAATTGTCTATCTTCAGCTTTATCAATGGCTTCTCTTGATGCTCCAATCAAAATTACTCCATGCTTTTTAAGCACACCTTCTTTTGCAAGGGATAAAGCGCTGTTTAGAGCTGTTTGTCCACCCATTGTTGGAAGGATTGCATCAGGCTTTTCTTTTTCAATTATTTTTTCAATATTTTCCCAGTGAATTGGCTCAATATAAGTTGCATCTGCAAGAAGAGGGTCTGTCATAATAGTTGCTGGGTTTGAATTAACCAAAATGACTCTATAACCGGCATCTTTTAATGCTTTACAGGCCTGAGCTCCAGAATAGTCAAATTCACACGCCTGGCCAATAATTATTGGCCCTGCTCCAATAATTAAGATTGATGATATGTCAGTTCTTTTTGGCATGATCTTGTATTAACGAATTAAATTTTTTAAAGAGAGATTGGATGTCTTGAGGCCCAGGACTTGCTTCTGGATGACCTTGAAAGCTAAATGCAGGTTTATTAATAAACTCTATTCCTTGAAGAGACTTATCAAATAAGGATATGTGTTTGGGTTTAATATTCTCTCCTAGAGAAGATGCATCAACTGCAAAACCATGATTTTGAGATGTAATAAAAACCTCTCTAGATTCAATATCTTGGACCGGATGATTTGCTCCATGATGTCCAAATTTCATCTTACTAGTTTTAGCGCCACCTCCTAGTGCTAGCAGCTGATGACCTAGACATATTCCAAAAATAGGTATTCCAATTTGTAAAAATTGTTTAATATTTTTAATTGCGTAACCACATGGCTCAGGATCACCAGGGCCATTTGATAAAAATATTCCATCTGGAGATAAAGCCATTACATCATCAAATGATGTTTGGGCATTCACTACAGTGACCTTACCTACATGTTCAGCTAGGAGTCGAAGAATATTTCTTTTGATGCCAAAATCATATGCAACTATATTTATATTACTTGAGGTTTTTTTATAATCTGGCCAAGTTCCCTCTTCCCAAATATATTTTTCTGAAGTACTTACTTCTTTAGCAAGGTCTAAACCTTCTAATCCATCAAAATCAATAGCATTTTTGTGAGCTTGATCAATTGTGCATTTTGAAGATGCTGCAATGCAACAACCCATAGATCCATTTTCACGTAGATGATTAGTTAGCTTTCTAGTATCTATTCCTGATATAGCAATTACATTTTGCTTTATTAGAAAATCTTCTAGGCTAGAAGAGGATCTCCAGCTACTAGGATTTTCAGAAAATTCTTTTACTACAATTCCAGATGCATGAATTTTTGATGACTCCATGTCTTCATCATTAATACCTGTATTACCAATATGTGGATGAGTAAAAGTTATTATTTGTTTTTTGTAGGATGGATCAGTAATTATTTCCTGATAACCAGTCATAGATGTATTGAATACAATTTCACCAATTTCAACTTTTTCTATACCAAACCCCACTCCATCAAATATACTTCCATCTTCAAGAACTAATATCGCAGGAAAAGACATTAAATCTTACCTCTTTGATACAGGTTTTTAGAAAGAAAAGTGAATAATAAATGAGAAAATTTTGCGGATTTTAATGGGCTAAAATATTGAGCAGGCATTAAAATTGTACTTTACAGATTAAAGTCTATGACGTCTACTAATTAATGAAAAAAATATGAAAATTTCAATTAAATCTAATGATGAAATTAAAAAAATGCGAATTGCAGGCAAGCTAGCTGCAGAGGTATTAGATATGATTACGCCATTTGTGCAGCCTGGTATTTCTACTGGCGAGTTAGATGCAATTTGTTTTAAGTATATAACAGAAGAACAAAAAGCAATTCCTGCAAATATTGGATACAACGGATTTGAAAACACAATATGCTCAAGTCTTAATAATGTTATTTGCCATGGAATTCCAGATAATAATAAAATTTTAAAAAATGGTGATATTTTAAATATTGATGTGACAGTCATTAAGGATGGCTGGCATGGAGATACATCCAAAATGTTTTTAGTGGGTAAGTGTCAACCTCACAATGAGAGGCTTGTAAGAGTTACCCAAGAATGCTTGTATAAAGCAATAGAAATAGTTAAACCAGGTATGTATCTTGGTGATATAGGTAATGCCATACAACAACATGCTGAACAAAATTATTATTCAGTTGTTGAAGATTATTGTGGCCATGGCATTGGGGATGTATATCATGAAGAACCTCAAATTCTTCATTATGGAAATCCTAATACTGGTATTCAAGTTCAAGAAGGTATGTGCTTCACAATAGAGCCTATGATTAATCAGGGGAGTAAATTTAATAAAGTACTGTCAGATGGCTGGACTGTTGAAACTAAAGATGGAAGAAACTCGGCTCAATGGGAGCATACGCTAGCTGTAACAAATGATGGCGTTGAGGTTCTTACCAAAAGATCTGAAGAAAATATATGAAGCAAGATCTAGAAAATCTAGATTTAAAATTTTGGTCATGGCTTCCTAAGGGAATTAAAAACCCAAAAAAAATTAATAATTTTTTAAATCAAAGGTCTGAATTACTCGACCAAGAAATTATAAAAAAATTTGAAGGTTTTGATCTGCAAAAAGATTTTAGTTTATTTGCGATTGGTGGATATGGAAATAGAGAAATCTTTCCGTCTTCTGATATTGATATTTCAATTCTACAAATTAATTCAAAAGTAAAAAGTTATTCTAATTTAGAAAAATTTGTAGCTTCTTTATGGGATTTTGGCCTAAAAGTTGGGCATTCTGTAAGAACAAAACAGGAAATAAAAAAAATTATTACTTCAGATGTAAAAGAATTTACATCTTATTTGAGTTTGAGGCCTTTATCAGCGAGCAAAGAGTCACTTGAAACAATGCAAGAAATTTTTGCAAATAGAGAAAAGTTATTTTCTGTAAATAGATTCTTTATAAAGAAAAAAATTGAACAAGAAAATAGGTATCTATCCTTTGATTCAACAGAATTTAATCTTGAGCCTGATCTTAAGGAATCTCCAGGAAGTCTAAGAGACTTTCAAACTGCTGGCTGGATTCTGGATCATTGTTTTAAGCTAAAATCACATGCAGATATCACAAATTCTAATATTTTTAATTCAGATGAATTTAAACGTATTATAGATGCTCATGATTTTATTAAATTATTGCGTTATTCAATTAATTTAATACAGACTAATTCTAGAAATAGACTTAGCTTCAATTCACAAATTGAATTAGCAAAAAAAGCAAATATTAAAGAAACCAAAGTTAAGCAGCCAGTTGAAAGACTTATGCAGCTTTATTACTCAAATGCTGAAAAACTTTCTATTTTTAATGAGACTATATTTGATATATATGAAGAAAAAAGTTTTTTAAAAGTTAAGAAGGATTATGGCGAATTCTTTATTAAAAATAATAGGATAGGGTTAAAAAATGAAGATCTAAAGAATAACAAACATCTCATATTTAAAATTTTTGTAAAAATTGGTCAAAGAAAAGATATTACAAATATTGATACTAGAACATCAAAGGTATTGAAAGAAAATCTATCTTTAATTGATAAAGATTTTAAAAATAATATAGATTTTTCAAAGCAATTTTTAGAGATACTTAAATCTCCCTATAACCTCTCATCAATTCTTAAAAAAATGAAAAGGCTGGGAATAATTCAAGCCTATATTAATGAATTTGCAGAAGTGGTTGGGCAAATGCAATTTGATTTATTTCATGTATATACAGTTGATGAGCATACTTTTAAGGTTGTAAGAAATATGCGGCAAATGAAAATAAATCATATCGACGAAGGCTTTGAAATAGAGAATGAATTGATCAATAGATTACCAAAAATAGAAATTCTCTATTTAGCTGGACTATTTCATGATTTAGGAAAGGGGAAAGGAGGAAATCATTCTGAAATTGGTGCAAAAACAAGTTATAGATTTGCAAAAAAAATTGGTATGTCTATGCACGATTCTGAGTTGGTCTCTTGGCTTGTTTTACATCATCTAGAAATGTCATCTATTTCTCAAAGAAAAGATATCTATGATCCTTCAACAATTAAAGATTTTGCAATTATGTGTGGAAATATCGAAAGATTGAATTATTTATATCTTTTAACAATAAATGATATAAGAGCTACTAATCCAACTATCTGGAATGGTTGGAAACATGGTCTTCTTAAATCACTATTTTTTAATACCAGAAGTAGGCTTAATAAAGAAACTGAATTAAGTTTTGAAAAGATAGCCAAGGATAGAATTAAAAGTATTGTCAAAGATTTAGGTCGTGGTGATAAGAATATTATTAATGACTTATGGACTAATATTAATGAAAGCTATTTTGGCAGATTTAGTTCCTCACAACTTGAGTGGCAAGCTCAGTCAATTGTTAAAGTTCAGGCTGATAATGATGTAATTGAATTAAGACAGAGTTTTGAAAGTCTCATTGAGATTTTTATTAAAGTGAGAAATATGAACGGCTTATTCTTGAAATTAGTTGAGGTCTTTGATTCTTTAGGTGTTGAAATTATTGACGCTGACATTGCTACTACAAAGGATAAAGAAATAGCATTAAATACTTTTATAGCTTCCTATAAATATAAATCCATGAAATTAACACAAAATGATATTAAGGACTTGTCATCTAAAATACATGCAATTTTTGATGGCTCAAAAAATTTAAAAAGAATGAATTACAAAGACAATAGCAATAGTCATTTCAAAAATCCAACGAAGATTACTGAATCTATTGATGAGCAGAATAAAAGAAATATTATAACCGTTGAAACTATCAATAGCTCCGGTCTGTTGGTCAAGATAGCAGGAATTTTTAAGGAATGTGAAGCATCTATTCACTCTGCAAAAATCACTACTCTTGGAGAAAAAGTAGAAGATACATTTTTTATTGAGGATCTGAGAACTAACTTAATATCAAAAAATAAAATGCAGAGAATTAAAAAAGCTCTTGGAGAAATTATATAAATTAAACCATGAGGATTATAATACTTTCATGAAAATTCATGCCTTAGGATTAACTAGTATATCGTCTGATGGAGATCTCTTAGATGTGTATTTTCCTTATATTGAATTTGGTAAAGATCATCAAGTTGGAGACAAAAATGCCATTTTAGGAAGCGTAAATGAAAATTTAATTGAGGTAAGTTGTAACTTAAAGGATCTTGAGCATCCCATTAAGGATATTGCTGATGCTTATCTTAGACTTCATCTTCTTTCTTATAAATTTGTTTTACCTAACTCAATGAACCTAGAAGGACTTTTTGAAATTCTACCAAATGTAATCTGGACAAATTATGGTGCGGTATCGTCAAAGGAGATAGAAACAAAACTCTTAAATTCAAAACTCCAGAATAAAGGCTTAATAATAAAATCTATAGACAAATTTCCATGTCTCACTGACTATATTATTCCAAAAGGTGTAAGGATTGCAGATACATCAAGAGTAAGGTTAGGAGCATATTTAAGCGAAGGCACAACAATTATGCATGAAGGTTTTGTAAATTTTAACGCCGGAACGTTGGGAAGAGCTATGATAGAGGGAAGAATATCTGCGGGAGTTGTGGTTGGATCAAATTCTGACCTTGGTGGCGGTTGCAGCACCATGGGAACACTTTCAGGTGGAAACCATACAAGGATATCAATTGGTAAAAACTGTTTGTTAGGGGCTAACTCAGGCTTAGGAATTCCATTAGGAGATAACTGTATTATTGAAGCTGGTTTATACTTAACCGCAGGAACAAAAGTTACTCTTCCTGATAATTCTATTGTTAAGGCTTTCGAACTATCGAATAAAGATAACCTTTTGTTTATAAGAAACTCTACTACAGGAATCGTCGAAGCTAAAACTAATAAGGCAGCCCTTGAATTAAACTCTAAACTTCACAAAAATAATTAATTATGAATAACAATCTTATTGATCTAGCAAAGTCACTATTAGAAATAAAATCGATTAGTCCGAATGACAACGGCTGTTTTGATATTGTAGAAAGTTATTTAGAACCGCTAGGGTTTGAGACTAAAAGAATTAATTACTTAAACGTTGAAAATCTATACTCCACTATAGGCTCTAAAGGTCCCTTATTCTGTTTCTTAGGGCATACCGATGTAGTCCCTTCCGGGCCAGAAGAGTTATGGGATATTGATCCCTTTAAACCCGAGGTAATTGATGATTATTTAATCGGCAGAGGTGCAGCTGACATGAAAGGTGCTGTAGCGACCTTTCTATTAGCAGTCAAAGAATTTTTAAATGAAAATCCTAATCCTAGTTATAGAATTTGTGTATTTCTTAACAGTAATGAAGAAGGTGAACGTGAAAATGGAAAAATTGATAGATTGATAAAAGACCTTCAAGATGATGGTGAGTTTATTGATTACTGCTTAGTTGGTGAGGCTAGCTCATCAGCAAAACTGGCTGATACTATTAGATTGGGGCGAAGAGGTTCTTTAAGTGGAATTTTAAAAATAAATGGTAAACAAGGTCATGTTGCTTATCCAGAAAAAGTTAAGAATCCGATTCATATTGCTGGAACACTGATAGATATCTTAAAACAAACTGAGTGGGATAAAGGAAATGAATTCTTCCAACCTACTAGTTTTCAAATATCCAATATTAGCTCAGGAACTGGTGCAACTAATGTGGTGCCAGGAGACTTAGAGATGAAATTTAATATAAGATTTTCATCTGAATCATCTGAAGATTCATTAAAGGAAAAAATACTTGAAATTTTAGATAAAAATAATATTGATTATGATATTGACTGGACCTTGAATGCTATTCCATTTATTACAAAAAAAACTTTCTTTAAAGATGTGGTTATAAAATCAATAAATGATGTTATAGGTTATGAACCTAAAATAAATAATGGTGGAGGAACCTCAGATGGAAGATGGATTGCGCCTATGGGAACAGAAGTAATCGAGTTAGGTCCAATTAATGAAACTATTCATCAAATTAATGAAAAGGTATCAGTAGATGATTTAGAAACTCTTAAAAATATATATAAACAAATACTTACTAACCTAAATCAATAGGCTTTTTTTCTCTTCTTTTGTATTTAGTTTTATCTTTATGAGTCTTTGGCTTGTGAAGTTTATCCATATTTTTCTTAACAGGATCTTTTTTTTCTTTAACTGGCGCCATGCATTAATCTTTTCAAGATAGGCGTTAATATAGCCAAAACTAAGCCACAACCAATTGCTATTAACCCAACATTTGAATAAACATCCATAAAAGCTTCTTTCTGAGCTAAAGAGAATGTCTCGCCTACAACTTTAGCCTCCTCACTAGATGTTGCTCTTGCAATAAGTCCCGCAACATAGTTCCCTGCTGCGGAAGCGCAAAACCACATACCCATCATCATTCCAACAATCCTTTGTGGAGATAGCTTGGTAACTGAGGAAAGCCCTACTGGTGAAAGACATAATTCACCAATTGTGTGAAGTAAATAGATTAATACTATCCAGATTACTCCTGTTTGTACTCCAACAGATGACTGCATACCATAAACAAGGACTAAAAATCCTAATCCAACAAACATAATGCCTATTGAAAATTTAAGAGGAGTTGAAGGCTCCATACCTCTTTTTGCCAAAGCTATCCAAAGCAATGCAAAAAATGGCGCTAAGAGAAAAATAAATCCTGCATTTAGAGATTGAAACATTGATGCGGGAACTGCCCAGCCAAATAAAGTTCTATCAACACCCCTATCAGTTAGAATGTTTAAAGAAGATCCAGCTTGTTCGAAAAGAGCCCAAAAAATTAAAGAGAACAAGATTAGAATACCAACAACTATTAATCTGTCTCTTTCTTCTGGATCGCATTTAAATAAAGCATACGACAACCAGATGGCAATACATATTGCACCAAAACCTCCAAGAAGTGTTCCAACAAGCTCTTGATTCTGAACAAGAAACCATGAACAAAGTACCATGAAGATTCCAGAGATATATGCCCAGTTTTCATATGAAATTCCCATGCTTATCTCTTTATATTTTTCAGATGGAGGTTCAGCTAACCCTTGTAAGTGTTTTTGCCCCCATAGAAATATTATTAAACCAAGAAGCATTCCAATTCCCGCTGCTCCAAATCCATAAGACCAGCCATATGTTTCTCCTAAATAACCACATAGCAATGAAGCACTAAAAGCACCAATATTAATGCCCATATAAAAGATAGTAAAACCAGAGTCCCTTCTAGGGTCTCCTTCTTTATATAATGAACCAACCATAGTAGATATGTTTGGTTTCAAAAAGCCTACTCCTGATACTATTAGAGCTAGTGATAGGTAAAAGATTTGCTGATTACTTTCAATTGCCATGCCTGTGTGGCCAAGGACTAAAAGAATTGCCCCATAAGTCACTGCTTTCTTCGATCCTAAAATCTGATCAGCAAGCATGCCACCAAAAACAGGCATAATATAAACCAATGAAGTATATGCACCATAAATTAAATAACTTGCAGCATCACTAAATTCCCAATGTTTTGTTAGATACAAAATTAAAAGCGCTCTCATTCCATAATAAGAAAATCTTTCCCACATTTCTGTAGCAAAACATACGAATAAGCCTTTGGGATGTCCTAAAAAATCTGAAGTTGTGTTCATATTAATTTATTTTTGTTGATAATTTAGTACTATACCAAAATGACTAACAAATCATATAGCGTATTTCCGTTTAAAAGAATTGTTGCATCTATTTATGATGGCTTGCTACTGCTTTCAGTTATTTTTGTTTTAGGATATCTCTCTGTTTTTATTTTGAACGGTTTAAATTGGGAGCTCCCCGAAGATCCTAGTCAACCAATTTTACCTGGTTGGTATGCTGTGCTTTTAATAAGTATTTCAAGTTGGGGATTTTTTAGCTTCTTTTGGATTCGTGGAAATAAGACGCTGGGTATGGCAGTGTGGAAAATAGAGATTTATAGCATAACAGGGAGTAAAGTTACCCTCTTTCAAGCTTTTAAGAGGTTCTGTTGTAACATTATTATTGTGGCGACTCTTGGAATTCCTCTCTTGCAGATATATTTTACAAAAGAAAATATTGCTTTTAATGACATTGTCTCAAAAACAAGATTAAGAATTAATTAGATCTTTTTATAAAAAATAAGGCTTAAAACTACTACCAAAAGTATTGGAAATAATACTGCAAACAAAATATTAAGCGAGTATGTAATAAAAATACTTACTGTTAAGTCCTGAATAACTCCATAAATAAAACCACCAATTACACCAAAAATAATTTTAGTTCCCATTGTTGATTCTCTTAATGACCCGAACATTAAGGATCCAGCCAAAAGCATTATTGCTAGAGCTGAAATAGGCAATAAAAGAGTTTTGTATATATTTTTTTCTAAATCTGATTTAAATGAGCCGTCTTTGGTTATATCTAAATTCTTTAAGTAATCTAGTTGATCTCTAAGTTTTATATTCTTGATATTAGGAGATGATAGCTGCAATACTTTTGGGAATTTAAAAGGGATTTTTTGATATGAAATCTTACTATCTTCAAAATTTTTATAAATAAATGGTTGGGAAAATTTAATACTATTTTCTTCTATTAAAGCCTCACTCGCATTAGCAGAATATAGAGCCTTATCATTTTTAATCTTTACAATAGATACGTCATAAAGGGTTTCACTATCTTTAATAAAATATTGGAGATATGTGCCCTCATCCTCAATCCAATTTGCTCTGATATTTTTTTTAGTCTCAGAGTTTGATGTGATGAAATTTTTTTCAATCTCAGCATTCATCGAGATATCTTTGAAATATAATTCATCGCTAACCAGAAAAATTAATATCATTCCAATAGCGCCAATCGAGGATATTATTGAAATTCTTAACGGGGAAAACCCTCCTGATCTCATGATGCCAAGATTCCCTTCCTGCTGTGAAATGCTCATTGAAATAAGTAATCCTAAAAGACACGAACCCTCAAGATAAGTTGATGCCCTATGAGGCAGAGTTCCCATCACATAATTAAGCAATTGATTAAAATTATATGTAGAAGAGATATCTTCCATTTCTGCAATAACTAAAAAAATACAGTCTAATGCTACAAATACCAAAAGTACTAAAAAAGAAATAATAAAAGTTCTTTGAATCAAGTATCTTGAAAATATACCAAAATTTGAAATTATGCTAATAGCCATATTGATAAAATAAAGAGGAAAATTGCAATAATAGTTTTTCTTGAAATGCTATTAGATGACAAGACATTAAATTCAAAATTGAAATAATATTTAGACAAATATAGTAATGACAAGAATAAGAATAATGCATGAACCCACCACAAACCAAAACTAGACAAAAATCCTCCAGTCATCATAGATTCTCTGCTTGCGACCAGTAAACTAATATAGAGCATATAAATAAATAGCCCTGGAACAATTCCACCAAAACGACCTTGACGAGGTTTTGCTTTGCCAACAAATATCCCTAAAAATAATAAATTTATAATAGTTAATGGAATTGAAAGATTCCATTGAAAGCTAGCATTCTTAGATTTTTCTTCAAAGTCATAAACTTTATTTAATCTAGCCTTTTTAGGTGAGCCTGAACTAGCATCTAAATCATATTCAAATTCGCCAAATCTTGTTATAACTTGCTGATCTGGATTTATAACATCCGTATAAATTATTCCATCTTTAAATGTAATGTTTGAAATATTATTTGAATCTGAAATTAATAATTTTTTTGAAAACACTAAAGCTGCCGACCCAATATCTCCAGATATAAAAATAACTTCTTCTAGAACTCCATCTTGAATACTTTGTGCTTTTATATAATTACCTTTGCCTATTTCCGTGAGCTCATTAGGTCTAATAGATTGAATTTTTTCTGAAAAACTTTTAGATGCCATTAATTCTTTTGACATAGCTTTTGTATAAGGAGCTATGTTTAAACTTAAAGAGGCAGTAAGTACTAAAAAAAGAAATGCTTGTGGTAATAAATATTTAATAATATCTATTAAAGATTTTCCCCCAGAAAAAATTGCATAAATTTCATTATCTCCATAAAGCCTACTAGTAGTGATCAGTACGCCAAGAAAAAATGATAAAGGAATAAGCAGAGTTATAAAATCTGGCATCCTTAGAGCAATTACAGGAATAATAATACTTGGATCAATCGATCCTGCTGCAGCTTGTTCATAGTAGCCAACTAGCCTAGATGCGATAACAAGTAAAAAAAATATCAATAAGCAGCCTAAAGTCGTCTTAAAGACCTCGAGATTGATACTTTTAGCAAGAATATCTTTTTTATACATGCCTTGAGAAGTATGATGCATTACAATATTTATCTTATCAGTAATTAGTATAAAGGAGATTCATAAATGGCTTACAAAGTTCTAAGTAATATTTTAGTAAAAGATACAACATCAACGAGTTTAGTAACACTAAATTCCGCAATGCTTGTGATAACAGTTAATAAAGATACAAAAAACAATGCTGCTTTTAAAGAGTTAGATAAAGCTGCTAAAGGCTATATTTCAAAATCAATTTCAACTCATCTTAAAGATGATGGTAGCTCGGTTTTGTTGCCGCAGGTTAATGGCACCAAAGCACAAAGCATTATGTTGGTTAAGGGTCTTACAAAAGACTCACCTACCCATAAATGGTTGTCCACATATGCGGCTATCGCTAAGTCAGCAAATAAATTAAAAGCAAAAGATCTATCTGTTATGTGCGGCAATGTTTACCCTGCCGGCAAAGATGAGAATTGGTTGATTGAAATGGTAGCTAAGACTATTGAATCAAATGTGTACATTTTTTCACAAACAAAGAATAAAACAGCTAAAAGTCCATCACTTAAAAATTTGGTTATCTTAACAACTGGTTTATCAGGTTCTGATTTATCAAAAGCTAAACAGGCTGCCAAAAAAGGTTTTGCTATTGGTGAGGGAGTTAATACTGCTAAGCATTTAGGAGACTTGCCAGCAAATCACTGCACCCCAAGAATTATTGAGAAAAAAGTTAAGGCAATGAAAAAAGATTTTCCTAAATTAAAAATTAAGTCTTTTAATGAAAATGATTTAGCAAAATTAAAAATGGGTTCTTTTTTATCAGTTGGAAGAGGTAGTGATGAGCCATCAAGAATGATGGTTATTGAGTATAACGGTGGTAATTCATCAGAAAAGCCTGTTGCCTTGGTTGGGAAAGGTATTACATTTGACACCGGAGGCGTATCGCTTAAGCCACCTCAAGCTATGGATGAAATGAAGTGGGATATGTGTGGTGCTGCTACCGTATTTGGAGTAATGTCAACGCTTGCAAGACTTGATGCAAAAGTAAATGTTGTTGGTGTCATGGCATGTGCTGAAAATATGTGTTCTGCAAAAGCAACTAAACCTGGTGATGTTGTAACCTCAATGTCTGGTCAAACTATAGAAATATTAAATACTGATGCTGAAGGTCGATTAGTCTTATGTGATGCACTTACATTTGTTGGCAAGTACAAACCTTCTTACGTGATTGATATGGCCACGTTAACTGGTGCTGTGGTTGTAGCTTTAGGAAGACATGCAAGTGGTGTCATGGGCAATAATCAACATCTTGCAGACATGATCGTTGATGCTGGAGAAGAATCTGGAGATAGAGCATGGGAACTTCCATTATGGGATGAGCATCAGTCTTGTACTAAAACGGATTATGCTGATTTAGCTAATATTGGTGGCGGTAGAGAAGCTGGAACTATCCATGCTGCTGCTTTTTTATCTAAATTTACTAATGACTATAAATGGGCGCATTTAGATATTGCTGCGACTGCATCTTATAGCTCTCCTGTTAAGGCTGGAACTGGAAGACCCGTTCCTCTTTTGAGTGAATTATTATTAAGTAAAAGATTAAAGTAATAAATATCTTTTAAAAGCTATGGATAAGACATATTACCCTACTGAGATTGAAGAGAAATGGGTAAAGATTTGGTCTGAGAGAAAGGTTAAGAATGAAGATTCTAAAGAATCTTTCTCACAGGTCATCCCGCCTCCAAATGTCACAGGCACTCTTCATATGGGCCATAGTTTTCAATACGCTATTATGGATTTTTATACTAGATATAATCATATGTCTGGGAAAGATGCTCATTGGCAAGTTGGAAGTGATCATGCTGGAATTGCAACTCAAATGGTTGTTGAAAATAATTTAGCAAAAAAAGAAATCACTAGAAATGATCTTGGAAGAGAAAAGTTCTTAGAAGAAGTTTGGTCTTGGAAGAATTATTCAGAAGAAAAAATTACATCACAAATAAAAAGACTTGGCTCAACAGTAGACTGGGATAAGTATCGCTTCACATTAGATGATGGTTTTAACGAAGCTGTAATCAAAGCTTTTGTTGAACTACATAGAAAAAATAAAATTTATAGAGGTTACAGGCTGGTAAATTGGGATCCTGCTTTAAAGACCGCTGTATCTGATCTTGAAGTTGTAAGGCAAGAAAAAGATGGGTTGCTTTGGCATATACAATATCCAATAGAAAACTCAAATGACCATGTTACCGTTGCAACAACAAGACCAGAGACTATGTTTGGTGATATGGCTATTGCTGTAAATCCTAAAGATGAAAGATATAAATCACTAATTGGTAAAAATGTTGTATTGCCATTTGTAGGAAGAAAATTACCTATTATTGGTGATGAATATGTAGATATAGAATTTGGGACTGGTTGCTTAAAAATAACACCTGGTCATGATTTTAATGATTACGACATTGGTAAAAAATATGCTTTGCATGAAGTAGAGGGCGTAGTAAAAACTTCAGAAGTGCCCAGTGATTTTAAACCAATTAATATTTTTAATGACGATGCATGGTCAAATAATAATGTACCTGAGCCATTTAGTAACCTAGATCGTTTTAAAGTTCGTAAACTGGTTATTGAGAAATTAATTGAACTGGATTTATTGGTAAAAGAAGAAAAACATCATGTTAGCGTTCCCAGAGGAGAAAGATCAAATATTGTTATAGAGCCAAAGCTTAGTCATCAATGGTATGTGAAAACAGCTGAAATGGCCTCAAAAGCAAATGATGCAGTTAATAAAGGTGAAATTAAATTTCATCCTGAAAACTGGATTAAGACATATTTTAATTGGATGAATAATATTGAAGATTGGTGTATCAGTAGGCAAATTTGGTGGGGTCATAGAATACCAGCTTGGTATGATGATGAAGGGACTGTTTATGTTGGTTACGATGAAACAGAAACAAGAGAGCATTATAAATTAGATAATAGAAAGCTGACTCAAGATAATGATGTTCTGGATACATGGTTCTCTTCAAGTTTATGGCCTTTTGCATCCATGGGATGGCCTAATGATACAGAAGACTATAAAAAACATTTTCCAACATCACTTCTTGTAACTGGTTTTGATATTATTTTCTTTTGGGTTGCAAGGATGATGATGATGAGTCTTGAATTTACAAACCAAATTCCATTTAAAGATGTATATGTTACTGGTTTAATAAGAGACGAGAATGGTCAAAAAATGTCAAAATCTAAAGGTAATGTGATTGATCCTCTTGATTTGGTTTATGGTATTTCTGCAGATGATCTAGTGAAAAAGAGAACCTCTAATCTTATGCAAGAGGGCAAAGCAGAAAAAATTGAAAGAAAAACTAGAAATCAATTTCCTAATGGAATTGAATCATATGGAACAGATGCATTAAGAATGACCTTCTACTCTTTAGCAACTCACACTAAAGATATAAGTTTTGAATTAGGTAGGCTTAAAGGATATAGAAATTTTTGTACAAAAATATGGAATGCTGCTAGATTCATTAATGGCTATCCAGATGGAAATAAAATATTTGAGCCATCTAATGATATTGATAATTGGATTGAAGAAGAGTTTAAAAAATCATCTGAAAGAATCAAAAAGAATATTCAGGAATACAGATTAGATTTTGCTATAAACGAAGTTTATGAATTCTTTTGGAGTAAATTCTGTGATGTTTATATTGAAGAATGTAAAAAAACAGGCGATACCAAAAATTTAAGACCTATGCTCCAGAAGATTTTAGTTATGATGCATCCTTTTGCTCCTTTTATTACAGAAGAAATTCATACATTGTTGTTTGAAAAGCAAATTATTGAGTAATAATTTTATTCTTTTTGAAAATTATAAATACTTCCAGTTTTAAATATCTGGGTTAAATTATCTAAAATTGTATAACTTTCATTTATTAATTCAGGATCAGCCAAATCTCTAATCTCTAAGGTATCTCTATAAGAATTTTTAATAAGTGACTCTAATTTTTTAATCAAAACTGGAGTTAAAAGAAAATTAGGGTTTATATTATTAAATTCATTCTCGTTAACAACTATTTTAAATCTTAGACATGCAGGGCCACCTCCATTCATCATGCTTTGTTTTATATCAATATATTTAAAATCTTTAATTGGAGAATTCTCTTTGATCCTTGCGAGCCATTCTGTGCACTCAGAATAATTTTTTACTTCGGTAGGCATGATAAAAGTCATGTCTCCTGAAGAGTTTCTTACTAATTGAGAATTTAGCAGATATGAATTGACTAAAATATCAAGAGGGATATCGTTTTTTAAAATTTCTATAAAGAAACATTCATCTTCAACTTTAAAAGCATTCCTTATTTTTTGAATTTCATTTTTAGAGTCATTAAAAGCTTCTTCATGAAAAATAAATACATTTTCAGTTGATAAACTAACAATATCATTATGAAAACTTCCACTATTAATAGCTTTTATATTTTGTTTTAGGAAAAATGTTTGTTCCATATCTAATTTATGCGAATTAGCTATATATTCTGATGCAGCTTTGGACTGCCTAGCTACAACATTTGAGATTTCTTGGGAGGAATCTCTTCCGTAGACAAATATCTGAATCCCTTTATCAAGATGATGATTAGCTATTCTTAGATGATTAGCAGCTCCCTCGTCACCCATAAGATCAGACGAATTAATGGGTTTATGAATTTTAAAATGCGACCTATTAAAAATAATATTAAGTTGCTGATATGTAAATTCAGCCTCAATTCTTCTATGCGGCATAGAAAATAAATTTGCGGGGGTTATGTGTGCAATTGAATCCTGAGAATCAGCACTTGGAGAAAAAGTTGCCGCATTGGCTGCCCACATAGAAGATGCTGAATAGGATTGATTGAGTAACAAGTTTGATTTCTTTGCAGCCGATGCAACAATATCTGCCTCACTTCCTAAAAAACCGTTACTACGAAGAAAATTTAAGTCTGGTCTTTCATGAGGTAAAAATATGCCCTGAGGAATACCTAGATCAATCAATAATTTCATTTTTTCTAAGCCTTGTAGAGCAGCAATTTTAGGGCTTGAAGTTTTTTTGCTATTCTTAAAAGATGCTATATTGCCTTCAGAAAGACCAGAATAATTATGAGTTGGGCCTATGAGGCCATCAAAGTTAAATTCGCCCTGATACATAACTAAAGATTTTCGTTAATAACACTTGCTACTGGCCAAGCACAGTAATCAGCTGCATAAAAGCCAGCTGGCCTTAAATTTCCACTCATGCCTGAGCCTCCAAAAGGCGCACTACCAGAAGCTCCAGTTGTTGTTGTATTGAAATTAATTATTCCAGCTGAAACTTCATTAACAAAGTTATCAAAAAGCTCTTTTTTATCAGAGATTAGTCCTGCTGAAAGACCAAAAGAAGTATTATTTGCTTGGTATATAGCCTCTGAAAATGAATTGACATATTTTATTTGAATCATTGGTCCAAATATTTCTTTATCAATAAGCTTTTTTACTCCTGACATATCTATTATGGATGGAGTTACATAATTACCTTTAGATTTAACATGCATACCTTTTAAAATTACTTTGCCGCCTGCTTTTATAAGTAGATCTTGAAAATCGATAAAACTTTTTACTGCTGCTTTTGAGATTAGCGGGCCGTAGTAATAGTCCTTAGATGATTTTGTATATGACAATAACTTTGATTTCTTTTTAATTAATTCAATAATCTTTTTTGAGGATTTTGAATCCTGCAGTATTAATCTTCTGGCACAAGTACACCTTTGTCCTGTTGAAATAAATGCAGATTCAAAAATTAATTCAGATGCTTTTATTAATTTTCTTGTATTCCAAACAACTAACGGATTATTGCCGCCAAGTTCTAGAGCTAATATTTTATGAGGATAACTGGCCATTAGTTTGCTTAATGACATTCCAGCAATATGACCTCCTGTAAATAAAAGGCCATTTGTTTTTGGATGCTTAGCTAAGCTCCTTACAACGTCTTTTGAGCCATGCACAAGATTAATAACTCCATCTGGAATTCCAGCTTCATGCCATAACTTGACCATCAACTCTCCTACTAAAGGAGTATGTTCACTTGGTTTAAAGATAACCACATTACCAGCTATTAGAGCAGGAGTTATATGACCGTTTGGAAGGTGAAATGGAAAATTAAACGGTCCGATAACATTTAAAACTCCATGAGGTTTATGGCAGGTAACTTGTATGTTCTTTCCAAGCGAATTTGAAGTTTTACCTGTTCTTAGATGAAATGCGTTTATCGAATTTTGATACTTCGCAATAGAAGCTCCAACCTCAGAAAGACTATCTCCAGACTCTTTTCCTGTCTCAAGACTAATTAGATCTTTAATTTTTTCTTTGTTGATCTCAAGAAGATCATAGAATCTTTTAATAATTTTTAGTCTTGAATTCAGTCCTCTTTTATTCCATCCTGGAAAAGCTGCATGTGCAGAACTGATAGCATTTAGGACTTGCGTTTTAGAGGCGTAATCTCCATCCCAAATTGATTTATTGTCCACAGGGCAAAAACTACTAAATGAGGCACCCTTTCCTTCAGTCCATTTACCGTTTATGAAAATCATTAACCTTTCTCAATATTTATTCTAACTTTATCACCTGAAGAAATTTCTAAAGCTTTTGCAGTCTTTTGTGATATTTCTATAGTGTTATTATTTATTAAATTATAGTTTTCTCTAACAACTCTAAAGTTATTTAAAGAGAAATTTACAATGAAACCATAATTACTAAAGTTAACTGATCTTTTTACTTCAACCTTAACTTTATTAGAAGATTTTACAATTGGTATCTTTTTAGCATCAACTTCCATGCAAGGACCGCCATCTAAAATATCTACCAAGCCATTAGTTTTAAAACCTTGTTTAGCTAGCATGCTTAAAGCAGGCATAGCATTGGGATGAGCCTTACCAAGAACCTTTTGCACTCTTTTAGGAAGAAGCTCAACCATAAAAGGGAATTTTGGAACAGATTCAGTTATGAAATGATTATCTATATAACTTAGCCTATCTATGCTAAAAAAATCTAAATTAAAAAAGGCTTTGCTAAAAGATTCCCAAAAATATGATTTACCATTCTTGTCTTTCCAGCCTCTGATCTCAACAAGAATTTTTTTATCAAATCTAGCTTGATGAGCTGCTATTAACTGAAGTCTTGCGAATGATAGTAATGAGCCTCGCCCTCTTCCCCTTGAAGACGGATCTATAAAAATAGTTCCTAATTCTGAATAGGGCTTATGCAATAAATGTAACTTTAATACATCAGAATCTTTTTCAAATTTATAAGTATCTGAAGATAATTTAATTTTTTTAAGCTTAAAAAATACAGACGGTTTTTCTTTAGACACAGAAGTGTAAATTGCAGAAATTCCTATAATCTTTTTATCATTCTCCAATACAAATAAATAAGTATCTTTATTAGGATTTGCACTTTTTTTATTTGCAGATGCAACAGACCATACAATTCTTTCTTGAACTTCCTTTCTATTTTTTGGCATAGTTGTCATGCCGATGCCTGTTTTTTTTATAAGTTCTGTAACTTGTTGAAGATCAGAAGTTTTTACCAGTCTTACAACCTGCATAAGCTATCTTAAAGAATCATTTTTATGATGGTATATTTTATAAGTTGAGCTTATGGGTATGTTTGTACCAGCAACAACACTCCTTGATTCTGAAACTGAGATGGCGTCAATATCATTATCACCATTGGAATCAAGCCATAAAGTATTGATAGTTTGACTAAGGAAGTTTATTTTCGAGGATACATCCTCTTCAGTCCAAATATAAGTTGTTTCAATATAGGTACCGACTACTGCTTCTCCTCCATTGCCAACATCGTCTGCATTAGCTGCTACAGATGATTCAATAGTATAGGTGTCATCCGTTGGTGTAGACGTGATTGTAAATTGTCCGTTTAGAATTTCAGCTGTAATAGCGCCACCTAAACTCTCTGCCCCACTGAACGTAACAAGTTCTGAGAACCTTGAGCCATGAGCAACTTGATTAACAGTTATTATTGGTGATCCGTCAGCAGCTGTGAAAGTAACATCGCCAGCGGACGAGGAAACATCAGTATCAAATGATGATTTTTGATATATGTTAAACATTTTATTAGTACATGTCTGTTGAACACAGTCTATGGGAGCAAGTAAATCAAAATCATTATCTAAATCTAGATCAAGTATTAACCAGTCATTGCTAAATTTAAGAGTTGAAGATAATAATGACTGAAAATCTCCATTATCTTGTGCACTCATGCCTTCTGGCGCTCTTTCATAAACTGAGAACTTTGTGTCATTTTCTAATAAGACAAGATCAAAGTACCCATCTGAGTTATTGTCATTAATCGAAATTTTTCTTGAATATGACTCTCCTGAATTCACAGAAGGCGTTAAAACATCAGTAGCCGATATAGACCACTTAAAATCATTACCTTCTTCAAATCTTTCTAAGAAATTTGTATAGCTACATGAGGAAAGATCTTCTTCGCAAGCTGATCCAATGAGATCAACTGTTATATCATCATTAAAATAAATCTGTGAAGTCCCATAAAAATTTTTCCAACTACACAAGAACTCAATATCTTGTGCACATCCAGTAGACGGCAAGTAAGGATCAAGATCTATAAATTCAGTACTTAATTGGACAAATGGGTTAGATTCTGTATTTGAAATAATGTAAAAAGGGAGTCCTGCTGAAGAGCCGTTACCTTCTTTTGCCCATAACAACAAATCAATATAACCATCCCCACTAATATCAACAGGATCTACTGAAGTTACAGCAAAATTATTAAGATCGATGCTTGTGGAGTTATCGATATAATCTGTGGAATTCCAATTGGTAATATCTAAGCCTGTATCAGATCCTTGAAAAAAACACATTTTAGAGTCAACAACATCACCTGAAATTGTTTGAATAGTTTTAGTTGGAAGGGCTACTAAATCTTGAATACCATCTAGGTTAAAATCACCAGTAGCAAACATTTCTCCAGAGCTGCATCCGTCAACAACGATTTCAGTGGCAATAAGTTCTGTTCCACCAAGAATTTGAAAAAATCTGGGATGAAGTTCTTCTGCAATGTCGCGAGGATCATCAACTCTATATGCAATTAGCATATCCTGAGAACCGTCATTATTAAAATCACCAACAAAATGGCTAGAAACTTTATGGCGGGCTCCATCAGAATGCTCAATTGTAAGAAGCTCTACAATATCTTCGTCTTTAAAATCAAAACTATTAATAAAATCTTTTTCTAAAGTAACAACTGCTTGAGCTTGAGTAAAAACATTATTTTTTCTGCACTCAATTCCATATCCAATAGGCCCTCTGGTTTTTGCAGTAAAAGTTTCAGTTCCTGTTATAGGTTTTTCACCAGTCCAGCCGCCACTTGCGTAGCACTGACTAGCATTAGATGCCCATGAAAGAGTGTAAGTATCGTTATATTGAATTGTCTCAGCACTTGAATTTAAAGTAACTTCTATCTCAACTGGAGTTACGCTAGATCCACCACCACAACCAGCAACAACTAAAGTAAGTAAAAAGATTGAAAAGTATTTTCTAAGCATATTATTTAGATTCTAATTTTGTTAATAAGTTCAAATATAAAGATGTAATTCTATCATCTCTTGGGGCACTCTAGACACATTTCTATATGATCAATATCATCTTCTAGATATACTTCACCTCTTTCTGCAAAACCTAAATTATTATAAAAATTTAGTAGTCTATATTGCGCTGAAATAACAATATTGTTTCCAGGAAATTTTTCAAATAGAAAAGAGGTTCCCTTGCTTGTTATTTTTTTACCAAGTCCTTCTTTTCTATATTCACTTAAAATAATAATTCTTCCAATTGAAGCTTCAAAATATTTAAATCCAGGTTCAAATGCCCTGAGATAGCCTACTAATTTACCATCCATACATGCTAGTAAGTGATAAGCTTTTTGGTCTGCATAATCTGCATCGACATATGGGCAGTCTTGCTCAACTATAAAAACTTTTTGCCTTAGATATATAATTTCATACAACTCATCAGTTGTGAGTTCAGAAAATATCTTCCATTTAAATTCAATTTTCATTATCTATTATAATTTTTTAGATATTTTAACTTACATAAAATTAAAATATTGAATATTAAGTATAGCCAGATTATTTATCTCTATTATTTAGAATATAGATGAAATAAAATGATCTGAATAATAAATAGCTTATATTAAAATATGATTACGATTTACGATGTGGAAGTTAAGGATATAAATCTTGAAACGATTAATATGGATTCTATACAAGGGCAAAACTTTGTTAATAGTTAATGTTGCCAGTGCATGCGGTTTTACTCCTCAATATAAGGGTCTGCAAGAACTTTATGATAAATACAAGGATCAAGACTTTGAGATACTTGCATTTCCATGCAATCAATTTGGAGCCCAAGAAAGTGGGTCAAATGATGAAATAGCTCAATTTTGCGATGCCAACTTTAGTGTTTCATTTAAACTCTTCGACAAAGTTGATGTTAATGGAGAAAATGCATCACCTTTATTCAAAATTTTAACTAAAGCTTACCCTGGAATTCTTGGTACTAAAAATGTTAAATGGAATTTCACAAAATTTTTAATAAGCAAGGATGGTCTTATCATAGACAGATTTGGCTCTACTACGACGCCGGAAATGATAGAGTCAGCTCTACAAAAAATACTTTAATCATATTGAAAGAGACATTAACAAAGCATCTTCTCTTGGATTGCCAGGATAATATTTTTCTCTGATCGCATCTTTAATAAATCCAAAACTTGTATAGAAGTCGATTGCTTTATGATTACTTACCCTTACTTCTAAAAATATTATTTTAATTTTCATAGCTTTTGATTGTTTAAGCACATATTGAAGAAGCAAAGCTCCTTCACCTATTCCTTGATACTGTTTATCAATAGCTATGTTCAATATATGGCATTCAGGAGGTATTGCTGAAAACATTGCAAATCCAATTACCTGATCATCGATAGTAGAAACTAATCCTTGATGTCCAACTTCAAGTGAAGATTTAAGATTCTCAAGAGACCATGGGGAGGGATTAGTTTTTAAATCTATTTGGTGAATTGCATCAAGATGTTCAATACTTATTAGTGAGATAGACATTAATATTATTTAATAAATGTTTTTTTTATCTTTTCCCACAAAGGCTTTTTAAGATCAGGATTATCTATAATTGATGAAAGACTAGGTGCTTGAATGAACTTAGTAGTGGTATTAATTGGAATTCCAAAGGAAATAATTCCATTAGTTTTATTAGAAGCCATTTGAATTATAGAACTAAGCTCTTTTGTATCTTTTGGATTAAATGATTTAGAAAATTCTTCAATTAAAGGTTTTTGACAAGTCATGGTATTCATTATCGATATAAACAAATCTTGTTCTTCTTTTGTATGCTTCCCAAGTGGTAATTCAAGAACGGCTAAAATTTTATCTCTTTTGTGTAAGATGATCGTTTTCAAGAAATTTTGACCTAAATTATCCCTTTTTACATATGTGGGAATTCCAATTTTTGCTAGGATAACTTTGGATTTAGAAGAAATCATTTTCATTAAAAAATTTTAACACTTACAATTGAATAATGGATAACCCAATCAATAAATATAAACCGTTTGAAGCTGTTGATATAAAAGACAGGCAGTGGCCTTCAAAAATAATCAATGAGGCGCCTGTATGGTGCTCAGTTGATCTTAGAGACGGAAATCAAGCTCTTATAGAGCCAATGGGTGCAGAAAGAAAAGACAGGATGTTTTCTCTTTTATGTAAATTAGGTTTTAAAGAAATTGAAGTTGGCTTTCCTTCTGCTTCTCAAACAGATTTTGATTTTGTAAGGGATCTTATTGAATCTAAAAAAATTCCTACAGATGTTAATATCCAAGTCTTAACTCAGGCAAGAGATGAACTAATTGAAAAAACTTTTGACTCACTTAAAGGTATACCAAAAGCAATAGTTCATTTTTATAATTCAACATCAACTCTTCAAAGAAAAGTTGTATTTAAGCAAGATAAGGACGGAATAAAGCAGATTGCTCTTCAGGGCGCCTTGAAAATCAAAGAGTTGGCAGAAAAAAATCCAGATACTGATTGGAGTTTTGAATATTCTCCTGAAAGTTTTACAGGAACTGAACTACCTTATGCTGCTGAAGTATGTGATGCTGTGACGGAAATTTTAAAAGATGTATCTAATCATAAGATTATAATTAATCTTCCTGCAACTGTTGAAATGTCAACTCCTAATATATACGGAGATCAAATTGAGTGGATGAATAATAATCTTAAAAATAGAAAAGATATTTGTTTAAGTCTTCACCCCCATAATGACAGAGGGACTGCTGTTGCTGCTTCTGAATTTGGATTAATGGCTGGAGCTGATAGAGTGGAAGGAACTCTATTTGGAAATGGTGAAAGAACAGGAAATGTTGATATTGTTACGATTGCGCTAAATATGCTAACTCAAGGCATAGATCCAAAATTAGACTTCTCAAATATTAATTCTGTTATGAGAGAAGTTGAGTATTGCAATCAGCTACCTGTTCATCCAAGACATCCATATGCAGGAGATTTAGTATTTACTGCATTTTCAGGCTCTCATCAGGATGCAATTAAAAAAGGCTTCCAATCAATGAAAAATTCAAATGATCCAATATGGGCAGTTCCATATTTACCAATAGATCCTGCGGATTTAGGAAGAAGTTATGAAGCGGTCGTAAGAATAAACTCCCAGTCTGGAAAAGGAGGAGTAGCTTTCTTGTTAGAAAAAGATCATGGGGTGTCTCTTCCAAGAAGACTTCAAATCAGTATGAGTCAGAAAATACAAAAATTGGCTGATGAATCAGGCAAGGAAATAAGTAGTACTGAGATATGGGGCATATTTCAGAATCATTTCTTAATAGCCAAAAAAGATTTCTCATATGTGAGTCATCTTTCCTCAACTCAAAATGATGTAAATCAATTGGAATTAAAAATGTGATGAACATCGAAGGAATATGTGATATCAGGACTAGGTAATGGTCCAATAGATGCATTTATAAATGGGCTATCTAAAGAACTAGATATTGATATAAAGGTTTCTGATTATCATCAATCTGCTATATCATCTGGTTCGGATGCAAGAGCTGCTGCATATATTGAATTAGAAAAAGATGGTGAAACTAGCTGGGGAGTTGGAATTAATCCAAATACTACCAGAGCATCCTTTGAAGCAATTATTGTTGGTCTTAGTAAGCTAATTTAAAATCAATCGAAGTTAGGCTCTCTTTTTTCAAAAAAAGCTTTAATAGCCTCTCTATTTTGATCGTTTCCAAAAATCTCATTTTGAATTTCAGCCTCTTCAGCATAAGTCTCTAAGTATGTTTTTTCTAAAGCATTTCTCATAATCTTTTTTGTATTTGATAAAGATTGAGGGGATCTTTTGGCAAGCTTATCTGCCCAGGCAATTGTTTCTGATTCTAAGTCTTCTAGCGAAACTTTTTTGTTAGCAATTCCAAAATGGATACATTCATCTGCTGTTATTTTTTTAGCTTCAATTGCATATTCAAAAGCTTTTGTATATCCCATATATCTAGTTAAAAGCCATGAAAGGCCTCCATCAGGAACAATAGCAATATTACTAAACACAGATAAAATATAAGCATTATCAGACATAATTCTTAAATCACATGCCATTGCTATGGCAGCGCCTATGCCTGCTGCAGGTCCATTAATAGATCCTATTACCGGCTTTGGCATCTCCATTATATTTTTAAAAGTTGGCAAAAATCCCCTATTTAAAGAATCTTTTGTACTTGTCCATGTAGATTCTCGTTCAGTTAGATCTGCACCAGCAGTAAAACCTTTTCCTGCTCCAGTAATAACAACTACTCGAATATCATTATCTTCTTTAAGATTACGAGTAGCTTCTTGAAGATCCCAAACAAGTTGCTCATTAAAAGCATTCAAAACCTTGGGTCTGTTTAAAGTAATAATGCCTATACGATTCTCTTTTTTTAATTCAATTGTTTCAAAGTCCATAATCTTTCCTAATTTTTAAAATATTATATGTAAATGTTTACCTTTGGTAAATTTTAATAACCCCAGAGTATTCAATTTCGTTTATTTTAATAAAATCTTGCTCAAAACTTATGCAGCCACCTTTTTGCTCTTTATCTGATCTTGACCATTTAACAATTGCTGATTTAGATGGATTTGATTGATAAAAAGTTTTCATGATTTCATCTAAAACTTTTTTACTTGGCATGGCAATATTATTAATACTAATTAGATGCCTTAAAAGCTCCTTGGCCTCATTTTCTTTTAAAGCTTTTAGCTCCTCAACAGGCATTACGTTATTAATTATGATTTTTGAGAATTTTTCTGAAAATAAATTATTAAAAATTTCTTGTTTTTCTTGAATAAGTTCAGATGTAAGCTGAATTCTTTTTTGAGAATTTTGCCATCTGTTATTTACTAGCGGCATAATAGAATTTCTTATGTAGTTTCTGTCTTGATTAGATTCTTGGTTGGACTCATCCTCTATAAAATCAACTTTATGTATTTTAATAAAATCCAGCAACTCAGCTTTTGAAAATTTTAATAAAGGTCTAATTAAAGTGCCCTCTCCGATTTCTCTTATAGGTTTTGGGCCTTGGAGGCCATCTAAACCAGTTCCTCTAAATAATCTGAATAATATTGTTTCGGCAACATCATCTGCATGATGTGCAAGCAGTAATTGTTCATTTTTTTTTACAATTTTTGAAAATACATCATATCTTCCCTTTCTTGCAGCAGACTCCAGACCGTCTTTGTCAGTCTTAATAGTTATATTTTCAACAATCAATTCAATATCTAATTTTTTACATAATTTAATGCAATGGTTTTCCCATAAATCTGCATTTGAAGAAAGATTATGATTTATATGTATTGCTTTTAGGTTATCTAATCTTCCATCTTTGTTAAGCAATGAGCATGCATACAGCAATGCAGCTGAGTCTGAACCTCCGCTAAATGCAACATAAGCACAGTTGTTTTTATTAACAAGATTTGAAATTATATTTAGATCTACCAATTTATTTACCAATATTTAATAATCTTTGATAACGCCTATCTAGTAGATCACTAGTATTAAAAGAGCTAAATTTTTGTAGGCTTTTAATTAATGAAGATTTTACAAATGCTGCTGCAGCATCATAGTTTCTGTGGGCTCCGCCTGAAGGCTCATTAATAATTTCATCAATTACATTTATTTTTATTAACTCTTTTGCATTAACTTTCATAGCTTCAGCTGCTTCCGCTGCATTTTCAGAAGATCGCCATACTATAGAAGAGCAGGCTTCTGGAGATGCAACTGAATATGTTGCATATTCAAGCATAGATACATGATCTCCAACACCAAGGGCAAGAGCCCCTCCAGAGCCTCCCTCGCCAGTTACAACTACAATAATTGGAGTTTTCAATTCAGACATTAAAGCAAGATTTTTTGCTATAGCCTCACTCTGACCTCTCTCTTCTCCCTCAATACCTGGATAGGCACCTGATGTATCAATAAATGTAATTACTGGCAGAGAAAAATGTTCTGCTAATTCCATTAATCTTTTTGCTTTTCTGTATCCTTCTGGCTGAGGCATGCCAAAGTTTCTTTTAACTTTCTCTTCCGTATCTCTTCCCTTTTCATGACCAATAATAAAAACTGGTTTTTTATCAAGATAACCAATTCCTCCTATTAAGGATGAATCATCACCAAACATTCTATCTCCATGCAGTTCATCAAAACCTGAAAATACCCGATCTATATAATCGCTTGTATGTGGTCTTTTTGGATGCCGAGCAACCTGAACAGTCTGCCAGATTGATAATTTTGAATAGATTTTTTTAGTAATATTTTTTTCTTCCTCCTCTAATTTAGCTATTTGAGGAAGTAGTTCGGGACTTTCATTAACAATATCTTTTAGTGCTTGGATTTTATCGTGAATATCAGCAATTGGTTTTTCGAAATCAAGAAATGAATTATTCATAGACTATATTTTAATAGAATCGCTTCCAAATATCCCTCTTAGTAAATTTAAATTTTCTTGCGAAGGTTTCAAGAGATACTCTTCTCCTAATTCTATTATAGCTTCCGATTCAGCATTAAATACTTTTAACTTTATAGAGCAATTTCCACTACCCCATATTTCATTCGGAACTTTTGAAAGATTACTTGTTAATTTCTCTAAAGATTCTTCTGAATTATTTTCAGGTTTAATAATAATTGAATTAATTCGTGAGGATAATTCATCTTCAACCATGTTAACTTCTTTAAGTCTCATTCTAAACATAGTCTCACCAAATTCTTTAGATCTATAATCATCAATTTCAATTGCACCTTTTAAAACTAAAATTGAACTTTCTTTTAAAATAGATTGGCAATTCTCTAAAACATCATTAGTAATAATTCCATCCATTGCGCCTGTGCCATCGTCAAAATTGATAAAAGTAAGCGGTTTATTTCTATTGTCTTTAATTTGTCTTACAGAGTTGATCAGGCCGACTAAGCGAGCTTTTTTTGTATCCATTCTTAAAGAACTTATTTCGTGAGATCTTAAGGGGGCTATATTAGCTTTAATAGCTTTAACTGGGTGCCCAGATAAATAATATCCAAGAGATTTCTTTTCTAGATTTAATTTATCAACTAAGTTTAATTCTTCTATATTTGTATATTTTTCATAAGGATTGAAATTAGTATCAATTGTTGCAAATAAATCTCCTGAATTAGCAGAAGCTGTAATAGCCTTTCCGCCATCTTGAAGCATGTCACCAATACAAGCAATTGCAATACTTCTTGAAGGTGCAATTGAATCAAAAGCACCAGCAAAAGATAAGGCTTCTAAAGATTTTTTTCCACCTAGTTTAATATCTATATTTCTTGTAAAGTCCCATAAATCTATAAATTGATGAGTATTTCTTACTTTACTTACATGCGTAATGAAAGAATCAGCAACGCCTTTAATTCCTCCAAGGCCATATTCAATTTCGTTGTTTTTATTAACAACAAATTTTTTCTGTCCGGTTAAAATATTTGGTTTCAAAACTGAAATTCCTAATTTTTTACATTCTTCAGTAAGTGCATAAATCTTGTCAGTGTTTCCCAGTTCAGTTGATAAGACAGCAGCCATAAAATGTTCAGGAAAATAAGTTTTAAGATAAGCTGTTTGATATGAAAGAAGTGCGTATGCTGCAGAATGAGATTTATTGAATCCATAACCAGCAAATTTTTCAATCAGATCAAATATTCTTTCAGCTGTTACTTTTTTAATATCTTTTTTATCACACCCCTCTACGAATATTTCCCTTTGCTTTTCCATTTCAGCAACGTCTTTTTTTCCCATTGCTCTTCTTAAGATATCAGCTTGACCCAATGTAAATCCTGCCAAAACTTGTGCAGCCTGCATGACCTGTTCTTGGTAAAGAATAACTCCATAAGTTTCTGATAAAACAGGTTCAAGTAGTTCATGAGGGTATGTAACTGGGACTTTTCCATGTTTTCTATCAACAAATTGATCATCCATACCTGAATCTAAGGGTCCAGGTCTATACAAAGCGAGTAAGGCGGTAATTTCTTCGAATTTAGTAGGTTTTAATCTTTTAATTAATTTACTCATTCCAGATGACTCTAATTGAAAAACTGCCATAGTTTTTCCTGACGACAAGAGTTCAAAAACCTTAGGATCATCTAACTTGATTGCATTCAAATCTATAGGCTGCTTAGACTGTTGCTTTAAAAAATTATTGATTGATTTAGTAGCCCAATCAATAACTGTCAAGGTTCTTAAGCCCAGAAAATCAAATTTTACTAAACCTATTTTTTCTACATCATCTTTATCATATTGAGTCATCAGAGCAGAAGACTGTCTATCAAGATAAGTTGGGCAAAAATCAGATAAAGCGCCTGGTGCAATTACAATTCCACCAGCATGTTTTCCTACGTTTCTTGCAATGCCTTCAAGTTTGAAAGCTAGATCTAATACTTCTGAAACTTCAGGATCATTTTTTATGGTTTGCTTGAATATAGGCTGTTCTTTAATAGCTCTATCAAGAGTCATTCCTGGAACAAAGGGTATCATTTTTGATATTCTTTCACCTAGCCCATAGGGTTTTCCTAAAGCTCTTGTAACATCTTTAACTACGGCTCTAGCAGCCATAGTTCCAAATGTAACTATTTGGGATACAGCCTCAGAACCATATTTTGAACTAACATACTCAATCACTGAATCTCTTTTTTCTGTACAAAAATCTATATCAAAATCCGGCATCGAAATTCTTTCTGGATTTAAAAAACGTTCGAAAAGCAGGCCATGCTCAATTGGATCTAATGCAGTAATTCCAAGAGCATATGCAACTAAAGATCCTGCACCGGAACCTCTTCCAGGTCCTACTGGAACTTCATTGTTTTTTGACCACTCAATAAAATCATAAACGATTAAAAAATAGCTTGAAAAGCCCATTGAACTAATTTGAGTAAGTTCATAATCAAGTCTTTCTTTATAAAGATTCTTTTTTGTATCAGCAAAATTTTTGGTTATTTCATCTAAATTTTTAAAAGAAAGATCTTTCAAATAACTATTAAAATCATGATCTTTAGGAACTGGATATTCAGGTAAAAAATATCCTTTTGATTCAAATGAAACATTACATTGCTTTGCAATTTCAGCAGTATTTGATAAGAATTCTTCACTATCTTTAAAAAGATCAAACATTTGCTGCTGTGATTTAAAAAACTGTTCATCAGAAAACTTTTTTTCTCTATTTGGATCATTTAAAGTTTTTCCTGTGTTTATACAAACTTTTGTTTCATGAATATCGTAATCTTCTTTATTTGAAAAAATAACATCATTTGTTGCTATGACAGGTATGCCATTTGCAGTAGCTAAAGGTAAAATATTTGCAATATAATCTAATTCATCTGCTCTATTTGTTTTTTGGACCTCGATCACAAAATCTTCATCAAAAATACTTTGAAAAAGCTTTATTTTAGAATTTGCATCCTCTATTTTGCCTCTTCTTATTAGATCAAAGATATGGCTGGAGTTTCCGCCAGATATAACTTTAATATCTTTTTTAAAAGAACATAATTCTTCAAAAGTTAGTATTGGAGATGGAAAATTAGTATTGTTATGTGATTGTGACAGAGCTTTCATCAAATTTTTATGACCATTATTATTTTTTGCAAGACACAATAGTTCATGTGCAAAATCATCACCTTCAAACAAAACACGAATTGATGAGCCTGAAATGGGTTTAATGCCTTTTTTTTCTGCTTTTAAAAAAAATTTAACCAATCCAAACATATTAAGATGATCTGTTAATGCTACAGAAGGCATATTGTTTTTTGCAGCCTGATCAACAATTTGATCAATTGTTATTAAGCCATGTGAAATACTATATTCAGAAGCAATCCTAAGATGTGAGAAAGATTCAATCAAGACATGACTCCTTTGAATGTCATTCTGTGAATATCTGAGGCGCCTAAATCCTTTATCTTTTGGAAATGCAGTTTAGTTCCATAACCTTTGTGAACTTTTAAGCCATAACCAGGATATTTTGCATCAATTTTTATCATATATTTATCTCTTTCAACCTTGGCTATTATAGAGGCAGCACTTATCTCATCAATAAATGAGTCTCCTTTAATTATAGCCTCCATATCATAATTAATGTCTGGTTTATGCAACCCATCTACTAAAATTTTATAAGGTTTTACAGGCAGTTGAATAATAGCCCTCTTCATTGCAAGTAAAGATGCCTGAAGTATATTAATTTCATCAATTTCATCAGAAGTTGCAATCCCGAATGCATAGTAAGATTTTTGCTTTATTTCTTCAGCAATTATTTCTCTTTTTTTGGGAGATAATTTTTTAGAATCACATAGGCCTTTAATTGGTTCCTTTAAGATTACTGCTGCAGCCATAACTGGTCCAGCTAGACAACCTCTTCCTACCTCATCGACGCCGGCAACCAACATGCTAAGTTGTCTTACTTATTGCTTTTGCTGCAGCATCAAAACCTTGACCTTCAAGATGATTTTTAACCTTAATAAGTTCATCATGAATATCATTGGAATGAATTAATGATTGCAAGGATTTATATATATTCTCAGCCGTACATTCAGACTGAAGTAATTCTGGAAATACTTTTTTAGATAAAAGTAAGTTAGGCAATCCTATTAATTTTGTTTTGAGCATTCTTGAAATTATAAAATAATTAAAGTTATTAGTTTTATAACAAATTATAGGTGCAGCTTGCAAAACAGCTGCCTCAAGTGTTGCTGTACCTGAAGTTACAATAGAGTATTTAGATATGCTTAAAAAGTCTCTAGCTGAGCCTATTGATATGGTTATCGGCAAATTTTTATTTTGAATATAACTTTCAATTTTTTCTTTTATTAAACTATCTGCAGCTGGAATTAAAAAATGAAAATTTGTATTATTAGTATGAGCTATTTCCATAAAACTAATATATGCCGGCATCATATTTGAAATTTCAGAGGCTCTGCTTCCTGGAAGAATAGCTAGATAATTTTTATTAACATCAAAACTATACTTTTTATAGACCTGTTCATTATCTGAGGTCTCTATTTGAGATAATGGGTGTCCTAAAAGGAAACTAGAAATTTTATGGTCAAGATAAAAATCATGTTCAAATTTAAAAAGACATAAAGTTAGATCAATATATTTTTTTATATTTTTTAATCTTCCTTGTCTCCATCCCCAAACAGAAGGGCTTACAAGTTGTATAGTTTTTACAGAAGAGTCTTTTTTTAAAGCTTTATGGATTGGGATATTGAAATCAGGCGAATCAACTCCGATAAAAAAATCAATTTTCTCTTTTTCAAAAGTTTTTATAATTGATTTTCTATGATTTAAAAGTTTTCTAATATTAAGCAGTGGCTCAATAAGACCCATTATATGAAGATCTTTAAAATTAAAAATTGATTTTAAGCCATGCTTCTCAGTTAACGGTCCGCCAACACCTACAAGATGAACATTAAATTCTTTTTTAAGAGATTCAATAATTTTTGAACCAAGTATGTCACCTGAATGTTCTCCAATAACAATACCTATTTTAATATCTTGTTTATTAGACACTTACCTTAAGAGGCCTCGTTCTGAAGATTCAATAGAGTCAATAAATGCTTGAAGCTCTGGTCTAGCTGGTTTTTCTAATCTATCTATTCTCTTTAATGCATCTTCGAGCTTATAACCTTTTCTATAAATTAACTTATAAGCTTTTTTGATTATTGTAATTGAGTCATCAGAAAAATTATTTCGAGACATCCCAACTGTATTAAGTCCAATTACTCTTGCAGGATCAGCAGCAACCTTAATATATGCAGGAATATCCATAGTAATAGATGTGTTCATGCCAACAAATGAATAGTCGCCTATCCTACAGAACTGATGAATTGTTGTTAAAGCTCCTATAGTTACAAAGCTACCAACTCTAACATGACCAGCAATACCTGCATGGTTAGCAAAAACATTACTATTACCCAAAATAGAATCATGAGCGACATGCGAATATGCCATTAGTAAATTATCGTTGCCAATGGTTGTTGTCGATTTGTCTTGGATTGTTCCTCTATGAATTGTTACCCCTTCTCGGAAGATATTATTGTTTCCTATAGATAAAGTTGTCTTTTCATCTTTATATTTTTTATCAGGAGTACCTTCACCAATCACAGAAAATTGATAAAATTTATTATTTAAACCTATTGTTGTTGGACCTTTAATAACTACATGGCTTAAAAGTGAGCTTCCTTCACCAATAACTACATCCTCACCGATAAAACAAAAGGGTCCTATTTCTACTGACTCATGAATTATTGCAGAGTCATGAATAATTGATGTTGGATGAATTGCCATTTATTTAGCCCTATCTGCACATAGAATGGTAGCTGAACACACTATTTCATTATCTACTTCGGCCCTACATTCAAATTTCCAGATACCTCTTTTTTCATTAAGAATCTTACTATACAAATGTATGTCATCACCTGGTCCAACTCTTCTTCTGAATCTAACCTTATCCACTCCTGCAAAAACATAAATAGAACCCTCTTCAGGAGTTTTATCCATAGTTTGAAAGCCTAAAATTCCAGATGCTTGAGCCAAAGCTTCAATAATAATTACTCCAGGCATGACAGGGTTATTTGGGAAATGTCCTCGAAAGTAATCCTCTTCACCAGTAAGTCTTTTGATTGCATGAATATCGCTTCCCTTATTAATGTCCATCACCTCATCTACAAATAAAAAAGGTTCTCTGTGAGGAAGATATTTAAAAATATCATCATGTATACCTGACATATAACTATCCTCTTTTTTTAATAAAAATTGATGACTTAGCCCAATCTTTTTGTTCCTGTGTCGGCATTATACCTACATAATTTCCAGGATTATCGATATTCTTGGTGACTAGAGTATGAGCACCTATCAAGACATCATCACAAATAGATAAATGTCCCAATATTCCTGAAAGTCCACCCATTTGGAGATTTTTTCCTATTGATGTTGATCCGGCTATAGCGCAGCATGCTGCAATAGCAGAATTTTCTCCCAAAGAAACATTGTGAGCAATGTGAACTTGATTATCTAATTTCACACCATCATGGATCTGAGTATCTCCTAAAGCGCCTCTATCAATAGTGCAGCTTGATCCAATTTCTACATTATCACCAATAATTAGACCGCCTAATTGTTCTATTTTTTGATATCCGCTCTTTGAAGGAGCGTAGCCAAAACCATCACTTCCAAGAACTGAGCCAAAATGAACACTTGAAGACTCACCTAAAGTAACATCTTGAACCAGTGAACAATTTGCACTTATATTACAGCCTTTTTTTAGGTAGCAGTTGGGTCCTATAAAAGAGTTAGGCCCTATATAAACACCCTCTTCGATAATAACGTTTTCTTCAATAGTAACATTTGCAGAAATGGTAGATAACTTAGATACATCTGCAGACGAACATATGCTGGCACTTTTATGTATAGATGGTGTTTCCAATTTATTCTCTTTATTAACAAACAGTGATGAAATCTTAGCATAGGCTAAATAAGGATCAGAACATTTTAAAAGATTTAAAGATGAATTGGTCTCAAGATTTGAGTTGATTATGACAGCGGCTGCCTGAGTAGTATCTAGAAACTTTAAATATTTTTTATTTGATAGAAAGGTTATTGATTTAGCATTTGCTTCCTGAATGGTAGCAATATTACTGATGACGATATTCTCATCACCAGTAATTGAAGCATCAATAATTTTTGAAAGTTCTTTAAGAGTAAAAGATATTTTTTTCTGGCTCACAAGTGAGTTTATTCATTAGCCCCAGAAGCTGCAACATCAAGCATATCTGTTACAGATTGTGTTATATCTAAAGCAGGATCTGCAAAAATAGCAGTATCTCTTGCTAATAATACTTTTAATTGCTTAGCAGCAAGAAGCTCTTGAAGAATCTTTTGTAATGAAGGATTCATATCTCTAAAAATCTTTTCTGCTGTTTCATTTTGCTTGGCTTGAATCTGGCCAACAATAAACTCAAGCTCTTGAGATTTATCTTGAATAGATTTTTGAGCACTTGCAACCTCTTCTTGAGACATTGTTTCTCCATCTTTTTGAAGTGTTTCTGCTAAAGCTTGTCTATCAGCTTGAAGTGTTTGTGCTTGCTCTACTTTTGCAGCATAATCAGCATCTTCTTCTAGAGCTTTAAAAGTATCCTGCGCCTGTTGTGTAGATAAAACAGCAACTCTCATATCTATAACTGCCATCCCATCACTAGCAAATGATGGCACAGATATTAATAAGAATGCAGCTAAAAATAGTTTGTTTAAATTTTTCATAATTACCCCTTAGTAAGTTGTCGTATTTTATACTAATTTATGCAAAAAGCATGAAATTATCACTTAAAAGACATTTCCAATTGTAAACTGGAATTGTTCAGTTCTTTCCAATGGCCCTGCATTAGATGGTTTAGCAATTGCAAAACTCATAGGCCCAAAGCCAGTTATCCATGTAACTCCAACTCCATAAGAGTACCTTAACTCTTCCAGATCAGGTTCATAGCAGTTAATCTGATAATCTTTACAATTTGTTGAAAAGACATTACCAAAATCAAAGAAAAATGCAGATCTCATTGATCTTTGATCCTCAATCATTGGAAGTTTAAATATTAATTGAAAGCTACCCTCAACTTTAACATTTCCTCCAATTGGTTGATCTCTATTACTAAACATATAAGGATTGTAAGCTGGTGCATCTGGCTCTCCGTCAAAATCTAAATCTCTTAAAGCAGGACAAAGATCATTTACTGCATCATATTCATAACAAGGCGCCTGAGTACTTCTTGGTCCAAGTGTATTAGATTCAAAACCTCGAAGTGATCTTGGGCCTCCTGCATAAAAATTTTGGAAGAATGGCGCACTATTTGTATCTCCGTATACATCCATATAGCCAAACTCTCCATTAAAACCAAAAACAAGATCATAAAATCCCAAAGGCTTATAATATTTCTGTCTTAAATTAAATCTAGCATATTGAATATCACTAAATGGCAAGGCAGCCATGAGCATTAAGTCCGTTGAGGAGCCTTCTGTTGGAAACATTCCACGATTAAGCGTAATCCTTGACCATACTGCTTGAACACTTAATGTTTCAAAAATATTACCTTCTGAACTGATAAGAAATCAGAAATTTCTCTTGCTGGCAAGAGTTCCTGAGTCAATATCAGTTTTATCATAGGTTATATTCAAACCTACTCTTTGAGTATCTGATATAGGGTAACCAAACTGTAAGCCAAGCCCAGCTGAATTAGTTAAATAATTTGCTACATTAAATTCACCGTAGTCAGTTTCTCTAAAGTAGGCGTTATAACCTCTGCTAACACCGTCCATAGTAAAATAGGGATCAAAGAAAGTGAGATTATATGATTCTTGATAAACACTCTTATTTATTGAAATTCCAACAGTATTTCCACTTCCTAGAAAATTTCTTTCGTTTAAATTGAATCCAAGCATTATTCCAAAGTCACTATATCCAACATTGCCACCAATCTGGCCAGTAGTTTCTTCCTCAACTTGATAGACAGCATCTACCTGGTCATCCGTTCCTGGAACTGGAATAGTTTCTACGGTTACATCTTTAAAATAACCAAGTCTTTCTAATCTTACTTTTGAATTTTGAATTCTTTCATCTGAAGTCGGTGCGCCCTCAAATTGTCTCATTTCTCTTCTTAAAACTTCATCTTGAGTGATTTGATTTCCTGCAAATATTATTTTTCGTGTATAAGTTCTCTTCCCAGCATTTACTGCAAAAACTAGATCAACTTCCTGAGTATCTTCATTAATTTCAGGAGTCCCTTGCACTTCTGCAAAAGCATAACCCTCATTACCAAGGACTGTAGTAAAAAATTCTTCAATCGCGGTAATAGCTGCTTGAGAATAAACTTTATCCTTTTGAGTTTGGATAACAGTTTCATAGGCCTCTGCTTTGATTGGAATATTTCCAATAACACTTACATCGCTAACAGTGTATTGATCCCCTTCTATCAAACCAAAAGTAATATGAATTCCTTTTCTGTCGCGAGTTAAGCTAACTTGAGTTGACTCTAATGAGAACTTTAAATAGCCTCTATCTAAATAATATGATTCAAGATTCTCTATGTCTCCTTGTAATTTTTCCCTAGAGTACTGATTATCATTTGTTAGAAATGACAGTATGCTACCCTCTCCTAATTCAAAACTTCTTAAAAGTTCATCGTCAGTAAATAACTTATTACCTAAAATATTAATACTTTCAATAGTTGCACTTTCGCCTTCATCAACAACAATGCTAACTTGAACTCTATTTCTTGGCTTAATAATTTCGTCAACTTCTACGCTAGCACCATATCTACCTTGAGAAGCATATGATCTAACTAATTCAGCTTTCATTTTGTCTAAAGTGGATCTTTTGTATACTTTACCTTCAGCTATTTCAACTCCATTGAGGCTTTCTAATAGCTGTTCTGTTTTAAGAGCTTTGTTTCCGGAAATATCAATAGCAGATATTGAGGGTCTTTCTTGAACTGTAATTATAAGCGTACTTAACTCTTTTCCAATTTGAATATCATCAAACTGCTCGGTAGCAAATAAGGCTCTTGTAATATCTCCAACTTTTCTTTTATCAACTCTGTCGCCAACACTTACCGGTATTACATTAAAAATACTTCCAGTAGAAACTCTTTGAAGTCCAACTATTCTTATATCATTGATTACAAATTCATCAAATGCTGTAGCTACATTTATAAAACTAAAAGATAAGATGAGTAAAAATATTTTTTTCAATTTCTTTCCTTATTTAAAATCTTGCTACGTCGTTAAATACAGCAAATACCATTAAGAATAGTATCATTACAGTGCCTGTAGCATATACGAAATTTTCTACTTTATCAGGTAAAGGTGCGCCTCTTAAAGCTTCAACTCCAAGAAGAGTTAACTGGCCCCCATCAAGTGCAGGTATAGGTAATAAATTTAATACTCCCAAACTAATACTTAATAATGCCATTAAATACATAAAGGGTAGAATTCCTGCTTGAGCGGTATCACCAGCCATTTTAGCAATGCCTATTGGGCCCGAAAGATTCTCAGTACCCATGTTTCCTGTAAACATTTTTCCAATAAATTGGAGAGTTTTAACACTTAGATTGTAAGTTTCTTTTGTTCCCTTGATTATAGATCCAATAAAAGTTCTTTGAAGACCAAATCCAATTCCTAAAAGCTTTGATTCATTACCTGAGGTATCTATAACTGATGTTAGCTCTACTGGAAAAATTATAGTGTCGTTATCTCTTACTATTTGAATATCAGCTGAATTGGTTGTTAAGTTATTTAATGTATCGGATATTTCAGATGCATAAGATATAGATGAATTATTAATAGCTATTATTCTGTCATTTTCTTTTAATCCACCCAACTCCGCAGCACCTCCATCCATTAAACTTCCAATTATTGGAAGCATTCTTGTTTGCACAGATATATTCAATGCATCAACTGGATTTTTTTGTTGCTCGCTGTCTGTTAAAAAATTATTAACACTTAGTGATATCTCTTTGACTGAGTCTGTATTTTTTGAAAGAACGCCAACTAGTAACTCACCTGTCATACCCGCTTTTGAAAGCAGCTCTAAACTTATATCTTTTCTTTCAGAAACTTTAACTCCATCAATTGAAATGATCTGATCACCCATTTGAAACATAGAAGTATCATTAATTTTATTAACAACTAAAGTTGATTGAGGATCTGGAGTACTTGAAAAGATAAAAGAGAATATTAAAATTGATAAAAGAAAGTTAGCGACCGGGCCAGCGAGCATTATTGCAGCTCTTTGAAGTTTAGGTTTAGTATCAAAGGTTTTTTCAAGCTGGTCTTCTGTAAATTCTTTTTTAAGCTCTGGCTCTATCTCAAACATTTTCTTTGTAATCATGGAAACATATCCACCTAGAGGAAAAGCAGACAAAGCAAATTCCGTTCCATGTTTATCTACTTTTTTATAGATAACAGGTCCCATACCAAATGAAAATCTAGGACAGTGGACACCAAAATATCTAGCTACAAAGTAATGACCACATTCATGAATGACTACCAATACAAACAGCAGAGCAATAAATGCTCCTGCGTAGACTAATGTATCTATTAAATAATTCATATTGAAAGTTTTAAGTTATGGATTTTATCACCTTCTTAGCCTGTATGCGTGCTTCATCGTTTAATTCATTTAAAGTTTCTATATCTTTGGGATTAGACAATGGAATTAAATCAAAAGTTCTATAAATTACATCATATATTTGAGAAAATTTGAGCTGTTTTTTTAAGAAAAACTCAACAGCAATTTCATTAGCTGCATTAAAAACCAAACCAGATGAGCCGCCTGTGTTACAAATTTCTCTTGCTAAATTTTGAAGCTTAGATCTGTCTGATGGAAATTCCTGGAATGAGAGTTGTAGATTGGTGAAATCTAATTCTGAATACTCAATAGAAACTTTTCTACTACCACCTAAAGCATTGGCAATTGGAACTTCCATATTCGGATTACTCATTTGCGAAATACTTGAACCATCTTTATATGTAACTATTGAATGAATAATACTTTGAGGATGCACAACTAAATCGAAGAATTTTTCGTTTAAATCAAAAAGGTATCTGGCTTCTATCAGTTCCAAGCATTTATTAACCAACGTCGCAGAATCAATAGATATCTTAGATCCCATTTCCCAATTTGGATGTTTTAAAGCATCTTGTGGAGACATTTCAGATAAGTCTGACAGAGGGATATTAATAAAAGGGCCTCCAGAAGCAGTGATTATAATTTTATTTACATCTTCAGTAGATTTATCATCAGGCAAACATTGAAATATTGCATTGTGCTCACTATCAATTGGAATAATTTTCGAACCTTTAGATTTTGCTAGAGGCATGAGTATGTCTCCTGCTGCAACAATACTCTCTTTATTTGCAATCAATACTGTCTTACCTGAATTTACAGCCATTAAACTTGCTTTAAGACCAGCAAAACCAACAATTGCAGATATAACAATATCCACTTTATCATCAGAAATTAAATTTAATAATTCTTGGTCTGAATTTAAAATATTTTTATCTGGATGGGACGAAGAAATTTCGTCATAAGCTTTAATATCATCTATAAAGATATTTTTGGGTGAGAATGTTTCAATAATAGCTTCTGTTTTTTTAATGTTCTTTCCGACTGCGATTCCAAACAGATTTAGAGTGCTGTTATTTTGCCTTATTACATTAAGTACACTATCACCAATACTTCCAGTTGCCCCTAATAAAAGAATATTTTTCATCTAAATACCCAAAGTTTGGATTAATAAAAATAAGAAAGTAAATATTGTCGAAGCAGACAGGTGTGAGTCAATCCTATCCAAGATTCCACCATGCCCTGGAAGAATTGAACCTGTATCCTTAAGATTACTCTGTCTCTTTAAATAGCTCATAAAATAATCTCCAACAAATGCATAGAAGGATGAAAATATTATGATAAGAACCATAGAAGTTGGTAATTGATAGACATAATACATTAGCAATCCAAATGCTAATGATGCAGCTATACCTCCTACAAAACCTTCAAAAGTTTTATTAGGGCTAATATTTTTTAATAGAGGAGTTTTTCCAAAGCGCGAACCTGTTAGATATGCACAAATATCAGCCAGTGAGGTATTAACTATAATTATAAAAATTAAAAGATGATTTATTTCATCAGTCTGAGCAAGTATCAGTAAACTAGAAAAGAATCCTGCTATAACGTTTAGTCGAAGAGTATTGTTATCAAAATGTATAGATCTAAGAATTTCTAGCTTATTTCCAAATAAAAATATTGAAAAAATAAACCAAAAAAGAGCTAAAAGAGATACATAAAAAAACAGAAAGTATTCATGAAAAATAATATATCCAAATATAAAAATAATAATAAAAAGTAAATCAAGTATCTGATTTCTTTGTCTAGCTAAACTACTCCACTCTATAAGGGTTAATATTGAAACAGCTGTTATTACTAAAATTGTAACCATTGTGTTGGCAAAATAGATTAAACCGAAAAAGGGAATAACCATCATTAAGCCTGTAATGGATCGACTTATAAATGTTGCTTTAAATTCTTTTTCCAAACCTTCTCTCCACATTTTTGAATGACTCTAAGCAATGAATAAAGTCCTCTTTAGTAAAATCTGGCCATAATTTTTCAATAAACATTATTTCAGCATATGCTATTTGGAATAATAAAAAATTGCTAAGTCTTTTATCACCCCCAGTCCTAATAACAAGATCTATATTATCGACTGGAACTAATGAGAGTTGTGAAAAAATATCTTCATTGATATCTTTTATATTTATTTCTTTATCTTGTACTTTTTTTGCCAAGATCTTAGAGGTTTGAATAATATCACTCCTTCCACCATAACCAAGTGCTACGTTAAGTTCCAAAGATGGGCTGGTTAAAAAAGTATCTTTTTGTGCTTTGGAAATCTTATCAATTATTTTAGAGCCAAAGTCTTCTAAATCCCCAAAAAAATTTAACTTAACCCTTTGGTCAATAAGTTCTGGCACCTGATCAGAAATCGCTTTAATGATTAAAGTTTTTATTCCGTTAATTTCTTTTTTAGGTCGAGCCCAATTTTCAGAGCTAAATGCATAAACTGTTAGTGTATCAATATTTTGTGTAACGCATTCTTCTACAATATCTTTAACAACTCCAACACCTTTTTCGTGACCTTGAGTTATTTGTAATTTATTGCTTTTAGCCCATCGCCCATTTCCATCCATAATAATGGCAATATTTTTTAAAGAGCCTTGATTATTGTCTGATTTGGGTTGACCCATGATGGTCGATTTATATTTCTAGAAGATCAGATTCTTTGTTTTTTAATTCTGAATCTACAACTGATATATAACTGTCAGTTTCTTTTTGAATAAGGTCTTCAGAACGTCTCATATCATCCTCAGATATTTCACCTGATGATTGCATATCTTTAACTTGATTATTTGCATCTCTTCGAATATTTCTAATTGATATTCTAGAGTTTTCAGCCTCACTTCTTGCTTGCTTAATATAACCCTGTCTTGTTTCCTCAGTAAGAGTTGGCATGGTAACTCTAATTAAATCACCTGATGAGCTAGGATTTAAACCTAAGTCAGATGAAGTTATAGCTTTCTCAATTTCTGGCATTAAATTTTTATCCCATGGAGAAATGACTAGTGTTCTATTTTCCTCGACAGAGACATTAGAAGTTTGATTCAAGGGTGTTAAATTTCCATAGTAATCAACTTTAATATCGTCGAGTATTGCAGGATTTGCTCGTCCAGTTCTAATTTTATTAAATGCTGATTTGAGAGAGTCTATAGACTTCTCCATTCTTTCTTTAAGTGATTCAAGTATTGTATTCATATTAAGATATTATTGTACCAATGTGATCTCCGCAAATAATATCTTTAAGAGCATGCTCTCTTGAAACATTAAAAACATTAATAGGAAGTTTATGATCTCTAGCTAAAGTTAAAGCTGTTGCATCCATAACTTTTAAATTTTTAGATATAGCTTCATCAAATGATAAAACTGGATAAAATTTAGCTTCTGGATTAATTTCAGGATCATCTGAATATACCCCGTCAACTCTTGTTGCCTTTAACATTAAGTCAGCCTGAATTTCAACTGCTCTTAAACAGCCTGCCGTATCTGTTGTAAAAAATGGATTTCCTGTCCCTGCGGTAAATATGACGACATATCCATCACTGAGAAGTTGAATTGCCAGCCTTCTGTCATAATGTTCTACTAATCCTGCAATAGGGATAGCAGACATGACTCTTGTTTTAATACCTGCCCTTTCAAGAGCGTCTCTTAAAGCAATTCCATTCATAACAGTTGCCAGCATGCCCATATGATCGCCCGCAACTCTATCCATTCCTGCTTGATTTAGCTTTTCTCCTCGAAATAAGTTACCTCCACCAATAACAATACCTATTTCAGCATCTATGTCTTTACATTCTTTTATGGATGCAGCCATTGAATCAAGGATTTTAGGATCGATTCCATGCTCATCATCTCCAGCAACAGACTCCCCACTGAATTTAACAAGAAGGCGTTTATGTTTTAGATTGGACATGGATTTATTTTAATTGATCGGCAACCTCATCTGCAAAACTTTTAGACTCTACTTCAATCCCCTCACCAACTTTAAATCTAACATAACCTATTACGTCTGCATTATTTTCTGAGAGAAGTTTTCCAACAGTCATATCAGGATCTTTGATAAAGGCTTGGGATGTTAAAGATACTTCTGCAAGAAATTTTCTAATTTTTCCTTCTACCATCTTGTTCATGATTGCGTCATCTTTTCCTGACTCTTTAGCTTGCACTTCAAATATAGCTTTTTCTCTTTCAAGAACTTCACTATCTATATCATCTGGAGTTTTACATAAAGGATTGGAAGCTGCTATGTGCATAGCAACATCTTTAGCAAGATTTTCATCAGAATTATTTGTAACCACTAATGTTGCTAATTTTCCATCTGAATGCATGTAAGAGCCTACTGACATAGAGTTATCAAATTCAATTGTTTCAATTCTTCTCAATTGAATGTTTTCACCGATTGTTTGAATTAAAGCTAGTCTTTTTTCTTCTATTTCACTGGATGAAAACATAGAAATATCATCTATTTTATTTTTAGTCACATAATCAGCGATATCATCTGCAAAAGTTAAAAAGCCTGCATCTTTTGCTGCAAAATCAGTTTCAGAATTTATCTCAATAATGGTTGCATAACTATCTGTAGAGATAATTCTAATTACTCCATCAGCAGCAACCCTAGAAGCTTTTTTTTCAGCCTTGAGTGAGCTATTAGATCTTAAAAGATCTAAAGCTTTATCAAGATCTCCTTCACACTCAACTAAAGCTCTTTTGCACTCCATCATAGCGACACCAGACATGTCTCTTAATTCTTTGACTTGTGATGCTTTAATTTCCATTTTGTAATCCTTTCTTATAAATTATTTATTTTGAATCTTTTTCGTTAGCTTCGACCTCTTCAGCAGGAGCTTCGACCGCTACTTCTTCTGCAGGAGCTTCGACCTCTTCAGCAGGAGCTTCGACCGCTACTTCTTCTGCAGGAGCTTCGACCTCTTCAGCAGGAGCTTCGACCGCTACTTCTTCTGCAGGAGCTTCGACCTCTGCAGCAGGAGCTTCGACCGCTACTTCTTCTTTTTTGATTGTTTCTATCTTAGGTGATTTAACATCTGCAACAGGAGCGTAACCTGTTGATGATTCAATTCCTCTTGCACATGCTTCAGCAATTACTCTTGTTACAAGTCTTACTGACCTAATTGCATCATCATTTCCAGGTATGACAGTATCAATGCCATCAGGATCTGAATTTGTATCAACTAACGCGATGACTGGAATACCCATTTTTTTTGCTTCTAAAACTGCAATCTTTTCATGCTTAATATCTATAATAAATAATGCATCTGGAAGACCCTTCATATCTTTTATTCCGCCAACACTTGCTTCAAGTTTTGCATGTTCTTTTTGTATATCAACAGCTTCTTTTTTAATAAGCTTTTCTATTCTTCCTGAGGAAACCATTTCTTCAATATCATGAAGTCTTCTTATAGAGCCTCTAATAGTTTTCCAGTTAGTAAGAGTTCCGCCAAGCCACCTTTTATTCACATATGGCAAACCAAGGCCTGAAGCTTCTTCTTTAATAGTCTTGCTGGCAGATCTTTTTGTTCCCACAAATAATACTTTATTGCCCTTTGAACATATATCTTCAACTTTTGAAGCAGCAGCACTAAGATGTTCCTGAGTTAATTCAAGATTAATAATGCTAATTTTTTTTCTTGTATCAAAGATATATTGATCCATTTTTGGATTCCAAAACCTTTGCTGATGACCAAAGTGAACTCCTGCATGAAGCAGGTCTTTTACTGAAACGATACTCATTTTATTTCTCCAGGGTTAAATCTCCAGTCCTAAGCAAAGTTAACTCTTTAAAGAGCACCCCAACTTTGCAGGTTCGGGACCTTCGTGTTAAAAGTTTGGGTATTTTATAGAAAAAACTCTGAATATTAAAGGCTATTTTGTGATTTCAAATAGTCTTCAAATGAATATAGGCCATTTTTTTGATCTTTTAACCACTGAGCTGCATCTAAAGCTCCATCTGAATATATATTTCTTGATTTAGATTCGTGCTTAAATTCTATTTTATTAGCATCTTTATAAAAAGTAACTTTATGAATTCCAAAAATTTTTCCAGTTCTTTTTGAAGTTACCTCTACTTCATGAATAAGATTTTTTGTATTATTTAATTCAATAATCTTCTTTAATTCAATTGCTGTTCCGGATGGAGAATCAATTTTCTGAGCATGATGAGTCTCCTCTATGAGGCAATGCAATTCTTTATCATTTGCCCTTAAAAAATCCACAATATTATTTTTAAGGACTGAGATGCCTCTACTTAGATTTGGAGCTAAAAGAATCCTTTTATCTTTAGAAATTTCTTTAATAAATTGGATATTTTCTATATTTAAACCAGTTGTTCCTATAATCACTGATATATTTTTATTAGATACAAATTTTAAAAGCTCAATAGTTGAATCAGGATAGGAAAAATCAATTATTACATCTATAAATTTATCATTAAGATCATTATAAATTTCTACATTACTATCTTTAGTAGACCGCTTTAATAAATTAGCGCCCATTTTTCCTGAAACGCCATTTATATAGATACCAGTCATATCAATCTAATCATTCTTATGAATATCACCAGAGGATTTGATAAATGATTCCTGAATAGGATAATTTTTTGATGATTTTAAAGATTCAGTAAATCCTTTTAAAGCTTTTAGTTGAGATTTATCTAAATTAGATGGGGTTTCAACAATTACTCTACATAAAAGGTCACCCCTTCTAGTATCTCTAACAGAAGATGCCCCTTTTCCTTTAATTCTAAATATTTTACCCGTTTGCGTTTGAGCAGGTATCTTGAGTGAAATAAAATTTTCAATAGTAGGAATTTTTATAGAGCCCCCAGTTATTGAAGTCATAAGATCTAAAGGCGCTTCTATATATAAGTCTTTACCCTCTCTTTCAAAGATAGAATTAGACATGACTCTTATTGCAACATATAAGTCACCAGATTGACCATTTTTTTCCCATTCACCCTCTCCGGTCAGTCTTACTTTGTCGCCATTATCAACCCCAGAAGGTATATTTACAGATAATGTTTTTTCTTCCTTAGTTGCTCCGATGCCATTACATGACTTGCACTTATCCTTAATTACTTGACCAGTACCTTCACATGATGAACATGATTGTTGTAAAGAAAAAAATCCTTGTTGAACTCTTACCTGCCCAGCTCCATTACATCTACCACAAACTGATGGACTAGAGCCAGCAGCTGCACCTGAGGAATTACAAATATTACATGGAGTATGAGAAGGTATTTTTATTTTAGTTTGAGTTCCTAAAACAGCTTCTTTTAAAGATAGATCGAGATTATATTGAAGATCTTGCCCTCTTCTTGATCTTCCTCTTGAAGAAGACCTTGTCCCAAAAACATCACCAAAAATATCACCAAAAATATCACCAACATTTACATCATTAAAGTTTGGACCTCCGCCCATTCCATCTACACCTGCATGACCATATTGATCATAAGCACTTTTTTTTTGTTGATCAGATAAAACATCGTAGGCTTCTGCGCATTCTTTGAATTTCTTATCAGCCTGAGGATCGTCCGGATTTCTATCTGGATGATATTTCATTGCTTTCTTTTTAAAAGCTTTCTTTAGTTCTGCAGTAGTAGCCGATCGAGAGACCTCAAGAGTTTCATAATAATCTCTCTTTGACATTATTTATGACTCAACTACTTATCGTCTTCTTTAACTTCTTCGTATTCAGCATCAACAGTATTCTCAGCATCAGCATTAGCCTCAGCATCTTGATCATCTTGCGGTTGCGCCTGTTCTTGGGAATACAATTTATCGGTAAGAGGTGTTAAGACATCATTTAAAGATTTAGTAGCACTTTCAATGCCTTCTAGGTTCTCTGAAGCAATTGCTTCTTCTAAAACAACAACAACCTTTTCAATTTGTTCTTTTTCTTCTTCAGATAACTTTTCATCAGATTCCTGAACTGTTTTTCTCGTTGCATGAACTAGCATGTCAGCATTGTTTTTAGTTTTGACTAATTCTTCAAATTTCTTATCATCTTCAGCGTTAGCCTCAGCATCTTTTACCATCTTCTCAATATCTTCATCACTTAAACCGCTTGAGGCCTTAATGATAATAGACTGCTCTTTACCAGAATTTTTATCTTTTGCTGAAACATTAAGAATTCCATTTGCATCAAGATCAAAAGAAACTTCAATTTGCGGCATTCCTCTTGCAGCTGGTGGAATATCAGCTAAATTAAACTGGCCCAATGATTTATTTTGAGCAGCTTGAGTTCTTTCACCTTGAATAACATGAACTGTTACAGCAGTTTGATTATCTTCAGCTGTTGAAAAGACTTGTGATTTTTGTGTAGGAATCGTGGTATTTTTTTCGATCAAAGGAGTAGATACACCACCTAAAGTTTCAATACCTAAAGTTAATGGTGTTACATCTAGTAATAAAATGTCTTTGGTATCTCCTGATAATACTGAACCTTGAATTGCAGCACCTACTGCAACAGCTTCATCTGGATTTAAATCTTTTCTAGCCTCTTTACCAAAAAACTCTTTAACTTTTTTCTGAACTAACGGCATTCTTGTTTGTCCACCAACTAGAAGTATTTCAGAAATTTCAGATTTGGAAAGTTTAGCATCAGATAGGGCTGTTTTTAGTGGCTCCAAGCTTCTATCAACTAAATCTTCTACTAAAGATTCAAGTTTTGCTCTAGTTATTTTATGAACAAAATGTTTTGGCCCAGTGCTATCAGCTGTAATATAGGGTAGATTAACTTCAGTTTGCTCAGATGATGAAAGCTCAATTTTAGCTTTCTCAGCAGCTTCTTTTAATCTTTGAAGTGCTAAAGGATCGCTTTTTAAGTCAAAGCCTGATTCTTCTTTAAACTGATCAACAAAATAATCTATTAATCTCAAATCAAAATCTTCACCACCAAGAAAAGTATCGCCATTTGTTGAAAGGACTTCAAATTGATGTTCTCCGTCTACATCAGATATTTCAATGATTGAGATATCAAACGTACCACCACCAAGATCATAAACAGCAATAGTAGAATCGCCTTGATGTTTATCTAGTCCATAAGCTAAAGCTGCTGCAGTCGGCTCATTAATAATTCTTTTAACCTCTAGTCCAGCAATTTTCCCTGCATCCTTAGTTGCCTGTCTTTGCGCATCATTAAAATATGCGGGAACAGTAATAACAGCCTCTGTAACTTCTTGACCAAGATAGTCTTCAGCTGTTTTTTTCATTTTTTTGAGAATTTCTGCGGCTACTTGTGGGGGTGCTAATTTTTTCTTATTTGCCTCAACCCATGCATCTCCGTTATCAGCTTTAATAATTTTATAAGGAACCATATCAGCATCTTGTTTTACAACTTTATCTTCAAAAGTTCTTCCTATTAATCTCTTAATTGCATATAGAGTATTTTCTGGGTTTGTAACAGCTTGTCTTTTTGCTGGCAATCCTACAAGCACCTCATCATTGTCTGTATAAGCTATAACTGAAGGCGTTGTTCTTCCACCTTCCGAGTTTTCAATAACTTTTTGTTGTTTGCCTTCAATTACAGCAACACAACTATTTGTTGTTCCTAAATCAATTCCTATTATTTTCGACATATCATTCCCTCTTTAATTTTTTATAACCGTAACTCTTGCTGGCCTTATAACTCTTTGATGAAGCTCCCAGCCTCTCTGAAAAACTTCGCCAACTTCGTTATCATTTTTATTTTTGTCTTTTGTCATTGTTACTGCTTCATGTTTTTCAGGATTAAAATCCTCATTAACTGGATAGATGGGTCTCATTCCAAATTTATCAAGTGCAGACTCAAAAGACTTTAAAGTTAACTCGATCCCCTCCTTGTCTTCGGATGATGAGTTTTCAGATAGATTTAAGAGTGCTTGTTCTAAATTATCTATAACTGGAAGTAGTTCATTGAGAAGTTTTTCAACTCCATATTTATGTGCTCTGTCTACTTCTAAAATAGACCTTTTCATAGCATTGTCTAGGTCAGCTGCAGATCTGAGTAAGGCCGATTCAAGCTCTGCGACTCTGAGTAAAGCACTATCCTCCTCTGATAAGCCTTCTTGCTCTTCTTTTTGAGGCAAGGCTTCACCTTCTAACTCAATAGAATTCTCTAATTCATCCTCATTCAAGGACTTATCTTCTTTTTTGTTTTTTGACATATTTATCCCCAATAAAATATATTGGGGTTTATATGCTTAGTTCAAGTGGGTTTTAAGAAATTATGAGTTAATTTTTTTTACGTAGAGAACCATACTATGCTCGATAAGCTCAAATCCTCGAGCTGCTGCAATCTCTTTTTGCCTTTCTTCTATAATTTCATCATGAAACTCGTAAATAGTTCCATCTTCTAAGGAAACCATATGATCATGGTGCTCATCAGAAATAACTTCGTATACAGCGTGACCTTCTTCAAAATTATGCTTCTTTACAATTCCAGCTGATTCAAACTGTGTGAGAACTCGATATACAGTTGCAAGACCAACATCTTCACCAGATGCTAACAATTCTTTATAAATATCTTCTGCGCTTAAATGAGCCTCTTCATCTTTAGTAGCATCTAGAACTTCAAGAATACGTATTCTTGGAAGTGTTGCCTTTAAACCGGTTTTTTTTAGTTCAAAATTCTGTTCTGACATTTTTAAAAATTATTATCGTTTATGTTATAGAACAAAGTATAATCCATCTTGTCGAAATATAAAGACAACTTTTAAATCATAGGTAAATGAAACTAAATCAAAAAAAGATCTTCGCAATAATCCTTACATTATCGTTCCTTGGAGCCTGTAGCACTTTTGGTTTTTATAATGTTCCTATTGTTCAAGGCAATCTATATGAAGAAGAAGATCTTGAGAATCTTGCTAAAGGTTTGTCAAAAGATCAAGTTAAGTTCATTCTTGGTACAGCTATGATACAAGACCCATTTCACAAGAATAGATGGGATTACGTGAACAAAGTTACTATCGGTGATTTGGTGATTTCAGATAAGAAATTAACTCTATATTTTGATTCGAATGAGCTTCTTGATAGCTGGGTTCTTGAGAATACTCAGTAATTAAGCTTTCTGCCTTCTTCTTTCTTTTGGGTCCTGTTTTAAGGGTCGATAAACTTCTACTCTCTGTCCTTCAGTTAATCTATACCTCTCAGGAATAGGCTTAAAAGTTCCATCTAAAATCTCACCATTAACACCAATAATTATTTTGTGTGTTATTGAATTCATAATATTTTTGATTTTAGGTAATTCTAATATTTCACCTACTGTTGAGCTTTCAGATACGTCTAGTGAAAAAAAGAATTTATCCTGTTCTCCTTGATATGTAAAAAATATTTTCATGATATTTTTTTTAAAAAAGCACTAATAAACTTGGAAGCAAATGTATCTATCAAACTTTGTTGCATAAAAGGTCTTAACAAAAATGGAGCATTAAATTCTACAAAAAACACAACCAAGCATCCTGAATCTTTTTTTATAACTTTCCATGAAGCATTAAGAGAATTAAAAGGGCCTTTTAATTGTTCTATATTTAGCTCTGTTGGCATCTTGGAGTTCTTAGATTCAATAAAATAATCTTTATTAAAGAAAGTAAAGTTTAATCTTCCAATATCATAATCTTGTGTCTCAGACAAAATTTCGGACTTAGTACATCCAGGTAAAAAATTTTTGTAATCTTCAAAATTAGAAATTAATTCAAAGACTTCTTTAGAATCCTTGGCTATAAATTCTTCATAATTAAAACTACTTGGCATTTAACCAAAAATTGCATTATAGAAAATTATTGCCACTGATATTGGTGCAATAAACTTAACAAAAAATCTCCAAATCCCAAACAAGATAGGATTAACATGCCCAATTTCTTCATTTATTAGATTTTTATCCATAAACCAACCAACAAAGATTGCAATTAACATTCCACCTAATGGAAGCAATATCTGATTTGCAATAAAGTCCATGGAATCCAAAAAGTTTCTACCAGGAGTTAAATTAAAGTCACTCCATAAATTAAAACTGAGGACTGTTCCTATTCCTAACGTCCAAGTAAGAAGAGATATTGAGATAGCTGCTAACTTTCTACTCATATAGCCTTCTTCAGAAATAAATGCAACTCCAGGTTCAAGAAGCGATATGGATGAACTTAATGCAGCAACTGATAAAAGTATAAAAAATAGTGGTCCTACAATTTGGCCATAAGACATTTGATTAAAGGCTGTTTGAAGTGATTCAAATACAAGCCCTGGACCACTATTAGGCTCTAGTCCAAATGCGAATATGATTGGAAATATTGCTAAACCAGCAAAGATAGCAACTAAAGTATCTAAAGAGGCAACTGTAAATGATGTTGGTATTATTTTTTGCTCTTTTGGCATGTATGCGCCGTAAGCCATTATTGAACCCATACCTAAACTTAAACTAAAAAATGCCTGCCCCATGGCGCTTAAAAAAGTATTTGAGTCTACTTCAGAGAAGTCAGGTGCAAATAGAAATGAAAATGCTCTAGCAAAGCCACCGCTAAGAATTCCATTTATGACCATAAAAATCAGCAGGACTCCTAGCATTGGCATTAATATTTTAACCATTCTTCCAATGCCATTATTAATACCTGCAGAAACGATTGTTGCTGTTAGAAACATAAATAACGTATGCCATGCTAATAGGTTTAGAGGCGAAGAAATAATATTTCCAAATTGCTCAGCTGAATCAATTGCACCAGCTGATGTGGCAGCAATAAATATATAATTTAAGCATATCCCAGCTATTACACTGTAAAAAGATAATATTAAAATTCCAGCTGCTATTCCGCTCCAGCCAACTACTTGCCAAGCAGAAGTTGAATTGGAATCTCTTGCAACAAGCCTCATTGCATTGATTGGACTATTCCCAGACCTTCTTCCAATAATTATTTCACTTATCATTATGGGTATACCGATAGCTAAGATACATAATAAATAAATGATTACAAAAGCTCCTCCTCCATTTGTTCCTGCTTTATAAGGAAAGCCCCATATATTTCCTAATCCAACTGCAGAGCCTGTAGCTGCTAAAATAAAAGTCCATCTTCCCACCCAGGAACCATGACTTTTAAGTTTTGAGAGCTTGTCCATATTAATATCCTAAAAATTAATCTAACTATAAGGGTTAACTATATAAGCAATAGTTACTAAAAAACAGATCGAAACCAAAACTGTTAGTTTTTTTCTTAGTTCTTTGTACTCTACTTTTTGATCAAAAAGAATATCTCTTTTACTTTCAAAATAATAAAACCCATTAAAACCTATAAGACATAAAAATAAAGCTGCCATTAAGTTTATAAATGTTATTGCTAAGATAAGGCATCCTAATAAAGAAAAAAATATTCCATATATTAGATTTAAAGTTTGAGAAAAATTATTATCATTCCACCCCCAAGGGATGCCACCAAGAAATGAAAGAATAATAGCGCTATAAAGCGAAAGAGCTAAAATTGAATAATTTGCTAGATCGCCGCCAATTATCCAAGGCATTACAGAAAAAAAACAAAATGGTACAAAGCCCATATAGCCTAGTGTTTTTTTTAATTCTATGATCTTCAAAGTTAATTAATTCCTATTAAGAGTTGCAGTTGTTTTTAGTGCATTCATAATAATGTTATGTCAAAGCAAAAAGACTCAGTTATTGTAAAGAATAAAACCGCTTCGAGAAACTTCATTTTAAGTGACTCTTATCAAGCTGGAATTGTTCTAGAAGGCTGGGAAGTTAAATCACTAAGAAATAAGAAAGTAGATGTGAAAGATTGCTATGTAACCCTAAAAAATCGAGAAGCGTGGTTGATTGGAATGAAAATAGATCCGCCAGCATCATTAAAGCATGATGTCATTGATCCTACGAGGTCAAGAAAACTTCTTCTTCATAAAAAAGAGATTAAAAAACTTAGTGAAACTATAGAACAGAAAAGTCTTACCTGTGTTCTGACTTCACTATATTGGAAGGAAAATCATATTAAATGTGATATTTCTATTGGAAAAGGTAAAAAACACCAAGATCAAAGGCAAGATATTAAAAAAAGAGATTGGGAAAGAGATCAAGGTAGAATCTTAAAAAATTCTAAGCAAAGGGTTTAATAAGGTATAATTCTGCTCCCTATGGGGGCGAACAGGGTTCGACGTTTCTACTGGACTCCGAAGCGCATGCCAAGATTGTGGTAATTCTTGTAAAACATACTACAAAAAATTTAGTTGCAAATAACGACAACTACGCTTTAGCAGCTTAATGCTAACCGATGCAAAAATTGACTATGGTTTGAAGCATCGGCAAATTACATAGTCTAGCCAAGTTGTGTTGCTTGGACACAGTTTGGTTAAACTTAATCAAGCTCGCTTTAGTACCCTGCTCCTCGGGTCACAAAAGTTAAAAAGCCAATTGGGTGAGCTATGCATGTAGAAGTTAGGCTGAAGGATTAGCGGACGCGGGTTCAATTCCCGCCGCCTCCACCATTTCTTAATATTTATAATTAAAAAAAATATGGACATATATGGTCTACATCATTAAACTACGCTCCACTTATGGCAAATTCAAAACAAACTATTAAAAGAGCTAAGCAGAATATTGCTACATATAAGCTCAAACATGCGCAAAGATCTATGGCTAGAACAGCAGTTAAAGCTGTTCGCGCTTCAATTGATGCTAATGATCCAGTAAAGGCAAAAGAAGCACTTTTAAAAGCTGAAAAAATTCTTGATTCTACTGCTTCAAAAAAAGTTATCCATAAAAATGCCGCTGCTCGATACAAGAGTAGGTTAAATAAAGCTGTTAAAGCTTTAGGCTAAGTCAGACTTAATATTAGTAATCTCTTCAGTAAGAGAGTTTAAAAGCTCTTTTGTGCCTTGTCCTGTGGCTGCAGAGATAAAGAATACATTTTTAATTCCAAGCTTGCTTACTTCCTTTGGTATAGATACCTTTAAGTCGTTAAGTTTTTCTTCCGGCAATAAATCAATCTTATTACACACAACCCAGGCCTCTTTTTGAGTTAAATCTTCTTTATATGACTTTAGTTCTCCTCTTAAAGCACTAATTTGATCTATTGTTGAATTATTTTCATCGGGATACAGGTCAATGAATAATAGGAGGAGGCCTGTTCTTGATATATGTTTAAGAAATTTTGTACCTAATCCTGCTCCTTCAGATGCGCCTTCAATTAATCCAGGTATATCTGCAATTACATAACTTGAATCAGATGTTTGAATGGTTCCTAAGTGAGGTCGCAGTGTGGTAAACGGATAGCTTCCTATTTTTGGCTTTGCTGAGGATACTGTGTTTAGGAAAGTTGATTTACCTGCATTGGGCATTCCTACTAAACCAACATCAGCTAATGATTTTAATTCTAATCTTATTAACCTTACTTCTCCCTCATTACCTGGAGTTGCTTTTCTTGGAGCTTGATTTCTACTTGATTTGAAACGAGCATTCCCTAGACCTCCGTCACCACCTTTGACTACAGTATAAAGCTGATCTATTTCGCAACAATCCAATATGACTTCATTTGAGGCATCATCATAAATTACAGTTCCTTGAGGTATATCAAGGATTAAGTTATCAGCAGCAGCACCTGACATATTTTTTCCAGACCCTTGTTTGCCATTCTTAGCGGAGAAGACTCTAGTATTTCTAAAATCTATGAGTGTATTTTTATTGAGATTAACTTTAAAAATTATATCAGCGCCTTTGCCACCATCTCCACCATCTGGTCCGCCAAAAGGGACAAATTTTTCACGTCTAAAGCTGACTGAGCCGCCCCCACCATTACCTGCCCTAACTTCGAGAAAGGCCTCGTCAATAAAATTCATGATAAAAAGAAACTGTTATTGAGTAATAACGTTAGCAGTCTTTCTGCTTTTAGGACCTTTATAAGTAAATTGAACAATACCTGCTGCTTTAGCAAACAAAGTATCGTCTTTACCAATGCCTACATTAATTCCAGGATGAGTATTGGTTCCTCTCTGACGAATAAGAATCTCTCCAGCTTTTACTAGCTGACCACCGTATCTTTTAACGCCAAGTCTCTTGGCGTTGGAATCTCTTCCGTTCTTACTTGAGCCACCTGCTTTCTTATGTGCCATTATTTACTCTCTAACTTAATTGATTTAATTTCTACTTGAGAATATCTAGCTCTATGACCAACCTTTGTCATGCTGTGCTTTCTTCTTCTAAATCTTAAAATAGAAATTTTATCTGCTTTGACGATATCTTTAATTTCGGCTGTAACTTTAACATTAGACAAATATGGTTGACCAATCTCAACATTTTTATCATCAACATAGAGTAAGACGTTATCAAAGGTAACTTTTTTTCCAGGCTCATCGCCCAATAAATCTACAGAAAGATACTCACCTTCCTCGATTTTATGTTGTTTACCACCTGATTCTATTACTGCATACATGTTTATATTCCTAAAGGTGGCAAAATATACGCTTTAATGAGGAATTTATCAATAGTTATGTATAATTTTGATGCAATTAGGAGCACTGATGAAAGTAATTAATAACTTGTATAAAAAAGAACTGAATCTGGTTAATAAACTTATTAAGAGTGAGATTATTAATGAAACTGTTATACAGGAATTATATGATTATATTTTTAAGAAAAATGGGAAACAGCTTAGGCCTCTTTTAAGTTTGATTGCTTCATCTCCAAATAAAAGAAAAGCCTCGAAAAGAGTTCAAATAGCAGCAATAATTGAGCTCTTGCATACTGCAACTCTTGTTCATGACGATGTGGTCGATGAGTCCCCCCTTCGAAGAGGAGCTAAAACAATCAATAATTTTTGGACTAATTCTCATGGGGTTCTAATGGGGGACTTTATTTATTCTAAAGCATTCATGCTTATGGTTAATTTATCAAATATTAAAATACTCAGTGAACTATCCAAGGCAACAAATGATATTTCAAAAGGCGAGCTGATACAGTTAGATTTAGTTGGCAAGAAAGAAGTATCATTAGATGAACTCTTACAAGTAAGTTATTTTAAAACTGGGAGACTTTTTGAGGCTTCTGCTAAGTGTGGAGCTATTTTAGTTAATGAGGATGATAAAAAATATATTACTAATGTAAGTAATTTTGCTAAAAATTTAGGAATAGCATTTCAAATTAAAGACGACATGTTAGATTATTCCCAAAGTTCACAACATTTAGGTAAACCAACTTTACAAGATTTAAGAGAGGGAAAAATAACATATCCTCTTTACTTCGCAATGGAGGCTGGCAATTCAAGTGAAAAGAAATTTTTACAAAGTTTTTTGGGTGTTCAAACTAAATATGATGTCTCTAAAATCCTAAAAAAAATAGAAGCTCTTGGTGGAAATCAAAAAACAGAAGAGCTTTTAATAAGTTACATAGAAAAATCAGTGAAATTGGCAAATAAAATAGAAAATAAACAAGTAAGAGAAGAGATGTTAAACTTAAGTAAGTTTTCATATGAGAGAACAAAATAATGTTTAAACCTCAAAACAAGTATTCTAAAGAAGAACTGATTCTGTGCTCAGAAGGCAATTTATTTGGTCCTGAGGATGGTAAATTGCCATCAAGAGAAATGCTAATGTTTGATAATATTTCTCTCATTGATGATTCAAGTGGAGAATTTGGTAAAGGTTTAATTGTTGCTCATCTTAATATAAATCCCGATTTATGGTTTTTTGATGTGCATTTTAAAGGAGATCCAGTAATGCCGGGCTGTTTAGGGCTTGATGCTATGTGGCAATTATTAGGATTTTACTTACTGTGGAGCGGTTTACCAGGAGTAGGAAGAGCGTTAGGCGCTGAAAAAGTTAAATTCTTTGGTCAAGTTCTACCAAGTTCAAAATCAGTTAGATACGAACTAGATATGAAAAGAGTAGTAAATAGAGGTGCTGTTCTTGGTCTGGCAAATGGAAAAATGTTTGTTGATGACAGGCATGTCTATTCCGCGGAAAATCTAAAAGTTGGTCTTTTTAAAGACACAACTAATTTTTAAATGAAGAAAGTAGTTGTTACTGGTTATGGAATTATCTCATGTATAGGTAATTCTAAAGCTGAAGTTATTCAATCTTTACAGCAAGGAAAGTCTGGCATTTCTGCTAATGCAACATATGCAGATATGGGATTTCGCAGTCATGTATCAGGATCAATCAACTTAGAGCTCGAAAAGTTAATTGATAGAAAGTTATTAAGATTTATGAGTAGTGCAGCAGCTTATGGATATCTAGCAGCTCTTGAAGCTATATCAATGTCGGGTTTAAATGAGGATGATTTAGATTCTCCAAAAACAGGAATCGTTGCTGGATCTGGCGGAGCATCATCTCAGAGTCAGATTATTGCTTCTGATATTGCTCGAGAAAAAAGTCCTAAAAGGATTGGTCCTTATGCTGTTACTAAAACTATGGGTAGCACTGTATCAGCAATATTAGGAACAGCTTTAAAAATTAAAGGGGTTAATTATTCTATATCTTCAGCTTGCTCAACAAGTGCGCATTGTATAGGGCATGCAGCTGAACTTATTCAAAGCGGAAAACAAGATATTGTTATTGCGGGTGGTGCAGAGGATGAGCACTGGACATCATCATCCATGTTTGATTCTATGGGCGCTCTTTCTTCATCAAAAAATAATTTGCCAGAAACTGCCTCAAGGCCATTTGATAAAGAAAGAGATGGTTTTGTGATTTCCGGTGGTGCAGGAATTGTTATCCTTGAGAGTGAAGAACATGCAAAAAATAGGAATGCTAGCATCCTGGCAGAATTAACAGGTTATTTTGCAAATTCAGATGGATATGACATGGTGGCTCCTTCTGGTGAAGGGGCAGTGAGATGTATGCAAGAAGCATTAAAGATGGTTGGAAAAAATGTAGATTATATTAATACTCATGGCACAAGTACCCCAGTTGGTGATATAGCAGAATTAAATGCTATTAAAAGTGTGTTTGGTGCTGACGCTCCAATAATAAGTTCTACAAAATCAATGACAGGTCATTCCTTGGGAGCAACTGGGGCTCAAGAAGCAATTTATTCAATAATGATGATGCAAGATAATTTTATAGCTCCTTCTATCAATATTGATAATATTGTTGATGAAGCAAGTGGATTGCATATCAATCAAGAAACTATTAAAAAAGAGCTCCTTTCAGTAATGAGTAATTCTTTCGGGTTTGGCGGCACTAATGCCAGTTTAATATTTAGTAAATATTGATTAATAAAGCTTATATAATGCTTCCTGAGTATATGGAATAACATCTTTAACTCTTCCTTCCTGCATCTTAATAACCCATTCATGGTCGGCCAAAAGAGCTCTGCCTACTGCTACCATGTCATATTTTTTATTTGATATATCTCTTATAGCCATATCTATATTTGTTGGTGATGCTGGAGCACTCATATCTATAAAATCTGAATCAAGACCGACGCTGCCTACACTAATTGTTGGAAGTCCTGTAAGTTTCTTTGTCCAATAGGCAAGATTTTCTTTTGAACCTTCAAATTCACTCTCCCAAAACCTTCTCATGCTTGAATGAAGATAATCTAAACCAGCTTCAGCTGGAGGGCCAATAACCTTTTTAAGATTTTCAGGAGATGAAGCTAATTTAGCCTCATAGTCTTGTTGTTTCCATTGTGAGAATCTCAAACCAACGATAAAGTTATCACTAACATTTGATCTGATGGCTTTTACAATATCAGTTGCTAGTTGAGAGCGACTGTTAATTGAACCACCATATAAATCTTCTCTCTCATTGGTGCCACCCCAAAAAAAATTATCAATTAAATAACCGTGGGCACCATGAATTTCAATTCCGTCAAAGCCTATTTCTTCACAATATTTTGCATCAGACGCAAATGCTTCAATAGTTTCATTGATATCTTGTGAAGTCATTGCATGAGCAACTCTTTTACCAGGTCTAACAAGACCAGATGCTGTATACCCAGGAACTTCAGGATCGGGACCCATTCCAGCTTTTCTAAAGCCGCCACAATGCCATAACTGAGCTATAACAGCTCCATTATGATTTTTAATTCCCTCAACAACTTTTTTCCACCCATCTCTAGCAGCAGAAGTATCTAGCCTAGGAACGTTGGGATATGCACTTGAGGCTTTATGACTAACTTCTACCCCTTCGGTAATGATAAGCCCTACCTCGGCTTTAGATCGCCTTTCGTAGTAACTAACAACCTCATCGGTAGGAATGCCACCTGGGGACTGACTGCGCGTCATAGGTGCCATAACAACTCTATTTCTCAATAAAGTATTTTTTAATGTGTAGGAATCAAAGAGCATTTTTTTAATATAAATTACTTTAATTTATCGAATTTACTTCTTCTCCATGGAAAAAAAGATGGCATGTCACTAGAGATTTTATTGACATACTCTGCTTCACGTTTCTCCAGAAAAGACATTACCCCTTCTGCTGCATCCTCAGATGCTCCTCTAGAATCAATAGCCTTACTGTCTATAATGTGTGCATCTTCTGGGCTAGGTGCTGAAGACATATCCCAAATCATATGTCTGGTTAATGCAACAGAGACTGGTGCGGTATTAGAAATGAGTTTCTTGGCAATCTTCTTAGTTTCATTTAGTAATTCTGATGGCTCAAATAAATAGTTAACAAGTCCAAATTTTAAAGCATCTTTAGCACTAAAAAGCTCTCCGGAAAAACATAGTTCTAATGCTTTTGATATTCCTACAATTCTAGGTAAAAACCAACTCGAGCATGCATCCGGAACAATGCCTCTTTTTGCAAAAACAAACCCAAATCTACTCGAAGATGAAGCAACTCTTATATCAGCGGCTAGCTGAAGTGATGCACCAATACCTACCGCATCGCCATTGCATGCAATCAGGATAGGTTTTAAGCAGTTGTACATTCTTAATGTAAGTATTCCTCCAGAGTCTCTTCTAAATTCTGCTTCATATTCAGCAGAAGTATCAAACTCTGAATTAAAAGTTTCTGCACCTGCAGATAAATCTGCACCAGCACAAAAAGCCCTGCCCTCTCCTGTAATAATTACAGCCTTAATTGAATCTTCAGTATCTATATGATCAAAAACACTAAGCATTTCGGACATCATTCTAAAATTGAAAGCATTTAATTTTTTAGGACGATTTAGGGTTATAAAACCAATAGAATCCTCTTCTTTGAAATGAATTGTCTTATAGTTTTCCACTACGATAGTTTTTTAAAAAGGTATATCTTCTTCTGAAATTCCAGTGCTATCACTTTGTGATAATGAGCTAGAGTTAGAGTTGGATTGATCCATTGAAGAGTCACCTTGGCTTGGACGAGAATCTAAGAAATTAAACTGATTACCAACAATTTCAGTTGTCCATCTGTCATTACCATCTTTATCCTGCCATTTTCTTGTTTGAAGTTTTCCCTCTACATAAATTTTAGAACCTTTATCTAGATATTTTTCAATTGTTTCAGCTGGCTTGCCAAAAAAAACAACTTTATGCCACTCTGTTTTATCTCTCATTTCACCAGATTCTCTGTCTTTCCATGATTCTGTTGTAGCTATTGAAAGATTCGCTACAGCTGAATTAGTTGCTGTGTATCGCATTTCAGGTTTTTGACCAAGATTACCTATCAATATCACTTTATTTACGCCATTGCTCATAATTACCTCTTATAATAATCAGTAAAGTTTAACCTAAATTTATTTAATCATCACCGGTATTTTATTACTTATGGAAAGTATTTATATTAAAGGCGCAAGAACACATAATCTTAAGAACATAAGTCTTGAGATTCCTAGAAATAAAATTATTGTTATTACTGGGCTCTCAGGTTCTGGTAAGTCTTCTTTAGCTTTTGATACTCTTTATGCAGAGGGGCAAAGAAGATATGTAGAATCTCTTTCAACTTATGCAAGGCAATTTTTATCCTTGATGGAAAAACCTGACGTTGATCAAATTGAAGGTTTATCCCCTGCTATATCTATTGAGCAAAAAGCAACATCGCATAATCCAAGATCTACAGTTGGAACTGTTACTGAAATATATGATTACTTAAGATTACTTTATGCAAGAATTGGAACGCCAAAATGCCCAGACCACAATGAAGAATTAAAAGCAAAAACTATTTCAGAAATCTGCGATGAAGTTTATCGTTTGGAAGAGAATACTAAAATTATGATACTTGCACCTTTGATAAGAGGTAAAAAAGGCGAGCATCTTGGAATTTATGAAGAACTTAGAAAAGAAGGCTATGTAAGGGTGAAAGTTGATGGAATTGTTTACCCAATGGAAGAATTTCCTGATCTTGAAAAGAATAAGAAGCATGATATATCAGCGGTAGTTGATAGGATTGCCTTAAAACCATCAGATGAAAATAGAATTAGGCTCTCAGAATCAATTGAGAATGCATTAAGGCTTGCTAATGGTCTAGTAAAGATTGAATCCATCGATTCTTCAAAAGTTGATCAACTTCACTCTTCAAATTTTTCATGTTCACAGTGTGGCTATTCAATTGCGGAATTAGAGCCAAGAATGTTTTCATTCAATAATCCTTTTGGTGCCTGTGGAAGATGCGATGGCCTTGGAGTTATTCAGTACTTTAATGAAAAAATGTTAATACCTGATGAAGATGTATCTATTAGTAATGGTGCTATTAAAAAGTGGAATAGAAGAAATAGATTTTATTATCATCAATTAAAATGCTTAGCTAAACATTATAAATTTAGTCTTGATACTGCTTGGAGAGACTATCCAGAAGAATTAAAAAAACTTTTATTATGGGGATCTAAAGAACAAATTGATTTTTCTCATAGATTTAGAAGTGGAAGCAAAATAGTTAGAAGACATAGGTTTGAAGGAATTATTCCTAATACTGAAAGAAGATTTAAAGAAACAGATTCAGATTTTATGAGAGATGATCTTGCTAAATTGATGTCTAAGAGTTCCTGTGATGAATGCAATGGCTCTAGATTAAATAAAGAATCAAGGAATGTCTTTATCAATAAAACCCCTATTTATGAAATAACAAATCTAAGAATATCAGATGCATTAGCATTCATGAAAAATATGAAGTTGACTGGATCGAAAGCAAAAATTGCAGAAAGAGTTTTAAAAGAGATAGTTCAGAGATTATCTTTTTTATCTGATGTTGGATTAAATTATCTAACTCTCGAAAGAAGCGCTGAAACATTATCAGGCGGTGAAGCGCAAAGAATAAGGCTTGCTAGTCAAATAGGATCTGGATTAGTTGGGGTTACCTATGTTCTTGATGAACCCTCTATTGGCCTTCATCAAAGGGATAATTCTAAGCTGATAAAAACGCTAAATCATCTTAAAAATCTTGGTAATACAGTTATTGTTGTTGAGCATGATGAAGAAGCTATAAGAAGTGCAGATCATATAATTGATATTGGGCCTGGTGCTGGAAAGCATGGAGGAGAGATATGTGCATCTGGCACTATAGACGATATATTAAATAATAAAAAATCTATAACGGGACAATACTTATCTGGCAAAAAAGGTATAACTATTCCAAAAAAACGGACTAAACCAGGTAAAGAATTTGTCTCTATAATAAATGCTTCTGAAAATAATTTAAAGAATGTAACAGTTGATATTCCTATTGGTTTATTTACATGCATAACTGGCGTATCAGGATCTGGAAAATCGTCCTTAATCAATCAAACACTACTCCCTATAACTTCCTTTATGCTAAATAAAGCAAAGCTAACAAAAGAAATTAAATGTGAAAAAATAGAAGGTTTAGACTACTTAGATAAGGTAATCAGTATCGACCAGTCACCCATAGGAAGAACTCCTAGATCAAATCCAGCAACCTATACTGGACTATTTTCTTATATTAGAGATCTTTTCTCTGAGTCAGTTGAAGCTAAATCACGAGGATATAAACCAGGTAGATTTAGTTTTAATGTTAAAGGTGGAAGGTGTGAAGCTTGCCAAGGAGATGGCGTTACTAAAGTAGAGATGCATTTTCTTGCAGATGTATATGTGCTCTGTGATGTCTGCAATGGTCAGAGATATAATGAGCAAACTTTAGATATCAAATTTAAAAATAAGAATATTAGCCAAGTCTTAAATATGACAGTTGAGGAAGGTTTAGAGTTTTTTGATGCAATTCCAACAATTAAGAAAAAATTATCAACATTATCTGATGTAGGCTTGGGCTACATAACATTAGGGCAGTCAGCTATAACACTCTCCGGAGGTGAAGCTCAAAGAATTAAACTTGCTAAAGAGTTATCAAAAAGAAGTACAGGTAAAACACTCTTTGTGTTAGATGAACCTACTACTGGCCTTCATTTTGCAGATATAGAATTACTTTTAAAAGTTCTCGAGCGATTAAAGTCGCAAGGTAATACAATTGCAGTAATTGAGCATAATCTTGATGTAATTAAGACAGCAGATTGGGTGATTGATCTTGGCCCAGAGGGTGGAAGTGAAGGAGGCGCAATCGTTGCAGAGGGGACTCCTGAAGATGTATCAAAGGTTAAAGAATCTTATACAGGTATGTACCTAAAAGAAATTCTTGATAACTAAGCTGCGTTATCTTCTTTTAATTCAGGCGCTGATGTTTCATCATTAGCAGAATCTTCAATTCTATCAACTAACTCTATATAGGCCATATCAGCTTTATCACCAGGTCTAAATCCAGCCTTAATAATTCTTGTATAACCGCCGTTTCTATCTTTTGCGTTAACAGCAACAGAAGTAAAAAGCTTACCAACAGCCTCATCCGATCTCAATCTGTTAAAAGCCAATCTTCTATTCGCAACAGTATCTTTTTTACCAATAGTTATAAGTGGCTCAATTGTCATTCTTAACTCTTTTGCCTTGGCAAGAGTTGTTCTGATAATTTCTCTTTCAATCAATGCAATAGAAAGATTCTTAAGCAAAGCCTTTCTATGAGAAGAGTTTCTATTTAATTTTCTACCTGCTTTTCTATGTCGCATATTTAATTAACCTAATGGAGGCCAGTTCTCTACCACCATTCCTAGTGATAAGCCTTTAGATGCAAGAACATCTTTGATTTCATTTAATGATTTCTTTCCAAGATTTGGAGTTTTTAATAGATCAAATTCAGATCTATGTATTAAATCTCCAATAAGGAAAATACTTTCAGCTTTAAGACAGTTTGTAGATCTCACAGTTAACTCAAGCTCTTCGATTGATCTTAACAGTAAAGGATCAAAATCATTCTGATCTTTCTTAGCTTCTTGCTCAGCAATAGCATCTAAATCCACGAATGAAGCTAACTGCTGTTGAAGAATAGTCGCACAATGTTCAATTGCCATTTTAGGATCAATAGTTCCATCTGTTTCTAATTCTATAATTAATTTGTCTAGGTCAGTTCTTTTCTCAAATCTAGCATTGTCTATAGAGTAAGCAACCCTTCTAACAGGACTAAAAGAAGCATCTACTTTTAAAGCGCCTATTGAAGTGTCTTCTTCTTCTCTTGAATCTGCAGGCTCATAGCCTCTTCCTGTTTTAACAGTAACTGACATTTTCAAAGTTACTTTGTCAACGATAGTTGCTATGTGATGATCGCCATCTACAAGCTCTACATTACCTGGAACTTCAAAAGATGAAGCTGATACTTCACAAGGTCCTGCTATATCAAGAACTAATGTTGCTGATGTTCCTTCAATTATTTTAACTGGAAGATCTTTTAGGTTTAGGAGAATATCAATAACATCCTCTCTTACACCTTCTATAGTACTGTATTCATGAGCAACGCCTTCGATAGTAGCATCTGTAACAGCTGCTCCTGGCATTGATGATAGTAAAATTCTTCTTAAAGCATTTCCTAAAGTATGACCAAAGCCTCTTTCTAGCGGCTCAAGAGTTACCTTGGATACATTTATTCCTTCATCATCTACTTGAATATCTGATGGGACTAATAAGTCGATTACTGATGTTTGCATAATTTCCCTCTTTTCTTTTTAAAAAATATTGTTATTTAGAGTAAAGCTCAACAATTAAATTTTCATTAATTTCTGTACTTAGCTCTGTTCTATCTGGAACATTTCTAAATACACCCTTTAAATTCTTGTCATCAACTTCAACCCAGTCACAGACTTCTCTGGATGCTGCAAGCTTAAGTGCAGCTTGAATTCTTAAATGGCCTTTTTTAGATTCTCTAACAGCAATTTCATCGCCTGCTTGAACTTGGTAGGATGGAATATTTACCGTAGTACCATTTACTGTAAATGCTTTATGAGAAACCATTTGCCTTGCCTCTGCTCGAGTACAACCAAAACCAAGTCTATAAACAACATTATCAAGTCTTTGTTCTAATAAAGATAATAAGTTTTCACCAGTATTGCCTTTAGTTGATGCAGCTTTTTTATAATAATTTCTAAATTGCTTCTCAAGAACACCATACATTCTTCTGACTTTTTGTTTCTCTCTTAACTGTAATCCGTAATCAGATAATCTGCCTCTTCTTGCACCTTGAGCTGCACCTGGAGGTGACTCCATATTACATTTGGATTCAATAGCTCTTACGCCGCTTTTGAGGAAAAGATCTGTGCCTTCCCTTCTCGATAATCTTAAAGATGGTCCTCTATATCTTGCCATTTAAATCTCCTTAAACCCTTCTCTTTTTGGATGGTCTACATCCATTATGAGGAAGAGGTGTAACATCAGTTATGCTCTTTATTTTTAATCCACATGCGTTAAGAGATCTTATTGCAGATTCTCTTCCTCCACCTGGCCCTTTTACTTTTACATCTAAATTAATCATTCCAAATTCTTTAGCTGCACTACCTGCTTTTTCTGCAGCTATCTGAGCTGCAAAAGGGGTACTTTTTCTTGATCCCTTAAAGCCAGATCCGCCAGAAGTGGCCCAGCAAACTGTGTTGCCCTGCTTATCTGTGATAGTAACAATAGTATTGTTAAAAGATGACTGAATATGTGCGACACCTTCAGTTACAACTTTTTTTGATTTTTTACCTTTTACTGCCATTCAATTAACCTCTCATTGGTTTTTTTGCACCTTTGCGTGTTCTTGCATTGGTTTTAGTTCTTTGTCCTCTTGTAGGAAGCTTTCTTCTATGTCTAATTCCTCTGTAGCTACCTAAATCCATTAATCTTTTAATATTTGTACTAATATTTCTTCTTAAGTCACCTTCTACAGCATAGGTACCAACAGCTGTTCTTATTTTTTCAACTTCATCTTCTGTTAAGTCAGAAACTCTTCTTGTATAGTCTATTTTTAGACTAATACATATATCTTGAGCTGTTTTTCTACCAATACCAAAAACATGAGTTAGAGATATCTCAACATGCTTGTTTTCTGGGATATTTACACCCGCGATTCTTGCCATAATCTATCCTTGCCTTTGTTTGTGTTTAGGGTCAGTTTTACAAATAACAAATAAAACGCCATTGCGTCTAACTGTTTTGCAGTTTCTACATATTTTCTTTACAGATGCTCTTACTTTCATATTATCTTTTATAGTTTTTTAAATTAGCTTTTTTCATTAAGGATGAATATTGACTCGACATCATATGTGATTGAACTTGAGCAATAAAATCCATTAAAACAACAACAATAATTAGTACAGAAGTTCCTCCAAAATAAAACGAAACACCTGCAAAATTTATTAATGCTAGGGGTAGCAAACAAATTAAGGTTAAATATATGGCTCCAAATACTGTTAAACGCGCTAGAACGCTATCAATATATTGAGCAGTTTGTTCACCAGGCCTTATGCCTGCTATGTAGGCTCCTGATCTTTTAAGATTATCTGAGACCTCTCTAGTATTAAATGTTAATGCCAGCCAAATAAAACAAAATGAAATAATTAGAGCTGAAAAAACTAAAATATATAAAGGTTGTCCTGGTGTAAGAGCAAGTGAGGCTGTTTGTAAAAAATTAGTTCCTTCACTTTGACCAAACCATGATGCTAATGATGCAGGGAATAATAAAAATGTACTAGCAAAAATCGCTGGAATTACACCTGCCATGTTTACTTTAAAGGGTAAGTGGCTAGATTGAGCCTGCATTAATTTTCTGCCTTGCTGTCTTTGTGCATAATTAACGGTAATTCTTCTTTGACCTCTTTCAATAAAGACAACAACTGCGATAACAGCCATAGCTAAAAGTGCAATAGCAAGAAGTAATAATATATTTAAATCACCTTGTCTTGATTGTTCAAGCGCTTGGCCAATTGCACCTGGTATACCTGTCAAAATACTTGTAGCAATAATAAGTGATATTCCGTTACCTATACCTCTTTCAGAAATTTGCTCACCTAACCACATTAAGAATACTGTTCCAGCTACAACTGAAAATACTGCAGAAGCAAAGAAAGCTGCTCCAGGAGTATAAGCAAGACCACTTCCACTTAGTGTTACAGCTAAAGCTGAGGCTTGAATAAAAGCTAATACAACTGTGCCATATCTTGTGTACTGAGTAATTTGATTTCTTCCAGCCTGGCCATCTTTCTTTAGTTCCTGAAGATAAGGTATGGAATTTGAGAATAACTGCATAATAATTGCAGAAGATATATAAGGCACCACATTAAGTGCAAAAATACTCATCCTCTCCAGAGCCCCACCAGAAAACAAGTTAAACATATCTAACAATGTTCCTTGATTTTGTTCAAACAAGGAAGATAATCGATCAGGATCAATACCTGGAATAGGAATATGCGTACCAAGGCGATATACAAGAATAGCTACGAATACAAATCGTAATCTTCTCCATAAATCGCTCATACCTTTTCCTTGCTCAGCCATTATTTATTCCTTGATGGACCCTCCAGCTTTTTCGATAGATTCTTTAGCGCCTTTCGTAACTTTAATGCCAACTACTTCGACTTTTGATGATAATTCTGTATTACCAAATATTTTGACTTTCTCAATTTTTTTACTGATGATTTTCTTCTCTTTTAGAGTCTGTAAGGAAACTTCTGACATTCCTTCTAACAGTTTTACATTTACATCTTTAAGTAAATTATTTGTTCTCGAAGAAAATCCGAATTTAGGAACTCTTTGCTGTAAAGGCATTTGTCCGCCCTCAAAGCCAGGCCTAACATTTCCACCAGATCTTGATTTTTGACCCTTATGCCCTCTTCCTGCTGTTTTACCAGTTCCAGAACCAATACCTCTTCCCACTCTTTTTCTATTCTGAACAGTTCCAGGGTTAGATAAAGTATTGAGGGCTAAATTATTTGTAATTTCTTCAGTCATTTTTAACTTTCCATTACCTCAACCATATCTGATATCTTATTTACCATGCCTCTATTGCTTGGTGTATCAACTATTGTCACGGTTTGATTTAATTTTTTAAAGCCCAGTCCTTTTATACAAAGTTTATGAGACTTCATTCTGCCAATGCCACTTTTAATAAGTTTAATTTTTAATGTTTTTTCTTTACTCATAGCTCTTCTTCTGATGATTTGCCTCGTCTTGAAGCAACTGTTTTAGGAGACTCCATAGAACTTAATGCATTAATTGTTGCTCTCACCACATTTACTGGGTTTGTTGACCCGTAACATTTAGCTAAAACGTTTTGAACACCTGCAAGCTCTAGTACCGCTCTCATTGCGCCACCAGCGATAATACCTGTACCTTCTGATGCAGGCTGCATATATACGTTTGCAGAATTGTGTTTTGCTTTAATTGGATACCAAAGAGTTGTATTGTTTAGCTCAACATCCACCATGCTTCTTCGGGCATTTTCCATAGCCTTTTGAATTGCAATTGGAACTTCTTTAGCTTTTCCTCTTCCAAATCCAACTTTGCCCTTACCATCACCAACTACTGTTAGAGCAGTAAAACCAAAAATTCTTCCACCTTTTACAACTTTGGCAACCCTATTAACCTGAACAAGTTTCTCTTCTAGAGCATCCTGTTGTTGGCCGGCAGTATTTAAATTTTCTTGTTTCATATTTAATTAAAACTCCAAGCCAGCTTCTCTGGCAGAATCTGCAAGTGCTTTGATGCGACCATGGTACTTATAACCAGATCTATCAAAAACTACTTTCTTGATACCATTTTCTAGTGCTCTTTCAGCAATTTTTTTTCCTAAATCTTTCGCGCTCTCTAAATTATTGTTTTTAGACTTAGCTTCTTTTTCAATAGTAGAAGCTGAAGCTATTACTTTGGATCCTAAGCTATCAAACAGCTGTACATAAAAATTCTTCGAAGATCTATAGACAGTAAGTCTAGGAGCTTCTTGTTCTCTAATTTTCATACGAGTTTTTTTAGCTCTTCTTATTCTTGAAATATTTTTTTCACTCATGCCTATGCTCCTGCTGCCTTCTTAGCTTCTTTTCTTTTGATAACTTCATCAGCATATTTAACACCCTTACCTTTATATGGCTCAGGAGGTCTGAATGCTCTTATTTCTGCAGCAGCTTGACCTAAAGCTTGCTTATTATGGCTACTCAAAACGACTTCTGTTTGGGAAGGAGTTTCAACACTAACCTCTTCTGGTAATTGATATTTCACAGGGTGAGAAAATCCAAGACTTAATTCAAGTAATTTTCCAGATGCTTTTGCTCTGTATCCAACACCAACTAATTGCAATTTCTTTTGGAAACCTTCTGAAACACCAATAACCATATTATTAATTAATGCACGAGTTGTTCCTGCCAAAGCAATAGATTCTTGCGAGTCTCCATATTCAACAGTGATAACATTTTCTTCTTGCTTTAATGACACAGATTGAGGTACCTGAAAATCTAATGAGCCTTTTGAGCCTGATACTTGGATATTAGAATTCTCGATATTCACTTTGACTGAATCAGGAATTGTTATTGGGTTTTTTGCTACTCTAGACATAATTAAAATACCTCACAAAGGACTTCTCCTCCGATATTTTTTGCTTTAGCTTGCTTATCAGTCATAAGACCTTGATTAGTTGAAATAATATATGCTCCTAAACCATTTTTTACAGGCTTCAAATCTTCAGGACCGGAGTATCTTCTTAAACTTGGCTTACTAATTCTTTTAATGTTCTTGATAGCAGGTTTAGAATTAAAATATTTTAAAGTGATATTAATAGAAGCTTTATTATTATCTTCTTCAACTTTTTTACAGCTTTTCAAATAGCCCTCATTCACCAAAACATTAACTAAGTCATGTTTAACTTTTGAATAAGGTGCGGAAACCTCAACTTTTCCTCTCATGAGGCCATTGCGGATTCTTGTTAGACAATCTGATATAGGATCTTGAAAACTCATATTATTACCAACTTGATTTAACTAAACCTGGAATATCGCCTCGCATAGCAGCCTCTCTAAGCTTAATTCGGCTGAGGCCAAATTTTCTATAGACAGCATGCGGTCTTCCAGTTATTGAACATCTTCTTACCACTCTTGAAGCACTTGCATTTCTAGGAAGCTTCTGTAGCTTTTTATAAGCATCGGCCCTCTCCTCATCAGTTGCATTCATATTCAAGAAAATAGCCTTTAACTCTGCTTTTTTAATAGCATATTTAGCTACAGTCTTTTTTCTTTTGACTTCTCTTGCGATCATTGATTTTTTAGCCATTTATTTTCCTACTTCTTAAACGGAAAATCTAAAACTTCTAATAAAGCTTTAGCTTCTTCCTTTGTGTTAGCAGAGGTATTTATGCAGACATCCATACCTCTAATATTATCTATATTGTCATAATTTATTTCTGGGAAAATTATTTGCTCTTTAATTCCAAAACTGTAATTACCCTGGCCATCAAATGATTTAGGGTTTAATCCTCTAAAATCTCTTTCCCTAGGTATAGCAATATTTATAAGCCTTTCTATGAAGTCATACATTCTTTCGCCTCTAAGTGTTACCTTGCAACCTATCGGATAACCTTCTCTAATTTTAAAACTTGCAACTGATTTTCTGGCTTTAGTAGTTACAACTTTTTGACCTGATATAGACTCTAGATCTGCAACAGCAGATGTTAAATGTTTTTTATCTGTTAAAGCTTGTCCAACTCCCATGTTGATAACAACTTTTTTAAGTCTAGGAACAGCCATAACATTATTCATTCCTAGCTTTTCTTGTAAAACAGGAACCATTTCTTTGTTAAATTTTTGTTTTAAATTAGCCATCTACTTAATTTCCGCGTCGTTAGACTTAAATAATCTTATTTTCTTACCATCTTTATCTTCTGAGTACTTAATTTTATCCGCACCTTTTTTCTTAGGATTCCAAATAGATACATTGGATAGATCAATAGCTGCTTCTTGCTCAACTATTCCACCAGTTACTCCCATTTGAGGATTAGGCTTAGTATGTTTTTTAACCATATTGATTCCAGTAACAATTACTCTATTGTTACTCTTCATTATTTTTCTAATATTGCCTTTTTTACCAATATCTTTGCCAGTGATGACAATTACTTCATCACCAGTTTTTAATTTTGTATTTGTTTTTACTAACTTATTCATTATAAAACTTCTGGGGCTAAGGATAGAATCTTCATATAACTTCCATCTCTAAGCTCTCTTGTTACTGGGCCAAATACCCTGGTTCCTATTGGAGCTTTTTGATTGTTTAATAAGACTGCTGCATTTTCATCAAATTTAATTAACGATCCGTCTCTTCGTCTTACACCTTTTTTAGTTCTAACAATTAAGGCATCTACAACTTGACCCTTTTTTACTTTTCCAGTTGGAATAGCTTCACGTACAGCAACTTTAATGATGTCGCCAATATTGGCATAACGTCTTTTTGACCCACCAAGAACTTTGATGCACATAACACTTCTAGCTCCGCTGTTATCACAAATTTTAAGAATAGTCTGCATCTGTATCATTAGTCTGTCTCCTCTAATACTTCTTCATCATTGACTACAGAACTAGTTGCAGCCATCTCTTGATCAGTTACTAAAACCCATGTTTTACTTTTAGAAATAGGTCGACATTCTTTTACTGTGACGATATCTCCTGTACTTGCAGCGTTGCTTTCATCGTGAGCATGCACCTTGGTTGTTCGCTTCATTATTTTTCCATAAAGCGGATGTCTAACTTTTCTTTCGACTTTAACGGTTATTGTTTTATCTGCTTTGTCAGATATAACAACTCCAGTTAATAGTCTTGGATTTGAAGATGCCATTATTTAACTTCCTTATTCTTTGTCTCTGTAATTAGAGTTTTAATTCTTGCTATCTTTCTTCTAGTATTTTTTAAAAGATTTGTTTCGTTAAGTTGTCCAGTTTTATGTTTAATACGCATAGTAAATTGCTCAGCTCTCACAGAAGCTAATTCTTGATTTAGTTGATCTAAATCTTTTTTTCTTAGGTCTATTAATTCTTTACTCATGTTACTAATCCTTCTTTAAGAAACGAGTTTTTACTGGCAGCTTGGCAGATGCTAATTTAAATGCTTCTCTTGCAAGCTCTTCTGTTACTCCAGCCATTTCAAACATAACCTTTCCCGGTTGAACTAATGCTACCCAATATTCAACATTTCCCTTACCTTTTCCCATTCTTACCTCAAGAGGTTTTTTTGTAATTGGTTTATCAGGGAATAGTCTTATCCATATATTACCGCCCCTTTTAATATGTCTTGTCATAGCTCGCCTTGCAGCTTCGATTTGTCGAGCTGTAATTCTTCCTCTATCAGCGGCAACTAGACCAAATCTTCCAAATGCAACGGTATTACCATTTTGTGCTAGGCCTCTATTTCGGCCTTTATGCATTTTTCTAAATTTTGTTTGTTTTGGTTGTAACATAATATTTAAATTTATTTATCTTCTTGTTTGAATGGGTCGCCCATTACTTCACCCTTAAACACCCAAACCTTTACTCCAATAATTCCATATGTAGTTAAAGCTTCAGCTGTACCATAATCAATATCTGCTCTTAATGTATGAAGTGGTACTCTTCCTTCTCTATACCATTCAGTTCTCGCTATTTCAGCGCCATTTAGTCTTCCTGAAACTTCGATTCTTACACCTTTAGCACTTTGTCTGAGGGCGCTTTGAACTGTTCTTTTCATAGCTCTTCTAAACATAACTCTTCTCTCTAGCTGCTGAGCGACACCCTCAGCTAAAATAGTTGCGTCTAAATCAGGCTTCTTAACTTCTTTAATATTTATTTGAGTCGGTTGGCCAACAATTTTTTCAACTGCTTTTTTAAGGTTTTCAATTTCCTCTCCTCTTTTACCAATAATAATTCCTGGTCTAGAGGTATGAATAAACACTACAAAATTATCAGCAGATCTCTCAAGCTCAATCTTACTAACTGAAGAGAACTTAAGTCTCTTCTTAAAATATTCTCTAACCTTCAGATCTTGAACAACATTTTCTGCAAATGCTTTACCTTTTGCATACCAATTAGCGTTGTGCTTTTTAACAACTCCTAGTCTAAAACCGATAGGGTGTACTTTTTGTCCCATTATTTCTCCTGATCAGTAAGTATGATTTCGATATGGCATGTAGGTTTTATTATCCTATCTGCTCTACCTCTTGCACGTGGCTTCATACGTTTTAATCTCATTCCTTGGTTAACAATTATTGATTTAATAACTAAAAGATCAATATCAGCTTTCTCGTTATTCTCTGCATTTGCAATTGCTGACTCTAATAATTTTTTAATAACAGCAGATCCCTTTTGTTTATTAAAAACTAAAAAGTCCATTGCATCTTGAACTGACTTACCTCTAACCGCATTAGCTACCAAACCAGCCTTTTGCGGAGATAATCTAGTTCCTTTTAGATATGCTCTTGTTTCCATTATTTAGTCTTCCTATCACCTGAATGCATTTTGAATGTTCTTGTAATTGCAAATTCGCCTAGTTTATGTCCAACCATATCTTCATTAATGTATACAGGCACATGCTGTCTTCCATTGTGAACTGCAATCGTTAAACCCACCATTGATGGCATTACCATTGATCTTCTAGACCAAGTTTTAATAGGTCTTTTATCATTAGATGCATTAGCTGCGTCAACTTTCTTTTCTAATGAAAGATCTATAAACGGGCCTTTTTTTAGTGATCTTGGCATAATTTACTTCCTACTTCCTTTTCTTCTGATTATCAAATCATTAGTTCTCTTATTCTTTCTTGTTTTATATCCTTTTGTTGGAACACCCCATGGAGTAGATGGGTGTCTTCCGCCTGATGTTCTTCCTTCACCACCACCATGAGGGTGATCAACTGGATTCATAGCAACACCTCTAACTGTTGGTCTAACTCCTCTCCATCTTTTAGCTCCAGCTTTACCTAGAGATCGGAGATTATGTTCGCTATTGCATACAGTGCCTAGAGTTGCTCTGCAATCTGATAATACTTTTCTAGTTTCTCCAGATTGAAGTCTAAGTGTTGCATAAATACCTTCTTTTGCTATTAGCCTAGCTGAAGTGCCAGCACTTCTTGCAAGCTGAGCGCCTTTCAAAGGTTTTAGTTCAATACAATGAACATTCGTACCAAGAGGAATGTCCTTAAGTTTCATTGAGTTGCCGGTCTTAATGTCCGCAGAATCTGAGGATATTACTTCATCACCTACTTTCAGTTTAGCTGGAGCAATAATGTATTTTCTTTCTCCATCTTTGTACTTTAGTAATGCAATATGTGCGGTTCTATTTGGATCATATTCAATAGTTTCTACTATTGCTGATATATCTAATTTATCTCTTTTAAAGTCAATAATTCTGTAGTGTTGTTTATGGCCGCCACCTTGATGACGAACAGTAATTCGACCATTATTATTTCGTCCACCATTTTTGGATTTAGGCTGCAGTAATGCTTTAAAAGGTTTTCCTTTATGTAAATCAGATTTAACTGATACGACATGCCTTCTGGCTGGACTGGTAGGCTTTGCCTTAACAATAGTCATTTTTAATTAATTCCCTCAAATTGAATCTCAGAATCTTGGCTTAAAGTAACAAAAGCTTTTTTATAATTAGATCTTTTATAAGTACCTGTTCTATTTCTTTTTGTTTTCCCTTTAACCACTGATGTTGTAACTGCAAGGACTTTAACTTTAAAAAGCTCTTCTACAGCTTGTTTTATTTCTCTCTTATTAGCATTTAAATCAACTTTAAAAACTACTTGTTTATGAGCTTCATTAACTCTGGCAGATTTTTCGGTAACTATTGGAGCTTTAATTAAGGTATAGAGTTTTTCGTTAAACATTAGATCCACTCCTCAATTAACTTAAATGCTTCAGCAGTAACTGCAACTTTGTCAGCTCTTAATAAAATTACTGGGTTTATTTCTTTAACTGTTATTACATCAACATTTGGTATGTTTCTTGCAGAGAGATAAAAATTGGAGTCAAAAGCATCTGTAATAAATAAAACTTTACTTAATGAAAAATCATTTAAGAACTTTGCTATCTCTTTAGTTTTAGGTTTCTCTAAAACAGGAGTTTCAATTGCTACTAATTTACCTTGTCTTAACAATTCTGAAAATATAGATCTCAGAGCAGCTCTGTACATTTTCTTATTAATTTTCTTACTATAGTCTCTTGGGGTTGCAGCAAAAGTAACTCCGCCACCTCTCCATAATGGACTTCTGATTGTTCCTGCTCTGGCTCTACCAGTTCCTTTTTGTGCATATGGCTTTTTACCGCCACCTCTTACTTCTGAACGAGTTTTTTGCTTAGATGATCCTTGTCTTGATCCAGCCATATAACTGACAACAGCCTGATGAACTAATGACTCATTAAAATCTTTACCAAAGGTAGCTTCAGAAATTGTAATATCTGCTTTTTTCGTAGATGCTGTTAGTAAATCTATCTTCATTTTTTCTTGAGTGATGGTTTAATTTTTAGATCTGATCCGTTAAATCCTGGAACTGCTCCTTTTACATAAAGAACATTATTCTCAACATCTAATTCAACAATTTTTAAGCTTTGCACTGTAGTAGTTGCATTACCCATATGGCCCGACATTTTTTTTCCTTTCCAAACCCTACCTGGAGTTTGACACTGTCCAATAGAACCATGAGCTCTGTGAGAAAGTGAATTACCATGAGTAGCATCTTGCATTGCAAAATTATGACGTTTGATAACCCCCGCATAACCCTTACCTTTTGAGGTTCCAGTGATGTCAACATATTGGCCGGTTTCAAAAACATCAGCTGTAAGATGATTACCGATTTGATATCCAGAAGCATTATTAGCATCTGTTCTGAACTCAGCTAATTTACCAGGTTCAAGATTAACTTTTTTAAAAAATTCTGAGGTTGATTTTGTTAAGTTGTTTGATTTCTTTGTTTTAGATACAACAAGTGCGTCATATCCATCTCTATCTGAAGTTTTAATGTCAGCAACAAAGTTACCGCATACAGAAATTACAGTTACAGGTATGGATGTTCCGTCTTCTAAGAAAAGACGTGACATTCCAGATTTTTTTCCTATTAAGCCAGTGCTCAATTTACTCTCCTTTTTACGGGGCTACTAACCCTCTATGGCCGCCTAAGCGTTAAAAATTATTTACTAACCAAGACTTATTTGGACATCTACCCCTGCGGATAGATCTAATTTCATTAGCGCATCAACTGTTTTGTCAGTTGGTTCAACTATGTCCATAAGCCTTTTGTATGTAACTATTTCATATTGATCTCTTGCATCTTTATCTTTATGCGGAGAAGTCAATATTGTTGTTCTTTCCTTTTTTACAGGTAATGGAATTGGCCCTCTTACTAATGCACCTGTCTTCTTGACTGTTTCTACAATTAACTTTGTAGATGCATCGATCAATCTATAATCAAATGCTTTAAGCCTAATTCTTATTGATTGATTGTCCATTTTTCCTATTTTTTACCTATTAATTCTTTTATTTTCACGTTCTGCTAATTGCAAAATGTGGCGTATTCTAAGCCCCTAGGAGCAATACTGTCAACATAATTGATCAGTTTTATAATTCCTATTTTTACGAGGATTTTAACCCTTCTGCAATATTATTAGGAACTTCACCATACTTAGTGAATTCCATTGTAAATGTAGCTCTTCCTTGAGTTTGAGATCTTAAATCTGTTGCATAACCAAACATCTCAGCAAGCGGAACTTCTGATGAAACTTCTTTACCGGAAGTTATGTCATCCATACCTAAAATAATGCCTCTTCTTCTATTTAAATCTCCAACTACGTCACCCATATGATCTTCAGGGGTAACTACAACAACTTTCATTATTGGCTCTAACAGCGCAGGCTTAGCTTTATTAGCACCATCTTTTAAGGCTAAAGATCCAGCAATTTTAAAAGCCATTTCATTTGAATCTACATCATGGAAAGAACCGTCATAAAGCGTAGCTCTGAGAGCTAAAAGCGGATATCCAGCTATAACTCCGTTTTGCATTTGCTCTTGAATACCTTTATTAACTGCTGGTATATACTCTTTTGGAATTGCTCCACCAACAATTTTATCAACAAATTCATATTCATCATCTAGACCTAGAGGCTCTAATTTTATCCAAACATGTCCATATTGACCTTTACCACCACTTTGTCTTACAAATTTTCCTTCAACTTGAACGGTTTCTTTAATAGTTTCTCTGTATGAAACTTGGGGCTTGCCTATATTTGCTTCGACTGAAAATTCTCTTCTCATTCTGTCGACAAGGACATCGAGATGAAGCTCTCCCATTCCTGAAATAATTGTTTGACCTGACTCTTCATCACTTGTAACTCTAAATGAAGGATCTTCTTGTGCAAGTTTTCCAAGAGCCATAGACATTTTCTCTTGGTCTGGCTTAGATTTTGGTTCAACTGCAACAGAAATAACTGGTTCTGGAAAATCCATTCTTTCCAAAACAATAGGTTTAGATGCATCAGAGAGAGTATCTCCAGTTGTGATATCTTTAAGACCGATACATGCTGCAATATCACCAGCTCTTACTTCTTTAATCTCTTCTCTATTATTTGAATGCATTTGCACCATTCTTCCAACTCTTTCTTTCTTGGATTTAGTGGTATTCATGACACCATCACCAACTGATAAAACACCTGAATAAACTCTTATAAAAGTTAGAGTTCCAACAAATGGGTCAGTTGCTATTTTAAATGCCAGCGCTGCAAAAGGCTCATCATCAGATGATTTCCTAGAGTCACTTTCTTCATCTTCTTCACTATTATTTGGAATAACACCTTCGATAGCTTTAACTTCATCTGGAGCAGGTAAGAAATCCACAATAGCATCAAGCATTGCTTGAACGCCTTTATTTTTAAAAGCTGAACCACATAAACCTAATATTAATTCGTTAGCTAAAGATCTAATTCTTAAACCTTCTTTAATTTGATCAATAGAAAGCTCTCCTGAATCTAAATAAGCTTCCATAAGCTCTTCATTAGCCTCGGCTGCAGCCTCTACCATTTCTTCTCTTAATTGTGAGCACTTCTCAAGTAGGTCCTCTGGAACCTCTTTAGAATCAAAGGTTAAACCTTGATCTTCTTCATTCCAGTAAATTGCTCTCATATTAATAAGGTCTACAACACCTTTAAAATTTTCTTCTGCACCTATGTTGTATTGAATAGGGATAATGTTTGCTTGAAGTCTGTCTTTTATTTGAGCAACTACCCTTTCAAAGTCAGCTCCAGCTCTATCCATCTTGTTAACAAAAACAATTCTAGGAACTTCATATCTATTAGCTTGTCTCCATACAGTTTCAGATTGTGGTTCAACACCTGAAGTTGCGCAGAAAACTACAACTGCTCCATCTAAAACTCTTAATGATCTTTCTACTTCAATAGTAAAGTCGACGTGACCAGGAGTATCGATAATATTAATTCTATGTTGTGGGAATTGTTGCTCCATTCCACTCCAAAAACATGTAGTAGCAGCGGAAGTAATCGTAATTCCTCTTTCCTGCTCTTGCTCCATCCAGTCCATTACAGCTGCACCATCATGAACCTCACCAATCTTGTGAGATAAACCTGTGTAAAAAAGAACTCTTTCTGTTGTTGTTGTTTTACCTGCGTCTACGTGTGCACATATACCAACATTACGATATTTATTTAAAACAATTTCTCTTGCCATAATTAGTAGTAGTTTATTTGGTTAAAATCTAAAGTGAGAGAATGCTTTATTAGCTTCTGCTTGCTTATGGACATCTTCTCTTTTTCTTACGGCATTTCCTTTCTTTTGGGATGCATCAGTCAATTCGCCAGCAAGTCTTAAGTGCATTGATTTTTCACTTCTTTTTCTTGCTGCTTCAACAATCCATCTCATAGCTAAAGCTTGTCTTCTTGATGGTCTAACTTCAATTGGTACTTGATAGTTTGCGCCACCAACCCTTCTAGACTTTACTTCAACAACTGGACTAACTTCATACAAAGCTTTCATAAAAATCTCAAGGGGATCTTCTTTTGTTGTTTCGGTAATTCTATCAAATGCACCATAAACAATTTTCTCTGCTATAGATTTTTTTCCATCTTTCATGAGATTGTTCATGAACTTAGCTAAGATAATATCTTTGTACTTAGGATCTGGTAGTATTTTTCGTTTCTCGGGACTTCTTCTTCTAGGCATAGTTATTTACCTTTTTTGGCGCCGTATTTTGAACGCCTTTGCTTTCTATTTGCTACGCCAGAAGTATCTAACGCTCCTCTAACCGTGTGATATCTGACACCTGGTAAATCTTTAACTCTTCCACCTCTTATAAGAACAAGTGAATGTTCTTGAAGATTATGGCCTTCACCACCAATGTACGAAGTTACTTCATACCCACTAGTTAGCCTTACTCTGCATACTTTTCTTAAAGCTGAGTTAGGTTTCTTAGGAGTTGTTGTATAAACCCTTGTACAAACACCTCTTCTTTGAGGACATGCTTCAAGAGCAGGTACATCAGTTTTCCTGATTTTAGGTTTTCTAGATTTTTTTACTAATTGATTTACTGTTGCCATAATAATTATTTAAGTTAGAGCGCGATTTTATAGAGCTGAATGGTTGCGGTCAACACTATTCCTCACTTTCTTGAAGCTCTTGTCTTAGAGCTGCTTCAATATCGTCAGCTGAAAGAGTTGATTCCTCAAGATCTAGTTGTGTTTTATTTTTAAGTCTGTCATGGAATTCCATTCCAGTTCCAGCAGGAACTAGCCTTCCAACAACAACATTTTCTTTTAATCCACGCAAATGATCTTTTTTACCAGTCACGGCAGCTTCAGTTAAGACTCTCGTTGTTTCTTGGAAAGAGGCAGCTGAAATAAATGAATCTGTAGCAAGAGAAGCTTTAGTAATACCTAGTAAAACTCTTTCATACTCTGCAGGCGTATTACCAGCATTAGCTACTTTTTTATTCTCTTCTTTCATTTCAGTATAGCCAACCTGATCACCTTGAATAAATTTAGTGTCATTTCCATCTACGATTAAAGCTTTTCTTAGCATCTGACGAAGAATTGTTTCAATGTGTTTATCATTAATCGAAACACCTTGAAGTCTATAAACATCTTGGATCTCATTAACGATAAAGTTAGTCAACTCAGGAACGCCTTTTAATCTAAGAATATCATGGGGACTGTAAGGTCCATCTGAAATAATATCACCCTTAGTAATTCTTTCACCTTCAAAAACTGAAAGTGTTCTATGTTTTGGAATTAACATCTCAGTATTCTGAATTTTCTTTGTAGCTCCATCTGGAGTTATAACTAATCTTACTTTTCCTTTAGTTTCTTTTCCAAATGAGATAATTCCAGTTGCTTCAGATAGAACTGCAGCATCTTTAGGTTTTCTTGCTTCAAAAAGGTCAGCTACTCTTGGAAGTCCACCTGTAATATCTTTTGTTTTAGATGCAACAAGAGGTATACGAGCAAGAACTTCCCCAGCCGTTAATTTTTGATTTGGTGCCAAGTTAACTAGGGCATTTGCAGGCAATGTATATGTTGCTGGTGCTTTATGATCACCAACAAGCACAGCGTTACCTTTTGAATCAACTAGTGATATAGAAGGAACTAATTCCTTACCAGCTGAAGGTCTCTCAGATACATCCATAACTTCAATACTACTTAAACCAGTTAATTCATCAGTCTGAGTTCGAACAGATATACCATCAACAATATCATTTAATTTTACTTTACCAGATACCTCAGAAACAATAGGTCTTGTATAAGGGTCCCAAGAAGCAATTTTAATACCATCTTCAAGATCAGCTGCATTATCCACTTCCAGAGTTGCTCCATAAGGAACTTTATATTGTTCAACTAATTTTCCTTGAACATCTGTAATAGTACACATCGTATTTCTTGATACTACAACTTGAAGCTTATCTTTATTAGTAACAGTTTTCATTTCCTCAGAAAAACTTACCTGACCGGCACTCTTATTAAAGATTGCGTTGTCTTCCGAAGAACTTGAAGCAGCGCCACCAATATGGAAAGTTCTCATTGTTAGCTGTGTGCCTGGCTCACCAATTGATTGAGCGGCTACAACGCCAACTGCCTCTCCTCTATGGACTAAATGTCCTCTAGCAAGATCTCTACCATAACAAGTTGAACATACTCCATGAGGAGCTTCACAAGTCATAGGTGAGCGAACTTTTAAAGATGCAAGATTTAATGGCTCTATTTTTTTGAGCGCATCTTCATCAAGCATTGTTCCTGTTGCAAATAGCTCTTTGCCATCAGCGTCCAGTATAGGTTCTGCTATAACTCTTCCTAAAATTCTATCTGTAAGAGCTTGGATAATTTCTCCACCATCAATAATAGATGTAACTGTGATGGAATCTTTTGTCTCACAGTCATTAATTACAACTACACAATCTTGAGATACATCAACAAGTCTTCTGGTTAAATAACCAGAGTTAGCTGTTTTTAAAGCTGTATCTGCAAGACCTTTCCTGGCTCCATGGGTAGAAATAAAGTACTGTAAAACAGATAAACCTTCTCTAAAGTTAGCTGTAATAGGCGTTTCAATAATCGACCCATCAGGCTTAGACATCAACCCTCGCATTCCAGATAATTGTCTAATCTGAGCAGGAGATCCCCTTGCACCAGAATCGGCGTAAATATACACAGAATTAAATGATGATTGTTGAACATCATTTCCATCTGCATCTTTAACAGTTTCAGAACTAATTTTTTCCATCATAGCCTTTGCAACTTGTTCATTTGCTCGAGACCATATATCAATAACTTTATTGTATCTTTCGCCTTTAGTAACTAAGCCAGATTCAAATTGTCTTTCAATAGCTTTTACTTCTTTTTCAGATGCATCAACTATTGAAGCTTTTGCTTCAGGAATAACAAAGTCGTTAACTCCAATTGATGAACCAGATCTAGTAGAGAAATCAAAACCTAAATACATTAACTGATCTGCAAATATTACTGTTTTCTTTAATCCAGCTTTTCTGTATGAAATATCAATTAGTTTTGAAATAGATTTCTTATTTAAAGTTTTATTTATATTGTCGAACCCAACTTCAACAGGTGTTATTCTCCAAGCAAGAACTCTACCAACAGTTGTTTCTTCTATATATGTGCCTTTTTCAGCATTTGCTATTCTGCATTTTATATTTGCATGAAGCGAGATAGTTTCTGCTTCAAAAGCTCTTAAAACCTCATCAGGATTACTAAATATTCTTCCTTCACCTTTAGAATTTACTTTTTCTCTTGTCATGTAGTAAAGACCAAGAACCATATCCTGAGTTGGATTAATAATAGGTGCTCCATCCGCAGGAGAGAGAATATTGTTGGTTGACATCATTAAGGCTCTAGCTTCAAGTTGAGCTTCAAGTGTTAAAGGTACATGAACTGCCATTTGGTCACCATCAAAGTCAGCATTAAAAGCCACACAAACCAATGGATGAAGTTGAATCGCTTTACCCTCAATTAGCTTAGGTTCAAAAGCCTGAAGGCCTAACCTGTGCAGAGTTGGTGCTCTATTTAGCATAACTGGATGTTCTCTAATAACATCTTCTAAGACTTCCCATACTTCAGGAGTTTCTCTTTCAACCAATTTTTTTGCTGATTTAATAGTTGTGGCAAGCTCTCTTTGCTCAAGCTTTCCATAGACAAATGGCTTGAATAATTCCAGAGCCATTTTTTTTGGTAATCCACACTGATGAAGTTTTAAATTTGGTCCGGATACAATTACAGATCTTCCAGAATAATCTACCCTTTTACCTAATAAATTTTGTCTAAATCTTCCACCTTTACCTTTAATCATATCGGCTAAAGACTTAAGAGGTCGTTTGTTAGTTCCTGTAATAACTCTTCCTCTTCTTCCATTATCTAATAAAGCATCAACTGATTCTTGAAGCATTCTTTTTTCATTTCTTACAATAATGTCAGGTGCGCTGAGTTCAAGAAGTCTTTTTAACCTATTATTTCTATTGATTACCCTTCTGTATAAATCATTAAGATCAGATGTTGCAAAACGTCCACCCTCAAGCGGTACTAATGGTCTAAGATCTGGCGGTAGAACTGGTAAGACTGTCATTACCATCCATTCAGGCTTATTGCCTGAATTATTAAATGCCTCTAAAAGCTTCAATCTTTTTGAAAGTTTTTTGAGTTTAGTTTCTGAATTAGTTTGAGGGATTTCTTCTCTTATAATTCTTATTTCATCTTCAATATCTAAATCTTGAAGTAATCCTTGAATTGATTCGGCGCCCATATCAGCACTAAAATCATCTCCATACTCATCAAAAGCTTCTACAAACTCTTCTTCAGTTAGAATCTGGCCTTTTTCTAAATCTGTTAGTCCAGGATCAGTAACAATATAACTTTCAAAGTATAAGACTCTCTCAATTTCACGAAGTGTAATATCAAGAAGTAATCCGATTCTAGATGGAAGAGATTTTAAGAACCATATATGAGCTACAGGTGCAGCAAGATCAATATGACCCATTCTTTCTCTTCTTACTTTAGCTAGAGTAACTTCAACTCCACACTTTTCACAAACTACGCCTCTATGCTTCATACGCTTGTATTTACCACAGATGCATTCGTAGTCTTTTATAGGTCCAAAAATTTTAGAACAGAAAAGACCATCTCTTTCTGGTTTAAAAGTTCTGTAGTTTATAGTCTCAGGCTTTTTAACCTCTCCAAAAGACCATGATTTGATCATTTGAGGTGACGCCAATCCTGCAGATATTGTAGAAAAATCGTCTTGACCTGATTTTAGTAAATTTAGTAAGTCTCTCAATTTTATCTCCTAGTTGTCTGAATCTAATTCAATGTTAATACCAAGTGACTTAATTTCCTTACTAAGGACATTAAATGACTCAGGGATATTTGCATCCATTTGATAGGATCCATCAACAATGTTCTTATACATTTTTGTTCTTCCAGCCACATCATCTGATTTAACAGTTAGCATTTCTTGAAGCGTGTATGCTGCTCCATAAGCTTCAAGGGCCCATACCTCCATTTCACCAAATCTTTGGCCACCAAACTGAGCTTTACCACCAAGTGGTTGCTGAGTTACTAGACTGTATGATCCGGTAGATCTTGCATGCATCTTGTCATCAACCAAGTGATTAAGTTTAATGATATACATGTAGCCAACCGTAACAGGTCTTTCAAATTTAGTTCCAGTCCTTCCATCATAAAGAGTGAATTGTCCGGACTCTGGTAGACCTGCAAGTTTTAGTAAGTCTTTCACTTCACTTTCTTTAGCGCCATCAAATACTGGTGTTGCTATAGGAAGTCCTGAAGTAAGATTTGAAGCTAATTCAGAAATTTCAGAATTATTAAATGATTCTATATCCTCTTTATTAGCGGCATTTTTATTATAAAGTTTATCTAAGTAATCCTTTAGCTCAGCAGGTTTAGCATTTTCTTTAAGCATTGAATCAATTTTTTCTCCAATACCCTTCGCAGCCATACCCATATGAGTTTCAAGAATCTGTCCTACATTCATTCTTGAAGGAACTCCAAGAGGATTTAGAACAATATCAACAGGGACGCCAAATTCATCATGTGGCATGTCCTCTACCGGCATAATTTCTGAAATAACACCTTTGTTACCATGTCTTCCAGCCATTTTGTCACCAGGCTGAATCCTTCTCTTAATAGCTAAATAAACTTTAACTATTTTAATCACTCCAGGCGCTAAGTCATGTCCTCTAATAATTTTTTCTCTTTTCTCTTCGAACCTTGTTTTGATATCTTTTAAGTATTGCTTTAGATTTTTTTCAGTTTCTTCAATCCTTGTGTTGACTGAATCTGAGTCAGTTCTAATAGCAAGTAATTCATCTAATGAGAGTTCAGTTAAATCATCAAGTGTTATAGAAGCGCCTTTTTTCATTCCAGCAGCTTTGACAACTTTGTTGCCTTTAAGAATTTCAGCCACTCTTAACTTTGTTGCTTCTTCTACAATTCTAGTTTCATCATCAGCATCTTTCTTTGATTGAGCTAAATGATCTTCTTCAATTGCTTGAGTTCGTTCATCTTTTTCAACACCATCTCTAGTAAAAACTTCAACCCCAATAACGGTACCCTTAGTACTCGACGGAGCTCTTTGCGATGTATCTTTAACATCGGAAGCTTTTTCACCAAAAATAGCTCTTAACAGTTTTTCCTCTGGAGATAATTGTGTTTCGCCTTTTGGAGTAATTTTACCAACAAGAATATCTCCTGGTTCAACCTCAGCTCCAACATAAACAATTCCACAATCATCTAATTTACCTAGCGATCCTTCTCCAACATTTGGAATATCAGCTGTGATTTCTTCTGAACCAAGTTTAGTATCACGGGCAATACAAGTTAGTTCTTGAATGTGAATTGAAGTAAATCTATCTTCACGAGCAACTTTTTCTGAAATTAGAATTGAATCCTCAAAATTGTATCCATTCCATGGCATAAATGCGATTCTAATATTTTGACCTAAAGCTAATTCTCCATTGTCTATAGATGGTCCATCAGCTAAAACATCACCTGCTTTTACTTTATCTCCAACTTTTACTATTGGTCTTTGATTAATACAAGTATTTTGATTTGATCTTGTATATTTTATAAGGTTATAAACATCTACAGCTGAGTTGCTATGTTTTGTATCAGTAACTCTAACAACAATTCTAGCAGCATCAACATTTTCAACAATACCGTTTGTTTTCGAGACTATACAAACTCCTGAGTCTCTCGCTACAACTGACTCTAAACCAGTTCCAACTAGTGGTTTTTCAGGTCTAAGGCATGGCACAGCCTGTCGTTGCATATTAGATCCCATTAAGGCTCTGTTAGCATCATCATGCTCTAAAAATGGTATTAATGATGCAGCAACAGAAACAACCTGTTGCGGAGATACATCCATTAAATCGACTCTATCAGGTGACATAAGCTCAAATTCACTTGCATGTCTAACAGCAACTAAATCATCAACAAATTTATTATTTTTATCTAAAACAACATTTGCCTGAGCAATAACATGCTCGCTTTCATCAATAGCAGATAAATATTCAATCTCATCTGTTACTTTTCCATTAACTACTTTTCTGTATGGAGTTTCAATAAAACCATACTCATTTGTTCTTGCATAAGAAGCAAAAGAATTAATCAGACCAATATTTGGTCCCTCAGGAGTTTCGATAGGACACACTCTTCCATAATGAGTTGGATGTACATCTCTTACTTCAAAACCTGCTCTTTCTCTTGTAAGACCTCCAGGCCCCAAAGCAGAAACTCTTCTTTTATGTGTTATTTCAGATAAAGGATTATTTTGATCCATAAACTGAGACAGCTGACTTGATCCAAAGAACTCTTTAATAGCTGCTGTTACTGGTTTAGCATTAATTAGATCTTGTGGTCCAAGCTCATCAGCTTCAGCCATACTTAGTCTTTCTCTAACCGCTCTTTCTACCCTTATTAAACCAACTCTAAATTGATTAGCAGTCATTTCTCCAACTGATCTAACTCTTCTGTTACCAAGATGATCAATGTCATCAACAATGTCATGTCCATCTCTGATATCAACAATCCCCTTCATTACTTCTATGATGTCGGCTTTATCTAAAATATTTGGAGTTTCTTTTTCTTCTTCAATTTTTAGTCTTCTATTAAATTTCATTCTTCCAACTTCTGAAAGGTCATATCTTTCAGAATTAAAGAAAAGATTGTTAAACAACGTATCTGCTGAATCCTTGGTTGGTGGCTCACCAGGTCTCATCATTCTGTATATTTCAACCAAAGCCTCTAATCTATTTGAGGTTGGATCTGTTCTTAATGTGTCAGAAATATATGGTCCTTTATCAAGTTCATTGATGTAAAGACACTCGAAATCTTTAACGTTGTTTTCTTTTAAAAGCTCAAGGACAGTAATGTCAATTAAAGTATTAGCAGAAACTAAGACTTCTCCTGTTTCTTGATTAAATATATCTTTTGCAGTTACTTTATTTAGAAGATAATCTTCTGGAAGTGTTAACTCACTAATATTTGATTTCGCCATCTCTCTGACATGTCTTGCTGTAATTCTTTTTCCAGCTTCAACGAAAACTTTACTTTTAACTTTGATATCAACTGCGAGAGTCTCACCGCGAAGTCTTTCAGGAATTATTTTTAGGACAACCGAATTTTTGTCTAAAGTATAAGCATCGTTATCATAAAAATTTGAAAGAATTTCTTCAGTACCCATGTCTAATGCTCTAAGCATAATGGTTGCTGGAATCTTTCTTCTTCTGTCAATTCTACAAAATAAAATATCTTTAGGATCAAACTCAAAATCTAACCATGATCCTCTGTAAGGAATAATTCTTGCAGAATATAAAACTTTTCCAGATGAATGAGTCTTACCTTTATCATGATCAAAAAACACACCAGGCGAACGATGCAACTGAGCAACTACAACTCTCTCAGTTCCGTTAATAACAAAAGATCCATCATCTGTCATGAGAGGAACTTCCCCCATAAAGACTTCACCTTCTTTAATATCTTTTACTTCTTTAAAATTTGTTTCTCTGTCATAAAGAACTAATTTAACCTTGATTCTAAGTGGTGCTGAATATGATAATCCTTGCACAAGACATTCCTGAACATCATATACATTTTTACCTAATTCATAAGATACATATTCAAGGGCAGCGTTACCTGAAACACTCGTTATAGGAAATAAAGATTGAAAAACCTCTTCGAGTCCTTGCCTTTTCCTGGCCTCAAGACTGACTTCTGATTGAAGAAATTCTGAATAAGAATCCAGTTGGGTTTCAATAAGGTTAGGAAGATCCATAACCTTTTTAAAAGTTCCAAAATTCTTTCTTATTCTCTTTTTTTCGGTATAACTGTATGTCATAAACGAGCCCTTATGTATGTAATTAATTTTCTAAGTTATTTAAGTTCTGCTGATGCCCCTGCTTCAGTTAGCTGCTTTAACATCTCTTCAGCTTCTTCTTTTTTAATACCCTCTTTAAGAGTATTAGGAGCTCCATCAACTAGATCTTTAGCTTCTTTTAAGCCTAATCCAGTAATAGCTCTTACTGCTTTAATAACTTGGACTTTCTGATCACCAGCTGCATTAAGAACAACGTCAAAAGCGTCTTTCTCTTCTGCTGCTTCACCGCCAGCATCCGCTGCTGCTGCAGGTGCAGCTGCAACTGCTGCTGCTGCAGTTACTCCAAATTTTTCTTCAATTGCTGATATCAGATCAACGAGGTCCATTACGGACATCTCTTCTATCGCTTTTAAAATATCATCTTTACTTGTTGCCATTCTAATTCTCCTTTTTTAGGCAGATGCCTGTTTATTGTCATGAACTGCTGATAAAACTCTTGCTAACTTACTTGGCACTTCATTTAATAAAGTAGCAAATTTGCTAACAGGTGCTTGTAGAACAGAAGCTATAAGACCCAATGCCTCATCTCTTGATGGCAGTGTTGCTAAGATATCTATCTGAGCTCCATCAAGTAATTGACCCTCTACTACTAAAGCTTTGATTTCTAATGCTTCAAAGTTTTTAGCGTAAGTTTTGAGTAATTTAGCTGCTGCGCCTGGCTCATCAAATGAAAAAGCAAACAAGGAAGGCCCTGTTAAAACTTCATCGGAACATCCAAAATCAGTTCCTTCAAATGCTAATTTAGCAAGTGAGTTCTTGATAACCTGAATGTGCACTCCGGCTTCAGTTGCTTTTTGTCTAACTTCAGATAGTTCTGGTACTTTTAAACCACGTGCGTCTGAAATCACCAAGGATGATGCAGAAGAAGCTACTTCCTTCACTTCACTTACAATCCTTTCTTTTTCACTTTTAGCTAATGCCACAGCAATTCTCCTATATTTGCCTTTCGGCGTTTCGGCGACAAACTGCCAATTCGCAATCTGAACACCACCTACGTAGGAAATTAAGTCTTTCGACACCTACGGTCTTTGACGGCTGCGAAAATCGCAACAATCTAGAATCTCTTTCGAGACCCTAAAACTTATACTAGTTCAGCTGAACTAATCTTAACTCCTGGACCCATAGTGCTACTTAAAGCAATATTTCCAATAAACACCCCTTTGGATGAAGCAGGTTTTAACTTTTTTAATTCTGTAAGAAGAGCAGTAGCATTTGATTGGATTTTATCCGCATCAAAAGATACTTTTCCTATACATCCATGAATAATTCCATTTTTATCTGTTCTAAACCTTACCTGACCAGCTTTAACGTTCTTAATAGCTCCAGCAACATCATCTGATACTGTTCCAGTTTTAGGATTTGGCATTAAGCCTTTTGGCCCTAATACTTGTCCGAGTTTACCAACAACCTTCATTGCTGCCTGGGTTGAAATAACAACATCAACCTGAACTTCTTCTTTTGTGAACTGTTCAGCTAGATCATCCATGCCTACAAACTCAGCACCTGCAGCTTTAGCTGCTTCAGCAGCTTCGCCATCAGCAAAAACAGCTACCGTAACAGCTTTACCAAGTGCATTAGGTAAAGTGACAGCGCCTCTAACATTTTGATCAGATTTGCCAGCATCAACTCCTAATTTAATAGAAATATCAACAGCTTCTTCGAACTTTGGAGATTTAACAGCTTGAAGAATTTCCATAGCCTCAGCAACAGAATAAGTTTTGGTTGTATCAAGCTTTTCAGCAATTAATTTTTGTTTTTTTGTAATTTTAGTCACTATAGATCCACCTCTACGCCCATACTTCTAGCAGTACCAGCAATAATTTTTACAGCATTATCAATATCATTAGCATTTAAATCAGGCTCTTTCATCTTGGCAATCTCTTCTAATTGCTTTCTTGAAATTTTACCAACTTTAACTTTATTTGGTTCCCCACTTCCTTTCTCTATATTTAATGCTTTTCTTATAAGAACTGCAGCAGGTGGAGTTTTAACTACAAAAGTGAATGACTTATCTTCATAAACACTTATTACAACCGGAAGTGGTAGGCCTTTCTCAGCACTTTGTGTTTCTGCATTAAATGCATTACAAAAATCCATAATATTAACACCAGCTTGACCAAGTGCAGGTCCTACAGGAGGACTTGGATTGGCTGAGCCTGCTGGAATTTGTAATTTTAATATTGTTGAAACTTTTTTAGCCATTAGGTTTTCTCTATTTGCATGAAGTTAAGTTGAACGGGTGTCGATCTTCCAAGAATCTGCACAGCAACCTTGACAGAGTTTCTTTCATAATCAACATCCTCTACAACACCGTTGAAATCATTAAATGGTCCATCACAAACTCTTATTACTTCACCTGGTTCGTATATAGTTTTAGGAGCTGGGGCATCTTCACCAACCTCCATTCTGTTAATGATATTATCTACATCATCTTCTGAGATCGGTAGAGGTTTTTCTTTAGTTCCCCCTACAAAACCAGAAACTCTTGGAGTTTGCTTAACTAGCTGCCATGTATCATCTTCTAGTTCCATTTGAATAAGAATATAGCCAGGGAAGAATTTTCTTTCAGTTGTTTTTTTTGCTCCACTTTTTAGTTCTACTATTTGCTCTGTAGGAACTAAAATTTCTCCAAATTTATCACCAAGACCTTCCAATTGGATCTTTTCTTCTAAGGCAGCTTTGACCTTAACTTCGTATCCTGAATATGCCTGTATTACAAACCAATCCATTTCTTATCCTAAAATAAATTTAAAAATCCAACTTAACAACGATTCAAGTCCCCAAAAAAACAAACACAGAACTATAATCGCACCAAAAACTATTGCAAACGTTTGGGTGGTCTCGGCTCTAGTAGGCCAAACAACCCTTCTTATCTCTGTTCTTGACTCTCTCATTAACTTTATCGAGTTAGAACCAAACGATGTTAAGGCTAGAAAAACTAACCCAACAATAAATAGGAAAACAACCCCTAAAACTCTATAAAGAAATGCAATATCTGAAAAATAGCTATTGCCAACAACCGCTGCACCAAATATAGCTAAAGCTATGACCCACTTTAGTCTATCAAACAATTTTGAAGCTGATTCTTTAGTCATAAATTCCTACTCTACCAGCATGTTAATGGCAGGCCAGGAGGGTCTCGAACCCCCAACCTCCGGTTTTGGAGACCGCCGCTCTACCAATTGAGCTACTGGCCTATAAACTTTTTTCATATTTCTCAGAGACAAATAAGCCGAGGCACATGGCCTCGGCTATTAATATCTAAAAATCTTATTTAACTATCTTAGCTACGACACCGGCACCAACAGTTCTGCCGCCTTCTCTAATCGCAAATTTAAGACCTTCTTCCATCGCTATAGGAGCAATAAGAGTAACAGTCATCTTGATGTTGTCACCAGGCATTACCATTTCAACGCCATCTGGAAGTGCGCAAGCACCAGTTACATCAGTAGTTCTAAAATAGAACTGAGGTCTATAGTTACTAAAGAAAGGCGTATGTCTACCACCTTCGTCTTTACTTAGTACATATATTTCAGCCTCAAATTCTGTATGAGGGTTAATAGATTTTGGTTTAGCTAGAACTTGGCCTCTTTCAACAGCACTTCTTTCTATGCCTCTTAAAAGAACACCACAATTTTCTCCAGCTCTTCCTTCATCTAAAGATTTTCTGAACATTTCTACACCAGTACATGTTGTATCAGTAGTAGCTTCAGATATACCAACGATTTCTAATGGATCACCTGTGTTAACGATTCCTCTTTCGATTCTTCCAGTAACAACAGTACCTCTTCCAGAAATAGTAAATACATCTTCAATAGGCATTAAGAAAGGAAGATCAACTGCTCTTTCTGGCTCTGGCACATATGTATCAAGAGTTTCAACAAGTTTTTTTACAGAATCAACACCAATTTCTGAAGTATCACCTTCTAGTGCTTTTAATGCGCTACCAACGATGATAGGTGTATCATCACCTGGAAAATCATATTCATTTAATAGTTCTCTAATTTCCATTTCAACTAGCTCTATCATTTCAGGGTCATCGTTTTGATCGGCTTTGTTCATGAATACAACAATATTAGGAACACCAACTTGTCTTGCAAGTAGAATATGTTCTCTAGTTTGTGGCATTGGGCCATCAGCAGCACTCACAACAAGAATAGCTCCATCCATTTGGGCAGCACCAGTAATCATGTTTTTAACATAATCGGCGTGACCTGGACAGTCAACATGAGCGTAATGTCTTACAGTAGATACATACTCAACGTGAGATGTAGCAATAGTAATACCTCTTTCTCTTTCTTCTGGAGCATTATCAATTCCATCAAATGCAACAGCTTCTCCGCCATATACTTCCGCACATACTTTAGTAAGTGCAGCAGTTAGTGTAGTTTTTCCGTGATCAACGTGACCAATAGTTCCCACATTAATATGGGGTAACGTTCTTTCGAATTTTTCTCTAGCCATTTTTTATGCCTCTCTGGTTTAAAAATTTTAGTAACTTTGGAGCTCATAACCGGACTTGAACCGGTGACCTCTTACTTACCAAGCAAGTGCTCTACCGACTGAGCTATATGAGCCCGACCTTGTGCTACCAAAATTAAGGTGGCGTATTATCTCCTTAAAAAGATACAAACTCAACCTTTTTGTTCAAGAAAAAAATCTAATTTAATAAGAGTATTTATTATGTTGAATAAGTGGTGGAGAGGGTAGGATTCGAACCTACGTAGCCGAAGCGGCAGATTTACAGTCTGCTGGTATTAACCACTCACCCACCTCTCCATATCAAGACAGCTATTTTTATTCTAGAATGGTTTTAAGTCAATACATATTTTAAGGTGCCTCTTATTTTTAACGAAGAAAAAATACTATTTAATATAGATAAATCTAGAGTAGAACTTTCTTTGCATAAAACAATTGAATCAACAAATGATTTTTGCAAAATCACGCCGCTTGAAAAAGAATTTTTAGTTGTGACCTCTGATATGCAGACAAAAGGAAGAGGAAGGCAGGGTAAAAAGTGGATTAGTCCTGCTGGAAATATTAGTTTTTCAATAGCATATTTAAATGATACTGATGATGTTCCTATTAGTTTAATTGCAGGAGTTATTTCGCAGCTAGCAATTACTAAAGCCTTAGAAGTAAAAGAAATAAAATTAAAGTGGCCAAATGACCTTATTTATAGGAATAAAAAGATTGGCGGGATTCTTGTTGAAAAAGAAATATCAGGAGCTCAAAACAAAACTATAGTAGGAATAGGAGTAAATCTAGCCTTAGATGAAAAAGAACCATGGTGGGGAGATTTAAAATCTTTTAATATAGAAAGTTCTAGAGATGATATTTTAAATAATCTTATTAAGGGTTTTTTTCAATTTGCTGATGGTCAATTATTTAACTGGAAAGATTCATGGAATTTACATTGTGCTCATAAGAATAAGATTATTAAAATAATAAACAATGAATTAGTTATTGATGAGGGTATTTTTGTAGGTATAAATAGTAAAGGTGCCCTCCTCTTAGAATCAGAGCAAGGTATAAAGGAGTATAGTTCTGGTGAAATCTCAATTGAAGGAATATATTAATTATGAAGCATTACATATCACAAATAGATCTTAATAAGGATCTTCCAACTCACTTCAAATCTATAATTTTAGGAGCTGGATGTTTTTGGGGTGTTGAAAGAAAGTTTTGGGAGATGCCTAATGTGTGGTTAACCTCAGTTGGTTATTCAGGAGGAGTGATCAAGAATCCAACATATGAGCAAGTATGCTATGAAGAAACTGGCCATGTTGAGGTTGTTAAAATAAGTTTTGACCCAGAATTGATTTCTTTAGATGATATTTTGAAAAAGTTTTGGGAATGTCATGATCCCACCCAAGGAAACCGCCAAGGAAACGATAGAGGCACACAATATAGATCAGTAATTTTTTGTGAAGATGAAGAGGATTTATTTAAAGCAAATGATACAAAGGAAAAATATCAAGCAGCTTTAAAAGACTCAGGCTTTAGTGAAATAACTACAGAGGTAAAGATATTTAATACATATTATTTAGCTGAAGAATATCATCAGCAATATTTAGCAAAGAACCCCAATGGCTATTGTGGTTTAGGTGGAACAAATTGCCCTTTCCCAAATAATTAATTTGTATATAATGATTTTTCCCAGCCGGTATAGCTCAGTTGGTAGAGCAACTGATTTGTAATCAGTAGGTCCCGAGTTCGACTCTTGGTGCCGGCACCACTATTTAGTCTTAATCTGAGACGTGCTTCAAATCCTTGAAGGTAAAGTACTTTCTCTTGAGAAGCTTATTATAAATAATTGCAAATAAAATTATAAAAGATGCTCCAGCTGCAACTGGTATTAAAACGAAACTTAAACCTTTTGCTCCCATTACAGCAATAATAGGATTTGCTCCAGCAGGCGGATGAACCGTTTTAGTGGCCATCATTGTGAATATAGCAAGTGCGACAGCTAAGGCAATACTTAAACTGGAAATGCCAAAAACTGCAAAAACTATAACTCCAGATAAAGCAGATAAAATATGTCCAAATAAGATATTTTTTGGATGCGCTAGAGGACTCTCATGGACAGCCATTACTAGGACCATGCTTGCACCAAATGGAGGAATAAGCCAAAAATTGCCTTCGTAATATGAATTAAGCGTTGCAAGTATAAAGATACAAACAAAAGCTCCAATCGCAGATATAAAATTATTTTTCATCCTATTAGCATACATAAGTAAGATATTCTTTGCTAATATGTAAAATATAAATTTCTTAAAAAGTTAAGAAAAAAATAATTAATCTTAAATAGATATCCCAATTCTTTATGAAACTCAAAATACCGCTTTTAATTTATTGTTTTTTTAATCTAACATTAATTGCTGATATGCAAATTGAAGAAATAATCACAACAGGTTCAATTCTAAATAATCCTGCAGAAAATTCATCGCCTTTAGATATTATTGATCAAGATGATCTTAATGATTTAAATATAATAACAATTGGTGAGATATCAAAATATATAGCCTCATCTACTGGATCTCAATTCCAAACAAATGCACTAGATGGAACTGATCAAGGCATGTCCTCTATAACCCTTAGGGGGCTAGATCATACTTCCACACTAGTATTAATAAATAGCAAAAGGCAGACATCAGCAGGAACTACCTCTAATGAGGGTGAAGGTTATGTAGACATTAATATCATTCCGCAAATTGCCTTAAAGCAAGTTCATATTTTAAAAGAAGGAGCTACTACTGCATATGGATCTGATGCAATCTCTGGAGTTGTAAATTTTTTAACTCAAGACGATTTTGAAGGAGTTAAGCTGAACTTAAACCAGCAGAAAACAACCAATTATAATCAAAGAGATTCATCTTTAGGTATCTTGTTTGGCAAAAAATATGATAATTCTAACTTCGTTTTTGCAATAGATTATATCGATAGGAGTCCTCTTAATGCGTCTGAAATACCTGGGATTGCTGAACTGGGCTTAAGTACTCTTGGCAATTCATTTAAAGTAAGTGCTGATGATGTTGTTGACTCTGGGGTATATCAAGGATCCTATTCAGAAAATCAATGGGTCGCTGATCCAAACTGTATAAATAATGGCGGCATCTTAGCTGGGCCTTTTTGTAAGTTTCTCTATGGTGAAAGATTTAATATTATTAATACAGAAGAGCACATAAAGAGCTATTTAAGTTATAAGTTTGATGCAGAGTCATATCAATCTAAGACGACTTTAATTTATGCAGATATATCAGTTAAGGATAATCCGCAATCACCCTCTTACCCAGCTTTATCTTTTTTATCAAGAAAAATTCAGCCTGGTATTGGGGGCAGTCCATTTAATGTCCCTGTGACATGGTATGGTCGACCTTTAGGTTCAGCTTACCCGTCTCCAAATTCACCTAAAGATATCTCACAATATCACTTAAGTCATGTTATTACTTTTGATGTAAATGAAATTTCGGATATTGAAATATCAATTACTAATTCAAGACATTCAAATATACATAATCGCCCTGATACGATTGATTCAAGATTTGAAGATGCATTAAATGGAAATGGAGGTCCGGAAGGAAATCTAGCATGGAATATTTTTGATATCTCTGATCATGATCCAATCTTAATAGAATACATTTCTGGTTCTGAGAAATCTAAACGAAGCGGCGAATTGACAGTTATTGATTTAATTTTTAATACAAAGATATTTAATATGGAGTCTGCATTTGGCATGCAGGTTAGTAATGATAAGATTTCGATTAAGTATGATCCTTCAAGCTCAGCATCATTTGATGAAAGTGGCTATTTAATTAAGTCAGCAGATTTATTGTTTTTGGGTGGCGGTAAAAGCATATCTGGATCAAGAAATAAGAAGGCATTATTTTCTGAATTTAATAAGGATTTTAATAAGAGTCTTAATGTAAGTTTTGCATCACGTTATGAAAAAATAGGAGCATCTTCTTCTTTTGATCCAAAGATATCTTTTAAATATTCTCTAAACGATCTATTGTCTTTTAGAGGCTCAGCAGGATCTTCGTTTGTAGCCCCATCAATGGCGCAGCTATTTGCTTCTGAAATATTACTTGGATCAATTAGAGGGGCAAGTTTTTCAGATAAAGCTAGAGTAATTCAAATAGGCAATCCTAATCTAAAACCCGCAACGGCTAACAACTCAAATATTGGTTTGATTTGGAAAATGCAAAATAATTCAAGGCTCACTTTGGATTATTGGTCTATAGATTATAAAAATAGAATTGAACTTGAAAATGGTTCTGTTAAAGCCTCATCAGATCCTGATAGTATTGACATAATTAGAAATGATCAGGGTTTTATTGTTGGAGTACATACATCATTTTTTAATGAAGAAAAATCTGAAATTAGCGGAATAGATGTATCTTTTGATACATATTATGATTTTGCGGAAATGGGCAGCCTGAGTTACAAAATACAAGGAACTAGCTTCTTAGATTATTTAACTCCTGATAAAGATACTGGATTTTTGATAAATAGAGTTGGTTTATATAACTTTGACGCTCATATGCACTCAATACCTAAATATAAGATTAATTCTTTTATTAAATGGGAAAGAATGAAAACAAAAGTCAATATAACTTCAAGATATATTAGTGGATATGATAATAAGACTCCTGTATCGAGCTCTCATGCTGATTTAGGTTATACAAATAAGGTAGGAAGTTCGATGATGTTTGATATTGGAGTAGAGCAATATTTCAATACAAATAAATACGATATGGTCATAGGAATAAATGCTATCAATGTATTTGATAAAAATGCGCCCAGGCTCTACAACCCACCTGATTTTAGTTTTGATCCTAATGTTCATGATGCAAGAGGCAGATTAATCAATTTAAGTATTCAGCTAAATTTCTAGCTTTTAATTTGTATTAAACTAAACTCCAGTAATGAATATTCAGGATGAAGCTATTGATCAAATATTATTTGAAAATAATATCTCTAACGAATGGTCTGATTCAGTTAAAAATGAATTAAAGAGTGTTAAGTTATCTGAGTCTCCAGGTAGAAAAAATTTAATAAATAAGCCTTTTATAACTATCGATGGCGCTGATGCAAAAGATTTTGATGATGCTATTTTTTGTGAATATAGAGGCAAGCAAACTATTCTAAGTGTTGCAATAGCTGATGTTGCCGATTTAGTTAAATCAGGGACAGCGCTCGATAATGAGGCTAGAGAAAGAGGAACATCTATATACTTTCCATCGAAGGTTGTACCTATGCTGCCTGAGGAAATATCTAATAATCTGTGCTCATTAGTTCCAAACGAAGTTAGAAATGTTCTAGTCTGCAGAATAGTTTTTTCATTAGAAGGTGAGATAGAAGGTTATGAATTTTTTGAGGCCTCAATTAGGTCTTGTCTGAGAGCCACATATAAATCGATAGATGATTTAATTAACAAAAAAGCTGGCTTGCCAGATGAAATAGCGAAATCAATTGATGCTCTAAAAAATTTAACAACAGTTTTACTTGGCAAAAGAAAAAAAAGGTCAGCTCTTGAGCTTGATGCAGCTGAACCAATTCTTGAGCTTGATGAGTTAGGAAACATTAAAAACATTAAGATTTCTAAAAGACTTTTTTCTCATTTAATGATTGAAGAATCTATGCTGGCTGCAAATATCTGTGCTGCAAGATATATGAAAAAACATTATGGCTTTGGAGTCTATAGAATTCATGAAGAGCCAGAAGAACTAAAAATAGATGCATTAAAAAATTTCTTTGCTGCAAAAGGATTAACTTCTAAGCCTAAAAAAAATCCTTTAGAAGTTATTACTCAATGTTTAGAATTTTCCAAAGATCATCAGTTAAAAAAATCTCTCCAGACTCTGGTGCTTCAAAGCTTGAAACGTGCAGAATACTCAACTGAGGATATTGGACATTTTGGTCTTCAGTTAGAGCAATATGCTCACTTTACCTCTCCCATCAGAAGGTACCCAGATTTAATGGTTCATAGGCTAATTAAAGATAAACTTCAAAAAAATACAAACAAACCTAATCAAGAGCAAATTGAATTAGATTGTTGTGAGCTTTCAGATCTTGAGCGCCAAGCAGAAAAAGCTTCTAGAACTGTTGTTCAACAAATAATATGTCATCATCTAAAGCAATTTATTGGTGATGATTTTAATGCAATGATTACAGGAGTAACGGATTTTGGAATCTTTGCAGAAATTGATAGCTTTTATGTGTCTGGATTAATTCATGTTTCAGATTTACCAGGTGACAGATATATTTTTGATAAAATAAGTGGAGTTCTAAAAGGCAAAAGAACGGGCAGGAGTTTTAGACAAGGTCAAAGTATAAGAGTTAAAATTAATAATGTTCTTCCTTATGAAAGAAAGATAAATTTATTAATACTAAAAAATAAATGAAGCAAAATAGCAGTGATCAAAGAGTAGGATTTCATAGCATTGAGAGTATTCTGATTCATAATCCAGAAAAAATAAAAAAGATACTCCTTCCAGCCAATAGAGATGATTCAAGAATTATGGCACTTACAAGCCTTATAGAATCTAAAGGTATTTCATACGAGCTTTCAACAAAAATATCACAAGAGCCTGAAGCCATTATTAAAAAAGAATCGTTAGCTTCATTCCAGGATTTAAAAAAAATAATATCAGAGCGTAAAGATAATAATCCTCTTATACTAATTTTAGATAATATTATTGATCCAAGAAATTTGGGAGCATGTGTAAGGTCGGCTGCGGTATGCGGCGTAGATGTTGTAATAATAAATAAACATCATTGCGCTCCAACTAATGCAATTGCTCATAAAGTTTCAGCAGGAGGTTTTGAAGTTCTAGATATTTTTCATGTAACAAATTTAGTTAATTGTATTAAGTACTTAAAAGAAAATGGTATACAAATATTAGGTCTAAGTGAGCATTCAAGCGTAGTACATTATGAAGAAGATTTAAGACAACCAACTGCGTTAATTATGGGTTCAGAGGAAACTGGGGTTAGACAAAAAACACTAGAAATATGCGATAGTGTGATCAGCTTAAGTGGCAATCCTTATTTTAAAAGCTTAAATGTCTCTGTTGCTACAGGGATCATTCTAAACGAAGCAGTAAGGCAAAGGCATCAAGCTAAAAATTAGCTTGATATGAATTTATATTCTATTAGACTTGATAGATGCTTAAACAAAGAACCTTAAGAAACGCTATTAAAGCGACTGGCATAGGCTTGCATACAGGTATTAAAGTCACCATGGAATTACTTCCAGCAGAAGTAAACTCTGGCATTAGATTTGTAAGGACTGATATTGATTCAAGTATAGAAATACCAGCACTTGCGGAATATGTTGGTGAAACTAGTATGTCCACTACCCTAGTTAATGGTGATATTAAAGTTCATACAATCGAACATCTTCTATCTGCGATTGCAGGTCTTGGTATAGATAATTGTATTATTAAACTTGATGGTCCCGAAGTTCCTATAATGGATGGGAGCGCAGGTCCATTTGTTTTTCTTCTGCAAGCTGCAGGTCTTGAAGAACAAGAAGGAATGAAAAAATTTATAAAAGTTAAAAAAGAGGTTACCTCAAAAAGAGATGATGCTTTTGCAACTATTAAGCCATTCGAAGGATTTAAAGTTTCTTTTAAAGTAGATTTTGATCATCCAGTTCATAAAACTCTGCCATCAACCTCTGTTATTGATTTCTCATCAACTTCTTTTGTAAAGGAGGTATGTCGCGCTAGGACATTTGGCAATATGGCTGATCTAAATGATTTAAAAACAAAAGGCTTATCTTTAGGAGCAAGCGTAGCTAATGCAATTGCTTTTGGGGAGAATGAAATCATCAATGAAGAAGGTTTGAGATTTAATGATGAAATAGTTAAACATAAGATGTTAGATGCTATTGGAGATCTATATCTCTTAGGTGGAAACCTTATTGGAGAATTCTCAGGATATAAATCTGGCCATGCTCTTAACAATCAGCTTTTAAGAAAAATTATAGAATCAGAGGAAGCTTATGAGATTGTAGAGTTTGAAAATTTAGATAATGCCCCCATTTCATATGTAAGGCCGCCATTTGGTGATATGACCTAAAGTAACTGCCTGATAATAATAAAAATTAATGCTTAATATATTTTCAAAAATCTTTGGATCTAGCAATGATAGGACTATCAAGAAGATGCAATATCTTGTGGATCAGATAAATGATCTTTCAGATGAAATGAGTGAGAAGAATGATGGTTTCTTTCTTACTCTAAGGGAAACGCTTAATACTCAGTTTAAAGAAAACAATAATGATATTAATTCAATATTACCAACTGCCTATGCGGCTGTCAGAGAGGCGAGTGTTAGAACCTTAGGTCTGAGGCATTTTGATTCTCAGCTCTTTGGAGGTATTTCATTGGCAGAAGGTAATATTTCTGAAATGAAAACCGGTGAGGGTAAGACTTTGGTTGCAACATTGCCTGCATTTTTAAATGCAAGCATACAAAATAAAGTAGTACTAGTAACGGTTAATGATTACTTGGCACAGCGTGATGCTGAGTGGATGAGGCCTATTTATGAATTTTTAGGGTTAACTGTAGGCACTATATATTCAGGCCAATCAACTGAAGATAAAATAAATGCATATAAATCAGATGTTATATATGCAACAAATAATGAATTAGGTTTTGATTACCTCAGAGATAATATGGCTCTAAGTGTAGAAGATAGAGCTCAATGCTCTCTGGATTTTGCAATTATTGATGAAGTAGACTCCATTTTAATTGATGAAGCAAGAACTCCACTTATTATATCTGGCCCATCTAATGAAAGTTCCGAGCTTTATAAGCAAATTAAAAAGATTATTCCAAAACTTCAAAAGCAATTAAGAGAAGAAACTGAAGAAGAGCCTTTAGAAGATCATGAAAGAGGTCACTATATAATTGATGAAAAAAATAGATCAATTGAATTAACAGATGATGGTTATATTCTGGTTGAAGCAGAACTTGAAATGCTGGGTGTGCTTACTCAATCAGATGGGCTTTACTCTGTATCAAATCTAAAGATTATGCGTTTTGTTCAAGCAACACTAAGAGCGACTTTCCTTTTTAATAAAAATGTTCATTATCTTGTAAGGAGTAATGAAGTTCTTCTAATTGATGAACATACAGGAAGAACTATGCATGGAAGAAGAATGTCCGAAGGGGTCCATCAGGCTCTTGAATGTAAGGAAAATGTTCCTATACAAAGGGAATCTCAAACTTTAGCTTCGACTACTTTCCAAAACTTTTTTAGATTATTTAAAACTCTTTCTGGAATGACAGGTACTGCAGATACTGAGGCTCTTGAATTTAAAGAAATCTATGGATTGGATGTAGTGATTATTCCAACCCATAAACCAATGATTAGAGATGACAAAAATGATTTAGTTTTTCTTACACAAGCATCAAAATATAAAGCTTTAATAAATGAAATAGAAACTTTACGAACTAAGATGGCTCCTATTTTGGTAGGTACTGTATCTGTTGAGTCTTCTGAAGAAGTCTCGCAATTATTGCAAGCCAAAAAAATCCCTCATCAAATTCTTAATGCTAAACATCATGAAAAAGAAGCTGAGATTATTGCTAATGCTGGTAAAGCAGGAATGGTAACTATTGCTACCAATATGGCTGGTAGAGGAACAGATATAGTTTTAGGGGGCAAAAAAGAGGATGGTGATTCTGATTGGGAAAATAAAAATAAAGCTGTTCTTGATGCTGGCGGTCTTCATATTCTTGGAACCGAAAGACATGAATCAAGAAGAATAGATAATCAGCTCAGAGGAAGATCGGGCAGACAAGGTGATCCTGGTTACTCACAATTTTTTCTATCGCTTGATGATGACTTACTTAGATTATTTATTTCAGACAGTAGAAGAGCTTTATTTGAAAGAGTAGGACTAGGAGAAGATCATATCGAACACAGGATGTTATCGAGAGGTATTGAAAATGCCCAACGAAGAATAGAAAGCCGTAATTTTGACATAAGAAAAAATCTTCTCGAATACGATGATGTGGCAAATGATCAAAGGCAGGCTATATACTCGCTCAGAAATCAACTCTTAGAAGAGTCTGATATTAGTGAAACTATTAATGAGCTAATTGATGATCAATTTACCTCATCTGTATATGATTATGTTCCTTTAGAATCTATTGAGTCTCAATGGGAGCTTAAGGAGCTAGAAGAATTCCTTACTGATAACTTTGGTATTAATTCTAATATTCAAGAAATTGTTAAAGATGATAAATCATTACTTCCAGAAAAAATTGCTGAAATTATTACTCTTAATGCTCATAACTACTTTAAAGATAAGTATTTAAATTTATCTGATACAAGATTAGTTTTAGAAAAACAAGTAATGCTTCAGGTTCTTGATGTTCACTGGAAAGAACATTTAGCAGAAATTGATCATTTAAGACAAAGTATTGGATTAAGAGCATACGCTCAGAAAAATCCAAAAAATGAATACAAGCGTGAAGCATATTCTATGTTTGAAGACATGTTAGATCAGATTAATAAGGAGACTGTGAGAATACTTTTTACTCTTCAGTTAACCTCTCCGGATGAAGTAAATAATATAAAGAATAATAAACCAGTTGAAAATAATGAATTGGAATTAAAAAAAGAAGAGTTTAATACCTCAACTAATGAAGATTCAAATATAAGAGAAGTTAGTGAGGTTCAATCAGTCAAAAGAGAAGAGCCTAAAGTGGGTAGAAATGAGCTTGTAAAAATTACTAATGGTCAAGAAACGAAAGAAGTAAAGTATAAGAAAGCTGCGTCTTTAATAGAAACCGGTGAATGGAGGATAATCTAAAATAACTAGTCTTTGATTATTCTTCATAGAAATCTTCAGACTCAATAGGTCTAGAAACAATATTCTCCTCACTAGCCCAAGAACCAAAATCAATAAGTTTGCAACGCTCTGAGCAAAAAGGTCTAAACTTATTTTTAGATGTAAGATCTGTAACTTTGTTACAGTTAGGACATTCATTCATCACTTAAATCCATATAAATTTGATGCACTCTTAAAACTTCCATTTGGAGAGACTTAATAGATGAATTGTTCAAAATAACTTCATTTGCAATACTTAGTCTCTCTTCTCTAGTTGCCTGAGAATTAAGTATTTTTTTAATATCTTCTTTGCTGGAGTTGTCTCGTTTTGCAGCTCTGGATATCTGAATTTCTTCATCACAATCAACCACGAGTATTCGTTGGTATTGATTCATAGAGTTAGTTTCAAATATCAAAGGAACCATGATAATAGTGTACTGAGATTTAGATGAAAGAATTTGACTTGTTATATTTTCTCTAATTACCGGATGCAGAAATGATTCTAAAATATCTTTTTGAGATGGATCTGAAAAAATAATATCTCTTAATTTTTTTCTATCTATTTCTTTTAAGTTATTAAGTATATTTGAACCAAAATGATCCACTATATTTATGTAAGCTTTTGAATTTTTTGATGCTGCATCTTTAGCTACTGAGTCTGCATCAATTACTGTAATACCAAGTTTAAAAAATTCATTACCAGCGGCAGATTTACCTGATCCAATTCCTCCAGTTAAGCCAACTATCATATTTTCTTCCTAAAAATTAGAGCTTACACTATTGTAAACATTCTAGATTTAATTCTAAACAAAAAAAAGCCCACATAAAGTGGGCTCTAAAATAAAAGCCTGACGATTTCCTACTCTCACACAGGGAGACCCTGCACTACCATTGGCGTTGGTTCGTTTCACTTCTGAGTTCGAGATGGGATCAGGTGGTGCCAAACCGCTATTGTCATCAGGCAAACTGGTATGTAATTATTTCACTACAAATATTAAAAATATTTTATTGTTACTCTCAAACATGTTCCCTTCTTAAGGTTACATGATCAAGCCTCACGAGTTATTAGTACTAGTTAGCTCAACGCCTCGCAGCGCTTACACATCTAGCCTATCAACGTCATAGTCTATGACGACTCTTTAGGAGACATAAAGTCTCTGGGAGATTTAATCTTGGGAGAGGCTTCCCGCTTATATGCTTTCAGCGGTTATCCTTTCCGAACATAGCTACCCGGCAATGCCACTGGCGTGACAACCGGAACACCAGAGGTTCGTCCAATCCGGTCCTCTCGTACTAGGATTAGCTTCCCTCAAATCTCCAAACGCCCACAGCAGATAGGGACCGAACTGTCTCACGACGTTCTAAACCCAGCTCGCGTACCACTTTAAATGGCGAACAGCCATACCCTTGGGACCTGCTCCAGCCCCAGGATGTGATGAGCCGACATCGAGGTGCCAAACACCGCCGTCGATATGAACTCTTGGGCGGTATCAGCCTGTTATCCCCGGCGTACCTTTTATCCGTTGAGCGATGGCCCTTCCATTCAGAACCACCGGATCACTAAGACCTAGTTTCCTACCTGCTCGATCCGTCGATCTCGCAGTCAAGCATCCTTTTGCCTTTATACTTACCTCACGATGTCCGACCGTGATAAGGATACCTTCGTACTCCTCCGTTACTCTTTAGGAGGAGACCGCCCCAGTCAAACTACCCAGCACACACTGTCCCCGATCCAGATAATGGACCTAGGTTAGAACCTCAATTTTACAAGGGTGGTATTTCAAGGACGACTCCACTAGAACTAGCGTTCCAGCTTCAAAGTCTCCCACCTATCCTACACAAATAAGATCAAAGTCCAGTGTGAACCTATAGTAAAGGTGCACGGGGTCTTTCCGTCTAGCTGCGGGTACACTGCATCTTAACAGCGATTTCAATTTCACTGAGTCTATGGTGGAGACAGCGTGGCCATCGTTACGCCATTCGTGCAGGTCGGAACTTACCCGACAAGGAATTTCGCTACCTTAGGACCGTTATAGTTACGGCCGCCGTTTACCGGGGCTTCGATCAAGAGCTTCGCCTAAGCTAACCCCATCAATTAACCTTCCGGCACCGGGCAGGCGTCACACCCTATACTTCCTCTTACGAGTTTGCAGAGTGCTATGTTTTTAGTAAACAGTCGCAGCCACCTGGTATCTTCGACCGCGAAAAGCTTCTAAGAGCAAGTCTTATAACCTATCGCGGCGCACCTTCTCCCGAAGTTACGGTGCTATTTTGCCTAGTTCCTTCACCATAGTTCTCTCAAACACCTTGGTCTACTCGACCTAACCACCTGTGTCGGTTTAGGGTACGGTTTCTTATAACCTGAAGCTTAGAGGTTTTTCCTGGAAGCATGGTATCAACTACTTCTCACTCAATGAGTGATCGTCATCAGTTCTCAGCCGTGTAGTACTCCGGATTTACCTAAAGTACAAGCCTACCACCTTAAACACGGACAACCGTCGCCGTGCTAGTTTAACCTTCTCCGTCACCCCATCGCAGTTATAAAAAGTACAGGAATATTAACCTGTTTCCCATCGACTACGGCTTTCGCCCTCGCCTTAGGGGCCGACTCACCCTGCCACGATTAGCGTTGGACAGGAACCCTTGGTTTTTCGGCGAAGAGGTTTTTCACCTCTTTGATCGTTACTCATGTCAACATTCGCACTTCTGATACCTCCAGCTCGCCTCTCAGCTTACCTTCAACGGCTTACAGAACGCTCTTCTACCATCTTAAATAAATTTAAGATCTGTAGCTTCGGTTTATGATTTAGCCCCGTTATATCTTCCACGCAGGCCGACTCGACTAGTGAGCTATTACGCTTTCTTTAAAGGATGGCTGCTTCTAAGCCAACCTCCTAGCTGTTTGTGCCTTCCCACATTGTTTCCCACTTAATCATAATTTGGGACCTTAGCTGACAGTCTGGGTTGTTTCCCTCTCGACTACGGACGTTAGCACCCGCAGTCTGTCTCCCGTGCTCATACTCATAGGTATTCGGAGTTTGCATCGGTTTGGTAAGTCGGGATGACCCCCTAGCCGAAACAGTGCTCTACCCCCTATGGTAATACACGAGGCACTACCTAAATAGTTTTCGAAGAGAACCAGCTATCTCCGGGTTTGATTAGCCTTTCACTCCTATCCACAGCTCATCCCCTCATTTTTCAACATAAGTGGGTTCGGGCCTCCAGTCGATGTTACTCGACCTTCACCCTGGCCATGGATAGATCACCCGGTTTCGGGTCTAATTCCAGCAACTGAGCGCCCTATTAAGACTCGGTTTCCCTACGCCTCCCCTAAACGGTTAAGCTTGCTACTGAAATTAAGTCGTTGACCCATTATACAAAAGGTACGCCGTCACCCAACAAGTGGGCTCCGACTGCTTGTAAGCACAAGGTTTCAGGTTCTATTTCACTCCCCTCGCCGGGGTTCTTTTCGCCTTTCCCTCACGGTACTAGTTCACTATCGGTCAGCAGAGAGTATTTAGCCTTGGAGGATGGTCCCCCCATGTTCAGTCAAGATTTCACGTGTCCCGACCTACTCGATTTCACTTTTAAAAGTTTTTCGCATACAGGGCTATCACCTACTATGGCCATTCTTTCCAGAATGTTTTGCTAAACTAAAAAAAGCTTAAGGGCTGGTCCGGTTTCGCTCGCCGCTACTACCGGAATCTCAGTTGATTTCTTTTCCTCTAGGTACTTAGATGTTTCAGTTCCCTAGGTTTGCCTCTTATACCTATGTATTCAGTATAAGATAATATGCTTATGCATACTGGGTTTTCCCATTCGGAAATCTTCGGATCGAAGCTTGTTTACCAGCTCCCCGAAGCTTATCGCAGGTTACTACGTCCTTCATCGCCTTCTGCTGCCAAGGCATCCGCCTTGTGCTCTTCCTTTACTTGATCATATAACCTTAAAAAAGGTTATTTCGCTTTTTGAGAGTACTTAATAAAATATATTAATTACTTTTCTAATTAAATTGCAGTGATCTTATATGTACATAAATGTACATACTAGAAAATTACATACCAAAAATTTTACATATCAGTATGTTCTTTATTTATATTTGATTACTCGTGTGGGCGTTTAAAACCGAAATATCGTTAAGGAGGTGATCCAGCCACAGGTTCCCCTACGGCTACCTTGTTACGACTTCACCCCAGTCATGAAGCACACCGTGGTAAACGCCCTCCCTAAGGTTAGACTATCTACTTCTGGTGCAATCCACTTCCATGGTGTGACGGGCGGTGTGTACAAGACCCGAGAACGTATTCACCGCGGCATGCTGATCCGCGATTACTAGCGATTCCGACTTCATGGAGTCGAGTTGCAGACTCCAATCCGGACTACGAAGAACTTTTTAGGATTAGCACCACCTCGCGGCTTAGCGTCCGTCTGTATTCCCCATTGTAGCACGTGTGTAGCCCTACTCGTAAGGGCCATGATGACTTGACGTCGTCCTCACCTTCCTCCGGTTTATCACCGGCAGTCCCCTTATAGTTCCCGACCGAATCGCTGGCAAATAAGGGTAAGGGTTGCGCTCGTTATCCGACTTAACGGAACATCTCACGACACGAGCTGACGACAGCCATGCAGCACCTGTATCTTGGTTCCAAAAGGCACACTCTCATTACAAGAGCCTCCAAGTATGTCAAGAGTAGGTAAGGTTTTTCGCGTTGCATCGAATTAAACCACATGCTCCACCGCTTGTGCGGGTCCCCGTCAATTCATTTGAGTTTTAGCCTTGCGGCCGTACTCCCCAGGCGGACAACTTAAAACGTTAGCTGCGCCACTGAAAGGCATTGCCTCCCAACAGCTAGTTGTCATCGTTTACGGCGTGGACTACCAGGGTATCTAATCCTGTTCGCTACCCACGCTTTCGCACCTCAGTGTCAGTACAGATCCAGGAGGCCGCCTTCGCCACTGGTATTCTTCATAATATCTACGCATTCCACCGCTACACTATGAATTCTACCTCCCTCTATCGTACTCTAGTCAGTCAGTTTTGGATGCAGTTCCTAGGTTGAGCCCAGGGCTTTCACATCCAACTTAACAAACCACCTACGCGCGCTTTACGCCCAGTAATTCCGATTAACGCTTGCACCTTCCGTATTACCGCGGCTGCTGGCACGGAATTAGCCGGTGCTTATTCTGCAGGTAACATCAAGAACATAGGGTATTAACCTATATTTTTTTCTCCCTGCTTAAAGTGCTTTACAACCCGAAGGCCTTCTTCACACACGCGGTATGGCTGGATCAGGCTTGCGCCCATTGTCCAATATTCCCCACTGCTGCCTCCCGTAGGAGTCTGGGCCGTGTCTCAGTCCCAATGTGGCTGATCGTCCTCTCAGACCAGCTAAAGATCGTAGCCTTGGTGAGCCATTACCTCACCAACAAGCTAATCTTACGCAGGCTGATCTAGTAGCGAAAGCTTCAAAGAGAGGCCTTCTTTCTCCCGAAGGAGGTATACGGTATTAATCCGAGTTTCCTCGGGCTATCCCCTTCTACTAGGTACATTCCTACGCGTTACTCACCCGTTCGCCGCTCTACTCATATCCGAAGATACTTTCTCGCACGACTTGCATGTGTTAAGCCTACCGCCAGCGTTCAATCTGAGCCATGATCAAACTCTTCAATTATTATCATGTTTTTGTTGATTTTTATAAAAAATCTAAATTATTTTTTCTCGTATTTTGAACACCCACACGAGTAACCAAATATTTTTAAAGAACAACCGCCTCTGAGGACGGACGCGTATTCTAACGAAGTTATAAGGAAGAAGATACCTTTTTTTAAATTAATTTTTAATTAATTTCTTTGTCTACTAATTTCTTATTATTTAAGAATTTCATCTTGGATCTAAGCTCTGATCCAACAGCCTCAATTGAGTGATTTTTTGTAGCTTCTCTGTTGCTTTTCATTACTGGACCGCCTGATCCATCATTGCTTTGACGACAGTCATCTAGAAACTGATTTGCAAAATTTCCTGACTGAATATTTTCTAAAATACCTTTCATGGCAATTTTAGTATCTTCTGTTATGACCTTTGGGCCACTAACATAATCACCATACTCAGCAGTATTTGAAATTGAGTAATGCATATTTGCAATTCCACCTTCATGGATAAGATCAACAATTAATTTAGTTTCATGTAGGCATTCAAAATATGCCATCTCAGGACTATATCCACCTTCCACTAATGTTTCATAGCCAGCTTTAATTAATGCGGTCATTCCTCCACATAAAACTGCTTGCTCACCAAATAAATCTGTTTCTGTTTCTTCTTTAAAGGAGGTTTCTAAGACGCCGGCTCTTGTTCCTCCATTTGCTTTAGCATAAGAAAGAGCAACATCTTTTGCTGTATAAGGTTTATCTGAAATAGCATCTTTAAATATTGCAATGAGTGAGGGCACTCCTCCATTATCAATATAGGTGCTTCTAACAGTATGGCCTGGTCCCTTTGGAGCAATCATAATTACGCTTGTTGAGTCATCAGGAATTATTTTTTTAAAATGAATATTAAAACCATGTGCAAAAGCTAAAATTGCTCCATTCTTAAGATTGGTTTGAATTTGTTTTTCAAATATATCTTTTTGAAATTCATCAGGTGCAAGAATCATAACTAAATCAGATTCACTCACAGCATCTTCGACTGTTGCAACTTTTAAACCAGCTTCCTCTGCTTTGTTCCAAGAAGTAGAACCACTTCTAAGACCAACTACAACATTAACTCCTGAATCATTGAGATTATTTGCATGGGCGTGCCCTTGAGATCCATATCCAATAATGGCAACTCTCATACCTTTTACAATATCTAAATTAGCATCATCGTCATAATAAATTTTCATTTTCTTTTCCTATTAGATAGTTAATGTTTTGTTAGACTCATGAAGTCCTATGCTTCCAGATCTAACAATTTCAATAATTTTATTTTTCTTTAAGTTTTTTAAAAGATTATTTATATCAATAGAGGTCCCAGTTACAGAAATAACACATGTAGTTTCATCATTCTTTAACACTTTTCCATTCAGTGATTTAATACTTTTTTTAATATTATTTAAATCATTCACTTTGGATATTTTAATCAAAGCAAGTTCAAGCTCATGATGATCACCCTCAGTTAAGTCAGCAACTTTAATAATATCAATGAGCTTATTAATTTGTTTCATGATCTGCTCGACAGCAGATTCAGTTCCTCTTGTTGTAACTGTTAATCTTGAATAAGAGCCATCATCAACCGGAGCTACATTTAATGACTCAATGTTATATCCTCTTTGATGAAACAGTCCAACTACTCTTGCAAGAGCGCCTGGCTTATTTTCAACAAGCATGGCTAAAACTCTTTTCATGTTTTTTTGCCCCTTGATAACCACATATCCTGCATGCTCCCATTTGGAGAGACAAGCATCGGATAAACATGTTCCGATTGATCAACATAGACATCAACAAAAACAAGTTGATCTTTTAAGGCAAACGCTTTTTCTAATGTTGGTCCCAGCTTATTCCTTTGAGTTACCTTAAATCCTTTATGGCCATAAGCTTCAGTTAATTTAACAAAATCAGGAAGTGATTCTTCATATGTGCTTGCTGCATGTCTTCCGCTATAGTTCATATCTTGCCACTGCCTAACCATTCCAAGAGCTTGATTATTTATATTAATAATCTTTACTGGGAGGCCATATTGTAAGCATGTTGATAATTCTTGGATGCACATTTGAATACTTCCTTCGCCTGTAATACAAACAACTTCTTTATTTGGAAATGCTAATTTAACTCCCATAGCTGAAGGCAGACCAAAGCCCATAGTTCCAAGCCCTCCAGAATTAATCCAGCGTCTTGGTTTGTCAAAATGATAATATTGAGCTGCGAACATCTGATGTTGTCCCACATCAGAAGTTACATAAGCGTCCCCTTTAGTTACTTTATATACTTGTTGAACTACTTCTTGAGGCATGATTAATTTAGATTTAGATTTTTTTAAATACATTTCATGATCCAAGCCATGCAATCTTCTCCATTCTTTAATTTGATCATTCCATTTACTAATAGCTTCCGAGTCTATTTTTATTTTAGATCTTTTGATCTCTTTAATAAGCGCATCAAGTGATTCCTTAACTTGTCCAACAATTGGAATATCTGCATTAATGATTTTTGATATGGAAGCTGGATCTACATCTATGTGAATAATTCTTGCATCCGGAGCAAATTTTGATGGTGTATTAGTAATACGATCATCAAAACGTGCACCAATTGCTAAAATCAGGTCAGCATTATGCATTGCCATGTTTGCTTGGTATGTGCCATGCATTCCTAGCATGCCCATGAAATGCTTATCAGTTGCAGGATAGACTCCTAAACCCATTAATGTATTTGTTACAGGAACATTAAGTATTTTATTTAATGCTTTTAGCTGAGTTGAAGCATTACCCATAATTGCTCCACCTCCTGCATATATAACTGGTCTTTCAGAAGATAGAATCGCTTTAGCAGCTTTCTTGATCTGACCCGGATGTGGGTGAACCTTTGGTTGATATGATCTCAAGCTTACCTTTGCAGGTTTTTTATATTCAAATTTATTTTCTGGAGCAGTTATATCCTTTGGAATATCTATAACAACTGGTCCAGGTCTACCCGTAGTCGCGATATGAAATGCTTCATTAATAATTGATGGTATATCTTCTGTTCTCTGGACAATATAGCTGTGTTTAACAATTGGTCGGGATACACCGATCATATCGGTCTCCTGAAAAGAATCTGTTCCAATTAAGTGACTAGCAACTTGACCAGATACAACTATTAAAGGAATAGAATCCATAAATGCAGTTGCTAAACCAGTAATAGCATTTGTTGCTCCAGGTCCTGAAGTAACAAAAACAACACCTGGCTTGCCCGTAGCTCGAGCATAACCATCAGCAGCATGCGTAGCACCTTGCTCATGCCTTACTAAGATATGTTCAATTTTTTTCTGTCTGAAAATTGCATCATAGATGTGCAGGGCTGCGCCCCCTGGATAACCAAAGATAAACTTGACTCCTTCTTCACGAAGGGCCCTCATTAACATGTCGCCGCCAGAAAGTTTCACTTGGACCTAAAAAATCTATAAGAATGAGGTTTATATTATTTTATGATGCAAAAAACAAGTCTTTTGTAATATTCTTTGTACCAAAATTAACCTGCAATAATAGTTCTTCTAGTTTTTCATGTCTTGTAGGCATCTTCAACTGACCATTCAAATATCTCTTTTGATTTATGATGACAAAAAGAAATATGAGCAGCATGAAGAGCTTGTCTTGGGAATTCACGAATGCATTTTACTAATTCTGGTGATGAATTTTTAGCAATCTTTTTTCTTGAGTTATAAGTTGAATCTCCAATAATGGGTAAATTCTTTGAGGCAAGATGAACCCTTATTTGATGAGTTCTTCCTGTTTCAATTAAAACATCTAATAAAGCATATCCATTATATTTATTAATTAATTTTATGAATGAAATAGACTCTTTGCCATCATGCCTTACTGACATCTTTGTTCTATTTTTTGGATCTCTTCCAATTGGTTCATTTATCTCAAAACTTCCAATTGTCTCTCCTACTGAAATAGCTATATATTTTTTAGTGACTTTTCTTTCTTGCATTTCTTGAATGAAATAATTTCTAAATGATTCAGTTTTGGCCACTACCAAAACGCCTGAAGTATCTTTATCTAAACGATGAACTATGCCACTTCTTGGTAAATTTATCAGTTGAGGGTATTTGTATAATAATCCATTAGCTAGAGTGCCATTATAACAACCAGATCCAGGATGCATTACTAATCCAAATGGCTTGTTTACAATAAGAAAATCTTCTTCTTCATAACAAACTTCAAATTCAATATTTTCTGGCTCCCATGAAACTTTAATTTCTTTAATAGGATCAATTTCTATCTCATCGCCCTCATAGACTCAATCTTTAGGAGCACATATTTCACCATTTACTAATACTCTGCCTTGAATAATCCATTTTTTTAATTGAGTTCTAGAAAAATCTGGAAACATTCTTGCAGCTACGATATCTAATCGCATTTTATTGTCACTTTCTAAAACTTTTAATAAATTTGTCATTGAACTTTAGTAAATTTTTTTTATCTAAATAATAAATTTAAACTTAATTACCAATAATAAATGTAAAATACTCATTATGAATAAAAAAACTTTTTCTATCATTTATCTCAGTATAAGTGTTATTGCTTCTTCATTAATACTATCTGGGTGTAATAGTGACCCTCAAGAAATTGAGCGACCTGAGAAAATATATTATGACCAAGCGCAGAGAAGAATGAAAGCTGGTAATTATTTTGGCGCCATTGATTCACTTACTCGAATAGAAAGTCAGTATCCTTTTGGTAAATATTCAGAGCAGGCACAAGTAGAGCTAATTTATGCATATTTCATGAATTCAGAGAATGAAGCATCTCATTCAAGTGCAGAAAGATTTATTAGATTACATCCAAGACATCCAAATATAGATTACGCTTATTTTATGAAAGGTCTTTCAAGCTTTACCGCAGACAAAGGTTTCATGGTTAGAATTATCGGAACTGACTTGTCTACCCGTGATATATCAGGTGCTAAAGATTCTTTTTCAGAACTCACAGAATTTCTTACAAGATTTCCTGATAGTCAATATGCGCCCTATGCAAATCAAAGAATTGTTTATTTAAGAAATCTTATAGCAAGTGGCGAACTAGCTGCAGCAGATTATTATGTTAAAAGAAAAGCATATGTAGCAGCTATTAGGCGAGCAAATTATGTAATTGAGAATATACCTAATTCAAGTGAAACATTAAGAGCGCTTAAGATATTATCATTATCCTATCAGGCATTAGGATATTCCGAACTGTATGAAGATACTCAAAATATTATTGCACTAAATGCATCTAAATTTGAAAACAATTCTTCTCAGAATAACACTTGGTCCTGGAAGTCAATTATTGGCATGAGCCCGAGCTCTGGTTCGTAAATAAATCTTATAGCTCTGGAAAGAAAACTCCGTCACAAAGATTAAGAAAATCATTAAGCATTTCATCTGAAGGTTTATATAATCTTGCTCTTTTATCTTTGATTGAGCGTTCCTCAATAATAAAGCCAGCTTTTACAGCTTTTTTAAGTTCAGTTACTCTAGTTGCTCTTGACGCAATTTTTCCTGGCACCACTTGAATTGCATCTTCTTGAGTGAATTCTTTTCCTTTAATTATTTCGTACATAAAGGCTAAAAGAAAATGGAATCTATAGGCAGTTTCTTGAAAATACCTCATTGAATCAGCTATATCTTGATCATATATAGAGTGATCTAACACATGCTTTATTTTGGCGTTTGCTGTTTCTTCTCTTTGATTCATGTGAATTCTGTATATTAAGGGCGTGTAGTATGTCAGAATTATTTTTTTTTAACAGGCTAAAAACTCGAAATATGCAGAGATAATTAAGTTTTAATCTTTTTAAGAAAAATAAACATAGCTGGTATATAAAAAACAGCGATTATCGATGAACCAATAACACCAACTACCATGCCCCATGCTAGAGGCCTAAAGAATAAACTTGCAAACAAAAGAGGAAGAAAGCCTCCAATGGTAGTAGCAGATGTTGTTAAAACATGTCGAGTAGATCGAATAACAATCTCTACTAATTGAGCCTTAGTTAGAGCAACTTTTTCAGCCTCTTCTTTTATATGTGACAAGACCACAATAGAATCATTAATAGCTAAGCCTGCTAGCCCAATTGCACCAACTGTAGCAATAAAACCATAGTTTTGTTGTCCCACAACCAAGCCAACAAAAGAAAGGCCAACACATAAAATAGCTACAGAAAGAATAATTCCAGCCTGAGTAAATGAATTCAATGCTGCTACCAAACCTATGATGATTAGAACAAAAAATATACCAGCAGATGAGATAATTTGCCCCTGAGACTCTGCAGCTTCTGTAGCTTCGCCATCTGCATCTAAAGTATAGCCAGATGGCAAAGATTCCCTGAAGTCTTCTATGTCATCTTTAATAGAGGATTCAACTCCAGATGCTAATGTGCCTGTCCATATCTTGCCTTGAACACTATTCTTTTTTTCTCCATTATTTCGTTGAATAAACTCAGAGGTTCTAGTTAAGGAGGTTTGACCAAAACTCTCTACATAATCAAGACTAGCTGGCCCAGATAAAGTAAGCATGCCAATGTTTTCTATAGATGAATTAACTCCCCCTAAACTTTTTACTCTTATTGGTAGATCTTTATTTCCGTCAAGCATAGAACCGACAACTATGCCGTTATTGGCAGCAGCAAGTTCAATTAGAATAGCTTCCATTTGTTTTGAGGACAAAGCCATATTAGAATTATTTAAATCAATTTCTATATTTGTTTCATAAGAAGAAAGTGCTGCATTTGTTGAGCTTATATTTGGAGCCCTGCTAATAATAAGCTCTAGTTTTTCTCCAAGCAGTTGTAGTATTTCTGGATCATCACCCTTAATTGCATAATCTATGGCTGCAAAAACTGGTGGACCCGAATAGAATTTATCTACTCTAACCTCGATATCTGGATTAGCTTTGGAAAGTTGCTTTGCTAAATCAGGAAGAATTGGCATCATGGCATTAAAGCTAGAGGAGAAATACACTCCTTCAGCAATATGATTTGATCCCGTCTTAGAGTCACCTGCAACTACGTTATAAAGAATGCGAGGTAACATTCTACCAATAAACCAAACATCACTTTCCACTATGCCTGTCTTTAAAATCTGCTCACGAATTTCATAAACTTTTTTCTCGGTTTCTAAAGCAGTTGAATTCATAGGTAACTCAATAGTCACTCTAAACATATTTCTATCTTGAGGAGGAAAAAAGTCTCTTGGTAATGTATTAAATAAAGTAAATCCTAAAATAGGTAAGAATAATGCTATTCCCATAGCTCTTCTCGGTTTGTAGTATGCCCAAGAAAGCAATGCTCTATATTTATCAAGTAACATTTTATTTGAGTAGCCATTTTGATTAAAAGATATCTTATTGAAAAAAGTAACTTTTTCTAAATAAGCCATCATGACTGGCACAATTGTTAATGCTAAAAATAAAGATGAAGTAATTGCCAAAATAACTGTTACTGCCATACCTCCAACAAATTCTGTGCTTGATCCCTCGCCAGTGGCAATTGGAAGAAAAGCAAATACAGTAGTAAAAGTGGCTGCTAACAATGGAACAACAAGTTGATGAATAGTCTTATTAATTGCATCCCTAGGCTCTAATCCAGAAGAACGCCTATGCTTGTAATCTTCAACAACAATTATTCCATTATCAATTAATAAACCAAGAGCAATAATAATTCCTGTTATTGATGTTTGATGAAGAGGCATTTCAAGAAACCTGCAGCCTATTAATACCATTGAAATGGTAAAAGGTAATATTGCACTAACAATTAACGCTGCTCTAAAACCTAAAAGAAAGAAGCTTATAAGAAGTACCAGGGCAATTGCAGAAAGTACACTATTGGTCAATGTATTGAACATCTTTTTGGTATAAAAAGATTCGCTATAAATATTCTCTAAAATAATTTCATCTGGCAGAATATCTCTAAATTCATTAGCAACTTTGTCTGCCTGGCCAACATATAGATCTATCCTTTGCCCAAAAGATGCTTTAGCCTCGACAAGAACTGATCTTTTGCCATTACTTAAAGCTATATCCTCAATAGGGGTATAAGGTTGCTTTGAAACACTAGCAATATCTTGAAGTCTTATAACGCCATATCCATCAATAACTTGAATAGGTAAATCTTTGATTTGAGATACATTTAATAAATTCTCTTTAACTTTTAATAAAATTTCATTATTTGAATCAGAAGTTTTTCCAATAGGTCTCTTGCTATCATAGTTTCCTATAGCTTGGCTGACTTGAGCCAGGGATAGATTAAGTAGAGCTAATTTTTCAGTATCTATTTCAACTAAAACTTCTTCATCAGCTAAACCAAATAAATTGGTTCTTTCGGTATTATCAACAAAAGCTAATTTTCTTCTTAATTCATCGCCGAGCCTGGACATCAAAATAATAGGTGCTTCACCCTCACCTTTCCAAGTTAAAGCATAGAGAACAGAAATTGGTGGGCCAGAAGAACGTACTAATTCTACAGAAGCACTTTTGGGCAGAGAAGGCTCTACCAGAGAAATTTTATCAAGAACTTCAGACCAAGTTGCTTCAATTAAATCAAAGGGTACAGAGTCTTTTAGCTCAACTAGCATTTGGGCAAAGCCTGCTTGAATATTTACATCTAGTTCTTTAATTTCGATGATTTCTTGAAGTCCAGATTCAAGTTTAGTTATAACTTGCGTTTCAAGTCTTGCTGCAGAAGATCCAGGATCAATAACTATTACAGATGCCCATCTTTGAGCCAGTTCGGGATTTTCTTGTCTTGGTATCGAAATATAAGAAGAAGCGCCAGCCAGTAAAATAAATACTAAAGTAAGTATTAAAATTCTAGGTCGATCTATAAAAATGTTAACCAAATTCATTATTAATTAATTAACTGTCCTTCTATTACTTTTGTTGCTCCGCCTTTGATGACTTGATCTCCATTTTTTAATGTACCTGAAACAAAAGCATTAGTTCCTTCATAATAAATTACTTCAACTAACTCTTTATTTATCTTATTAGATCTATCAACTGTATAGACTGACCACAAGCCTCCATCTGACTGGGATAGCGCCTTTATAGGGATCCAAGTTCCACGAGCATTCTCATAAATTTCAAGCTCAAGATTGATTACTGCCCCAGGAACAAAAAAAGTATTAAATTCAAAAATTGCTAATCTATTATTTGAGCCCCCCAGCGACATCGGTGATAATCTTTTTAATGTACCTAAAACAGGCTTTCCGTTTAGATTAAATGCATAAGTTTGTTTTAAGGAAACTTTATTAACTAAATTTAATGGCATTGCAATATGCGCCTCTACTTTCTCTGAATCTAAAATTTCTAAAATTGGAAGGCCAGGATTTATTACTGTTCCTTCATCTAAATATCTACTTTGGATCAACCCATTAAAAGGAGCTAATATTTTTGTTTGCTCTAGCTTTACTTGATAAAAATCTTGTTGGGATTTGGCAACTGCAAAATCAGATTCAGCCTTATCTAGCTCTTGAATTGATATATGCCCCTGCGCCTTTAAGTCCTTAAAACGTTCTAATAGTTGTTCTGCTAATTTATATTTAGCATCTGCTTGATTTAAATTTGCCAAAATTTCTCTATTGTCCAATTCGGCTAACACACTGCCCTTTTCTACTTTATCACCAATATCAACGCTTATAGTTTGTATTTTTCCACCTATCTGGAAAGCAACTTTAGATTGCTGTACAGCGTATAATTTTCCAGGAAGTTGCTTAGTAACTTTATAGCTATCAAACATCGAAACTTCTAGTATCTCAAGGGATAAAGGCTCGGCATTTATTTGAATACTCAAGCAAGAAATAACAAATATTTTTTTAAATATGTTCATAAATTAACCATGTAATACTTTGACTTTTTAGTAATAATGTTTACAGTGAAAACATAATATAATTAATATGTTTACAGTGTCAACATGTTAGTTGTTAAATTATAAAGAAATAATGAAATATCATCACGGAAATTTAAAAGAAAATCTAATTCAGCAAGCAGTCATGGCTTGTGAGGAATCGGGCTGGGAAAATATAAGTTTAAGAAATCTTGCCAAGCAGTTAAATGTATCGCAAACCGCTCCTTATAGACATTTTGAAACTAAAGAAGATTTACTAGCTGAAGTTGCTGCTAAAGGCTTTGAAAAAATGAATGCTGATATGAATAAAACAAGTAATTTCTTAGCAAATGGTCTTGCGTATTGTGATTTTGCTTTGAAATACCAAAATACATATGATTTGATGTTTGGAAATTCTCTTGGAAGTTTTACCCAATACCCTGCACTTTTAAATCAAGCCCATTTAGCTTTCATGACTTTAGAAAATAATTTAGAAGATCACCTTGTTAATTTAGGACATAGTGATGTATCAAAAGAGATTATTGAAGAAAAAGCATTATCTGTATGGGCATTTATGCATGGGATAGTGGGTATCTTAAGAAAAACTGAGATTGCGTCTGCAGATACTAAAGCATCTGAAGGTCCAATGAAAATTATGAATAATCTTGCCAATAATTGGGATAAATATATTGAAAAGTCTATTGATAATATCCTTTCTATTTAACAGGTTTTACTTCAATTTCAATTTTTTCAGAATAGAATTGTGGCATATGTGCAAAGTTACCCATCAGCAGTCTTAGCGAATGCTTGCCAGGAGATAGCACAATCTCTGTTTCAGTTTGCCCGCCACCAAAGTGAATATAATTCTTACTGCTTGGAATAGGAAGTTCAAAATTAGGAATATCAGCGTCAATAATTAAATGATGGTGGCCTGCATTACATTTATCTATGCCTGCAGGTGATATATTAAAATTCTTAAGCCCGAAAATAACTTTTACAGGTGAAGTTAGTACAGCTCCTTTTTCTGGAGTAATGAAATAGACTTCTGGATTTCCAGTTCTGCAGTCCTCTGCATCTAATGGGAAAGCATAAAAAGAAATTAACAAAGCAAAGAAATAAGTAAAATGTTTAAATGCGATATTGGGATAGAGTTTAATATTCATGTAATGAATTATACTGGTATAAAAATATTTGTATGAAAAATAGTATAAGAATTTCTGGCGGCCTCTTAAAAGGAAAGAAAGTGCCATTTGATTTTAAAAGCTCACTGAGACCGACTTCGAATAAATTAAAAGAAATTCTTTTTAACTGGCTTCAATTTGAAATAAAAAGCTCGATCTGTCTTGATCTATTTGCTGGAACTGGTTCTATTGGGATTGAGGCTATCTCCAGAGGCTCAGCTAAGACAATCTTTGTTGAACTTAATAAAAGAAATTACTCTCAATTATCAAAAACTCTTATATCTTTAGATTTAAAAGAAAAAACAAAGGTTTATTTTAAAGATGCAAAAACCTGGATTAAAAATAATGATCTCTCTGGTTTTGATCTTATATTCCTTGATCCTCCATTTGAAGAGAATTATGAATTAAAAATTCTTAACCTTTTGATTCAAGATAAAAATTTAAAATCCTCATGTAAAATCTATCTTGAATATAGTAAATTTACTGATTTAGTTATTCCAGATTCTGTAACTATACTTAAAGAGAAATCAGTAGGTGATGTAAAAGCTTTATTACTTTGTATAAATGAAAATTAAAATAGCAACTAGACAATCAGAGCTTGCTCTATTTCAAGCTAATTATGTGGCTGAGAAATTAAATCAACTGGAGGGAGTTACTACTGAACTTATTCCGTTGTTATCTGAAGGAGATCAGACAGATAAACCGCTTCATGAAATTGGTGGTAAAGGTTTGTTTGTAAATAAACTAGAATCAGCTTTAATTTCTGGAGATGCTGACATAGCAGTTCATAGCTTAAAAGATGTTCCAGCTGTGCTGGATAGTAACTTCGAAATAGCCTCAATTTTTCAACGAGAATCTGCTTCTGATATCTTATTATCTAAAGAGGGTTGGTCTTTAGATACATTGCCTATAAATTCGGTAATTGGAACTTCTAGTCCCCGAAGAAAGTCGCAGATATTAAACTTAAGACCTGATCTAAATACTATTCCAGTAAGAGGAAATATTGCAACAAGAGTAAAAAAGTTAAATGATGGTGCCTTTGATGCACTAATCATTGCAAAGGCTGCCTTAAATCGTTTAAACCTTAATTTTACAAATACATATGAGTTTTCTTTAGAGGAAATGTTACCCGCTGCCTCCCAAGGTTTTATTGGTATTGAATGCATAAAATCAAATACAAAAATACATAATATTCTTAAGCAAATTAATAATGATACCGCCTATCTCCTAGCGGAAGCAGAAAGAGCTTTTGTAGCTAAACTTAACGGATCATGTTTATCTCCAATTGCAATATATTGTTTTGAAGAAAAAGAAGTAGTTCATATTATTGCAAAGGTCTTGTCTCAAGATGGACAAAAAAAATTATACAAAAGAATTAAATCAAGCAAGTCTGAACTAAAAGACGATATATCTACCTTAGCTAATGATTTTGTTTCTAAGGGCTCCAACACATTAATTCTAGAGTAATGATAATAAACACAAGACCAAAGATCTTATCCAGTAAGCTCAATTCTCTTAGTAATGATAAAAATTTAGAAGTTATAAATGCACCTCTTTCTTCGATCGAATCATTACCCTTTAATATTGATGCGATAAATTTAAAATCCAGACTGCAAGAGAATGGCTATTATAAAAATATTATATTCACCAGCCAAGCTTCGGCAATTTTTGGACTTGCTAATCTTAAAGAGATTGCTGAAATGAAAAGCTTTAATATTTTTGCAGTTGGGCCAGCTACAAAAAGTGTTATTGCAAACGCAGGAATTAATTCTTTGACTCCTAAAGAACCTTCTTCCAAAAGCCTCTTTAGCATGATTCAGAAAAACTACCCTGGAAGAAATCTGTTGCTTTGTGGTGAAAATTCCAATAAATATTTACAAGAAGAGCTTAAGGGGAATATTGATGAAATAATTTGTTATAAATTAGTTTATTCAAAAGCTAATTTAGATCTTATTGAAAATGGTCCAGAAATTACTTTAATTTATAATTTTCTAACCTTTTTATATATGTTTGAGTCGCTCGATTTAGCAATAATAAAGAACAAAATATTTGTTGTAGCTTCGAAGCGAATTAGAGAGAAAATATTAGAAATAACTAAAGAGATAAATCTTGAAATTTTTGTAGCAAAAGACCCTTCTGATAACTCAATGCTAGAGAAAGCAAAAGAAATTATTTAGATTTCTTTCCATTACCATTCTTCATGGATGAGAAGAATTCATCATTAGTTTTAAATGATTTTAATCTGTCAATTAAGAATTGAATGCCTTGGGCATCTTCCATTTCATCTAAGATCTTTCTAAGAACCCACATTCTTTGTAGTTCTTCATCTGAGGTCAGTAGATCTTCTCTTCTTGTACCTGACCTTCTGATGTTGATTGCAGGATAAATTCTTTTTTCAGCAATTTTTCTTTCTAGATGAATTTCCATATTACCTGTACCTTTAAACTCTTCATAGATAACTTCATCCATTTTTGAGCCAGTATCAACAAGGGCAGTTGCGAGAATCGTAAGACTTCCACCTTCTTCTAAATTCCTTGCAGCTCCAAAGAATCTTTTAGGTCTCTCAAGGGCATTTGAATCAACTCCACCACTTAAGATTTTTCCAGAGGCGGGTTGAACTGAGTTATATGCTCTTCCAAGTCTAGTAATAGAATCAAGAAGAATAACAACATCCTTTTTATGCTCTACCAATCTTTTTGCCTTTTCTATAACCATATTGGCAACCTGAACGTGCCTAGTAGGCGGCTCATCAAATGTACTGGCCACAACTTCACCTTTAACAGTTCTGGACATTTCTGTAACTTCTTCAGGCCTTTCGTCAATAAGCAAGACGATTAATTCAACTTCAGGATTATTATTTTTTATTGAATGAGCAATACTTTGAAGCATAAGAGTTTTACCAGCTTTAGGTGGAGAAACTATTAAACCTCTTTGACCCTTTCCAATTGGGGCTATTAAATCAATTATTCTAGAAGATAGATCTTCATTGGAACCACTTCCTTGCTCTAAACCTAATCTCTGATTAGGGAAAAGAGGTGTTAGATTTTCAAACAAAATCTTGTTCTTAGTTTTATTTGGAGCTTCGCCATTAATTGTATCTAAATGAACTAATGCAAAATATCTCTCTTGATCCTTAGGAGGTCTAATCTTACCTTGAACAGAATCACCTTTTCTTAGACTAAATTTTCTTATTTGACTTGGTGATACATAAATATCATCTGGGCCTGCACAGTAAGAACCTTCAGGAGATCTTAAAAAACCAAAACCATCATTAAGGATTTCTAAAACTCCACCACCATAAATATCAATACCTTCACCTGATTGATGCTTAAATATTTTAAAAATAATATCTTGTTTTTTGAGCCTGCCAACATCCTCAAGACCAAGCTCAGTTGCTATATCAACTAACTCGCTAATTGGTTTAAGTTTAATATCTGTTAAATTCATGTGTTATTTTCCTAATGTCAGTGGGATTTAAAACAGGGATAGCCACGTGGCTTGATATAAAAATGATAAGTCTTTTTTATGAAAGATGCAAAGCTTGTGTAGTAAATTTATATTTCAGAATTTACAAATTCAACAAGCTGCTGCTTTGATAATGCCCCTATTTCAGTTCCTGAAGGCTCCCCTTCTTTAAATATTATTAATGTAGGTATTGAGCGAATGCCGTATTTTGCAGCTATATCTCTACTTGAATCTACATCCATTTTACAAACTTTTATCTGTTCAGAATACTCAGAAGCAACTTCTTCGACAGTAGGTCCAAGTTGTTTACACGGTCCACACCATTCTGCCCAAAAGTCTACAAGAACGGGTTTATCAGAAGATAAAACTTCTGATTCAAAATTTTCTAAATTTACTTCGACTACATTACTCATCTATTTAACTCCTTGATTATTTCTTTTGCTGCATAAGTTAAGACTGCATCGGCACCAGCTCTTTTAAAACACAAAAGAGATTCTGATATCACTTCTGGTTCAAGCCATTTATTTTCGATTGCTGATTTAAGCATACTGTACTCTCCACTTACTTGGTAAGCAAATGTAGGCACGTTAAATGTTTCTTTAACTTTGCTTATTATATCAAGATATGGCATCCCAGGTTTTACCATAACAATATCTGCTCCCTCATCAATGTCTAATGCAACTTCATGAAGCGCTTCACTTGCGTTAGCTACATCCATTTGATATTCAGCTTTACTAGATTTTCCAAGATTAGAACCTGAACCAACAGCGCTTCTGAATGGTCCATAAAATTTTGAGTTATATTTAGCTGCATAAGATAAAAGAATAGTATTCTTAAAATTACTTTCTTCTAAAGCATTTCTTATAAGTTTTATTCTGCCATCCATCATATCTGAGGGTGCAATAATATCTGCTCCACTTTCAGCAAGCGCTAATGATTGTTTTACTAATTGATCAAGGGTTTTATCATTGTCTACATAACCATCAATTAAAATGCCATCGTGACCATGATTTGTGTAAGGATCAAGAGCAACGTCTGAAATAATAATGATTTCAGGAACAACATTTTTTATTTTTTTAATCGCATTACAGATAAGATTATTTTGATTAATAGCTTCTGTCCCGAACTCATCTTTTTTGTCTGGATTAATTACAGGAAATAATGCTATGGATTTAATGCCTAAGTTTGCCAGCTCTTCTATTTCATTTTCAATGGAATCAAGACCAAATCTTGATATGCCTGGCATTTGAGTTATAGCTTCAGTTCCTTTTAAATCTTCCTTTATAAATAGTGGTTGAATTAAATCATCACCTAATAAGACATTTTCCCTAACTAAATCTCTAATAAAAGGTTTGGAACGAAGGCGTCTCAATCTGGTTGATGGAAATTTTCTTTTTGTAAACATTTTAATCAGTTATTGCTCCAAGGCTTGCAGATTTTACACTTTTTGCATATTTTGCCAATACGCCTTTTTTTGGATGGGTTATAGGGTTAATCCATTCTGACTTTCTTTTAGCTAAATCTTCGTCGGAAATATCTATAGATAGTAAATCTTTATCTGCATCAATAGTTATTCTATCTCCATTTTCGACTAGAGCTAGAGGCCCTCCATCAAAAGCTTCAGGAGTTATATGACCTACAACAAAACCATGTGTTCCTCCAGAAAATCTTCCATCAGTAAGAAATGCAACTTTATCTCCAAGCCCTTGACCCATAATTGCAGATGTTGGTTTTAGCATTTCCCTCATTCCAGGACCACCTTTTGGCCCCTCATATCTAATGATTATTACATCACCTGGTTGAATTGTTTTATCTAGAATTGCTTTAAGACCGTCTTCTTCGGAATTATATACTTTTGCAATACCACTAAAGGAAGTTCCCTCTTTACCAGTAATTTTTGCCACAGCGCCTTCAGGAGAAAGATTGCCATAAAGTATTCTTAAATGACTACTATTTTTAATAGGCTTATCTAAGCCCATGATGATAGATTGCTCTTTTGTATAGCCATTAATATTTTGTAAGTTTTCTTTTACGGTCTTTCCAGTTACTGTCAAACAATCACCATGAAGCAAGCCCTGATCGAGTAACATTTTCATAACGGGCTCAATACCGCCTTGAGCATTAAGCTGAGACATAAAATGGCTTCCAAATGGTTTTAAGTCAGCAAGAACTGGGGTTCTCTTTCCTATCCTACTAAAATCATCTAAATGAAGATCAACATCGATTGCATGTGCCATAGCAAGCAAATGTAATACAGCATTAGTTGACCCACCAAGAGCGATTACAACTGTTATGGCATTTTCAAATGCTGCTTTAGTCATAATATCTGAAGGTTTGATATCTTTTTCTAACAAATGCATAACCGCTTCACCAGATGCTTTACAGTCATTGAGCTTGTTATCAGATAAAGCATCTTGACTACTGCTTCCTGGAAGACTCATACCCAGCGCCTCAATTGCAGAAGCCATAGTGTTAGCCGTATACATTCCACCACATGAACCAGGCCCTTTAACTGAGATTGTTTCAATCTCGATTAATTCTTCTTCAGATATATCACCTTTTGCAAACTCACCAACTTTCTCACAGACGGTTACATAATCTGTATTCTTTTCACTGGGTCGAATGGAGCCGCCATAAATAAAAATAGAAGGTCTATCGAGCCTAGCCAAACCAATTATGCACCCAGGCATATTCTTATCACATCCACCGATAGCTATAACGCCATCATAGCCAAGACAGCCAACAACAGTTTCAATCGAATCAGCAATTACTTCTCTTGAAACAAGGGAGTATTTCATACCCTGAGTTCCCATTGAAATTCCATCTGAAACTGTGATCGTATTAAATAAAACGCCTTTACCGCCTGCATCACTTATTGAATCTTCAACAATATCTGCCAATCCATTAATATGCATATTGCATGGGGTAACTTTTGCTCCTGTAGATGCAATTCCAACAAAAGGTTTTTTAAAGTCTTCACTTGTAAATCCTGCGCCTCGAAGCATAGACCTAGATGCAGCTTGATTAGGTCCATCAACTAAATGTTTTGAATACTTCCTATTTTTCATAGATTTTTTTAATTAGTTGCATACTTAAGAGCAGCTGTAAGTAATTTATTTGTATAGTCTTCTTTTGGGTTATCAAATACTTCATTTGCTTTTCCTGATTCGACTAAATTCCCATCTTGCATAACAAAAATATAATCAGATACTGATCTAATTACTTTTAAATCATGGCTTATAAATAAATAAGTAAGTTCATATTTATCTTGTATATTTTTAAGCAAATCAATTATCTGAATTTGTATTGATCTATCTAAAGCTGAGGTTGGTTCATCAAGAATCATGAATGCTGGTTGTAATATTACAGATCTAGCAATAGCAATCCTTTGTCTTTGACCACCAGAAAATTCATGAGGATATTTAAATTTCATATTAGGGTCTATTCCTACATCAACCATAGCTTCATCAATTCTTTTATTCTTCTGATCTTTAGTTAGATCAAAGTGAACATCTAGACCTTCTCCAATAATTTCTCCAATTGTCATTCTTGGAGATAGTGATCCATATGGATCTTGAAAAACAATTTGAATGTCTTTTTTTAACTTTTGCATTTCTTTGCGATTATAGGACTGCAAATCTTTACCTTGATATAGTATTTTTCCTTCATACTTCAACAGATTAGCTATAGCTCTTCCTAGAGTAGATTTTCCAGATCCTGATTCTCCTACAAGTCCAATAGTAGTATTTTTTTGGATATCAAATGAAATATCTTTGACAGCATGAAACCTATTTTTCTTCAGAAAATTTATTGATGGAATGTCATAGAATATATCTAAGTTTTCTACCTTAACCATTGATGAAGTTTCTAATAAAAGATCAGTTTTAGGCAAAGGCTCAGAATCTAGTAATTTTTTTGTATAGTCATTTTGAGGATGATCAAAAATTTGTTGAGTATTGCCCTGTTCAACGATCTTTCCATCCTTCATAACACTTACGGTATCTGAAAATTCTCTAACAAGGCCTAGATCATGGGTTATAAAAAGAATGGACATCCCAAGTTCTGATTTTAATTTGCCCATAAGATCTAATATTTGAGCTTGAATTGTTACATCAAGCGCAGTTGTAGGCTCATCTGCAATTAGCAATTTAGGTTTATTTACCAAAGCCATAGCAATCATAATTCTTTGTCTTTGGCCTCCAGAGAGCTCATGAGGATATGCATTAAATCTTCTATCTACATCGGGTATTTCTACCAACTCCATAAGATTTTTAGCTTCTTTTTCAGCCTCTGATCTTGATAAACCTGAATGCAGTAATGATGATTCCATAATCTGTTTTCCAACTTTATGATAAGGATTTAATGAGGTCATTGGTTCTTGAAAAATCATAGAAACCTGATTACCTCTAATAGATCGAAGTTGACTTTTTGAAGCATTAAGAATGTCTGTGCCATTAAAATAAATTGATGATTCCTTGCTATAAGAAGATTTTAGTTCTGGTAAAAGCTGAAGAATGGACATAGCTGTAACAGATTTACCTGAACCTGATTCTCCAACTAAAGCCATAGTCTCATTCTTATCAAGACTAAGATTTATAGAGTCTACGGCTCTAAATTTTGTATCTCTTACGTTAAAGTCTACAGATAAGTTTTTAATGTCTAGTAATTTGCTCATAATATTTTTTTATAGTCTTTTAAAAAATCTTCAGCTGCATATTTAGCAGCCTTTAATTTAGTCATATTTACAAATCCATGAAACATATTTGGATAATGGATATGCTCAATATCAACTCCAGCTTTATTTAATAGAGCTGCATACTCTTCACCCTCATCAGATAAAGGATCAAATCCAGCAGTAATAATTAAAGTTTTTGGATTTTCTAAATTATTTGGGAATTTACTTAAGTTAAACCTTATATCTTCATTATCCCCAACAGAAGACTTAAGCTGTTCCCAAAACCAGACCATTGTATCATTTGTTAAGAAATATCCATCCCCAAATAACTCATAGGACTCAGAAGAACAAGATGGATCTGTCATTGGATATATCAAACATTGACTAGATGGCATTGGTTTATTACATAGTGCTAGGTGATTTGATGTTGCTGCTGCTAAATGAGCACCTGCACTATCTCCACATAAACTAATGTTTCTTGTTTCATAGCCTAAATTATTTAACCACTCTATAGCCAAACATGAATCATCAAAAGCCTTTGGAAATTTATTTTCAGGAGCTAATCTATAATTTAATGAAAATATTTTGGCTTCAAGAATATTTGCCATAGTTGAAACCCATCTATCATGTGTCATCACATCGCCTAATACGTAGCCTCCTCCATGAAAATATAAAATTACTTTTTTTGTAGAAATTGTTTTTGGCTCATATTCTCTTAATAAAATAGTAGCTTCTTCAGATAATAATTTATGATCAAAGGTCTTAACTTTCTGTGAAGGTTTTAAAGAAACAGGAGAAGCAATTCTAGCTTCATTGATAGCAATTCTTAGATCATCAACAAAATCTACCTTTGTTAAAAGGCTTGATGGGGTCATTGCTATTAATAATGAAGATTTAAAATCTAAGACTTGCCCTCTTATGTATGTGTCTTTCTTCCATACAAAAATTCTTATTACCCAGGCAGGTAAAAGAAAAAATATATTAAGTAATATTCTTCGGTATGGCATTTGCAAAAAACTTTAAAAATTTAAATAAATAATCTCTTTCTGACATTAATTTCATATAATGACTAAATGTCATCAAGAGCCTCTTACCTATTATACTTTTTATTGATATTTATTCATGGAAACCTTTTAAGTAATGATCTTTTAGATCAATTAAGCAAACAAGAAGATATCTTGAGCGCCCAAGATGCATTTATCGTTTCTGTTGATATCGATAAAACTAGCGTAGATCTTAAATGGAAGATTGCTCCAAAACATTATCTTTATCTTAGGGATATTAAAACAAAACATAACGGATTAGATGTTGAGTATCTTGTAAAAAGCAGTAATCAGAGTAGGTATGATGATGCTTTTTTTGGAAATGTGTTGATCTTAAAAAAAGAATTCGAAATTTCTATTTTAATTCCAGATATTGTTAACAATACTCAAGATAATATTACAGTAAATTATAGAGGATGTGCCGAAGCTGGTTTTTGTTATCCAATGGAAACCTTATCATTTAGAATTTCTGATAAAATCCTATAATAGCTGAGAAAATACAGCTAAAATCAATAAAAATGAAAATACTTTTACTTAATGGTCCAAATCTCAATTTACTTGGTAAAAGAGAAGCTGATATTTATGGAAGTATGACTTTAGATGAACTCAATTCTAAATTAATAAAAATAGCTGAAGAAAATGGGTGTAGTTTAGATGCTCTTCAGTCTAATGCTGAACATGAGCTAATTAATGCAATTCATGAAGCATCAAACTCTGGAATAGATGTAATCTTAATTAATCCAGCTGCCTATACTCATACAAGTATTGCATTAAGAGATGCCTTGCTAGGAGTTAAAATTCCTTTTTTTGAAATTCACATTTCAGATATCTTTTCAAGAGAAGAATTCAGGCATAAATCTTTTTTTTCAGATATTGCAGAAAATATTTTTTCTGGAATGGGTATAGATGGTTATGAGAAAGCATTAATGGAAGCAATATCAAAATTTAAGAGGCTTTAATATGGATATTAGAAAAATAAAAAAATTAATAGAGATGCTACAAGAGTCTGATCTAAACGAAATAGAAGTTAGTCAGGGAGAAGAATCTGTAAGAATATCTAGAGGCAATAACAATACTGTAAGCACTCAAATGCCCTTAAACAATAATCCAATTCAAGTGCCTGAGATTGGCAAGGAAGAGATACAGCCAGAATTATCTGGAAATCAAATCAAAACTCCTATTGTTGGAACATTTTACAGAAGGCCTAATCCAGAAAAAGCAGCATTTATTAATGTCGGTGATATTATCGAAGTCGGTGATGTTGTTTGTATTGTAGAAGCTATGAAAATGATGAATGAAATAAAATCAGAATATAGCGGGAAAGTTGTTTCAATTATTGCTGAAGATGGTCAGCCTGTTGAATTTGATCAGACTTTAATCATCATAGAATAATATGTCTCATAAAGTACTAATTGCCAACAGAGGGGAGATAGCCTTACGAGCAATTAGAGCATGCAAAGAGCTTGAGATTAAAACGGTTGCTGTTTATTCTTCTGGCGATAAGAATCTCAAACATCTTAAATTTGCAGATGAAACTGTTTGCATTGGGCCAGAAAGTCCTCTTGAAAGTTATTTAAATGTGCCTGCAATTCTGTCAGCAGCTGAAGTTACTAATGCAAAAGCTATATATCCAGGTTATGGGTTTTTAGCAGAAGACTATAGTTTTGCTGAAAAATGTGAGGAAAGTGGTTTTAAATTTATCGGTCCAAATTCAGAAACTATAAAGATGATGGGAGATAAAATTACTGCTAAGAATATTGCTGAAAAGGCTGGTATTAAAGTTGTCCCTGGTTATAAAGATGCTCTTCCAGAAGAACCTGAAAAGATCCACGCTATTGCAAGTGAGATTGGCTATCCGCTAATGATTAAAGCGACTGCTGGAGGTGGTGGTAGAGGGATGCGTCTTATTGAAAATAAGGATCAACTTATAGATGGATTAGAAGTAACAATGCAAGAAGCCATGAATGCTTTTGGAAATAAGATTGTTTATTTTGAAAAATTTATCTCAGATCCAAGGCATATAGAAATCCAAATAGTAGCAGATGGGAAAGGGAATGCGATTCATTTAGGAACCAGAGACTGCAGCATTCAAAGAAGACATCAAAAAATAATTGAGGAAGCTCCTGCATCTGATCTCAATTCAGAATCACTTTTAAATACTTTAAATTCTTGTCTAAAATTATGTGAAGATATTAATTATGAAGGTGTTGGAACATTAGAATTCTTGTATGAGAATGATAATTTTTATTTCATAGAAATGAATACAAGAATACAAGTAGAACATCCTGTATCTGAAATGATTACTGGTTTTGATTTGGTTAAGGCTCAGTTAAAAATAGCGCTTGGAATTCCAATAACACTAGATCAATCTAAAATATCTTTTAGAGGTCATGCTATTGAATGTAGGATTAATGCAGAAGATGCTAAAACTTTTACACCTTCACCTGGCCTAATAACCAAGATGCATCCACCTGGTGGTTTTGGAGTTAGATTTGATTCTCATATTTACTCTGGTTATGTAGTGCCACCCTACTATGACTCTTTATTAGCAAAGATAATCACAGTAGCTAATTCAAGAAGTTCATGTATAAAGAGAATGACAAGCGCCTTAGATGAATTTTTTGTTGAAGGCATTGAAACTAATCATTCTTTGCATCAAGAATTAATGCATGATGAGGTTTTCAATAAAAACAAACATACAATAAATTACCTAGAGAACGAATTTTTTAAAAATTATGAATAAGCAATACGAGCCAAGTCTTATAGAAAAAGATATTCAATCAGCTTGGGAGAATGAAAAAAAATATGAGGCTAAAGCTGATAATAGAGAAAAATTCTATTGCTTATCAATGTTTCCTTATCCATCTGGCAAGTTGCATATGGGTCATGTCAGAAATTATACAATTGGGGATGTAATTTCAAGATTTAAAAGAATGAATAATTTTAATGTATTTCAGCCAATGGGTTGGGATGCATTTGGATTACCTGCAGAAAATGCAGCTATAGCTAATAAAGTAAGTCCAGATGACTGGACCAGAGAAAATATTGAACATATGAAGGTTCAGCTAAAGTCTTTGGGTTTAAGTTATGACTGGTCAAAAGAATTAAAAACCTGTGATACAAGTTATTACAAATGGGAGCAATTAATTTTTAAAAAATTTGCTGATCAAGGCCTTGTATATAGAAAAAAAGCGATCGTGAATTGGGACCCTGTTGATAATACTGTTCTTGCTAATGAGCAAGTTATAGATGGCAAAGGATGGAGATCTGGTGCCAAGATTGAGATTAAAGAAATTGATCAATGGTTTTTAAAAATAACTGACTACGCAGAAGAGTTATTAACATCTTTGGATGGATTAGATTGGCCGGAAAATGTAAAAACTATGCAAAGAAACTGGATTGGAAAATCTAGTGGGGCCGAGATTAAATATCAATTAGAGAATTCTGATGATTTTCTTACTGCCTTTACAACAAGACCTGACACTTTATTTGGTGTGTCTTTTGTAGCAATATCTCCAAATCATAAAATTTCTATAGATTTAGCTAAAAATAATGAGTCTATTTCTAATTTTCTTCTTCAATGCAATGAAACTTCAGCTGCTGAGGCTGATATGGCCAAAGCTGAAAAATTAGGTTTTCAAACAAATTTAAGGGTAATTCATCCATTTACAAAAGAGCTGATTCCAGTCTGGATAGGTAATTTTGTTTTATTGGATTATGGAACTGGTGTTGTGATGGGTGTTCCTGCTCATGATCAAAGAGATCATGAATTTGCTAAAAAATATAATATTCCGATTAATCAAGTTATTGAAATAGATAAAAACAATGAGTTACCTATTCTTGAAAAAGGCAAATTAGTTAATTCTTCACAATTCAACGGGATGAGTTCAGATGATGCTATTGAAAAAATTAAAGAGTACATTAAAACGCATAATCTTGGAACAGAATTAATTCAATTTAGGCTAAGGGATTGGGGTATAAGTAGGCAAAGATATTGGGGCTGCCCTATTCCAGCAGTTTATGAGGATGGTGTTCCTAGGATACTGGAAGAAAGTGAGCTTCCTGTTGAGCTACCAAAACTAAAAGAAGGATCTGCACCTATTCCATTAAGTAAAAATCAAGATTTTTTAAATCTTTCTCCTAATGTAATAAGGGAAGCTGACACCTTTGATACGTTTATGGACTCTTCTTGGTATTATGCTAGATTTCCATCAGCTGATAATGATGATGAGATGTTTGGTGAAGATTCTAATTATTGGTTACCAGTAGATTTGTACATTGGTGGTATTGAACATGCAATTCTTCATTTACTTTATTCAAGATTTTTCCATAAGGCTTTGCGAGATATGAATATGGTGGATAGTGATGAACCTTTTAAAAGACTATTAACACAAGGTATGGTTCTTAAAGATGGAGCCAAAATGTCAAAATCTAAGGGTAATACAGTTGATCCTCAGTCATACATTGATAGATATGGAGCAGATACTGTTAGGCTTTATATGATGTTTACAGCACCTCCTGAACAAAGTTTAGAGTGGAGTGAGTCTTCGGTCGAAGGGGCATCAAGATTTCTTAAAAAGGTTTGGAATCTTGCAGAAGGAAGGAAATACAATGAATTGAAAGATAATTTTGAATTCACAAAAGAAGAATTAGCTCTTAGAAGAAAGTCACATGCTACTCTCAAAAAAGTAGCAAATGATTATGAAGTGAGATTTGCATTTAATACTGCTATCGCATCCATCATGGAACTTCTAAACTTTATACCAGAAGAATTCAAAACGGATAATGCTTCAGATGCTCAAAAATTTTGTTTAGATGAAGCTATTATATTTATCCTTAAAATGCTTTCTCCAATTACGCCTCATATTACAGAATATCTATGGAGTGAATTTTTTATAGATGATTTCTCAGTTGATTCCTGGTGGCCAGAGTTCAACGAAGATCTTTTAGAAGTTCAAGAATTTGAATTAGTTGTGCAAGTTAATGGAAAGGTAAGAGGAAAAACAATTATTAATAAGAGTTTTTCAGAAGAAGAAATTGAACTTGAAGTCCTAAAGATCGAAAACGTAGCATCTACAATTGCAGATAATAAAATTAAGAAAGTAATTTATATTAAAGAAAAAATAATTAATTTTGTTATATAGTTAAAGATAATAATTTAAGTTGAAATAGAAACTATATGTCAAAAAAAATCATAGCTCTATCTGTACTCTTATTAGCAATTTCAAGTTGTGGATTTCAGCCTATGAAAAATCAAGGCGCTATTAAAGTTGGAAGTATTTCATTTGCTGAAAATGTTCCAAGCTCTATTAAAGATAAACTAAAAATTTTACAAAATGATGAATCCAATAATTTAAGTTTGATTATCCTAAGTTATGAACTTAAAGAAAGAAAAACTTATGGCGGTAATGCATTAAGAGCCCTTGAATCAGAGATAAAGGGTGAAATAGGAATTGTGATTTCTAATGGAGAAGATACGATTAATAAAAAGCTTGTGGTTGTAAAAAATTATAGTGTCAGTGAATTAAATCCATTATCTCAAAGAGAGACTATTAAAAAATTAGAACAAATAATTCAAACTCAATTAATAAATCAAATAATTTTTGAGGTAAGTCTCCTTGAAATGTGAAGCAATAAATCTTAGTAAGCATATAGGCAAATCTCCTAATGTTTTTTTTATTTTCGGCTCAGAAATTATTTTAAAAAATCATGTTAAGTCTAGAATCTTAGAAACTCTTGCATCAAGAGGTTTCTCAGAGAAGATTATATTAAGTGATGAAAATTTTAAAGAAATTAAATCTACAATTGCTGCTAATGTAGGCGGATCTCTATTTAGCTCTAAATTAATTATTGAGTTAAGGCATGCAAGTGGAAAAGTTCCAGAAGCTATTTCTGAGATTTTTAATGACGAGTTAAATAATTATGAAAATATCAGTATTATTATTTATAGTCATTTAGATAAAGTAAGTCTTGTTTCTAAGTGGGCAAAACAAATGGAATCCAATTCATTAGTTGTAGAGTGCAAAAAACTAAAATCATTTGAAGAGCAGATATGGCTAAAGAAGAATTTAGGCTTTATTCCAGATAATTATAGGAATGAAGTTGTGAAGCTTTTATCTGAGATGAATTCAGGAAATCTTGTGGCTCAGCAAAATGAGATAGAACTACTTAAGTTACTATATCTAGATTCAGATAAAGATAAAAAAGATCTATCTGATATTACTAATCATATGATTAATTCTGCTGAATTCAGCCCATTTGAGCTTGAGGATGCAATATTGCAAGGTAAAACAAGAAAGGCACTAGAAATCATAAAGTCTTTAAGAAAGGCGGATAGCTATAGTGGGCCTCTTTTAATATGGATTATGGCAAAGATAACTAATCTTGCATCTATAGCGTCAAAAAACAAAAATCCTCAGATGTATTTAAAAAATAATGGGGTTTGGCAATCAAAAATTAACGATTATTTGTCTTTTATTAAAAATCAAACAAAAGAAGATCTAAATTCTATGCAGAAAAAAATTTATGAGTTGGAGCTCTCTCTTAAAGGGTTAATAAAAAAAGATTTTTGGATAGAGTTAGAATCTCTTATATGTAAGCTTGGTCCTAATTAGTTACTCTTTGATTATATAAAATCTGGCACTGTTTCATAAGATCATTTTCTAGATCAAGTTTTTTATCCAAGTTAATAACTTCTTCAACAGGAGCTACCCCTTTAGTTGAACTTGTAAACCATATACATGATGCATCTTTAAGAATATTTATATTAAAGTCACTTTCTTGAAAAGGAAGTCTTTGATCTTTTATGGCATCAATTAAAATGGCCCTTGTTATGCCTGGTAAGATTTTATTGGATAGCTTGGGAGTACATATTGTATTTTCATGCACAAAGAAGATGTTGCTTGCTCCTCCTTCAGTAATAATATTATTGTGATGCATGATGATTTCATCACAATTCTGATCAGCTGCTGTATTCATTTGTAAAACATTGCCTAGCAAAGATGTCGTTTTGATATCACACCTACCCCATCTTATATCTTCACAAACTGCTACTTTTAATGGCTTAGATACAAATTCTAGCGGCATTAGGTAGCCAAAAGTTTCACATTGAATATCTGAGTTATAAATATGCGATCGAATTTTATCTACTCCTCTTGAAACTTGATAATAGATATAACCATTTGAGCAATTTGAGTTTTTAAAAAGATGATCGATTTCATCTCTAATTTCTTTAATATTAATAGGAATTCTTAGCTGTGACGCACTATAAATAAGTCTTTCGAAGTGCTCTTCAGAACAAATAAAACTATTATTCTGAAAAGGGATGACTTCGTAAATACTATCAGAAAAAAGGAAAGCTCTACTTAATGGTGAAATCTTGATACTATCGAGATCGTTAAAAGAGCCTTGATAGACAGCTTTAATATTTTTAGTCACTGGCTAAACCAAAAAGACTAAGTACCCAAAACCAAATACTTGACCATAACCGTCCAAAGAAACCTTTTGCTTCAACATTATTAAGAGCAACAAGCTCTGTGGATGAAACAACCTTATCTTGACTGACTATATCAATAGAGCCTATAACTTGGCCTTGTATTATCGGTGCTTTTAAATTATTTTTATAATTGTAATTTACAACTAAGTCCTTGAAAGCCATTCTTGGTAAAGTTACATAAACATCTTCAGCAGATCCTATTTGAACTGAATCAGATTGACCTCCCCAGATAGTTACTTCTTTAAGAGCTTGATCTTTAGATAATTGTTTTTGAGTAGCAAAAAATCTAAACCCATATTCCAATAATCTTTGTGAGCTATCAAAGCGCGCATTATCAGAAGGACTTCCTGCAACTACAGTAATAAGTCGCATTTCACCTCTTTTCGCAGATCCTATTAAGCAATAGCCTGCAGATTCAGTATGTCCAGTTTTTACGCCATCTGATGAATCATCTTTCCACAATAATCTATTTCTATTTAATTGTTTGATATCGTTGTATGTATATTGCTTCTCTTTATATATTGAATAATGATCAGGAAATTTTTTAATAAAACTTGCTGTGAGTTTTGCGAGATCTGCGGTACTAGTGAAATGATTGGGATCTGGTAAACCTGTAGCATTTTGAAATAGCGTATTTCTTAGCCCTATTGAGCCAGCATATGCATTCATAAGATCCACAAAACCATCTTCTGTTCCACCAGCATATTCTGCCATGGCAACAGATGCGTCGTTCCCAGACTGAATGATAATACCTTTTAGTAACTCTGATACTGGAACTTTTTTTCCAGCTTCGATAAACATTCTTGATCCTTCCATTCTCCATGCCTTATTTGAAATAAGAACTTTATCTTCTGGCTTTATTAAATCATTAGCTATTTGATCAGCAATAACATAACTCGTCATAACTTTAGTCATGCTAGCTGGCTCAATCTGAGCATCTGAATTAAATTCAGCTATAACAGTGTTTGTATTTGGTTCAATTAAAATATAACTTTTTAGATCTAGTTCAGGCGGATTGGGAACAAAGGATTGAGCCTCAAGAAGGAATGAACAAGAAATTATTAATATTGAAAGGATTTTTTTCATGATTTTAGCTCTAATGATAAATAATATACTGCCATAGCGTAGAAGTGGCTAATATTATATTTGGTAATGGCAATAAAATTATCATCGCCAATAAAATAAAGATCTTTTTTAGTATTTAAAAGAAGTTTTTGACCAACTTTAATAAGATTTTGGTTATTCAAATCATTAATTTTCATTAATTCTTTAATCTTCATATTATTTTCTATTGCAATTTCTAACAACGAGTCTCCTTCTTTAACTATATAAACTTCTTCTTCACCTTCACTAAAATTTAATGGTATGAATTTATTTGATTTAATATTGTGCTTATATGGCTTTCTAACATTATTAAACTTAACTGCTTGTACTATTTTTCCATCTCTTTTCCAGCCATGAACTTTTAAGTAATTAGCTACACTTGCAACAGCATCAGGAATTGAATTAAAAAGATCAGCATATCCATCCCCATCATAATCTACTGCATAAGCTCTATAGCTTGATGATATAAATTGACCATAGCCCATAGCCCCTGCATAAGATCCTTCTATGGAATATATATCTAAATTATTTTCTCTACTTAAAATAAAGAATTCTACTAATTCACTTTTAAAAAATTTTGAGCGTCTTGGAAAATCAAAACCAAGCGTTGCTAAGCTATCTAATACTCTGTAACTACCTTTAATCTTTCCATATCTAGTTTCTACTCCAAGAATAGAGGTAATAATCTCTCTTGGAACTCCAAATTCTTCTTCAACTTTATTGAATAATTCATTATGTTCTTCAATAAAAATCTTACCGTTTGCAATTCTTTTATCTTCTATAAAAAGTTTTTTATATCTATCCCATGTCCATGTGAATTCAGCTGGTGATGACATTGACTTTAGGATCTTATCTTTCTTTTGTGCAGTCTTTAAAACATCAACTACATAACTCCTTTCAAAGCCATGATCTTTAACTAGTGAATCTATAAGATCTTGTGCTTGCGGATGATTTGAATAATCAGCAAAACTGAAGCTGGCAAAAAGAACAAAGAATGGTAAAAAAGTCTTCATTGTTGAATTAATTTTTTATGAGAAGCCATAGAAATAATAATACCAAAAGCTATATAGAATGATAGTAAAGAAGTTCCTCCCATACTAATAAATGGCAGTGGCATTCCAACAACAGGAAGAATTCCTACAACCATGCCTAAATTGACAAAAATTGTTGTTACAAAAATTAGACTTAATCCACCAATTGTTAATCTACAAAATCTATCTCTAGCGTTAAATGATAAATAGAAACATCTAAATAGAATAAAAGTGTAGATAGAAAGTAAAATTAATGTTCCAAAAAATCCAAACTCTTCAGCTATTACTGCAAATATAAAATCTGTTTTAGTTTCTGGTAAAAAATCTAAGTGAGCCTGAGAGCCAGAGCCATAACCTTTCCCAAATATGCCTCCTGATCCAATTGCTATTTTTGATTGGGTAATATTCCATCCAGTTCCAAATGGATCAGCATCGGGATTAAACAAAGTTGCTATTCTTTGCCTTTGAAAAGGCTCAAGTAGATTATTCCATAAAAAAGGCAAAGACAAGATGAACATAGCTAAAGCAGAACCAATAAACTTCCAACTTAAACCAGCTAAAAACAGAACATAAAATCCCGCCAAAAGAACCACAATGCTTGTTCCAAGATCTGGTTGAAAAACTATAAGAAAAAAAGAAGCCCCTATAACTAGTATAGAAATAAAAGTGTGTCTTAAGTTAATTGGAAGAGATTTGTCATATAAGTAAGATGCAAGAAAAATTGGTAGAGCTATTTTTACAAGCTCAGAAGGCTGAAGTGTAAAAAATCCAAGGTCTAGCCAACGCTTTGCGCCATTAATTTCATTCCCAAAGATAATTGTTAAAATTACTAAGAAGATTGAGAAAACTAGAAATAAGCCTGATATATTTTTATAAAATGCCGGATCGGGCTGGCTAACTGCAATCATTAAAATTATTCCAAAAAAAACAAAGATGGATTGCTTAATAATAATGCTTGAATTGCCTTGAGAGGCGCTATATAAAACTATTAGCCCAATAAATGACAGCAATATAATTGAAATTAGCAGATAAGGATCATAGAAAAAATTAAAACGTTTAAATTTTAAGAGTCTCATTATTGAATTAATTCCTTTAAAACTGATATTGCTACAGGTCCTGCAACAGCTCCTCCGCTCTCTCCGTTTTCAATTACAACGCTTACAGCATACTTTGGATTTGGCATTGGTCCGAATGCTATCATTATTGCATGATCTCTTTGAGTTTCATTTTCTCTGACTAGAAGGTAATCCTCTTTACTATCCAAGCTTACTAATTCCGCAGTTCCTGATTTCGCTGCAACTTGAAACGGCTTAAGATCTTTTAATCTTCTTGAAGTTCCAGCAGGTGAATCAATAACATCTGTCATCGCTTTGTGGAGTTGAATCCAGTCACTGCTATTAAAGTTATTTAAACTCATAGTTGAATTTACATTATTAACTGTGTTTTGAACTAAAGATAACTCTTTCATTGGTCCTTTTTTTGCAAGAATACTGCTGTAATATGCTAATTGAATTGGAGTTGCAACCATATATCCTTGACCAACACCAAGATTAACAGTGTCTCCTCTTGACCAGCCTGAATTTAACTTATTTCTCTTCCATTGTGGATTTGGAATTAAACCTTCATCTTCATCGAAACAGTCTAAACATACCTTTTTTCCAAAACCAAATTGAGCTAAATGATCAGCCAAGTCATCAATATCTGATCTATATGCCAAAGAAAAAAAGTATGTATTTGAGCTAACTATTAAAGCTTTATCCAAATCTACTTTGCCATGTCCACCTTTTTTCCATCCTCGATATATTCTTCCATCTTCAGGTAATGTAAAAAAACCTGGGTCATCAATGGAAAAATTCCAGTCAATTAATTTATTTTGAACACCAAAAATCCCTAATGCTGGCTTGATAGTTGATGCTGGTGGATATCTACCCTTAAGTGCCCTATTAAAAAATGGCTTTTTAGGATTTTGAATTAATATATTAAATTGATTTGTGGATATCCCATTTGATAAATCATTTATTGAATATGAGGGTGAGCTAAATAAGGTTACTATTGCTCCTGTATCAATTTCTACAGCAACCACAGCACCCATTCTTCCTTTAAGAGCATCATTTGCAGCAATGTGGGACCCAAGATCTAAAGATGTAAATATACTTTCACCTTCTTTGGGTTTGGTATGACTTATTTCTTGTAAAAGTTTTCCTCTAGCATCGACTTCGTATATTTTTTCGCCAAATTCTCCCCTAAGTGAATTATCAAAAGTTTTTTCTATTCCACTTTTGCCAGAGATAAAACCATTTGCATAAGTAAAGATCGTTTCTTGTCTTGGATGAATAGCTTCAGAGAGAATACTCGACAACTCATTATCAGAAGGTGATCCAATATAACCGAGCGCATGAGATAAAATATTAGGATAATCACTGAACCTGCTATATCGCTTCTCAACAAGAAGATTTGGGTAATTATGCTTGCGAACTTGAAAGCTTGCGATTTGCTGTTGATTTAAATCAGTCTTAACAACAAGCTCTCTATTGTATCTAGCTTTGCTCTTAAATTTTTCATAGAAGATATTTTCTTCCTCCTGGGTAATATCTATAAAATTTTTAATATTCTCTATGAAAGATTCTGGATCATTAACTTTATTTGGAATAGAGATAAGATTATAAGTTGGGATATTTTTTACGAGGATGTTTCCATCTCTATCGTAAATAATTCCTCTTATAGGCTGAATATTCATTTCATGAGTTTTATTTTCTAGAGCAGCAATTTCATATTCAGAGTAATTGGCTATTTGAAGTTGAAATGTTTGGTATAAAACTGCTAAAAGAAGACCACCAAACATAAAATAAACTATGAATAATCTATAAATAAAACTTTTTCTTTCAATAAATCTTTCTTGTAAATCAATCATTTGTGATAAGGCTGATTATTAAAAATAGAAAATGATCGATAGATTTGTTCAATTAGAATAATTTTAAATAGTCTATGTGGGAAAGTTAACGCAGATGCTGAAAGGGCCATATCGGCTCGATTTAATACATTCATTGATAATCCAAATGATCCGCCTATTACAAAAGAAATATCTTGATTGGACTCGATGCTTTCATTAAGTACTTTACTAAATCCTATAGATGAAAAGTTATTTCCATTTATATCACATACAATAATTTTATCTTTATCATTTAACTTTTCTAAAATGAGATGTTCTTCTAATTTAAGCACTTCATCTTTTGACATCTTAGGATGTTGTTTACCCTTTAAATCAATATAGTTAATTACAAAATTCTTAGGTAATTGTTTGGTATAAAAATTTATTCCTTCTGATTCCCATTTAGAAGGTTTATGACCAACACTAATAATATTACATTTCATTACTCAGGCGTTTGAGTAAGAGTAGTCTCTCCCCAAAGGCCTTCAAGGTCATAAAACTCTCTAATTTCATTTTTCATAATATTGATAACAACTTCGCCACAGTCTATTAGGATCCATCCTGACTCACTTTGACCCTCAACACCTAAAAAAGACTCTTTACTGGCTTTTACACTAGCAACTACTTTTTCTGAGATAGATTTAGCATGTCGATTTGAGTTTGCAGATGCAATAATTATAGAGTCAGCAAACGTTGATATTTTTCTAACATCAAGCGCTAGAATATCTTCTGCTTTATTATCCTCAAGTGCATTGAGACAGATTTCTTTTAATTTTGATTTAGCCAAGATTTTTTAAAGTTTTATGATGGAATGATAATTAAGTTACAAGTAAGGGTCATAAGATATACTAAAACATTATATGTTAAAAAGATAAATTAATAGTGGAATTAGGTCTCATAGATAGTATTTTTAATTGGTTTAGCGAACATCCTCAAGTATTGGTGTGGCTTGGCGGGTCATCACTTTTAATATTTACTTTTAGCCTACTTGGCATAAGTTGGCTTGTAGCTCAAATACCAGAAAATTATTTCTTACATGAAACGAGACATCCTTCGCTCTGGAAAGTTAAAACTCCTATTTTAAGACTAATGATATTGGTAATTAAAAATGTTTTGGGAGCTTTTTTAATAATTGGTGGGTTAATGATGCTTGTTCTACCTGGTCAGGGATTATTGACAATAGTTACAGGCTTCTTGTTTGTAGACTACCCAGGAAAATTTAAACTAGAAAGAAAAATGGTTTCTTATCCGGCAATTTTAAATAGTTTAAATTGGATTCGCAGTAAATCTAATAAAGCCCCACTAAAAATATAGATTTACGTAATTTATTTCTCAGATAATTTATTAATCAACCTAGATAAAATATTCATTCGTTGCGATGCATCAAATGCCTCGAGAATACTTTGTTTTTCTTGAGAAGTTAAAGGTATTAACCCGCCCAAGTGGTATGCAACAGAATCTGCAGATGTTAAATCTATTTCTAAAGGAAGTACTTTAATTTTAGGATGGTCTTTTAATTGAATAAGAATATTTATAAGTTCTGGATGTTTAGCAATTAGCGCTTGATCATCAACAAGTGGATCTGTAAGAGGTTTAATTTCAGCAATATGTAATGCATCTTCTTGTTGAACTATATCTTTTATAGCAACCTTGTTAACAGCTTTAACTGTGATGCCTAATAAACCATTTGGATTATTATTAAAATCTATTATTTCTACATATGTTCCCTGTTTTACAATTCCGAATTCAATATCTCCATCGGACTTACTTTGCAGTGTAATAACAAAACCAGAAGAATCTCGCATACATTTTTTAACCATGTCAATGTATCTTGGTTCAAAGATTTGAAGTGATTGAATTGTCCCTGGGAGAACAACAAGACCTAAAGGAAATACAGGAAGTTTATTTGTTTTTAATGTGTTCAATTATTGGGCCCCATAGCCTTGCGCTATTTTTGTTTGTCATGATTAAAAGAATATCAAAATCATTTATATTTTTTATTATAAATTCTATGCATTGGGCTTCGGTAATATATGTATTCGAGCATTTATCTGGAAGTACCTCTTTTGAGTCTAGCCAAACTGACATATCAAGCGCAGAGGCCGCCATCATGACTTCATCTCCATGAATTCCATCAGACATAGTATTCGAACCTAATTCGATTAAACCTAGAACATTACTGTTATTAAATTTATTTTTTACAGCGTCAATTGAATATTGTATTGCAGTTGGATGATGAGCAAAATCATCTATTATCATCATTGAGGAATCTTCATACTTAAGTTCGAGTCTTCTCTTTATACCTTTAAAATCTTTTAATGCATTAACGGAATCTTGTATGGAGATTCCATTTACATTAGCTGCTGTGATTGCTGCTAGTATATTTTTTGTATTATGAGCACCAAACATTTCAAATCCATCTAACGAATAATCAGTGCCAAGTGCATGAATATTATTATTTGCATCAATCCGGTATAAATTTTTAGGCCCTATAGGAACCAAATTCGACCAACTCCCTTGATTCAATAGATCGATTGTATTTTTATCTTCATCAAAGTAAATGATGTTGCCATTTTCTGGAATTATTTTTATTAAATGATGAAACTGTCTTTTAATATCATTTAAATCATTAAAAATGTCGGCATGATCAAATTCTATATTGTTGATAACTAAAGTATTTGGGGAATAGTGGATAAATTTAGATCGCTTATCAAAGAAAGCAGAATCATATTCATCTGCTTCTATTACAAATAATTTATCTTTACCAAGCCTAGCTGAGCCATCAATCATGTCGCTAATGCCGCCAACTAAAAATCCAATATCTAAACCTTGTGATAGCAATATATGGCATGTCATATAGGCTGTTGATGTTTTTCCATGAGTTCCAGATATAGCAATAACGTCTCTATCTTTTAAAATTTCTCCCAGCATTTCTGGGCCCGATTTGAATGATAATTTTTTATCTAAAATAAATTCTACACAAGCATTACCCCTAGAGAGAGCATTGCCAATAATATATAGATCAGCATCAGGCATAGTTTCAACCGAATAACCTTCTATGGTATTAATATTTAATTGTTCTAGATGTTCAGACATGGGTGGATAAAACTGTTTATCAGCCCCAGTAATATCATGTCCTGATTCCTTTAAAATTTGAGCCAACCCCCCCATGAAGGTCCCGCAAATTCCAAGTATGTGTATTTTCATATAAAACTTATCTAATTAAGAACTTTTTGATACGATAGCCTAAATTACATTTTAAATAAATAAATGAAAAGAAATGCTTTTTATGCCCAATCAGGTGGAGTCACCTCCGTCATTAATGCAACTGCTGCATCTTTGATTCTTACAGCTAAAAAATATCCTAATCATATTGGAAAAGTTTATGCTGGAAAGAATGGAATTATTGGAGCTTTAAGAGAAGAGCTTATAGATACTTCTAAGGAATCATTGTCATCTATAAAAAATCTGATGGAAGTTCCAGGCGGCGCCTTTGGATCATGTAGGTATAAATTAAAAAATTACGATGAAGATGCTAGTGAGTATGAAAGACTTATAGAGGTATTTAAAGCCCATGATATTGGATATTTTTTTTATAATGGTGGAAATGATTCAGCTGATACCGCCTTTAAAATATCAAAACTAGGCGCAAAAGTTGGTTATGATATTAAGTGCATTGCTATCCCGAAGACAGTCGATAATGACCTTGCTCTAACAGACTGCTGTCCTGGGTTTGGTTCGGTTGCTAAATATATCGCAACTTCAACCTTAGAGGCTTCTTTGGATCTTAAATCAATGTCAGAATCCTCCACAAAAGTATTTATTCTTGAAGTTATGGGGCGGCATGCAGGCTGGATAGCAGCTGCTGGAGGTTTGGCAAAAAATGAAAACACCAATGCTCCTCATATTATCTTATTTCCTGAAATTAACTTTAACCAAAAGAATTTTCTGGCCAAAGTTAAAAAATCTGTAGCTCTAGATGGGTATTGTGTAGTAGTAGCTTCTGAAGGTATAAGGAATTCTAAAGGGAAGTTTTTAACTGAATCAAGCACCACTGATTCTTTTGGGCATGCTCAACTTGGAGGTGTAGCACCCTATCTATCAAATTTAGTAACGAGTAATCTAAAATTAAAAACTCATTGGGCTGTTCCTGACTATTTACAAAGAAGTGCTCGTCATCTTTCCTCTAAAACTGATTTATTGCAGGCTCAAGCTGTCGGAGCAAAGGCAATTGAATATGCCGTTAGAGGAATGAATAGTGTTATGCCGATTATAGTAAGGGGTAAAACAAAAAATTATTCATGGAAGATAGAAGCTGCACCATTATCCAAGATAGCTAACATCGAAAAAAAATTACCGAAAAGTTTTATTACTAAAGATGGCTATGGCATAACAAAGAAAGCTATGGAATATCTAAAGCCCTTAATTAAAGGTGAAGCTGAAATTACATACAAAGAAGGTTTGCCTAAGATTGGAAGTCTTAAGTTGCTTGAAGTAACTAAAAAATTAAAGCGTTGGATTTAATGTATTTAAGTGATTAATAATTTGTGATATTTGATATTGAAGTTCTTCTTTATCATCATTATTAAGAAAGTCACCAATTAATACCGCTTGGCCTTTTGATTTAAAACCAAGATTAATTTCATCTTTTTTATTTTTATTTATCTCAAAAGCCGTGAATGTTCTAAATTCTTTCCATGTATATTCTTTTTGATTACGCCCCTTTTCTACAACAACATGATCTAAAGATAAAGTTACTAGTTCTTTTTGTTCACTCCACTTAAAGTTTAAATAAAAGGCCAAGAAAACCGCTGCTAGCTCAATACCTGCAAAAGGTAAGATCATGGTTGCACCCACAAAGTAAAATATTACAGCTATACCTCCACATAATATAAAGATACTTAGAAGAAAAAATACTCTTTGCCATCCATTTAGAGAACTATTAGGTTTAATTAATATTTCAAAGTTTTTTTCGTTAATTTTTTTTACTGAAATCACGTATAATTTAGATATGGTTACAAGAAAACAATTCAATGATTATATGATGCCTGTATATAATCCGGCTCATTTTATTCCAGTTAAGGGGAAAGGATCAATTGTTTGGGATAGTAAAAATAAAAAATACATAGACTTTGCATCAGGAATAGCTGTTACAAATCTTGGTCATTGCTACCCTCCTCTAGTGAAAGTACTAAATGAACAATCAAAAAAGGTTTGGCACTTATCAAATGCTATGACTAATGCTCCAGCTCTAAATTTAGCTAAAACACTTTGCAAACATACCTTTGCTGATAAGGTTTTTTTTGCAAATTCAGGTGCTGAAGCAATGGAAGCTGCTGTGAAGACAGCAAGAAAATATGCAAACTTAAAATATGGAAAGAGTAAAAATGAAATAGTAGCCTTTGCTGATGCATTTCATGGAAGAACTATGATGACAATTGCATTAAATGGTTCAGACAGAATGATTAATGGTTTTGGACCTATGCCAGCAGGTATAAATCATCATCCTTACAATGAAATTGAAGGCCTAGAAAAAATAATTAATAAAAAAACTGCAGCAGTTGTAATTGAACTAGTTCAAGGTGAGGCAGGGATAATTAAAGCTAAGAAACCTTTTATAGCTAGAATAAAAAAACTTTGCAAAGAAAATAATGCCCTTATTATTATTGACGAAGTTCAGTCAGGAGTAGGAAGAACTGGTACTTTATTTGCTTATGAACAATTTAATATAAAGCCAGATATCGTAACCTCTGCAAAAGGTTTAGGAAATGGATTTCCTATTGGCGCTATTCTTACAAAAAATCATATCGCAGAATCTATGCAAGTTGGAACTCATGGAACCACCTATGGTGGAAACCCGTTAGCATGCTCTATTGCTCTTGAAGTAATAAATACTATTTCTAAAAAAAGACTGCTAGCAAATGTTAAGAAAAAAGAAAAAATATTTATAAAAAAATTAAATATGATAAATGCAAATCTAAAATGTTTTGAAAGAATTAATACTGCTGGTCTTTGGATTGGATGTAAATTAAATGTTACTGATTCAGTTAATTTAGATACAGTTCTTCAACAGTGTTATAAGAATGGTTTAATGGTTCTTAAAGCAAATAACAATACTATTAGAATTGCTCCAAGCCTAATCATTGAAGATAAATTAATTAATTCTGGGTTAGATATTTTAGAAAAGTCTATTGCTCAACTTCAGAAAGCTTAGAATCTATTTCTTCTGACATAGAATCAACTTTTCTATAGCCTTGAGGGAGCATATTTCCTCTTTTTGCTCGAGAAGAAATGTAGTTTTCAAGATCCTTTATCTTTAAAGTTAAAAATCTTTTTCCACTCTCTATTCTTAAGCTGCTTGTGTCAGCTAGAAGAGCTATGTGACTCATAAACTCCTCACCAGATTCAAACTTTACTTTAGGAATATTTACAACTTTATTACCTTTGCCCTTCGGTAGTATTGGTAATTCTGATAAAGGGAAAATGAGAAGCCTTCCTATATTTGAAGCTGCAACTATAAACCTATGATCATCTTCTACCTTTAATGCCTTAAGCATCTTGGCTCCTTGTGGAAGTTTCATAAATGCTTTGCCTGATTTTTTTGAGGAGACCATATTTTTAAATTCAGATACATAACCATAGCCGGCTGAATTAGTTATCATAAATTTCTCTTCTTCATTTCCAATTAGTGTTGACATGAACTCTACACCAGAATCTGCAGAAACTCTTCCAGTGATTGGATCTCCAAGACCTCGAGCAGATGGAAGCGTATGCCCCGCTATAGAATATGCTTTTCCTTGAGAATCTAAAAAAACTGCATTTTGATTATTTCGACCTCTGCAGAAGTCTTGTAAAGAATCATCGCCACGATAATTCAATGATGTAGGATCAATTTCATGGCCTTTGGCACTTCTTATCCAGCCAGCTGAAGATAAAATAACTGTAATAGGCTCAGTTACAAGAGTCTCTTCCTCAGAAAAAACTTTTGCACTAGATGATGCTTCAATAGGAGAGTTTCTATCATCGCCATACTCAGCTTTAATTTCTAAAAGCTCTTTTTTAATTAAAGTTTTTAATCTGCTTGATGAGCCAAGGATCTTTTCAATTTCTTTCTGCTCATCTACTAACATAGACTTTTCTTCTTCTAATTTAATTTGCTCTAATTTAGCTAGTTGTCTTAGTTTAATTTCTAAAATTGCATTAGCTTGAATCTCAGAAATCTTAAAGTATTTAATAATTTCTGGTTTTGGTTCATCAGACTCGCGAATAATCTTTATTACCATATCTAAATCAAGGTAAACGATAAGAAGACCTTCAACTATATGAAGTCTGTCATTTACTTGATCAAGCCTGTGCTCTAATTTTCTTGTAACAGTATTCTTTCTAAAAACAAGCCACTCTTTTATTAGCTCAACAAGTGAAAAAACTTTTGGGCCACCTTTGAGTGAAATAAGGTTCATATTGGCTCTATAACTTTTTTGGAGGTCTGTAGATGCAAAAAGATGATTCATTAGATCATCAGGATTTACTCTATTTGATTTCATGGTGATAGCAAGTCTTATTGGTTCCTCGTGATCACCTTCGTCAGTTAGATCAACAACCATTGGAATTTTTTTATTTTGCATTTGGTCTGCAATTTGTTCTAATATTTTTGCACCTGAAGCTTGATAAGGAAGAGCATTGATAATGATTTGATTATCTTCTTTAGTCCATTTGGCTTGAATTTTATAACCACCTTTTCCAGTCGTATAAATTTCATTTAACTCTTCGTCGCTAACGATTAATTTGGCTCCGTTAGAAAAGTCTGGTCCTTTAATATGCTTTAAGATTGCTGTTAAATCTGCAGAGGGATTCTCTAGCATATGAACAGTTGCATCTATGACTTCGTTTAGATTGTGAGAAGGGATGTCTGTTGCCATGCCGACAGCAATACCAGAAGTCCCATTTAAAAGAATTGAGGGTACTTTTGCTGGAAAAATTATTGGTTCTAAAAGCGAGCCGTCAAAATTAGGTTGCCAATCAACTGTTCCAAATTTTAGTTCTTCGAGCAATAAACTAGCAAACTTAGTAAGTTTTGATTCTGTATATCTCATTGCAGCAAAAGATTTAGGATCATCTTGAGAGCCCCAATTGCCTTGACCATCTACCAATGGATATCTAAATGAAAAATTTTGTGCCATCAATACCATAGCCTCATAAGCTGCGCTGTCTCCATGAGGATGAAATTTTCCAATTACATCACCAACTGTTCTAGCCGATTTTTTATATTTTGCTCCCGAATTAAGACCAAGCTCTGACATGGCATAAAGTATTCTTCTTTGTACCGGCTTGAGTCCATCACCTATATTAGGAAGAGCTCTATCCAAGATGACGTACATAGCATAATTAAGGTACGACTCTTCTGCATACTTTTTTAAGCTTATTGATTGATTCTTGTCTTCTGCTTTCATAGTTTTAAACTTTTGCTAGGCTTCCTTTTTTTTCAAGCCACTCTTTTCTATCAGGAGCTCTTTTCTTTGCTAATAGTAAATCCATAACTGAATTTGCATTATCATTTGGTGAAATGGTTAGACTGACTAATTGTCTTGTTGCAGGATCCATTACAGTTTCTCGCAATTGTGATGGGTTCATTTCTCCAAGCCCTTTAAATCTTTGAATATTAATTTTAGGTTTCCCTTTTCTAGATTTTAAGTCTTTTACTATAGTATCTCTTTGAGAGTCATCAAGGGCATAAAAAACCTCTTTAGCGCAATCAATTCTGTATAAAGGCGGCATCGAAACATATATTCTTCCCTCTTGAACAAGAGGCTTGTAGTGCTGTAAAAATAGTGCACATAATAATGTTGCTATATGTAAACCATCAGAATCAGCATCAGCTAATATACAAATTTTTCCATACCTAAGAGCGCTAATATCTGGGTTTCCAGGAAGTACTCCTATAGCTGTAGAAAGATTCTTAATCTCTTGAGATTTAATTATTTCTGCACTTTCTAATTCCCAGGTGTTTAAGATCTTTCCTCTTAAAGGCATGATTGCTTGAAAAGATCTTTCTCTGGCTTGCTTTGCTGATCCTCCAGCTGAATCGCCTTCTACTAAAAATAATTCAGTTTTATTAAGATCTTCGCTATTGCAATCTGATAATTTTCCTGGGAGAGCTGGGCCTTTAAATGATTTTTTTCTTTCAACAGTTTTTGAGGCTTTTGCTCTTAGTTGAGCAGAGTTAATAGCTAATTCAGCTATTTTTTCACCTTCCTCAGTATGCTTGTTAAACCAAATACTCAATACATCCTTGGTAACTGAACTTACAAAGGACATATGATCTTTTGAATCTAATCTTTCTTTAGTCTGCCCAGCAAATTGAGGATTCTGAAGTTTTGAAGAAATTACAAAAATTGAATTGCTGATGACATCATCTGCAACTATTTTTAATCCTTTAGGTAATAAGTTTCTATACTCACAAAATTCTTTTAAAGCTTCCAATAAACCAGACTTAAAACCGTTAAAGTGAGATCCTCCTTGTAGGGTTGGAATTAAATTAACGTATGTCTCATTCAATAACTCTTTTCTAGGATTTTTTGACCAATTTATTGCAAATTCTACCTCTTGGGCATCTGAAGATTTCGAACAAATAATAGATTCATCTATTAATAAATCCACATCTAAAGATGATTCAGATAAATAGCTGCTTAAACCATCTTCATATAGCCATCTAATTTTTTCTGATTTTTTTTCGTCTAAAAAGTCTATCTGAAGTCCTGGACACAAAACAGCTTTAGCTTTTAATAAGTGTTTGAGATGTTTTTTCTGTATTTTATCTGATTCAAAATAACTACTATTTGGAAGAAACCTTATAGTTGTTCCAGAATTTTGGACTCCCACTTCACCAATTTGATGAAGTTCTTTAGTTTTTTCTCCATCTGCAAAATCAATTTGAAATTCTTTTGAATCTCTTCTTATTTTAACTTCAAGTTCAGCTGATAATGCATTTACCACAGATACTCCTACTCCATGCAAGCCACCTGAGAAATTATATTCCTTGCCTGAAAATTTAGCGCCAGCATGAAGCTTGCACATAATAAGCTCCACTCCGGAAACCTTATGCTCAGGATGAATATCTACTGGCATCCCTCTTCCGTCATCAGTAATTTGAATAAAACCATCTTTACATAAAGTTATTTTTATCTTGGAGCAATGGCCAGATAAAGCTTCATCTACTGAATTATCCAAGACTTCTTGAATGAGGTGGTTTGGACAACTTGTATCCGTGTACATTCCAGGTCTTTTTCTTACTGGATCTAAGCCTGATAAAACTTCGATGGCTTTAGAATCATATGAACTTTTACTCAACTTACTTTACCTTGTATGTTAGTGAAACTTGTTCTGTTTGAATCATAATTTAATTGATTGAACTTATTGATGATATTCTACTCTAAGATCAGTAAATAACTTTTAATAATTAGTATTAATTCTTACCTTTTTAGTAAAAGATATCTTGAAAAAAGCCTTTATTGACAATCTATAGTCAAAAGGTGTTAAATGTTAACACTGTAAACATCAAATAAAATAATGACAAGTTTACTTTACATATATTAAAATAGTACAAATATGAAAAACTTAATTCTTACATCCCTTCTTGTAGTTTCAGGAATCGTTACATCTGAAAATATAATTGATATTTATAATGAAGCTTTAGAAAATGATCCTCAGTATCGAGCTGCAGAATATTCTCTTTTATCTGGCAAAGAGATAGTTGTCCAAGGCAGAGCTGGTTTGATGCCAAGTGTTACAATCAGTGGAAGCACCAACTGGAATGAATCCTACCAAGGCGGAATTTTAAGTAACGAATATAATAGTTTTTCTTCTTCTGCACGATTAAGCCAACCATTAATAAGACTAGATACATGGTTTCAATATAAAAGATCTCAATCCCTAACCAATGCAGCTGAAGCTGATTTTGGTTATGAGCAGCAAAACTTAGTTGTTAGAACTGCAGAATTATACTTTGGGGTATTACGAGCTGTTGATAATCTTAATGCTGCTAAATCAGAAGAAAAAGCTATTAAAAAACAACTTGATCAAGCTCAACAAAGGTTTGAAGTTGGTCTATCTGCTATTACAGGAGTGCAAGAAGCTCAATTAGCATATGATTTAAGTTTGGCTTCAAGGATAAGGACTGAGGGCGCAGTTTTCTCAGCAAGAGAAGCTTTAAATGCTCTTATAGGAAGAGAGGTTTATAGTATCGACGCTTTAGGTAATGATTTGCCTGTTGTAAATCCTTTCCCAGCATCAAAACAAGATTGGGTTAATCTAGCTATTGAAAATAATTATCGATTAAAAGCTGCAAGACTAAGAAGAGATGCGTCAAAAAATTCTGCAAGAAGTGCGGCATCTGATCATCTGCCAAAATTAGATATTGTTGGAAATATATCTAAATCAGAAACAAATCAGTACAGGTATGATGATATAGATACAGGTGGACTAATACTTACTGTTCCTAGTGAAACCGAAAGACGATCTTATGGAATCCAATTGAGTATGCCAATCTTTCAGGGTGGCGCTGTTAATTCAAGAAGAAAAAGAGCATATGCAGATTATGATAAAACTATTGAAGATACTCTTTTTATTGAAAGATCTGTTATTCAGGAAGTTAGATCACAATATTCAAATGTAATAACTTTAGTTGCAAATGTTAATGCACAAGAACAAGCTGTTGTTTCTGCAACAAGTGCACTGGAAGCAACAAAAGTAGGCTATGAAGTTGGTACCAGAAATATAGTAGATTTACTTCAATCAGAAAAGAATCTATATAGTGCTGAAAGAAATCTAGCTAATGCTAAATATGATTATATTCTTGCTAACTTAAGATTAGGCCTTTCTGCTGGAAACTTAGAACCTGAAAATATTGCTGATATAAATAATTTTCTTAATTAATGCCTGAGCTACCTGAGGTAGAAACAACACTAAAAGCAATTAAATCTTTTGAGAAAAAGGTTTTAAATTCTATAAGCATTCACAACCCAAATCTTAGATGGTTAGTTGATAATAATATCAATAAAAAAATAGCAGGGAAAAAAATAAGACAAATACTAAGAAGAGCTAAGTATTTAATATTTGATTTCAATGATTATCAGTTAATAGTTCATTTAGGTATGTCAGGTACTTTAAGGATAATGAATAAAAAAGATAATTTTTTTAAAAAGCATGATCATGCTGAATTAACATTTAGCAAAAATAAATTAATTTATAACGACCCGCGAAGATTTGGCTCTATTCATATTACTAAAAACTATAAAGAACATTTCTTAATAAAAAATCTTGGGCCTGAACCTTTATCAAAAGAATTCTCAGCTGATTATTTGTATGAAGCTGTTCAAGTCTCAAAGACCAATATAAAAAACTTCATTATGAATCAAAAAAATGTAGTGGGTATTGGAAATATTTATGCTTCAGAAATATTATTTAGATCTGCTCTAGATCCAAGAAGAATTAGCAATACGGTTACTAAAAATGAGTGTGGCCAAATTACTAAAAACGCTGAAATTGTCTTAAAGGAGGCTATAAAAGTTGGTGGAACAACTCTAAAAGATTTTTTTTCAGCTGAGGGGTCGGCTGGCTATTTTAAAATTCAGCTTAATGTTTATGACAGAGAAAATAAAGAATGTGTTAAATGTAAAAATTTAATAATCCGGATTATCCAAAATCAAAGAGCATCCTATTTTTGTAATAATTGTCAGAATTAGACAAGAAGTTTTGCTTTAAGGGCTTGATCAATATTTGGGTGAACAAATCTAGATACATCTCCTTTCAATTCAGCAATTTCTTTTACGAGACTTGAAGAAACATAAATTAATGTGTCTTTAGGTGTTAAGAAGATGCTTTCAATGTCAGGAGCTAAAGATCTATTCATAGTAGCAAGTTGAAATTCATACTCAAAATCTGCTACCGCTCTCAGACCCCTTATAATCGCACAAGCTTGATATTCTCTTGCTAATTCAACAGTTAATTTTCTTGAAAAACTTACTGTTTCTATTTTTGGGTGATCAGAATAAATAGACTTAGTTAGCCCAAGTCTTTCTTCAAGTGTAAAAAGAGGTTTTTTAGATTCACTTTGAGCGACAGCAAGTATAACCTTATCAAAGATACCACAAGCTCTTTCAATAATATCCATATGACCAAAGGTAATTGGATCAAACGAACCTGGATATATAGCAACTTTCATATGTTGATCATACTAAACATTATTTATATAGCAAAATTTTTATACACTCGTTTTTTTAATATTATCTCTTAAAGAATTCTTTCACAGTCTCATCAGCAATCTTTTGAAGGAATTTTTGATCTTCATTGCTAATAGCGCCAAAATAATTATATTGAACTTCTGATGATGGTTTTTTAAATATGGTCGCATACAGAACACATGCTGATAAATATGTGCCGAGAATATTGGGGTGAGTGCCGTCAAAAAATTTGTGAAGTTTAATGTCAGGGTTTGCCTTGTAAGCATTCATGTAAGCTATTCCAATTGGCGCAACCATTGCATCGTAATCATTTGCTGCTTTTAAGTAGGTGTACCTAATTTTCTCTATCATCTTAGGATCATACAATTCATGAGGAGGTACATAGGCATGGATCATATAAAGCAATGCTTCAGCGCCGCTATTCTCTATCTGTTCAATCATCTTTTTTGCATTAAGGTTAAAAGACTTTCTTGATTCTTCATCCAAAACTTCCCCACTTCCACCTTGCAAAATTACTAATTGAAAACTTTCATCAATGCCAATATTCTTTGATTCTAATAAATGCTCTAAATTGTGATGGGATAGACGCGAGCCGCCTATAGTGGCAGATTTATAGCCAAAGGAATCTTTTCTTTCAGGATTCATTTCTTCTGCCATCCTTCTGACATGGTTGTGCAGACTATCGTTATAGTAAAGGTAACTATTTCCTACAAAAAGAATTCTTTCAGGATTTGAGTCTTTTAATGATAATACTTCGGCTTCTAAGAAATCTAATGGTTCGGATTGAACCTGAGAAAAGCTAAAAGATAAGATAAATGTTACTAAATATTTCATATTTGTTCCTGTTTAAGGCTGTCTAATTATTTCTATCATTTCTATGACCTCTTTTGGAGGAGGTTTCGTATAAGCAGAAACAACAATAGCAACCGCAAAATTAATAATCATTCCTACAAAACCTATGCCTTCAGGAGAAATAGATAAAAACCAATAATCTGCATTGTTTAAATTGGTATAAAGAAATTTAAAATAAATAATATAGGTAAGTGTAAACAATAAACCAGAAATCATTCCAGCAATTGCTCCTTCTTTATTAAGTCTTTTTGAGAATATGCCCATAAAAAGAACTGGGAAAAAAGTTGAAGCTGCTAAACCGAAAGCAAATGCAACAACCTGAGCTACAAAGGCTGGTGGATATATCCCAAATAATCCTGCTATAAAAATAGCTACTGCAGCTGCACATCTTGCATAAAATAATTCTTGTTTTTCTGTAATGTCTGGCCTGAAAGTTTTTTTAAGAAGATCATGTGAGATTGACGATGATATTACTAGCAATAAACCAGCAGCAGTTGATAGGGCAGCAGCAAGTCCGCCAGCTGCAACTAAAGCTATAACCCATGCAGGCAATTTTGCAATTTCAGGATTAGCTAGAACCATAATGTCTCTGTCTATATAAACTTCATTAACATTTGAGTTATTGGATTCATTTTGTAATTTTCTTTCTCCATATTCTCCACGTTCAGAAGTATATTTTGGACGACCTCCTTTCAAGGCCTCTCCTGCAGAATACTGAATAACTCCATCTGCATTTTTATCTTGCCACGCTATGAGTCCAACACTCTCCCAATTTTTAAACCATTCAGGCGATGATTCATAACTTGTATCTTGAATTGAGTCTATAAAATTTACTCTTGAGAACGCTGCTACAGCGGGAGCAGTTGTATAAAGAATAGCAATAAAAATTAAAGCATAGCCTGCTGATTTTCTTGCATCTCTTACTCTGGGAACTGTGAAGAATCGAACAATAACATGAGGCAACCCAGCGGTGCCGAACATTAAGGCTGCTGTAATACAAAAAATATCTATATTACTTTTAATATTTTCTGTGTATGCATTAAAACCTAAATCTTGTGTCACTTGATCTAATTTATCAAGAAGATATATATCTGTACCTACTAAAGTATCTCCAAAACCTAATTGAGGAACAGGATTGCCGGTTATAAGAATAGAAATGAAAATAGCTGGAACTAAATAGGCAAAAATTAAAACACAGTATTGAGCAACCTGAGTATAGGTTATGCCTTTCATCCCTCCCAGTACTGCATAGAAGAAAACAATAACCATTCCAATAATCACACCAATATTAATGTCTACCTCTAAAAATCTAGAGAAAACAATTCCAACTCCACGCATCTGACCAGCTACATATGTAAAAGATACAAAAATAAGACATACCACTGCTACCAAGCGAGCTGTTTTTGAGTAATATCTTTCGCCTATAAAATCTGGAACAGTGTATTGTCCAAATTTTCTAAGGTATGGAGCCAACAATAATGCAAGAACAACATATCCCCCTGTCCATCCCATCAAATAAACAGAACCATCTTTTCCAAGAAAAGCGATAAGTCCAGCCATAGAAATAAACGAAGCTGCTGACATCCAATCTGCTGCTGTTGCCATTCCATTAGCAACAGGGTGAACACCCTTGCCAGCAACATAAAAGTCATTAGTAGATTTTGCTCGAGACCAAATAGCTATTCCAATATACAAAGCAAATGATAGGCCAACAAATAGATAGGTTAGTTGAGTAACATCCACTATTGATTATCCTCAGAGTTTTCTTCTCCAAAATATTTTTTATCTAATTTATTCATCAAATGAATATAAATGAAGATTAAAATTATGAAGACATAAATACTGCCTTGTTGAGCAAACCAAAATCCAAGCTTAAAACCGCCGATTTGAAATTGATCAAGCCAGTCAGATAACAATATTCCAAATCCAAATGAAACTAAGAACCATATTGATAACAAGAAGATTAATATCCTTATATTTTCATTCCAGTAAGAATCTTTTTTAGATTGCATTTCCTATTTAATCAAATGAGTTTCATGACAATATAACAAAAACAATTTCAGAGAGCATCTAGTAAATATCATATATATATAAAATTTATATATAAGCTAAATATACTTTATCTCATTAAAACTTTAGTTTATTGATTAGATTTACTATACTTAGCTACGGTGAGAATCATTCTCATCTAATATTTAAGAAATTATGTTATTTCTTATTGAACTACTGGGGGTAGTATATGAAATTGTTATTATTATTGACTAGTGCTATTGCACTTCCATCATTCGCTGCTAGCGGCGGTGATCTTCAAGCTAGTGACCTTACTGGTGTTTCATTTTGGCTAGTTACTGCGGCTTTATTAGCAGCAACTGTCTTCTTCTTTGTTGAAAGAGATAACGTAAGCTCAAAGTGGAAAACATCGTTAACTGTATCTGGTCTTGTTACTGGTATTGCTTTTTGGCACTACTTATACATGAGAGGTGTATGGATTGAAACTGGTGAAACGCCAACAGTATTTAGATATATTGATTGGTTGCTAACTGTTCCATTACTAATGGTTGAGTTCTACTTAATCCTTGCTGCATGTACAAATGTTGCTGCTTCATTATTCAAAAAATTACTTGGCGGTTCGCTAGTAATGCTTTTATTTGGATACATGGGTGAAGCTGGAATCATGGCTGTATTACCTGCGTTTATCGTTGGTGTAGCTGCATGGTTGTACATGATTTATGAGCTATGGGCTGGAGAAGGAAAAAATGCTGTTAATCAAGCAAGTCCTGCTGTTATGTCTGCTTACAACACTATGATGTGGATCATTATCGTAGGTTGGGCTATATATCCTGCTGGATATGCTGCTGGTTACCTAATGGGTGGCGAAGGCGTATATGCTGCTAACTTAAACATTGTTTATAATCTTGCTGACTTTGTTAACAAGATTCTATTTGGTTTAGTTATCTGGAATGTTGCAGTTAAAGAATCTGCATCAGCATAATTAGCAAAAGCTAAAATTAAAACCCGGTTTTATACCGGGTTTTTTTTGCTCAAAATTAATATGGATTAAAAATTGATTTATACAAAAATAGCCCATTCATCTATAGGGCGCCGCTCACTTCTGAGTTTATTGATTGTTGCTTCTGGATCTTTGTAACCTATAGCCATGCCACAAAAAACCATAGTCTCATTATCTACTTTAAAAAAGTCACTTACACTTTCTTGTTTCATCGACCATGCTTCCTGAGCGCATGTATCAAGTCCTGACTCTTGAGCTAACAACATAAATGTTTGTAAGAACATGCCTAAGTCTGACCATTGTGGCGGCCCCATTTGTTTATCAACAAAGCAAAAGATTGCAGCAGGAGCACCAAAGAATTCAAAGTTTTTAAGGACCTGCATAAAACGTCCTTCTTTATCATCACGATCTATGCCAAGCAAGGAATACATCTGCTCTCCTAGTTCATATCTAGATGATCTATAGGGTTCCTTTAGTTTAGGTGGGTAAATATCATATGCTGGGGTTTCAGGTTCGGCCCATTCAGATTGTTGTTTTAAAAAATCTGCCATACTCTCTTTATTTATAACAAAAATTTTCCAAGGCTGAAGATTGCCCCCATTGGCTGCTCTTGCAGATTTTTCTAAGATCTCCCTTATAAGTTGATTGTCGACAGGCTTTTCTAAATACTCTCTAATAGACTGTCTTGATTCTACTGCTTCAGATACTTTCATACTTTTAAAATTTAATTAATGGATTATATGATACTCGATCAGGGATCTGATCAGCTCCTGGAACTCCCTTTTCTATTAAAAAAGGCTTTAAGGCTTCAATTGCTTTAGGCTCATCAAAATGACCTATACCAGGATGAAGATGATGTACAAAATGTAATTGCATTGAGTGATTTATATACCGTGGTAATAAATGATGCCAAAATCTAGTATCTTTATAGCGACCTGTTTCCATTTGATAATGAGGATACCAAGAGAAGAAAGTAGACAAATACATTACTCCAACTTTGCTTGGGAGCCACCATAGGAAAAGAGCCTCAAGAGGAAAAAATATAACTAAGGTCATCAAAGTTGCTCTGTAAGCTAAACCAACTAATCCTCCTTTTTCAAAAGATTTTACAAAGTTTTTATCATCCTTAAATACTTCGAGATATTTATCGTATTTAGCAGTAGATTCATTCGAACGCAAAAAAACTTCTAAAAGCGAATTTGATGAGGCAGTATCATAATCAACATCTTTATGAGGATCGTTAGTATATGCATGATGTTTCATGTGAGTAGCTCTCATAATGTGATGAGGGAACATTAATGGAATTAAAGTAATATGACTTACAAGAGAGTCAATCCATCTTTTATCTGCGTTACCTCTTGAGTAGTTACCATGTTGAGCTTCGTGAGAAGGTAAGTAGGCAAACAAGGCGCAAAGACAAGAAATAGGAGCAGCTATCCATAAAGGAATAATATTTAAGATAACAAGTGGCCATAAAGATAAAAAGACAGTGGCTTGACCTAAACCAATTAAAACCATTTCCCATTGGAATCTTTTTGAAAAAGATCTAGCAATTTCTTTTTCATTTGCAAAGGAATAGATGTCTACTTGGCTGGGATCCATAACCATGTTCCTCTAAACTTAGCTGTAAGACCAAGAATAAGACCTAATAAAAAGAAAAGATAAGATAAATCAGGATTGTTAGTAAGCAAGCCAAGCTCTCCTGCAAATGCATTTAAGACACTACCCCAGAAAATAAGCCCAAACCAGACCATATTCCAAGCTTTTATATGATTTATAAGTGATGTAATAATTGTATTCATGATCTAAATATTATTATTACACAACTCATAGAAGAAAATATAGGCAGTAAAATAAAAAATTAAAGATAATATGGGTACAAATAATACAATATGAGTACATATAGTTGATTAGATAAAAATAATATGGCATATTATGAGTACAATTAAATATTATTTGAGTACATTATGAGTACAAATCATGATAAATACCTGGTTTTACGGGGAAAAAATAGAGATATATATTTTATTCAAAAGAGAGTTTCTAAAAAAGTTTCAGAAATAATTGGTAAAGAATTTATAAAGAAATCTCTAGAAACTTCTGATATTATAGTCGCCAGAGAAAAAAGAGATAAAATCTTAGCAGAATTAGTCTCAATTGAAGCTATGAGTACAAATAATGGTTATGAAGAAAACAATAATTTAGAGGATAATATAATGTCAAATGAGTCAATATCAGGTGTAAATAATGAGAATGCCGAAAATAGTATTAAAAAGACAAGAAAAGATGGATTTTTAGAAGAATACTTAGATATGGACTATATAAAGTCTTTAAGGTTACCTACAAAAGATAGCTTAATTGATGCTTTTGACAATAATTTGCTTATATTGCTTGTAATAGGTGTAATGATTGTATTTTTCTTATTGAACTAGTTAAAGCCTATAAATTTAGCAAAAAACTTTCAAATTCATCTAATTTCATGGTTTTGTTGTATGAATCATCTAATTTCACAATAGACATTCTCCACAGGTAATCTAAATAATAAGTAAAACTGATCCATTTTTTAAGTTTTTCTTGATTAATAGCAATAAAGTTATCTGAGTAACCTTCTAATAAAATATTAATTCCTACGTTATCCAAGTTAAAAGTAGCTGCAAGTGAAGCAATATCAAAATAAGGACTATTCATACTTGCATATTCCCAATCTAGGAAATAAATTTTACTACCAAGCAATAAGTTAGTTTTGTTTAAGTCATTGTGACTGAAAACACGAGGCGCATCTTCATCATAAATTTCTTCAAATAGCTTAAGACCTTTATTAATTAATTTTTGATTTGGTGAATCGATTAGTAATGCTTTATAAGAAATAATCGATTTATTAAAATTTGTAACTAAGCTTTTTGATAATTTTATTTGATGTATTTTTTTTAATGATCTACTTAAGTCTGTTAATAATGGTTCGTCGTTTTTAGAAATATTTAACTGTGCTCCTGAAATATATTCCCAAATTAAAATACCTTCACTAATATTATCAAACAATATTTTTGGAGATTGATTTAAGAAACTTATCTCATTGAGAATCATAATTTCTTTCATACGATTTAACTTTAATTTAGAGGCAAGAGGTAAATCAAATCTAACAATTGATTTAATATTATTAAACTCACAAGAAAATATTTTTGATATTGGTCCTGACTTTATTTCATTTTCTAATTTAAAATTACCAGAAATTTTATTAATTTTATTTTGTAAATTAATCATTCATTTCATGTTTTATTTTTGTCCATGACTTATAACCAAAATAAATAATTATCAGGTATACAAAAAATAATACTGAAGTTAAATATAATCCACGTGACATAAATAATAATACTGATATTGAATCTATTACAAACCAATATATCCAATTCTCTAGTAATTTTTTTGCAACCATGTAAGTAGCAATGATTGCTCCCCACGTTGTAAGCGCATCTATAAATGGTAAAGCTGCTTCGGTATAAATATTTAGTAAACTGCCTGAAATATAAGCTAAAGAAATTACTGAAGAAATAACAATTAGATGTTGTTTAATACTCCATGTTCTAACAATAAATTTAGATTTATTTTCACTAATTTTATTCCACTGGAACCATCCATATATTGCCATAATGATATAGAAAATCTGTAAATATGCTTCCATATATAAATTTGCTGACATCATTATAAAAAAATATAGGAATGAACTAAAAATTGCCGCATACCAGCATCTTACATCTTGTTTTACAGCTAATAATAGATAAATAATTGCAAATACTACTGCAGTTATCTCCATTAAGATTGGATTAATAAGGTTAAAAGTCATATCTCACTGATATTCCTACATGTCTTGGATCTCCATGTCTTTCGTATAATGTTTCTTCAAAATTTGGAGCTTCATTCCCAAAGTAAAAACCTCTGACTGAGTAGTAAGTATCAAAGATATTTCTCGCCCATAATGTATAAGTCCAATTATTCTTTTCATAGCCATAATTTATATTCATTAGGTTATATGACTTTGATTTATTATTATGAGAATCTGAATAATAAAATTCACTTTTACCAGTCACATCTGCTGATAAATAAGTATTTGATTTCAATGCCCAATTAAAACCAAAAGCATAACTTCTCTCTGGAGCATGAGCTTGCGATCGGCCTTCAAGATCTAGACGAGACTCCCAATTTTTAATTTCAGTTTTGAGAATTCCTAGATTTGCAAATATATTAAAATCATTTGTTAGCTGCATATCAAGATTTATTTCTAGGCCATAGTTAACTCCCTCTGCAGCATTTTGGGTTAGAAATGAAAAAGTATTTGGATCTGTTGGATCCACTTGAGTAGAAATCAAAACTTGTTGATCTTCTCGATCAGAATAAAATATTACAGTTTCAATATTTAATTTAGAATCCTTAAGTTTAGAGTTGATGCCTATTTCATAATTAGTGAGAAATTCTGGATCATAGGTAAGATCTTTATTTGAGACATCTCCACCTAAGCCTAAACCAAGATTAAATCCACCTTGCTTATATCCTTTAGCAATACTAATAAAAATATTAGATCCACTTTCTATATTTTTTATCAAAGATATTTTACCTCCAGACATATCATTCGAAGGATTAAATGATTCTCCAAAAGAATCTGAGTATTTTGATTTCCAATCCTCCATTCTTAAACCTAAAGATATCCTTGTTGATTCTGAAAGAAGATAATCTATATTCCCAAAAAATGATAAGTTTTCTGATTTATATGAACTTGAAGAAGAAGATTCGCTAGCATAAGGACCATATGGGTCTGCAGGGTCACCATAAATACCATCATCATATTTTAAATTTGTCTCTTTAAGCTCTAAATAGTTCATTCCAACTACCCATTCCATAAGATTATTTGATAAAAAGTCTGATTTATCCGAAATTAGCCTAAATTCTTGACTAAATGAGCTTCTGTCTCTTAATGTCTCAGAAAAATAGTCATAAATATAGGGTGAATGAGAATCTGGATTGCCCCAGTCAGCATCATAACTAAACACAACATCAGTATCTGTTGAACTTGTAAGACTTTGAATTTCAAAACCATTTAATGCACGAAATACTTTTAATCCATAAGCATTAGTCTTTTGTGAGTCCATCCCCGGTCTATCAGATAGAGTATTTAAACTTCCATCTATAGTCCAAATATCAGCAGGATCATCCATGTCGACCTGCATAACCAAAAAATCAACTGATGTTTTATCATCAAATTTCCATTTAATTTTTAAACGAGCGGTTGTCTCGTCTTTTCTGGATGTATCAGATTTATTGAGGTATAAATTTTTTCTATAACCATTAGATTTATCTTTTCTCAAAACAAGCCTATAAGAAAGATCATTATTTACTTTAAGTGGTCCGCCAAAAGCAACGCCAGTACTCTTAGTTCCATATGAGCCTATTGTTAACTCGCTTGTGCCTTCAAACTTATCAGTTGGATCTTTAGTTTTTATATAAATTAACCCAGCTAAAGCATTTGCTCCAATCCTGGATCCCTGGGGACCTCTGTAAATCTCTATTTGATCGAGATCAAAAGTTGTAGCAATTCCCCCCTGTCCTGAATAATCAATATCATCTATCAAAAATCCTACTGAAGAATTAGGAGTTCCTTGATATCCAGATCTTTCGCCGATGCCTCTGATTTGGAAATAACGCGCTCTTGAATCACTAGCAGCAAAATTTAAATTTGGGACCAAGTAGGAAAGTTGTTCAAAGTGTTTAAGTGGTTGAGATTTTATTATCTCCTCGTCAAGTACAAGAACACTTGAATCTTCTTGATCTGCTGAGGTTTGGCGCCAATCGCCTTTAATAATAATCTCCTCTATAGTTTCAGATGCTATCTGAGAACTAAAGAAAGAAATAAATAAAGAAATAAATAGACTAGTTCTAATGGTATTCATGCAATTCCTCCGCCATTATTAAATGGATCAGGTTCAAAGGGTTTCTGTGTAGATCTCAGATCAGAATGACCACCCCTTTGCAGTTATATTTTTATATTATTCTTTTTTATTCGAAAAAAAAAGCCTTTTGAAAAGGCTTTTTTAATAATTGCTAATTAAATGTTATTTCTGATATTTGGCAGCCTCTTCGGAACCATCAGTGGCTGTACCTTTTGTATAAGAATGTGCTCCCATTCCAGCCAAGTCACCATTTTGAACAATTAAATATGGATCTCTAATTGGCTCACCAGCAAAGTAACATTCTAGAATTTCTCTAACCCCGGCAGCATATCTTGTTTGAGCAGATAACGAAGTACCTGAAGTATGAGGAGTCATGCCATGATTGGGCATAGTTCTCCATACATGATCATTTGGAGCTGGTTGCGGGAACCAAACATCTCCAGCATATCCACTTAATTGACCAGATTCTAAGCCTCGTGCAATTGCGTCTTTATCACAAATCTTTCCACGAGCAGTATTAATAACATATGCACCTCGTTTCATCTTGCTGATCATTGCATCATCAAATAAATGTTCGGTTTTAGGATGCAATGGACAGCTAATATTAACTACATCACAAACAGCAACTAGTGACTCTACAGAATCATGATAAGTAAGATTTAATTCTGCTTCTATTTCATCAGAAAGTTTATGAATATCAAAGTAGTGAAGATGCACATCAAAGGGTTTCATTTTTCTTAACACGTCAATACCGATTCTTCCTGCAGCCACAGTTCCAACATGCATACCTTCTACGTCATATGATCTTTGGACAGCATCAGCTATATTCCATCCACCCTCTTTTACAATTCTATGTTGAGTATGATAATCACGAACCATAGATAAGATCATCATAACAATGTGTTCAGCAACCGAACGAGAGTTACAATAAGTAACCTCAACAACATCAACGTTATTGTCCATGGCAGCTTGAAGGTCAACATGGTCTGATCCAATCCCAGCAGTAATTGCCATTTTTAAATTTGGCGCTGTTTCCATTTTATCTCTAGTTAAATAATATGGAAAAAATGGTTGAGATATAACAATATCCGCATCAACTAATTCTTTGTCAGCCTCACATCCCTCGCCATCTTTATCAGAGGTCACAACTAAGGTGTGTCCAGCATCTTCTAAAAATTTTCTAAGTCCAAGCTCTCCAGATACACAACCAAGCAATTCGCCTGGAGTGAAATCGATAGCTTTGGGTGACGGAAGACTCATTCCATCTGGGTACTTGTCTAATTTAGGCAGGTCATCTCTGGCATATCTTTCAGGCATACCTGTTTTTGGATCATCATATAATACGCATAAAATTTTCATATTTCTCTCCCATAAAAAAAATTACTCCCATGATCATAATTCAATAATTATCATGAATACAAGCTAAAAAATTAAATTATCTTATTGTGTTAAATAGACTAAAATTTATACCGGATACTGCTAATTGGAGCTAAATATGACCAAATCTTTGTTTTTAATAATATTAATGACTTCTTATTCAATTCATTCGGCTGAGATGATTGTGGGTGAGGAGAAAATGGAACCAGGCATTGATCTTGTTTTTGAAGCAGCTCCTAAGGACATTGTGCATCCTAAAGAATATTTTCGTGCTGAATCTAATACTGATATTCATATAGAAATGCTTGCTAATTGGTCAGAAGATTCTCCAAATGGATCTCCGGTTGGAGGTTTTGTAGCCTATCTTAATGTATTCGTAAAAATTAAAGCTGAGAGTGGAACTGAAGTGCAAGTTCAGCTTACACCCCATTTAAATATGTCGGATAGCTTACATTATGCTCAAAATATTAAATTGCCTGGGAAAATAGACGAGTTATATGATGTTACCTTTACTATATCTCCACCTATAAAAGATGAATTAGGTATCCATTACGATTGGAACAAGTTATTTGGACCTCTGATGGAAAAATCAGTCTTCACATATAAAAATTTAAATTTTGAACAAATAGCTTTATCTTCGAGACGTTAAATCTTTCAATCTGTTTTATTTAGATCAGTTTGATATGTCTCAGTTAATGCCATTACTGATAATAATGTTAGTAATGACGCAAAAGCTATATAGACGGATACCCAAAATACATCATATTCTGTCCAAAGGTATGTAGCGATTGTAGGTGCAAAAGCACCTCCGGCAATTGCTCCAAACTGATAGCCTAGTGTTGCTCCAGAATATCGAACTTCAGTTGTAAATAGTTCTGTAAAAAAAGCTGCCTGAGGTCCATACATCATTGCTAGGAATATTAATCCTCCAGAAATTGCTAGTACCGTATACCAGAAATTTCCTGTATCTATAAGCGGGAATATAGCAAATGCCCATAAAGCGGTAAGAATGGCTCCAAGCATAAAAATGCCTTTTCGGCCGTGCTTATCTGAATATGAAGCAAAGGCAAATTGAACGGGAACTTGGATAGCTGAAGCTATAAGAATAGCTGCCAATATGTCATCCCTAGATAAATTAGTATTTGAAACTCCGTATACAAGCATAAAAGCAATCAAGATATAAAAAGTTACTTGCACAGATAAAAAGGCTCCAGCAGCAAGAATAATCCTTTTAGGATATTTTCTAATTGCTTCAATAATTGGTGATTTTTCAACTAGGACTTCAGCTGTATTTATGTCTTTTTGAAGTCCTTCTTTATAGGCCTGAAGTTCTTTAAATGCTTTTGTATCTTCTAAATTAAGTTGTATATACATACTAATAGCAATTAATAATGCGCTTGCTAAAAAAGGAATACGCCAACCCCATGCAAGAAAGGATTCATCTGATACTGATGCGCTTGTAATAATAAATGCTAGATTAGCTAAAATGACCCCAACAGGTGCCCCCGCTTGCGCAAAAGCTCCATAGTATCCCCTTTCATTAGATGGCGCACTCTCTGTTACAAGGAGCATAGCACCTCCCCATTGACCGCCTATGGCAATTCCTTGAGCAAACCTTAAGAGCGTTAATAAGATAGGAGCAGTTACTCCAATCATGGCATAAGTTGGCAGTAAGCCAATCAATGTTGATGAAACTCCCATTAAAATTAAAGCAGTGACTAGTGTTTTTTTTCTTCCTATCCTATCGCCAAAGTGGCCAAATATAATACCGCCTATAGGCCTTGCTATAAAACCTGCTGCAAAGGTTAAAAAAGATAATATTAATGCAGTTGAAGGAGATGCTTCACCAAAAAAAACTGTAGGAAAAATAAGTGCTGCTGCTGCGCCATATAAGAAAAAGTCATACCACTCAATACTAGTTCCAGCTAAAGCTGTATATGCAACCTTCTGCATATTTGATTGGACTTGGTTGCTCATACTTAAATTAATTCATTGAAGATAAAGCAAATCCATACACGTCTGAAATCTGTTCAATCCTTTTATCTTTTGGAGTACCTGCACCATGACCAGCCCTGTCTTCTATTCTAATAAGTATTGGGTTATCGCATCCTTGAGAAGCTTGAAGTCTGGCAGCAAATTTAAATGAATGAGATGGGACAACTCTATCGTCTCTTTTTGATGTTGTTACAAGTGTAGGAGGATAACATTCACCATTCTCAATATTATGATATGGAGAATAAGATAAAAGATTATAAAACTCATTGGTTTTTTCAGGAGATCCATAGTCACTTTCCCATGCCCAGCCAATAGTAAATTTATTAAATCTCAGCATATCCAAAACCCCTACTTGAGGAATAGCGGCTGCAAATAACTTTGGATTTTGTAGCATAGTAGCTGCAACCAACAAGCCTCCATTAGAACCACCTTGGATGGCAGTAGTAGAGCTTGATCCAATTCTAGATTTGTGAAGATACTTTGCTGCATAGGCAAAATCATCAAAAACATTTTGTTTATTAAAAAGCTTTCCATCATTATGCCAAGCTCCGCCATATTCACCGCCGCCTCTAAGATTTGCAACAGCTACAACGCCCCCTTGATTCATCCAAGCTAAGTAGCTTTTTGAAAATCTGGGCAGGATTGAAATATTAAATCCACCGTAGCCATAAAGTAAAACTGGTGATGAGGAATTGAGCTTTGTCGTTTTTTTATAGCTTATGTGAAGTGGTATTTTTGTTCCATCCTTGGATTTATAGAATCTTAGTTCAGAAGCATAATCTGAAGCAGTAAAGTCCATTAACTCTTCAGCCCAAAATAATTTACTAGAATTTTTGGAAAGGTCTATTTTATGTATTTGAGATGGTGTTGTGAAATTTGTAAAACTAAAATAAGTTTCAGTATCATCAATATTTCCACCAAAACCCCCGATACTACCTTTAAAGTCTCCCTTAAGTTTGTGGCTAAAGGAGCCGTCTAGGTTATAAAAATTAACTAAAGAAAGTGTATCTTCAAGATATATAACAACAAAAGAATTATTAACTACGTTAACGTTAGAGATTGAATTTTTTGTTTCAGAGATAACTTCTGACCATTCAGTACTTTGATCTTCTTTAACTTCTAATTTAACAACTTTTCCATTTGGAGCATTTTCAGTTGTATAAAACCATAAGATATTGTCCTTGGAAGATATTAAGTTGTATGCACCAATAAGTTCATCAATTAAAGGAATGAATTCGCCATTTGTTTCTAGCTGGATATAAACTCTATTTCTTTCATCGGTTCCCTCTCCTATTGATAGAATCTTGTAAGAAGTGTCCTTAATAACATTTATTCCAAAGCTCCATCTAGGCTTCTCCGAATTTTTATAAATTAATCTATCCTTTGATTGATCTGTATTAAGAGCATGAAATAGGAGTTGAGGTGCTTCATTCACTTCAAGAAGAGCCTCACCATCTGGTTCATCATATTTTAGATAATAGAATCCAGAATTATCATTCTCCCAAACAGCACTAGAAAATTTTGTCCATAAAAGGCTATCTGCAAGCAAAGATTTATCTGCTATCTTCATAATCTTCCAGCTTTTCCAGTCAGAACCGCCATCTGAAATAGAGTAAGCCATGTACTCTGCATTCGGACTAATGCTAATACTTCCAAGAGAGACTGTTCCATCATCTGAAAAAAGATTTGGGTCAAGTAAAATCTCTTCTTCACAAGAATCGCAAGCTTTCATCATGAGTTTACTTTGTTGCCAATTTCCATTATTAAAATAATAAAAAGTCTTACCTTCTCTTATAAAGGGTGTGCTTATAGAATCACTCACCCATATTTTAGATAGGTCTGCTTTTATAGCAGTTTTGATTGGAGTCTCTTTAATAAAAGTTTGTGTGAAGGCATTCTGCTTCTCAACCCAAGCATTTGCTTCATCGCCGGTAAAATCTTCTAGCCACCTATAAGGATCTGATATCTCAGTTCCATGCAGGGTTTCGATAAAAGGAACCGTTCTTGATGTGGGATAAGTAATTGAATCAGTGTCAGTTACTGTTTCAGTTGAGCAACCGAAGAGGACAAAGAAAAAAGCGTAGACTATAATATTTCTCATAATTTTTAATATAAATTTTTTACTATTATGAACCAATTTAAATCAGCTTGGCAATTTGCATATATTCATTGGCAGTTTCTTGCAGTCTTGGCATTACCTGTCTTTTTAGTAGAGATAATTACTGCTTATTATTTAACAGATGCAACGCTGTTAATGGAAGCGGGAAATATTGATGATATTACAATGTATTTTGAAACTAACTCTTTGCCAATCACACTTCTTTCATTTATTTCAATAATTTTAAGTATTTCTTTTACCGGTGGAACTTTTGTGGCATTTAATGCTCTAACTGAAGGCAAAAATATCAAACCATTTGATGCTTTATTTATTGGGTTTAAAAAATTCTTTCCGCTCTTAGGCGCTTTAGTACTTTGCTATATTGTCTTTACCCTTGGATTGCTAATGCTTATTTTGCCTGGGTTCTATTTATTTGGCAGATTGGGACTAACTCCTGCTTATATAATGTTTGAAAATAAAGGTGTTAGAGAATCTATTGCTAAATCATGGGAAGTAACAGATGAGCATGGAACTATTTTATTCTTCTTAACTTTTAGTTTTATTGCTTTAAGTGCTGCTTTGGCGATGCTGCCTTTTTCAATTTTACCAATGGCAGCAGGCGGAGGAAGTTCTCTTCTTCAATTAGTTTTTGCAGGCCTGATCGAATATACCTTTGTATTTCCATGGGCTTATATATACTTCAGCTTGTATAAATCTCTAAAGAACTCTTAGTAAATGCAATTAAATAAATTAATGATAGGGACTAATTTATGAAAGTTTTAGTAATGGGTTTGCCAGGAAGTGGTAAAACCTATCTCACAGAAAGGTTAGTGCCTTTATTGAGTGCGGCTTGGTATAACGCAGATAAGGTTCGAGAAATGGCAAATGATTGGGACTTTTCTGACGAAGGCAGAAGAAGACAGTCACTTCGAATGCGCAGCTTTGCAGATTTTGAAAAATCACATGGTAGATATGTAGTATGTGATTTTGTTTGCCCTACTCAAGAAACCAGAGAAAACTTTGATGCTGATATTGTTGTATGGATGGATACTATTAAGGAAGGAAGATACGAAGATACTAATAAGTTATTTCAAAATCCTGAGAATGTAAGTTTTCATATTACTGAATGGAATGATCATAATCACGATGATGTGGCTAAGGAAATATTAAAAAATGTTTGATTGGAAAAAGCCAACTGTTCAAATGTTAGGGAGATGGCAGCCTTGGCATGATGGCCATCAAGCACTATTTAAAAGATGTGTTGCAAAAACTGGGCAGGTGGCTATTCAAGTCAGAGATGTCCAGGGCGCTTCAGGCGGAGATGGTCAGGATGATAATCCCTTTGATTGGGACACTGTTTGTAAGAACATAGAGGATGGTCTTCAAGTGGATGGATTTGAAAGAGGTAAAGAATACGAAATCATGCTTGTGCCTAATATTGTAAATATTACCTATGGTCGCGGTGTGGGTTATGTGTTTGAAGAAGAGAGTTTTGAAGAAGCAATTACAGATATTAGCGCCACAAAGATCAGAAAAGATATGAGAGATAAAGGCAAAATCTAAAAAAAGATATGTTTTCATTAAAAAAAGTTCTTTCATTTATTCATCCTGAAGGCTGGAAATTCGCTTTAATATCCTTATTTATATCAACTTTATTCTTTTTTATTTGGCTTCCGATTGCAATTCTTGGTTGTTTTATAACTGTATTTATAATTTGGTTTTTTAGAGATCCTGAAAGAGTTACGCCCTCTATATCAGGTGCTGTATATAGCCCTGCAGACGGAGTTATTTGTTTGATTGATGAATCTTTGCCGCCATTAGAATCTGGATTAGAGCCTGTAATGATGAAAAGAGTCTGTGTTTTCATGAATGTTTTTAATGTTCATGTGAATAGGAGTCCTATTGAAGGTAAAGTCAAAAAAATTGCCTATACTAAAGGAAGTTTTTTAAATGCTAGTTTGGATAAGGCTAGTGAAAAAAATGAAAGAAATGCTTTGGTTATTCAAACTAAGGAAAATATTGAAATAGTTGTTGTTCAAATTGCAGGTTTGATTGCTAGAAGGATTTTAAGCTTTATTAATGATGGACATAGGCTTAAAGCAGGTGAAAGATTTGGGTTAATTAGGTTTGGATCAAGAGTTGATGTTTACCTACCCATCAACACTAAGATTGATTGTGGTTTAAATCAAAAGGTTGTTGCAGGAGAATCAATACTTGCATCTTTAAGTTAGCCTATGAAAAAACCAGCTATACGAAATTTAATTCCAAATTTAGTAACACTTTCAGGACTCTGTTTTGGAATCACTTCCATGCGCTTTGCGCTTGAGGGTCAATATCAAGCTAGCCTAATATGCATTCTGATTGCTGCAGTTTGTGATCTGCTTGATGGAATGATGGCATCTCTATTGCAAGCTCATTCTGAATTAGGTGCGCAACTAGACTCTTTGGCAGATTTTGTAAATTTTGGCATAGCGCCAAGTTTATTAATATATATGAGCTTGATGAGTAATATGAGTCTTATAAGCTGGCTATCTCTTTTACTCTTTATTATTTTTTGCTGTTTAAGATTAGCGCTTTTCAATATTAATAATTCGGATTTAATGTCTAAGCAGAATAATTTTTTTAAAGGGGTCCCCACTCCAGCTGGAGCAATTTTAATTTTAATACCAGTTACTCATTCCTTTATTGGTTTTGATTGGTGGACGAACCATCAGAACTTGCTAGCTTTTTATACCCTTACAATTGCTTTTCTATTGATAAGCAATATTCCAACATATTCTCTTAAAAATTCTTCATTTCAATTAAAGAGATCTCATTCTTTTAGAATTCTTGTTGTTTTTTTTACTCTGGTCTTATTATTAATAAATTTTTTATGGATTGTTATGTCCATATTGGCTATTGCTTATTTATTGAGCATACCTTTTTCAATAAATGGTTTTCGTAAATCAAAGATGTCCAGCATGGTATAAAAAATAGTCAGCATGAGAAGACATCAACCCTAAAAGTATTTATAATCCTCCTTCCGTTATATGCTGATGCATTCAATAATGGGTCTGTAGCTCAGCTTGGTTAGAGCGCACCCCTGATAAGGGTGAGGTCGGTGGTTCGAGTCCACCCAGACCCACCATTTAACCCTTTAAAATCAATACTCTCAGAGGGTCTTACCATTTAGAAAGCTTTATCTAAGAGCGCTTTAGAGAGGACTTGAAATAAATTTGTATAAAATTTCATTCCTTCCTCTGAATGCCTCTTATGTATTACATAAAAGATTATGTCCTTGCCATTGGATTCAACTTTAATCCTCTTTTTACCTTTGACGCCCTCATTTAGCAGATCGATAAATTCTCTAGTAAAAAATTCTTTTATACTTTGATCGGGACCATATAAGCTATATTTAGTTTTAGGAAAGTTATATTTCTCAATATTTATTTCTTCATATATATTCATATCGGCTAAATTGGTACCAAAAAATTTTTCTAAGATTCGAAAATAAGGCCTATCTGTAAGATAAAATGATGGGAATTCTTTAGTTGTTTTAAATAAAAATACCTGAGTATAAAAAGCCTCATCCTATTACGACTATCATTAGTTTGCATTACTGTTACAATTTTTTGCTCTTTAATGTAATTGAGCTCTTGTTCAGATTTTTGAATAAGAAGATTCATGAAAGCATCATCTCCTTTGTCTATGTCCATTATAAAAGGTAATGTTTTAAAGCTCCGAAAATCATCTAGCTGTAAACCAGAGGGCTCTTTAAGAAAATCATAATTTTCATTTTTTGAATATCTTTCTAAATCAGTAACTCTCTTATTCTCTGAGCGCCAACGCTGAAAGCGAAAAAGAGCAACACATAGCATAGCAGCAGGAAATGAAATGATGCGATCATCTACATCAAAAAATTCATACCTCATAAGATGGCTGCTATGCCAATGATGAGTGGCATAGATTAGGAAATATTTAAGATTAATATTGTTGTAATTCATATCTAATCCTAACTAATGTAATATTTTTTAACAAACATATAGGCTGGAAATAATGTCGAGTTAAAAATTGATAGGGTTAATTTAGTTATTATTGAAAATAGTTTTAAATATCATTATTAATATGCATATATATAAAAAATGATTCTTTTAAATCTTGTTAAATAGAACTTTTTTGTTTTTAATAGATGAATGAAAGAAAATAAATGGTTACAGCAATTTATATGGTTTAGTGAAGGAGTTATTTTAGCGGCAATCGCTTTGGCAACTCTTTTTGCAGCATTCATGGAATTAGAAAGAATTATTATGGTCCAGGTTGTCGACCTAAGTGATCTTTTCTTACTATTTATCTATGCAGAAGTCTTGGGAATGGTCGGTATCTTTTATAGAGATAAACGTATTCCGGTAACACTTCCAATTATTATTGCCATTACCGCCTTAACTCGAATGATAGTAATTCAAAGCAAGGGTTTTGATGGTATTAATATTATCTATGAAGCTTCAGGCATATTACTATTAGCTGTATCAGCCTATATTATGACCATGAAAGATAAGATTAGTTTATCAAAAATTAAATTAAGAAAAGAGGCTGCTGCTGAGGAAAATCAAGAGCAGTAAGTTCTAGTGATTAGTTGATTGCTAAAAGCTCAATCTCAAAAGTTAAAACTGAATTTGATGGAATGGTTGGTCGCCCTTCTACTCCGTATGCCATGTCAGGATGAATAAATACTTTCCATTTATCACCTAATTTCATAAGAGGTAAAATTTTCTGACAACCTGGAATTAATTGAGATGGTTTTATAACCAATGGGTCATTCATGTCAACCGAGCTCCAAAACACACTTCCATCTAGAAGAGTTCCATGAAAATGGGCAGTTACTTTATCGGATGGACGGGGCTGCCTTGCTCCCTCGTCACCATTATTAATAACAAGATATTGTAATCCTGGTTCAACTTCGATGACTCCATTTTGGGAAAGATTGGATTGAAGAAATAGCTCTCCATCTTGCATATTTTTATCCATTACACTTTGAGGAACAGCGAGGCTAATACTTTCTTCTTGGCCACAACCAACCAACATAAATAAAACAAATAACTGAAATACTTTTTTCATATTTAAACCTTTATTTTTAAAAATTTTCTTTTTCCAACTTGATAGATAGCTTCGCTGCCCTTTTTGATCTCCAGCTTAGGATCTTCTACCTTCTTAGAATCTATTTTGACCCCGCCCTGCTTAATAAGTCTTGCTGCCTCTGAGGTGCTGGCTACCATTTCAGTATTTTTTAATAAATTAACCAAAGGCATGCTATCGCCATCTATATCAATAGAAATGCCTGGAATATCTTCAGGCATTAAGCCTTTTTGAAATCTTTGTAAAAATGCTTCCTTGCATGCTTCGCCGTCACCATCGGCATGGAATCTATTAACGAGCTCCTCAGCTAAAATAAATTTTATATCCCTTGGATTTTTTCCTGAATCCATTTCATTTTTTAATGAGGCGATTTCTTTTTCTGAAATAAAGCTAAGCAACTCAAACCATCTCCACATGAGATCATCTGAAATTGACATAATTTTTCCAAACATCTCATCTGGGGCTTCATCGACGCCGATATAATTATTAAGTGATTTTGACATCTTATTGGTTCCATCTAATCCTTCAAGGATAGGAACTGTCAGGACAACTTGCGGATCTTGATCATAAGATCTTTGAAGCTCTCTCCCGACCAATAAATTAAATTTTTGATCTGTACCTCCACATTCTACATCTGCTTCTAAAACTACAGAGTCATAACCTTGGATTAAAGGATATAAAAATTCATGAACTGCAATGCTTTGATTGGCGTTATAGCGTTTATTGAAATCATCTCTTTCAAGCATTCGAGCAACATTATATTTAGATGCAAGTTGAATAAGTCCACTTGCTCCAAGGTCATTACACCATTCGGAATTGAAACGAACTTCAGTTAATTCTTTTTTTAAGATTTTAAAAACTTGCTTTTGATAGGTTTTAGAATTTTCTGCTAATTCTTTGGCATCAAGAGTTGGCCTGGTTTTATTTTTTCCTGAAGGGATCTCCTATTTGACCAGTAAAATCACCAATCAAAAATATAACTTTATGGCCCAATTCTTGAAAATGTCTTAATTTATTAAGTAATACAGTGTGTCCAAGGTGTAAATCAGGTGCGGTAGGATCAAAGCCAGCCTTTATAACTAATTGCTTTCCAGAATCCAGTTTCTTTTTCAGATCTGCTTCTGTAAGAATCTCGTCAGTGCCTCGTTTTATTAGTTTTAATGCCTCTTTCATATATTGCTAGACTACCATAATATTATTAATAGATTTAGAAAATTCCTAGGTTTTCATAACTATATCAAAACTCATTTAAGCATGAGCAAGCATTGATAGTTATGAACATAAGATTAAAATACTACAAATGTCAGTTATGGAAAAAAAATTTTATTCCGAAGAAATTTTAGCTAAAAATTTTATAGCTGATAGTCAGTTTCTTAATAACACATCTATAGAAGAAGATGCTGTAAATATTATTAAGCTTTGCAGAGATAGAAAGAGTGAGCGGACTCAACTTGATGCATTTCTAAGCGAATACGGGCTCTCAAATAATGAGGGCGTTGCTCTGATGTGTTTAGCAGAATCATTGCTTAGAATTCCTGATAGCAGAACAAGAAACATTTTAATCTCTGAAAAGCTTTCAGCAGGTTCTTGGGAAGCACATTTAAATAAGGCTGATAGTCTGCTTGTAAATGCATCTACTTGGGGTCTTTTGCTAGCTGGCAAGGTTATAAAGCCTTCAGATGAACTCTCAAATAATCCTCTTAAATGGCTTAATAAGTTGACTAAAAAGTCGGGTGAAATACCTGTAAGAGAAGCCATTATGATGGCAATGAAAATTCTAAGTGGTGAATTTGTTATGGGTAGAGACTTTGAGGATATTAATAAGATTAAAGGTATTGAGAACAATTCCTACTCTTTTGATATGTTGGGCGAAGCAGCCAGAACTGAAACTCAAGCTAATAACTATTTTAAAGCTTACGAAGATGCCATTAATAATGTAAGTGCTATTAATGATAAGCATGGAGCTAATAATGGAATATCTATTAAAATTTCTGCTTTAAGTCCTAAGTATGAAATGCTTAATCAAACTCATATTAAAAACAACTTAATCCCAAAATTAGAAGCATTGGTGGACTTGGCATTTAAAAAAGATGTTGAGGTAACAATTGATGCTGAGGAGCAAGATAGGCTTTCAGTTTCACTCGAGATAATAGAGAAAATTTTATTAAATAAAAAATACAAAGATTGGAGCAACATAGGCATGGCAGTTCAGGCCTATGGAAAAAGATCATTAGAAATTATTGATTGGGCAGAAGATATATTAAAAGAAAGAGCGCCTATTCATGTAAGGCTGGTTAAAGGTGCTTATTGGGATTATGAAATCAAGCAATCACAGATTAAATCTCATCCAGGATATTCAGTTTTTACAAATAAAAATCTAACTGATTTGAGTTACCTCCATACTGCAAAGAAAATTTTTGATATAGAGAAAATTTATCCTAAGTTTGCAACTCATAATGCTCATACTATTGCTGCTATTTACCATATGGGATACAACAAGACCTATGAATTTCAAAGATTATTTGGAATGGGTGAATTGTTATATGATTCAGCTAATAAAGTGTGCGAGCATATTCCAAAGGCTAGTATTTATGCACCTATTGGAGCCTATAAAGATTTATTGCCCTACCTAGTAAGAAGGTTATTAGAGAATGGAGCAAATAGTTCATTTATAAACAGGCTTCTTGATTCAGAAGTTGATCCTAAAAAATTAGCAGAAAATCCTGCAAAAGTATTAGAATCAAAATTAGAAAAAAATGATTTATTAAAAATACAATTACCTAAAGATATGTTTAATAACAGAATTAACTCTCCTGGCTTAGATCTAACTGAGAGAGAAAATATAGATAACATAAAGTTAAATCTGCAAAAATTTAAAGATACTAATTATGATGTGCAATCATCATTTCAATCCTCAAGTCCTGCGCATGAAATTAAGTCACTATGTGATGGAGGCTGTATAGGGTCAGTAAAATTTGATGATCCTGAAATAATAATAAATAGCTTTAGCACAAAATCTACAAATTATGACTGGGGTAAAACAAATATTACTCATAGGACTAGCATCTTAAAAAAAATGGCTGATCTCATTCAGGCTAATTCAGATGAACTCTTGCATCTTCTATTACATGAAACGGGCAAAACAATTCATGATGCCTGGGATGAATTAAGAGAAGCTGAGGACTTTTTACGATTTTATTGTAATGAAGCTAATAATATTCAATCTCAATCTATTGAATTAAAGGGACCAACAGGTGAACTAAATGAAATCTCTTATCATCCCAAAGGAACATTTTTATGCATAAGCCCCTGGAACTTTCCTGCTGCCATTCTGGTAGGACAAATCAGTGCAGCATTAGTTACAGGAAATAATGTAATAGCAAAACCATCAGAGCATGCATCAATAATAGGCTTTAAAATAATAGAACTCTTTCATAAAGCAGGTGTCCCCAAAGAAGCATTGCAATTAATTCTAGGTGGAGCAGAACAAGGAGATGCGCTAAGTCTTATTGATAATATCCAAGGAGTTAGTTTTACAGGCTCACATAAGACTGCAAAATATATAAATAAAAATTTGGCTTCAAAAGAAGGAGCTATAACACCAATAATTGCTGAAACAGGTGGACTAAATGTAATGGTGGTTGATTCAAGCGCCCTCTTAGAACAAGTAACTGATGATGTTATCAGGTCAGCGTTTAATTCAGCTGGTCAAAGATGTTCTGCCCTCAGACTTATTCTTGTTCAAGAAGAAATATATGAAGATATGTGGGAAATACTCACCGGAGCAATGAAGGAATTAACTTTAGACGCTCCCAATAATTTTGAAACTGATGTTGGCCCAATTATTAATGTAGATGCTTTTAAAAAATTAGAAACCTATATCAATTCATTCACTAGCTCTAATAAAAAGTTTCAATCACACGAGCACCTTACTGAAAAAAATATTATTTCGCCATGCTTAATAGAACTAAATGCATTAGATGAAATTAACGAAGAGCAATTCGGGCCAATCTTGCACATATATAAATATAAAGCATCTACCTTAAAAGAAAACTTAATTGAAATTAATGATAAAAATTATGGTTTAACCCTTGGAATCCATTCTCGAATTGAGTCCAAGCACGCTGAAATATCAGGGTTACTATCGGCCGGAAATGCTTATGTTAATAGAGACATGGTTGGAGCAGTAGTAGGTGTTCAGCCATTTGGTGGTGAAGGGCTTTCAGGATGTGGTCTCAAGGCAGGAGGTCCAAACTATTTATTACAATTTGTGAATGAAAGAGTAGTTTCTAAAAATACAGTGGCTTTTGGTGGAAATACAGAGCTACTTAATTTAGATAAAGAATAAATATGATTGGATTTAAAAGAGTTTCTTTTAAGTATGTGATGATCATATTCCTTATATTTGTAGGGTTTATCCTGCTTGTTAATATTGATCTAAAAAATAATCCTGAATTGCCTGTAGAAGATATTTTTGAATCAGAGGAAATAATTTCAACTTCACCTCTTACTAAATCTTATGATTTTTATACTGTTAAAGATGGAGAAAATCTTTCTATAATATTTGAGGAATTTAAAGTGCCATTAAATACAGCATATAAAGTCTTCAGAAAGGATAGTGCTGGGTCACTAAGAGACATTAGGCCAGGCAATAAAATGCAGTTTACTTATCTTGATGATGAAATAATTAAAATAGAAATTATCAAAGATAATATTAATTCACTTGTAATCAATATCGAGGATGAAATTACTATAACTAAAATAGTAAAGAACCCTGAAATAGTTACCAGCTTTAAAAGTGGCATTATAAATTCTTCTTTTTATGAAGCTGGTCTCAAAGCCGATATTCCCGATAGCGTTATTATGGATTTAGCATATTTATTTGGGTGGGATATTGATTTTGTGTTTGATATTCGAAAAGGTGATACCTTTAAGCTTATTTATGAAACTGTATATGCAGAAGGCGAAATTGCTAAAAATGGTGATATTGTTTTTGCTGAATTTATCAATCAAGGCCAAGTCTACAATGCTTATAGATTTATAAATCAAGAAACAGGTAAAGAATATTACGATAGTTCTGGTAATAATATAAAAAAGGCTTTTTTAAGAGCTCCTTTAGATTTTGCCTACATAAGCTCACATTTTAATCCGAATAGAATGCACCCTATTCTGCACAGAATAAAAGCTCATAATGGTGTCGATTATGCTGCGGTCAGAAATACTCCTATAAGAGCATCTGGTGATGGGGTCATTAAGTTTATAGGCACTAAATCTGGTTATGGAAGAACAATCCAGATTAAACACGGTGGTAATATTTCTACTTTATATGCTCATATGGAAGCCTTTAATAGAAAACTAAAAGTTGGATCAAAAGTTTCTCAAGGTCAGACAATTGGTTACGTTGGTGATTCAGGTGCTGCTACAGGAACCCACCTGCATTATGAATTCAAGGTTGGTTCAAAAAGAACAGATCCAGTCAGAGTAAAACTCCCTTCTGCTCAACCAGTGCCAATTGAACAAAAGGATGACTTCTTTGCATTATTGGCTGAAAACAATAAGCTATTAGATAGATTTAACAATTTAGACCCAAATGCCAACTAATTCAAAGTTATATATAGGTGCAATGAGTGGCACTAGCCATGATGCAGTCGATGTGTCTTTAATTTCAGTAACAAAGAAAAATATAAAGTTAGAAGCTTTTGATTCAATCAAGATTCCTAAGAATTTAAGTGATGATATAAGTAATACGATAACCAATAATTTAATTTCTTTATCTGATCTTGGAGTATTAAATAAAAAAGTAGGTTTAATTTTTGCAAAAGCAGTCTCAAGAATAATAGATAAAAATGTTATTAAGAATCCCCAAAATATTGCTGTTGGTATTTCAGGTCAAACTATAAGACATGAACCAGATATAAAGAATAATTTTTCAACTCAGATTGGTGATCCAAATATAGTATCAGCTATAACTGGAACCACAGTTGTTAGTGATTTTAGGAATATGCATATTGCAAAAGGGGGTGAAGGAGCGCCACTTGTTCCAGAGTTTCATGCTGAACTTTTTAAATCTAAAAAAGAATCTAGAATTATTTTAAATATTGGTGGAATTTCAAACTATACATATGTTCAAGCTGATGGATCTTATTTTGGGACAGATACTGGTCCTGGAAATGCATTAATGGATGCTTATTGCTCAAAGGTTCTGGGTTTAGAATTTGATAGAAATGGCGCTATTGCTGAAAAGGGTAAAGTGAATTTAAAAGAACTTAAAAAATTACTATCTAATAGTTTTTTTAAAAAGAAAATGCCTAAATCTACTGGCAAAGAATTATTTAACTTCGGCTATATATCAAAAAATCTTTTGAAACATGACAAAAAAGATATTCTCGCAACTCTTACAGAATTTTCAGCATTATCTATTTCTAATGCAATTAGAAAAGAGAAACATGATTTTAAGAATATTTATGTATGTGGAGGCGGAAGCAAAAATAAGACACTTTTAAAAAGAATTTCATTTCATTTAAATATGCCGGTTAAGCTAACGTCAGATCTAGGGCTTGATCCTCAAGCAATTGAATCAATGGCTTTTGGTTGGTTAGCTTATAGAAGGGTCAATAATATTTCTTCGGCTGTACGATTAAAAAATACTAGAGAAGTGCCTGCATTGCTAGGGATCTATTACTAAGTCTATATAGCGAAAGACTCTCCACAGCCACAGGTAGTTTTTGCATTTGGATTATTTATCACAAATTTTGCGCCCGACAAGTCTTCTACATAATCTAACGTTGAGCCATACAGATATGGATAAGAAAGAGAATCTAATAAAACAGAGAAACCTTCGTAATCTAAAACTTCATCATCAAAAGCAACGTCATCATCAAATTTAAAACCATACTGGAAGCCTGAACAGCCTCCTCCAGTTACATAAACTCTGAACCTAGATTTTTTTTCTACATTAATAACTAAAGCAATCCTTTGTACTGCTGAATCAGTTAAGGCGAGAGATTGTATTAAATTTTCTGAAGTCATAATATTTCACAATTTTATCAGATTCCAAATAAAAATTATTTTAATTAGAAAATTGATCTGAATAATTATTAAGGAAAGGCTAAAATAGCCTAAAATATAAATAACCAAATGCCATTAACTCTAATTATATACTCGACCACTGACGGTCAGACCAAAGCTATCTGTAAAAGAATAAGTTCTGTAATTAATCAAACTAATTCAACAGAGGTTGTATCGATAGATGATGCTGGTGAACTAGATCTTTCTAAATATGATCAAATAGTTATAGGTGCCAGCATAAGGTATGGCAAACATAGCCCTAATCTTTACCAATTTATTGAAAGTAATATTTCTATTTTAGAGGCTAATAATAATATATTCTTTTCTGTAAATGCTGTTGCTAGAAAGCCTGAAAAGAATACTCCTAATACAAATCCATATATGGAAAAATTTCTATCATTATCATCATGGAAGCCTGCATTGTTAGAGGTCTTTGGAGGAAAAATAGATTACCAAAAATATAATTTTGTAGATAAGTATATGATTCGGTTGATTATGTGGATGACAAAGGGTCCGACAGATATGTCAGAGGCTCATGAATTTACAAATTGGGATAAGGTTGAAGAATTTGCAAATCAGATAGTGATATTGAAGTAACCCATCAAAAGTTTGATATCATTGCTTTCAAATCAGAATATAAATTTTAAAGCTAGAACATTTTTCTTGGAAAAAATATATTGAAAGAAATAAATACATCAAAAGAACTATTTAAAGAAGCGCAAAGCTTGATGCCAGGTGGTGTTAACTCCCCTGTTCGGGCCTTTAAAAATATTGGTGGTTCGCCAATTTTCTTTAAAAGTGCAAAGGGAGCTTTTTTGTATGATGAGGATCACAATGAATATGTAGATTTTATAGGATCCTGGGGTCCTATGATACTGGGTCATACGCATCCAAAAGTAGTTGCTGCAGTTAATAAACAAATTGAAGCGGGAACAAGCTTTGGAGCTCCAACTAAACTAGAATCAAGTGTTGCAAAGTTGATTAAGCAATGTGTTCCATCTATAGAAAAAATTAGAATGGTTAATTCTGGAACAGAGGCAACAATGAGCTGTATTAGGCTTGCAAGAGGTTGTACTGGTAAAAATAAAATTATTAAATTTACAGGCTGTTATCACGGGCATGCTGACTCTTTACTAGTCAAAGCTGGCTCTGGAGTTTCAACCTTTGGATTGCCAGACTCTCCAGGTGTTCCTGCAGAATTAGCATCTTTAACAATTAGCTGTCCCTATAATGACAAAGAACATTTTTTAAGAGTATTTGATGAAATAAAGAATGATTTAGCTGCAATAATTATTGAGCCAGTAGCTGGGAATATGGGTTTTGTTCCAGCTGATAAATCATTTCTTGAGTTAGTTAGAGAAGTTTCTTTACAAAATAACTCCATACTTATATTTGATGAAGTTATGAGTGGTTTTAGAGTTTCATTGGGTGGAGCGCAAGAGCTATATGGTATCAAACCAGATCTTACTGCTTTAGGAAAAGTTATTGGAGCAGGTCTGCCTGTAGGTGCATTTGGAGGAAGAGCTGATCTTATGGATCAATTAGCACCTGAAGGTCCTATATATCAAGCTGGAACTTTATCAGGAAATCCACTAGCAATGGCAGCTGGAGAAGCTCTTCTAACTGAACTCATTAAAACTGATCCTTACAAGAGTTTGGAAATGAAAGCTTCATATCTTTTAGATGGCATGGCAAAAATTATGAAATCTAATAATATTGATTTTGTTAAGAATCAAATGGGTGGCATGTTTGGTTTCTTTTTTACGAGTGAAATGCCAAATAATTTTGAAGATGTTGTGGCAACAAATGATAGTATATTTATTAATTTTTTAAATGCGTGTATTGCTAATGGGGTTTATTTTGCCCCTTCAAAATATGAGGCTGGCTTTATATCAACTCAACATGACGAAAATATTTTAAATATGGTTTTAGAAAAAATAGAATTAATAATAAAGGAAGGTTTATAAAATGAAATACGATATTTGCGCTTTAGGAAATGCTCTTGTTGATACTCAATATATGGTCTCATATGAGTTTTTAGAATCTGTAGGTTTAGAGGCAGATCAAATGACTTTAGTATCAGCAGAAGAGCAAAATGAGATTACTAAAAAACTTGAAGACCTCGGAACAGAATCAATTTCTGATTGTGGTGGATCTGCTACAAATTCTTTAGTCGCTTCATCAAGTTATGGCGCTGAATGTCATCATGTTTGCAGAGTTTCAAAAGATGATGATGGTTTGCGATATTTAGATAGCTTGAAAAGTGCTGGTGTATATCACAAAGGTTATAGCGAAGAAGAATTAGATCTTCCAACAGGAAAATGTCTCATTTTAGTTACTCCAGATGCTAAAAGAACCATGGTTAGCATGCTTGGGGTAAGTGCTTGTATGAGTTCAATCGATCTAGATCTAGAAGCTATTGCTAATTCAAAAATATTTTATATTGAGGGCTACATGGTAACTAGTGATGAGAACTTCAATGCGGTTCTTACTGTTCTTGAATTTTTAAAAGATAAAGATATCTTAAAGGCTCTTTCGCTTTCTGATCCAGGAATTGTTATGGGATTCAGAGATAAGTTTGAAACTATTGAATCATATGGAATAGATATGGTTTTTGGAAATGATGATGAAGCTAAAGCTTTTACAGGAAAAGATAATTTAGATGATGCGATCACAGCCTTAAAAGAGAAATCTTTTACTTCTGTAATCACTACAGGTGCCGAGGGTAGCGTTGTCATTGCTGAAGGTAATGCTGAGCATGTTTCAGGGGAACAGATACAACCGGTAGATACTAATGGTGCTGGTGATATGTTTGCTGGTTCCTTTATGTATGCTTATCTACAAAATATGCCTTTAGCCTCTTGTGCAAAGTTTTCAAATTATGCAGCATCAAAGGTAGTTGAAACATTTGGACCAAGATTATCTATGGATGGTTATTTAGCAGTTAAAAATAATATACAAAAATACTAGTAAATTTCATGGGATTCTGCTACTTTGCAGCCCTAAAAAATTATATTTTTTTTAATGACTAAAGCAAATTCTGATAAGAAATCAAAATTGACCACAAAACAAGCAAAAAAAACTACTACCAAGAAGCCTGTAGCTAAAAAAGCTGTAGTTAAGAAAAAGCCTGTGGCTAAAAAGGTTGTGGCTAAGAAGCCTGTGGCCAAAAAGGTTGTGGCTAAGAAGCCTGTAGCAAAAAGTTGTGGCTAAGAAGCCTGTGGCAAAAGTGTGCTAAAAAAGTTGTGGCTAAGAAGCCTGTAGCTAAGAAGGTTGTGGCTAAGAAAAAACCATCTGCATACAAACCAAAGAAAAAAGAAAAATATATGAGTGCTGCTATGAAAAAGCACTTTAGAGAAATCCTAGTTAATTGGCGGGAAGACCTTAGAGATGAAATGCAAAAAACTTTTGAGCATTTAAAGGATAAGGGAGAAAAACCTGCTGATGATTTAGATAGAGCCTCACAAGAAGAAGAGTTTGCATTTGAATTAAGAACTAGAGATAGAGAAAGAAAACTGATCAACAAAATCGCTTCGTCTATTGAGCTATTAAAACAAGATGATTATGGCTATTGTGAGTCTTGTGGTGTCAATATAGGTATTAAAAGATTAGAAGCTAGGCCAACTGCAACTCATTGCATAGACTGTAAAACTCTTGATGAAATCAAAGAGAAGCAACATAGTGGTTAATTCTTACTGTTTTTAATGAAAAAAGAAGAATTAATAGAATTGATACAAAATATTCATACTGAAGATAAGGCTGGTGATATTATCGGGGTATTTCACGATAGATATGGCGGAGTCATAACTACAGATAGTATAAGAGTTGACATGGACGGTGGGAGAATTATCTTTGCTCAACAAGGAACCGAATATTACAAAACAAACAAAAAAAATTGGGAAACAGAATTAAAATTCATAAAAAAATAAAATCTTTGAATAAATTAATCTCATACAATTGTTAGACTCTAGTAAATTTAGCGTTTTTGCTATTTCAATAATCCAAACCCTTCAAGATAATGATTTTGAAGCTTATCTAGTAGGTGGCTGTATACGCGATGCTTTAAATGGAATTTCTCCTAAAGACTTTGATATAGCAACCAATGCTACTCCTGAGGAAGTAAGAAAGATATTTAAGGCTTCAAGAATTATTGGAAAGCGATTTAGGCTTGTTCACGTATTTAGCAGATCGGAGCTAATAGAAGTTGCAACATTTAGAGCTGGAAAACAAAATTCAGATACTCTTGTTAAAGACGATAGTGGAAAGATTCTTAGAGACAATACCTGGGGAACTATTCAGCAAGATTGTCACAGAAGAGATTTCACAGTAAATGCTCTTTACTACTGTCCTATAAAAGATGAGATTCAAGATTTTCATGCTGGTTTAAAACATATTAATAAAAAGATATTAGTTTCTATTGGTGATCCTCAAGGGAGATTTGAGGAAGATCCTGTAAGAGCATTAAGAGCAGTAAGATTTAGTACTAAGTTAGACTTCAAAATTGATAATCGAGTAAAAGATGCAATTTATGATAAAAGTCACCTGTTATCTGGAGTCTCTAATGCAAGACTTTTTGATGAATTCTGTAAAATATTTTTACATGGTCATGCAGAAAAAAACTTTAAAAAACTAGACTCATTTGGGATAGCTAAATATTTAATTTCAACAGACCCAAACTTCTCAGAATTTACAATGAATGTAATGTTAGAGGCATTGATTAATACAGATAGAAGAATAGCTAATAATCAATCTATTACTCCAGGATTTTTGATGGCTGCTTTGCTATGGCCCTCTCTCATTAAAAAATGTTCAAAAAATAAAGAAATAAATATTAGAAAATTTTTTAGGTCAATGGACGAAGTTCTGCGTGATCAACATCAGTTAACGGCAATACCAAGAAAATTTCAAACCTATATTAAAGATATTTGGGTTTTACAATTAAAACTTGAAAGCCGTATTGGTAATTACCCGCATAAGCTTGTTAAGCATCCTAGATTTAGAGCGGCATATGACTTTTTATTAATAAGAGAGGCGGCGGCCAAAGAAGATTTAGGTCTTGGAGATTGGTGGACTAAGTTTCAAAAACAGAATGAGGACGAAAGAGATTCAGTAATCAATAAATTAAGAGTTGAAAGAGAAAATGAATCTGACAAAAAATTTGGTTTCTGGAGTGAGTTAATATAATCTTAATAAAAAAATATTGTTTTATTAATGAAACTTGCTATTAAGGAAAACCCGCTTCCAAAGTACATTGCAATCGAAGGCCCAATAGGTGTCGGTAAAACAACACTTGCAAATAAACTAGCTACTAATTTTAATTATGATGCTTTTTTAGAACGTCCTTCAGAAAACCCTTTTTTAAAGAATTTTTATAAAAATCCAAGTCAGTCTGCCTTGGCAACACAATTATTTTTCTTGTTTCAAAGAATGCAGCAGATTGAAGAACTTAAACAAAGAAGTTTATTTGAAACAGTTAGAGTGGCAGATTTTTTAATTCAAAAAGATCGACTCTTTGCAGAAGTAACTTTGTCTAATGAAGAAATGGATTTATATGACAAAATTTATGAACATTTGATTATTGATGCCCCTACTCCTGACTTAGTAATCTACTTACAAGCTCCTGTTGATGTTTTGATGGACAGAATAGGTAAAAGAGGTAATCCTAATGAGCAGTTTTTGACTCCAGATTATTTAGAAAGACTAAATGATGCCTATAAAAGTTTCTTCCTTTACTACGAATCATCTCCACTATTAATTGTAAATGCGGCTGATATAAATCTTGAATCAAATGATGATGATTTTGATATGTTAGTAGGTCAAATAATGTCAGATCCTAAAGGTAAGAAATTCATCAATCCGCAACCTTCAATTATTTAATAAGCTTGCATCTACTTTTTAGATAAAAAAATTATCATGAAAGATAAAATTTATAATCCTCAAAAGAATATTACCAATCCATATATTAAAGATTTTGATGAATATAAATCAATGTATGCAGATTCTATTAATGATCCTAAAAAATTTTTTGGTGCAATGGCAAGAGAAAATTTAGATTGGATTGAGCCCTTTACTCAGATAACTAATGGTAATTTTGCAGATGCAACATGGTTTGAAGATGGAAAGCTAAATATATCTGCAAATTGTATTGATAGGCATTTAGAAAAAAATGCGAATAAAACTGCTTTGATATGGGAAGGAGATAATCCCAGTGAAACTACATCTGTGTCCTACCAAGAACTCCATGATGAAGTATGCAGGCTATCAAATGCATTAAAAGAACTAGGCATTACTAAAGGCTCAAGAGTATGTATTTATATGCCTATGATACTTGAAGCCTCATATGCAATGCTTGCTTGTGCTCGAATAGGAGCAATTCATTCTGTTGTTTTTGGTGGTTTTTCTCCAGAAGCTTTAAAAGATAGAATTTTAGATGCAGATTGTTCTTTAGTTATTACTGCCGATGAAGGTTATAGAGGCGGGAAAATAGTTCCTCTTAAAAAAAATGTAGATATAGCTCTTAAAAAATGTCCTGGTGTAAAAACAAATCTAGTTATTAAGAGAACAGGCGGTGATATTGATTGGAATGATAAAGTTGATACTTGGTATCACAACATCGTAAACAAGCAAATTGCAGAATGTGCTCCAGAGTCTATGAATGCAGAAGATCCATTATTTATTTTGTATACATCAGGCTCTACAGGAAAGCCTAAAGGAGTAATGCATACAACTGCTGGATATATTTTAGGTGCTCATATATCTTTTAAATACCTCTTTGGTTACAACCCAGATGATAATTATTGGTGTACAGCAGATGTTGGTTGGATTACTGGTCATACTTATATTGTGTATGGTCCTCTTTCAAATGGAGCTACAAGCTTAATGTTTGAGGGTGTGCCAACCTATCCAGATGCTTCAAGATGTTGGGAGGTATGTGACAAGCATAAAATTAATATCTTTTATACTGCTCCTACTGCTATAAGAGCATTAATGGCACAAGGTGATGAGCCAGTTCTTAAAACAAATAGAACATCATTAAGAATACTTGGAACTGTTGGAGAGCCAATTAATCCAGAGGCCTGGGAGTGGTACTACTCAGTAGTCGGAAATAGTAAATGTCACATTGTTGATACCTGGTGGCAAACAGAAACCGGCTCTGTTCTTATTTCTCCAATTGCTGGAGTAACTCCAGTAAAACCTGGTTCAGCAACTTTTCCCTTTTTTGGAGTAAAGCCTGAACTAATTGATCCTGATGGAGAAATGCTTAAGGGTGAGAGCTCAGGTAATCTTGTAATAACTCAATCATGGCCTAGTCAGATCAGAAGTATTTATGGCGATCATCAAAGAATGCTTGATACATATTTCTCACAATATAACGGAATCTATTTTACTGGTGATGGCGCTAAAAGAGACTCAGATGGATATCTATGGATAACTGGAAGAGTCGATGATGTTCTCAATGTGTCTGGACATAGGCTTGGAACTGCAGAAATTGAAAGTGCCTTAGTTCTCCATCCAAAGGTTGCAGAAGCTGCAGTAGTTGGATTTGATCATCCTATTAAAGGTCAAGGTATATATGCCTATGTGACCTTAATGTCAGGTGAAGCTTATGAAAATGAATTAAAAAATACATTAAGATCATTTGTTTCAAATGAAATTAGTCCTATTGCCAAGCCAGATCTAATTCATTGGGCTCCAGGACTGCCGAAGACAAGATCAGGTAAAATTATGCGAAGAATATTAAGAAAAATTGCTGAGGGTGAATTTGATAGTCTTGGTGATACCTCAACATTAGCAGATCCAGGTGTTGTAGAAGATTTAATTAAGTCAAAAGAATAATGCAAAATAGAATTATATTTTTAGTGCTGATTGCTACCTCTAGTTGTGCATCAAATAATCCTTATTCTCCATTAGATTCTGATATATCAATAGTGAATAAGGCATATGATGCAAGATCCACAAGGTGTGTTCAAGAAACTCTTGGTGCTAATAAGCCACGTATTAGAGGGGATGAGATGAGCCCAATTGTCGAGCATTATGACTATTTTGATTGCTTAGACTCAGAAAATTATGACAATGCGGTTGAAGAAATAAACACTAGTAAGAAAATTCGCATTATTGATAATAAAGAATTTGTTGAAACTGTTGAATTGGACCTAGATGATGAATCAAAAAAACTTAATTGTGAATTAAATTTAACTGGTGTTAGTCCTAAAAATGAACCTAATTCTAAGTATTACAATTGCGCTCAAGAAATTAAAAAATAATTAACTACCTATTCTCCATAGAGTGTTCTCTATTTTCGTTACTAAATTATTCTCTTCTAGCCTAATTAAATGAGCCTCTAGGCTCCAAAGCGCAATTGGATGCAGATGCGGATCAACATCATCATAAACATCTAGAAGAAGGTCTTCTATTGTGGTCTCTTTTAATTTTTGCATTGATATTAAGACTTTTTTTTCTCTTGTTAATCTGTGATTAAAAATCCAGTCAGTCACTAATTTGGGATCATGAAGGTAGTCACCATGTCCAGGTGCAAGCAATTTAATATTAAAATTATCAAGTTTTTTAAGTGACTCCAGATATTCAGTCATATTTCCATCAGGTGGGGCTATTACAACAGTTGAGCCATTCATAATATGGTCTCCGGTTAGTAAACATTCTTCTTCTTGAATTAAAAAGCAAAAGTGATTAGAGGCATGACCTGGAGTATGGATAACTTCAATTGTATATTCGCTGGTATTTATAATATCTTTATCATGAAGAATTTGATCAGGCTTAAATGTTTCATCTTGTATAGACATATCAAACTTGGCAAAAGACCCTATAACTGGAACATTTAAAATTTCTGCTAAGGGTTTTGCGCCTGGTGAATGATCTTTATGAGTATGGGTAACAATAATTCGTTTGATATTATTATTACCAGCTTCAATAATCTTATCTAGATGACTTTGAATATATGGGCCTGGATCCACAACCGTAATATCCTCCTTACCTACTAGGTAAGTATTAGTCCCTCCTCCAGTAAAAACTCCTCCATTTGGTGCTGTTATTTTTTTTATTAGGCTACTCATTAGTTATCATCATACCCCGCATCTCCAGGCAGGAGGCCTACCCAGTTACCGTCTTTTTTAAAAAATTTTGGTAAAATCGGCGGAATATCTTTGTTTGTGAGTTTTTGTTGATGATCTAATAAGTCTTGAATGGTTCGAAAGCCAACACATTGCTCAAGATTTTTAATTGTTGGCATAATCATATTCATTTCACCTGCATAAGCTTTTTTGATAGCTTCATCTACAGAGACCCAGAGACTATTCACTAATTCATTTCCATCATGAATACCTGTCTGATTTTCAGGCAAGCATGCAATAAAAAATCTTGTATCAAATCTTTTAACTTCAATATCTGGAGTTATCCAGTGAGAAAAAGGCGCTATGTTTTCTGTTAACAGCTCTAATCCTTCTTGAATACAAATATCATAAAAACTTATTGTGTTGTCTAGTAGATCTTGTCTATATTTTTGATACTTCTCTTTTTCTAAACCATTAAGATTTAATTTAGAGCCATCTTTTTTTTCTGCTAATAATATCCCTACTTCTTCAAAACACTCTCTAACACAAGCTACCCAGTAACCCAATCCATTGTTTTCAATCCCCAATAATGATGAGGCTTCTTTATCTGAGATACTCCTACATAATGATTGTGCTCTGGGGTCATTGTCACTTTGATCTATCTTGCCCCCTGGAAAAACAAATAAATTGCCAAATGGAGGTCTATTTGATCTTTTAACCATGAATACCTCAATGCCATTCTCTCCATCTCTTATAATTAAAACAGTTGCTGCAGGAGTTATTATTTGAGTATTCATTTAGTTAATTATTTGTATTTTATAGCTTAGAATACGTGCAATGAAAGTTACTGACAATCTACAAAATGATATTTCTCATGCGCCCGATTGGTTTCATGATTCCATTGCACACAAATCTGAATACAAAACCATCGTTTCCGAAGATCATAAAGTTGCCTATAAAACTTGGGGCAATAAAGACCATAACAATGTAATTTTTTTAGTACATGGAACTGGTGCGCATATGAAATGGTGGGATCCTATTGCTCCCACAGTTTTCAGATACAGCATATGTTGTTGCGATAGATCTTCCTGGAATGGGTGATTCTGCCCATAGAGAAGACTATAGCTTTGAATGTTTTTCTAAAGCAATGATTGATATATTAGATTATGAACAGCTGATTGATAATGAAAAAAATATTATTCTAGTGGGTCATTCTCTTGGAGGTCATGTGGCTGGCTTTGTTGCAACCGAGCATCCAAATATCGTTGATTATCTAGTAATGATTGATACTCCTATAAGGCCACCAGATTATGACTATGCGAAGCACAGAAGTACTGGCCCTTTAAGAATGATTAAATATTATGAAGATAAGATTTCTATTGTTAATAGATTCAGGTTAATGCCAGCTCAGGAATGTGAAAATGATTGGTATTTAAGATATATAGGTGAGCACTCAATCTATGAGACAGAGGAAGGCTGGAGATGGAAGTTTGATGATACTTTATTTTGGAAACTAGGCCGTCTCTCAGAATATAAATTTAATATTCAGTGTAAAGCTTTATATATTTATGGCGGCAATAGCATGCTCCTTGGTTCAAAAATTTTAAATTTTATGGAAAAAGAGTTTGAGGAAGTGATGGACTTTGTAGAAGTTCCTGGAGCTGCTCACCATGTTCCCTTGGACAAGCCTCTTGAGATAGTTGCTATAATTAAATCAACTATGTCTAAGTGGGGAGAGTTGAGGAATGAATGAAATATTAGCAATTATTTTTTTATGTTTTGGTTTATTAATTTTATTTAGAAAAATAATGCTATCAGTCATGCAGCCTATATTAGATTCATCTAATCTAAGAGCATTGGGCTTCATAGCTATAATAATAGGCTTATTATTTCTCTATATAGTTGATTTTTCTTGGTCAGATAGAATTTGGAAAAATACCCTTTTTGTCCTTGGAATAGCCTCAATATTAAGAGGTTTTATAGTTATTTTTTTTGAGAATATAGTTTATAAATTTGCTGATATTTTCTTTAACAATTATTACAAATTTAGTATCCCGCTGAGTTTACTTTTTTTTAGTTTAGCCTTACTCATGGTTTCTCGAGATTATATAGGGCCAATAAAAAATATAGATGAATGCCAGTCAGATGAATCAATATCTTTATATTGTGGATTTAAAAATCCAGAAGATATGGCCCTGCTTCCAGATAATAAATTTTTTATCATGTCGGAATTTGGGGGTATAAGACCTTATGAAGAAAAAGATGGTGAAGGATCTTTTGCACTTCTCAGAATAAGTGATGGAACAAGAATATTACCTAAGATTAAATTTGGAGAGAATATTTGGGGAGATGCAAGTTGTAAAAGAAATCCGTCTGATGCTTTTGGTCCTCATGGAGTTGATTTAATACAAAGAGAGGATGGTTTAATACAGTTTGGTGTTGTAAATCACTTCCCTTTTGAATCTATTGAATTTTTTGAATTAACTCAAGATGCTGATAATTGGTTAATGACTTGGAGGGGTTGTGTAACTGCTCCTGAAGAGAATTATTTTAATGATCTTAGCTTAAAAAGAGATGGATCTTTTTATGTTACTCATATGTATGAAAGAGATATAACGGTAAATGAGTGGTTGAGTGCGGCTCTATTTAAATACTCTACTGGATATGTTTTAAAGTGGGATAAAGGCAACTTTAGCAAAGTCTCTGGATCAGATGGAGGTCAGCCTAATGGCATAGGGTTGGATGAAGATAGTGAGCTTTTGTATGTTAATTACAATCTTGGTGATGAATTGCGGGTTATAAATTTACTAAATGGTGATTCTATTGGCAGATATAAAATAAATTCACCAGATAATATGATAATTCTAGATGGCTCGATTTGGCTTACTTCACTAGACCATGAGACGATCGATGTAATGATGAACTGTGATATAGAAATTAGTGTTACTTGTTCATTACCGTTTTCTATTCATGAGATTGATGTTGTATCTCTTAACAAGAAAAATATATATTCATTTCAAGAAACTGTATTTGGATTTCCAACTACAGCCTATCCTTTAAATAATAAAATTTATATTGGATCTTTTCATTCGGACAGAATGGCTTTCTTTCAAACTAATTAGTTTTTGAAAAAATTATTTCTTAGCTCGCAAGTTCAAGAATATGAAAGAGTATATTTTAGCGAAGGCAATTCAGATAAAGAGCTAATGCTTCAAGCTGCAAAAGTTACTGCAGAATATGTTAAAAAAAATTATAAAAATAAGAAATGTATTTGTGTCTGTGGCCCAGGAAATAATGGTGGAGACGGCTACTATGTTGGAATTTATTTATTCAATGCAGGTTTTGACATCAAGATAATAGATGCATTAAAAAATAAAACTAAAAGTCATTTATGTTTTGAAGCTTTTAACACTGCGCGTGATATGGGTTTGATGCATGAACCATCAATATTAAATGAGTTTGATAATGATGTTGTTGTTATTGATGCGATTTTTGGAACAAGTCTTAGGGGGTCTTTTGATAAGAACATAATTAATTTAATACAAACTATGAATTCTTATGAGCATATTTTTTCAATAGATATACCCTCAGGTATTAATCCAGATACTGGGGTAGCTTTTGAGGCCAATATTAATGCTAATAAAACTATTAGTTTTGTAGGAAGAAAATTAGGGTTAAGTCTTAATGAGGGTAAAATTGCTACAGGGAAAAAATATTTTAATAACCTTAATTTAGATATGGAAAAAGAGAGCCAGGCAGCTGCTACTGCATTTAAGTTTAACGATGTAAAAAGCTTGCTACCAAAAAGATCTTCAAACAGCCACAAAGGCGACTTTGGAAGCACTCTTGTATTAGGTGGCGATAAGAATATGGGTGGTGCTGCAATCATGGCTGCTGAAGCAGCCCTGAAATCAGGCTCTGGTTTAGTTTCACTAATTAGTCATCAAACCCACTTAAAAGCCTCACTAGTTCGAAATCCAGAGATTATGGCAATAGGATGTGATCTGCCTGAGGAGGCTGCTTTAAATTTAGTCAATAAGAATGTTTTTGTTTGTGGCCCGGGATTGTCTCTGAGCACTTGGTCTGAGCAAATAGTTAATATGCTTATTAAGCATTTAGAAAGGAATGATGGTTCAGTAATTTTTGATGCAGGTGCACTGCGTTATATAGCAAAAAATAATGTTTCCTTAAGAGCTATTAGGGGTTCTATTATTCTTACTCCTCACCCTGGCGAGGCGGCTGATCTTTTAGGGGTATCAGTAAAAGAAATACAACAAGACAGAATCAAGGCAGCAAAAGATTTAGCGGCTCAATATAATGCAACTATTATTCTCAAGGGCGCTGGAACAGTTATTGTTGATGAGAAAATCTATGTATGTGAAGAAGGAGGTCCTGAGCTCGCTACAGGAGGCACAGGAGACATTTTAGCTGGGATAATTGGTAGTTTTATAGCTCAAGGATTGTCTGCTCAGAATGCCTCTCTACTAGCTGTAGCTGCTCATGGACTAGCTGGCAGTGAATTTGTAAAATTACATGGTGAAAAAGGACTAGCGGCCTCAGAGTTGATCCCTTTAATTAGAAAAAAAATAAATAACAAATGATAGAAAATTATATTCTTCAAGATGAAAGCGAAACTTTAGATTTTGGAAGAAGCATTGCTATGCTTATTAAAGACTCTGATGAATCTATATTTGAGTTTCATCTTCAAGGTGATCTTGGTGCAGGCAAAACTACTTTAGTAAGAGGCGTTCTTAGAGCTCTTGGGTGGAGTGGATCTGTTAAAAGTCCGACCTATACTATCTGCGAAGAATATGACTTTGAACAATTTCTAGTTTTACATATTGATCTTTATAGAACTGAAATCGAAGAAGATGTTGAAATGCTTGAACTGAATAGAAGTTTTGATGGTAAAAAAATAATATTTATAGAGTGGCCAGAAAAAGTTGAAGGCAAGAGGCTATTTAATCTAAAGATTAATATGCTACATTTTGAAAATAGTAGGAAAATAAGAATAATTGGAGATACAATTCTTCTTGAAAAATTAATAAAAAAATATAAGTAAAAATGAAACAATTAATTATTCTAAGCTGCTTATTTTTTATTAGTTTGGATGGCAATGCTTCCAATTTAGCAGAGTTTTCGTCAATCAAGGAAATGCCGACTGGTGAAATAAGAATTACTTTTAAATTAAGCAAAGTTGCTCTGGTTAAATCTTATGCTTTGGATGACCCATCTCGAATTGTGATCGATATTAAAGATTCTAAACTTAATGAAGAGCTAGATAGCCGTCAAAATTACCCTATTAAAAAAATACGAGCTTCTCAAGATGGCTCTACTTCTAGAATAGTGCTAGATCTATATGAATCAGTTTATTGGAAAAAGCCTTGGCAAATAGAAAAAAAAGATCATGTTTTATTGATCTTTGAAATCAAGAAAGATAAAAACCTTGAAAAGAATATAAGAGATATTATTGTTGCTATTGATGCAGGTCATGGTGGAAAGGATCCAGGTGCTGTTGGAAAGTTAAATATCTTAGAAAAGGATATTACTCTGCTAATTGCAAAAGAGCTTGAAAGAACTCTTAGGGATACAAAGGGCTATAAACCGGTAATGATAAGAAGAGATGATTCTTTTGTTGATCTTAATGATAGATATCAAAATGCAAGAAAGGTTGGTGCAGATATCTTCGTTTCTATCCATGCTGATGCATTTAGATTAGCATCTGTTAAAGGTGCTTCGGTCTTTGTTTGGTCAGAGGAAGCATCAAGTATTACAGCTGAGAATCTTTCAAAGAAAGAACTTGCAAATAATCCTGAGGTAAAAGCAAAAATAGGTAAATTAGATGTAAATGATTTTGATGAAGATGCTGCTAGAACTCTATATCAATTAGTTTATGAGGCAAAAATAGAAAATAGTATTCTCTTAGGTAACAAAATTTTGGATAAATTAAGATTAGATCCTTATACAAAATTGCATAAAAAGAATGTTGAATTTGCAGATTTTAGAGTCTTAAAATCTATAGATATACCTTCTGTTTTGGTAGAGTCTGGTTTTTTATCAAATCCTGAAGATGCTGCCAGATTAAAAGGAAAGCCTGGAAGAAGAATGATAGCTAGATCAATCTTTTTAGGAATCCATAATTATTTTAAAGAAAAACCTAAGCCTAATACCTTCATGGACCCTGTGCAGGCTAGCGTTGAATACACTATTCAAAAGGGTGATGTCATATCAGAGATTGCAATAAGATTTGGGGTTACGGTCGATGAAATACTGGATCTAAATAATCTTGGTGGCAAAGCTATCTATCCGGGACAAAAAATTAAGATAGCTATCTAGCTATAATCAATTGGATCTATATCAAAGAACCACTTAACTTTTTTAGTTTCCTTCCAAGTGGCAACTGAAACAATAATATCCTTTACATATTTATTTAATAAAGTTTTTGATTGAGTTTGAATAATTAGATGATGTCTAAAATTTCCTCTGTTCTTTGAGATGATTGATGGTATTGGTCCTATTGCTGATATTTCAGATCTAGTATTCAAAGTATTAGCTACTTTTTCTAAGAAGTTAATATTATGTTCAGCCAGAGGCGAGCTCGTCCTCATTAAACAAACTGCCGAATAAGGTGGATGATGAAGGTCTTTTTTTTGCTTTAGATTTTTTAGTGCAAAGTGAAGATAATCACCAGATCTTAATTCTAATAAATTTTCATCTTCAGGATATCTAGTCTGAATTAAAACTTTACCATTTCCATCCTTTCTTCCGACACGCCCAGAAACTTGAATGAGCAACTGTGAAATTTTTTCAAGACTATTGATGTCTGGGCTTGTAATACCCGCATCACAATTAAGTATCACACCCAATTCAACTTTTGGAAAATCATGCCCTTTGGCAAGCATTTGAGTTCCTACTAAAATTGCTGAATCTGATTTATGTACTTTTTGTATAATTTCATCCAGAGAGCCTTTCTTTTTAGTGGTGTCATGATCAAGTCTAATAATACTTGTATCTGTAAAATACTTTTCTAAAAATAATTCTATTCTTTCTGTGCCTGATCCTTGAAGGCTTAAATTAGAACTAGAGCACTCTGGACATGTTTTTGGCACTCCGAATGCAGACTCACACCTGTGACATATCAATCTATCTAAGCCATGGTGAAAAACTAAGCGCGCATCACATGATTTACATTCTGCTACCCATCTACAACTATTGCACTCATACAGAGGTGAGAATCCTCTTCTATTAATAAAAATAAGTACTTGTTTGTTTCTATTTAATGTATTTTCTATTGCATCGAGTGACTCTTTCGCAATCCCAGATTCAAGCTTTGAGTCATTAATATCTAATGTTATAAAGCCTGGCGGCTCAGAGCCATTTGCTCTCTTTAACATATTTATTTGTTTGTACTTTTTATCTTTAACTAGTTTTAGCGTTTGTAATGAAGGTGTGGCTGTTCCAAGAATTATTGGGATATTTTCAACTTGCGCTCTTTTAATACTTACATCTCTTGCAGAAAATCTAAAACCTTCATGTTGTTTGTATGACTGGTCATGCTCTTCATCTACTATGATCAAGCCTAAATTATTTAATGGGCACAAAACAGCAGATCTGGTTCCAATTACTATTTTTATCTCACCATTCCTCGCTTTTTGCCAAACATCATATCTTTGCTTTGGTGTTTGCCTTGAATGATATATACCGATGTTATCTCCAAATCTATTAATAAACCTTTCTTGCAACTGAGGAGTTAAAGAAATTTCTGGAACAAGAATTAATATTGAATGGCCTTGAGATAAATAGAAGTCCGCAATCTGCAAATAAATTTCTGTCTTACCTGAGCCGGTCACTCCGTATAAAAGACAGGGGTCAAACCCTTTAAGGTTTTTAATTTCTTTTATACAATTCAGTTGTTCTTTATTTAGCTCAAATACTTTATCTTCTGATGAAGCTATATATATTGGCTCTTCGATTGCCAATAAGGTATTAGTTTTTGTTATTTTTCGTAATGCTGGCGGGCAAAAAGTATCAAATACTTCTCCTATCGGGTGATGGTAGTAGTCTGCTAACCATAAAATAATTTGCATATCTGAAGACTTAAAGATTGGTTCACTATCTAACATTTCAGATATTTCAGTTGTTGAAAAATCTGGCTTGTTATCAAGCTGCTTCACCACGTAACCTACTATATCTTTATTTCTAAATTTAACTGCAACCCTTGATCCACTTTTTAAAATTTCTTTTGATTGATAGGTAAATGTTTCTCTTATGGGAATAGGGATAGCAATGTCGTAATAAAAAATATTCATGTTTTAATTGAAAAGATCGACTTTTTTGTTATAGTTCTCACCCAAATTTGAATTTTATTATGAAAAAAGAAATACATCCTGAAACCCGTCAAGTGCTATTCCATGATATCAGTGTTGATAAGCACTTTCTCATTCGTTCTACGTTAAACCCAACTAAGACAAAAGAGTGGGAAGATGGAAAAACTTATCCATATTATCCTGTTGAAATCTCTTCTGAATCTCATCCTTTTTATACTGGAAAACAGAAAATTATTGATACTGGCGGAAGAGTTCAGCGTTTCGAAGAGAGATTTGGTAAAAAGAAATAGTAAATTCATTTTACTCCAGAACTTCCAAAGCCCTTCTCTCCTCTTTCAGTTTCCTCGAAATCACCTACAACTTGAAAGTTTGCCTGGATTACCGGTGCTATTACCATTTGTGCAATTCTATCTCCAGATAAAATTTGAAAATCTTCATTAGATCTATTCCAGGCTGGAACCATTAATTCACCCTGATAGTCTGAATCTATAAGCCCAACTAGGTTTCCTAATACTATTCCATGCTTAGAGCCAAGTCCTGATCTCGGAATAATTAGTGCAGCTACATTTGCATCATGAATATGCATTGCAAAACCTAAAGGTATCATTTCTGTCTTACCAGGCTTTAAAGTAATTGAGTTTTCAAGACATGCTCTAACGTCCATACCGGCTGATCCAGAAGTCTTGTATTCAGGTAAAGGTATTTCGGTTCCAATTTTAGAGTTGATGATTTTTATTTTTATATTTAACAAGAGGTAAAATCCTTTAGCTTTTAAGAAAATTTAATTTTTTTTATAAGTTGCTACTTTCTCCCATTCTAAATCCATTTGCAAGCTAGGTATTAGTGATAGCAAAAAATTTATAAAAATTGATATTAATTGCTAATAGTATTGCTAAGTGTGGCTGTTATATATAAAATCGCGTTTCTATGAGTAAAATTTGTCAAGTAACCGGTAAGATTCCACAATCAGGAAACAATGTTTCTCATGCTAACAATAGGACTAAAAGAAAGTTTTTTCCTAACTTGCATACACATAAGTTTTGGGTTGAATCTGAAAATAGGTTTGTAAACCTTAAAGTCTCTGCAAAGGGAATGCGTATTATTGATAAAAAAGGTATTAGCGAAGTTCTCAAAGAGATGCGCTCACGCGGCGAAAAGGTTTAATACCTTTAATCCAAAGTCTTCTTATTCCATTAAGTCTTATTTATATTCAGCTTCTTGAGCTAAAAGGACTGCCTCTTTTTGAAGTGATCCTAATTTTTCTACTAAGATAAGATCTTCTTTAAAAGAGCCCCAATTTTTAAGAATTGAGCCCACTGGAACTCCATCCATAACTGGAAATTCTTTATTTGCTCCAGCATAAGTCTCCTGAGCTTCATTCGAAGATAACCATTCTAATAATTTTATTGCTTCAGCTTTATTTTTAGAATATTTAACAACTCCAGCACCTGAAATGTTGACATGAGTTCCTCTGCCCTCCTGATTTGCCCAATGTAATTTTAAATTAGAGTATGTTGGATCATCAGCAAGTCTTGCTAAATAATATGTATTTACTATTGTTACTCCACATTGTCCTGCTGAAACTGCTTTTAGGACCTGTGTGTCACTTGAAAAAACTTCGGTAGCAAGATTATTTACCCAGCCTTGAACTACATTTTTTGTACCGCATAGCCATCTGCATCAATCATGCTTGCTATAAGTGATCTGTTGTAAACCTTAGTTGAAGTTCTTAAGCAAAGCTTATTTGCCCATTTTGGATAGGCTAAGTCTTTATATGAAGAAAGATCATCAGCAGAAACTAAGTCAGAGTTATATACAATAGTTCTAGCCCTTTTTGATAAGCCAAACCACTTGCCATCAGCATCTCTTAAGTGTTCTGGTATATTTTTATTTAAAATATTTGAATCTATTTCTTCAAAAATTTCCTTTTTACCAGCTTGCCATAATACTCCAGCATCAACTGTCATGAATATATCAGCCTCTGTTGCAGTGCCTTCTACTGCGATTCTTTCCATGAGCTGTGGCGCTTTGCCTGAAAGTAATCTTACCTCTACACCAGTTTTTTCCTTATATTGCTCTAATAAAGGCTCTATAAGTTGAGGTTGTCTAGATGTATAGATTGTAAGCTGTTCTGTGGGTTTTTCTTGGCTACATGAAACCAGTAAAACCGAAAGACATAAAAGTTTTGTAAATCTCATTTTAAAAAAATCTAGTAAATTAATACTCAGATGATAATCATTCTCATTTAAAAAGCAACTGATCAATCATAGCTTGTGAGATCCTGAGGCATGATTAATAAAAAATACTTTCATAAATGAAATCTTGTTAAAAATATTTAATCCAAGGTTTCTTAAAACTTTAATATATATGTTACTTGAGCCAAATAATCCTATAAAGCCATCCATAGCTTTGAGCATAATTTCATTAATTGATTTTCTTCTTATTTCATATTTCTTTAAGACTCTATGAGATCCAATCGAATAACCTTTCTTGTAAGCCTCTATTATTTCTTCACATAAAATATCTGCATCAGCAAAGCCAAGGTTTATTCCTTGTCCAGCTAAAGGATGGATAGAGTGAGCAGCATCTCCAACAACAACCACGCCCTCCTTCATGTAAGAGTCAAGGTGATGGTTTGATAGAGGAAAACTTATAATGTCAGATTCTAATGTAATTTTTGAATTAATCTTAGATGTCATTGCATTAATATTTTCACTAACAAAATTATCTTTATTAGTATCTTTTAAAAGCTCATTGGGAACAGACCATACAACTGAAAACATGTTTTCATCTAAATGTTTTATTGGCATTAATGCAAAAATTCCTTTATCAGAGAATATCTGGATGGCTGTAGAATTATTGTCATCTGATGCTTCTTTTGCTAAAAAAGTAAAGGCCGTCTGCTTGTAATCATTCGTTTTGGAAATGAAATTTGATAGTTGTGCGACAGGTGAATTTCTTCCATCAGAGCCAATAAGAAGTGAAGTTTGAAGTTCACAATTATTACTCAGGGTTATTTTTGTTAATTTATCTAATTTAGAAACAGAGATTATTTCAGATTCAAACTGGATAGCATTTGAAGCCTTGTCTTGTATTTTTTCTAAGAGCTCATTGAACATAGCTACATGCGATAGGGCTTCTTCATCAACTTCATTAGCTGTAAATTGAATTTTTCCAGAGCCGTCTCCATCTGATACTTTTATGGTTTCAACTGATGCAGACTCTAGCTCAATACCTATTTCTAAGAGAAGTTTATAGGTGCTAGGATTGAGAGAAATAGTCCTAATATTTGAACTTAAGCTTGTTAATGATGGTCCTTTCTCAATTATTTGTGAAGATATACCAGCTTGTTTTAGGCGTAAATGAACATAACAACCAATAATCCCTCCTCCAGAAATTATGACAGGATGTTCCATAAAATTATTAGGCCATTAAGGCTTCGATTTCTTTTGGATCAGATGGAACCTTAGCAGTTAAATTGAGATTACCTGACTCGGTTACAAGAATATCATCCTCGATTCTTATACCAATACCTTTCCACTTGTCATCGACATTAGCATCTTTGCTAATATAAATTCCAGGCTCAACTGTAGTCACCATTCCAGGCTTAAAGGCCATATGATCATTATTCTCCATATAATCACCAGCGTCATGGACATCTAGACCTAGCCAATGACCAATCTTATGCATATAGAAATCTTTAAAAGCTCCTTGTTGATGCAAATCATCAACATCGCCTTTAAGAATTCCTAATTCAACTAGCCCTTTAGTAATTATTTTTTCTGATGTGATCTGCGGATCCATTATGTTATTTCCAACTTTCACACATTCTGTAGCTTTATGCAGAGCTTCTAATACAACATTGTATACAGCAAGCTGTTCTTCTGAGAACTTACCATTGATTGGAAATGTTCTTGTAATATCTGATGCATACATCTTAAATTCACAACCAGCATCAACAAGTAAAAGATCTGACTCATTTAGATCTTGGTTGTTGTCTACATAGTGAAGAACGCATGCATTATCTCCCCCAGCAACAATAGATGTATAAGCTGCAAATCGACCGCCTTGTTTTGCAAATTCATATAAATACAAAGCTTCAATTGATTGTTCATTCATACCTGGCTTTACTGCCTTCATGGCCTCCATATGAGCATGAGCCGAAATGTCTGCAGCTTGCTTCATAATTTCTATTTCTTCACCATCCTTGATTAATCTAAGGTTTCCAATCAAAGAGGAGCCATCAGCAATGTCTATTGCTTTGCTATGCCTGTCTTTTGTTCCAGCTGACTTCATCCAATTTATTACTAATTGATCAAATCCATCTTTTTTACCAAAAGGGTAGAAAACTTTATTCATGCCTTGAATTAGATTTGGGAGTTCAGCATCAATTTCATCATTGTTAAAGGCATTATCAAATAAATAATTTTCTTTGGCGCCCTCAGGGCCCTCTCTAAATCCATCCCATATTTCCTTTAATTTATCTTTTCTTGGAACAAAAACTGAAGATGTAATTACTCCATTAGTATTTACTATGAGCATAGTTGAGTCTGCTTCACAAAAACCAGATAAATAATAAAAATTACTGTCTTGCCTGAAGTTATAAGAAGAATCTGCATTTCTATACTTAAGATCCGCTCCAGGAATAATAATTGCACAATCCATAGGCAATAGATTGCCTAATATGTGTCTTCTTTTTTGATATACTTTACTCATAACATTAATTTTACTCTTTTAAATTAAACTTCCCAACTACTGTTGGTGGATTTAAACTAAAAACATGAATGAGTCTGAAGAAAAAACGGTTCTAACTAGCCTTAAATTAAAACTTGATAAACTCATTGATAGGTTTGATGAGCAAAGAGGAATAATTGATTCTTATGTTAAAAGAGAAAGGGACTGGAAATCCTCTAAGCTTGAATATACCAAAAAAATTGATTCATTAAATGATCAGATAGCTGAATTAGGTAAAGGGGTAGATATAGATGAGTGACATGGAAGTAGTCGCATTAAAGATTTTTGGAAGAGATATTAGTCTTTCCTGTCCTGTAGAGGAAAAGGATGCATTACTTCAGGCTGCTGACCTTTTAAACTCCGAGTTAGATGGCATTGATAATAAAAGCAATGCATTAATTCTTGCAGGGTTAAGTTTAGCTAACAAATTTCTTCAAAATAATAATTCATCCTCGACAAGTGCTGATGACGAGAGTGCCATGCAGAGTATGATTCTGAGCATCGAAGAAATTCTAGAAAAGTAATATTCTACTTTTCATAATAAATAATTAATTTATAATAGCTGGACATTCTGGTTCATTTGCCAATGTGTTAATTAATTTTGAACCGATATTAAATTATCTGGTGATAATCCAATGTCGTTGTTGAGCATTACCTCCTTAGAGGGAAGCCTGATTCGATATGAAGTTCACCACCTGTCCTTTCGGTTCAGGTATAGCACATAGCGGTGAATTGGTTTGTCGATTCTTAGAATCTTCATGAAAGTTAAAATTAGAAAACATCTCAAGCAACAATTATCTTCATTGACTGATAAAGATGTTCTTGAGAAATCAGCAAAGATTGCTATAAAACTTCTTAAATATTCAGATACATACAAAAATAAAAATTGTCTTATATATAAATCCTCAAAAAATGAAGTTCTTATTGATAGCATTGAAGAGAATCTAATTTCAAATGGTAACAGTGTTTTTATTCCAAAGATCATAGATGGAAATAGTCTTTGTTTTAACAGGCTAGATTCTAATCAAAAATTAATTTTAAATAAATTCAATATCTTGGAGTCGCCCTCAACAGAATTAATTGAGGTGAGTGGTTTAGATCTCATTATCCTTCCAATAGTAGGCACGGATAAAAGTGGTTTCAGATTGGGTCATGGTGGCGGTTATTATGACAGGGGTTTAGAGGCTATTTTTAATTTTAAGAATAAGCCTTTAATTATTGGAATTGGTTTTGACTTTCAATATACCAATAAAAATTTTGGTGAGCCTCATGATACTAAACTTGATTTAATGATTACAGATAAAAGAGTTATAGATTTTTAGATAAAAATTTAATAACTGTAATTTATGTCTAGTATTGGTTTATAAAGTAAATATAAGTAGATAAAATACATATCTTAAGGAAATCATTAATTGAAAAATCTATTTATAAACCTATCCCTACTTCTATCATTTAATATTTATGCCGTAAGTGTAGATGGCATTTTAGATGAACCAGAATGGCAGCAAGCTGAATCTTTTTCAACATTCTATGAAGTGTATCCTTTTACCTTAGAGCCAGCTAAAAATCAGACTGAGGTAAAAATATTTACTAATCAAGATGGGATTTATGTTGGTTTTATTAATATACAAGATCCTTCAACAATGGGTTCATATAAGCATGTTCGTGATGAGTGGAATACTAAGACAGATAGAAATGCATTCTATATAGACTTTGATGGAGATGGTAATACTGCCTATACATTTATGCTCTCATTGGGGGATTCACTCCTCGATTCAACTATAAGAAATGGAAATAATCAGAGTTATGATTGGAATGGTGACTGGGTTGGCGCAACAAAAATTAATCCAGAAAATTGGGTTTCTGAAATATTTATTCCTTGGTCTATTGCAAATATGCTTCCTATCCAAGGAAAACGAATTATTAAATTTGGTGCATACAGATATTGCGCAGCTTGTGGTGAATTAGTTGGAACTGCGAAAACTCATCCTGAAAGAAATAAATTTATGTTTGAGCTTGATGCGCTTGAAATAGACAGCTTCCCTGCAAAAAGTAATATTAATTATTTTCCTTACATTGCTGCAGCTCAAGACTCTGTTTCAAATAATGAAATAAATAAAGTTGGTGTTGAGATTTTTTATAATACTGGAACAGGCAAGCAAATCAATGCAACTATTAACCCAGACTTTGGACAAGTAGAAAGCGATAATGTTGTAGTTAATTTTTCTGCTGAAGAGACCTTGTATGGTGAGAAAAGAGCATTCTTTAATGAAAATCAAACACTTTTTGATATTACTGATAGGGAAAGATTAAAAGTTATGCATACCAGAAGGATCGGATCAAAGCCTTCTTATAATTGTAGCGAATCTTATAATGAAGAGATTTGTAATGAATCTAAACAGGAGTATTCAGATCTTGATTATGCTCTTAGATATACTCAAAAAGAAGGTGGAACAGAATATGGTTTCTTTACAGCACGTGAGCAAGATGAAGATTTCTCATTAGGCAGATCATATTATGCTGCGAGGATAAGAAAAGAAAGTAATAATAAAGCGCTAGGCTATATGCTTACTTACACCGATGATCCTTTATTAAATAGAACTGCAATGGTAAATGCAGTTGACTATGACAATATTGTTAATAGTAAATTAAGGATATATTCGATATTGCTTCATGCAGATGCTGGTGATGATTCCTCAGTTGGCTTTAAAGGCGGCATGAGATATAAGCCATCCAAAGATGACAATCATAGCCTGGGTTTCCATTACTATGGAGATGATTTAAATATAAATGACATGGGTTATCTGCAAAAGAATAATTGGATCTCTTTGGGTGGAAGATCCTCTTTTGATAGATATTTTAATGAAGATTCTTTATTTGAAAATATAGAGTACTCAGTAAGATATGGTCATAATGCTGATACTAATGGAAATAGTAACCCTTCTTATATAAATCCAAAGATTGAATTAACTCTTAAAGACACATCGTCGATGACTTTTTGGACTAGCTTTGAGTCGTCTGGAAAAAATACAACTATTACAAGAAAGTATATTGATTCTCCCTTTATAAAAAGGCCTTATAGGTACAATTATGGTGGGGCTTTTGAATCAAAAAATTATTCTAACTTTGCTTATGGTTTTAAGATGAATTTTGAAAGAGGCGGTAAAAATAATGCTTGGAATTCAGATGGTTATAGAAAAACTTGGATGGAGGCTGGATACTATTTTTTTCCTACTGACTATCTAACCATGAAAATAGGATTTAATTTAAGAGATCAAAAAGAATGGATGAAGTGGGTAGATTCAAATTATCTTGCTGCCTATGATTCCACTGAAAAATTCTTAACCTTAGATTTAAATTACTTTAAAGGTAATAAGCATGAGCTAAGATTTAAGGCTCAATTTGTTGCGTTAGATGCATCTAATCCTACCAGCTTAATGTCTAATCAAAATGGATATCTTTCCTTAAGCGAGAGAGAAGTAAGCGCGTTTAATGTAGGTGAAGCAGCAGTACAAATTAGATATAAATATGAACTAGCAACTCTTTCTAATTTATATATTGTCTATAGTCAGGGTGGAAATATTTATGAAGAAAACATAAATTCTGACAGTCGTTCTATAGTTCAAGACTCTTGGAGAAACCCATCAGGTAAAATTTTTGCTATAAAACTTAGATTAAGATTCTAGAATTTATTTACCTTAAAAAATCTTGATAGGCATTGTTTGAGGTTTCCTCAATAAAACTATAATCAGATATTTTTAGATGCTTTTCTAGCTTCTTGCCATTGCTATTGGTATCTTGAATACCTATGAGAACCTTGGCAAAAGCTGCTCCAAGATTTCTATAATGAAATAAAGAAATATTCCAATTTGTTCCAAAGTCTTTTAGAAAATTTATCAATGCATCAGGTTTTTGGGGAAACTCACTTCTAAAAATACGCTCAGAGCCCTTATCTGCACCTAGATTATTTCGACCCCCAACCATGTGACGTAAATGATCATTAGAGATCTCATTTTTTGTTAAGTCATTAAACTTAAACTTTGATTTTTTTAGTTTATCTTTTAGAACTTTAAATGATTCTTCAGTTTTAGTTTTTATTCCAACAAGCACAAAAGCTTTTCTGTCGTCAGCCATTCGATAATTGAATTCAGTTATCTGAGCTTTACCAAAAATTCTGCAAAGCCTTAAAAAACTCCCTGGCTTTTCTGGAATTTGGATACTTAGTATTTTTTCTCTGTTTTCACCTAGCTCAGATCTTTCAACAATATAACTTAGTCTTTCAAAGTTAACATTGGCTCCACTACTAATAGCTAAAAGCTTTTTACCTTTAATTTTTTTACTATATTTTTTTAATCCAGCTAATGCTAAAGCCCCTGCTGGCTCAGAAAGAACTCGGGTATCTTCAAATATATCTTTAACAGCTGCGCAAACTTCATCGACACTGACAGTAATTACACCATCAACGCATTCCTTAATGACATCAAAATTATTCTTGCCAATTTGTTCGACTGCTACACCATCTGCAAATAAACCAACCTCTCTTAATCTCACTCTTTTATCAAATTTTATTGCTTCCAGTAAACATGCAGAATCTTCAACCTCAACGCCATAAATTTTTACTTTTTTTGTATGTTGAGCTATCCATGCAGAAACGCCAGCTAATAGACCACCTCCTCCAACAGGAAGAAATATTGCATCATATTCTTCATCAGTTTCTAAAATTTCTTGACCAATAGTGCCTTGGCCGGCAATCGTATATTGATCATCAAACGGATGAATAAATTCTATTTTTTTAGTTTTTGCAATTTTTAAAGCAGCTTTTACAGCTTGATTAAAACTATCACCTTCTAATATTATCTTCGCTCCGAAATTTTTAACTGATCTAACTTTGATATCAGGAGTAGTTACAGGCATAACTATTAAACAAGGTATTTTTAATTTTTTACAGGCAAAAGCAACGCCCTGCGCGTGGTTCCCTGCAGATGCAGCTATTACACCCTTCTTTTTCTGAGCAGGAGTTAAGCTTATAATTTTGTTATAAGCACCTCTGCTTTTAAATGAAAAAACAGGCTGCAGATCTTCTCTTTTTAAATAAACCTCATTATTTATCTTTGCTGTCATATTGGTAGCAAAAGTTATAGGCGTTTTAATGGAGACGTCATAGACATTCGCCTCATTAATGAGTTTTATGTATTTTTTAGAATGCTTAAAGCTTCCTGTTTTATTTATTTTTAGTCTCAAAGTAATAGTCTTATAAATTTTCTTGTATTATACCTGCATGAGTGCCTCAAAAATCAATGTTGCTAAACAAGCTATATCCTTTATCAAAGATAAGTTAACACCTTCAATGATTTTGGGCATTGGTACCGGTTCAACTGTTAACTGTTTTATAGAAGAATTAGACAATTATTCCCATCTTTTTAAAGGCGCAGTATCAAGTTCAAATGCTTCATCACAATTACTTCAATCAAAAGGTATCGAAGTTTTTAATTTAAATGATGTTAATGGTATTGATTTCTATATTGATGGTGCTGATGAGGTTGATAAAGATAATAATTTGATTAAAGGTGGTGGAGCTGCCCATACGAAAGAAAAAATTGTAGCCTCTGCTGCAAGAGACTTTATATGTATTGTTGATAAATCTAAAATTGTAAATCAGCTTGGTGACTTCCCTCTTCCTGTTGAGGTAATTCCAGAATCAAGGAGTTTGGTAGCAAGAAGAATCCTTGCTTTAGGTGGAATACCAGAATTAAGAGTTGGTATTACAACTGATCAAGGTAATGAAATACTAGATGTAAAAGGTTTGGACTTATCTAATCCAAAAGACATTGAATTAAAACTTAATTCTTTTGCTGGGGTTGTAGATAATGGTATTTTTAGCTTTCAGAAGCCGAGCCTTGTTCTAATAAGTGAAGTTTAAAGAAGTCTCTCTATAGCACTGATAAGCATTTCAGAGTCTGGTTTAACTTTTGATCTATAACCTTTATAAACTTTCCCATCTCTACCAATCAGATATTTATTGAAGTTCCAATTAGGAGCCATTCCAGATTCTTGTGCCAGCTTCTTATAAAAAGGATGGGCTCTGTCTCCTCTAACTTTTGCAGTAGCAAACATTGGAAAATTAACTCCGTATTCAGTTGAGCAAAACTCAGCTACAGAAGATTCTTCTGTGAATTCCTGTCTAAAGTCTCTTGAAGGTATTCCAACTACAACTAAGCCTTCATCTTTATATGCATCGTATAAAGTTTGGAGTCCTTCGTATTGGTAGGTATAGCCACATTTGCTAGCAACATTAACGACTAATATTACATCGCCTTCATATTGGCACATATTAACTTTATCAGAGGAATCTAATACCTTCATATCAGAATCAAGAAGATCAGTACACGCGTAACCAGAGGCCGAGAATACACCTATAAACAATAGAGCTAAGTTTTTCATGCAGGGATGATACTACAGTATTGGAGTAATAGCGTAAATTGAACTTAAGAATAGAGAAACCAAAACGAAAACTTCCAAACTATCAACATATTTTTTCATAATAAACCTTATATTTAAAAGAATGGAGGGCGAGGCCCTCCATCTTATTCCAGAGGATGTCAGCTATCTAAATAGGGGGAGAGAGTTGCTGACAAGTATTATTATGCATACTTATAATCATATATCAATGCTTTTTATAAAATAAAACCATTATTTTTTATGTATAATGCAATTCTTGATATTTTTAGGAGAATAAATTGAAAGGAACAGTACATTACGAAGTAAAAGATGGCGTAGCTATACTAACTGTAGACAATCCACCTGTTAATCCATTAAGTGATGGTGTTAGAGCTGGTTTTGTAAATAATATAGATAAAGCTGAAAATGACCCTGATGTATTGGGTGTTGTTCTCACAGGTGCTGGTAGATCATTCATTGCTGGTGCTGATATTTCTGAATTTGGCAAGAATCCAGATGGGCCTGGTCTTGATGAGGCTTTTAAAAAGCTAGAATTCTGTTCAAAGCCTGTTGTTGCAGCAATTAACGGTTCGGCTTTAGGTGGTGGATTAGAAACTGCTTTAGTATGTAATTATAGAATTGCTGGTCCTGCGGCATTTGTTGGCCTTCCTGAGGTTAATTTAGGTCTTTTGCCAGGAGCTGGTGGTACTCAGAGGCTTCCAAGACTCGTTGGTCCTGCGGAAGCGCTTAAAATGATGCTAACAGGTATGCATGTTAATGCAAAAAAAGCCCTATCTATGGGGATTATTGACCAAGTTTCAGATGATTTAATTAATGATTCCATCAAATTTATTCAAAAAGTAAGCTCAGAAACACAAAATCATCCAAAAGTAAGGGATTTAAATGAAAAAGTTATAGAAGCAAGAGGTTCTGAGAATGTATTACTTGAAGCAAAGGCAATGGCTGCAAAGACTAGAAAAGGCCAATTTGCACCAGGACAAATTATTAAATGTGTTGAGGCTGCAATAAATTGTGATGATTTTGATGATGGCATGAAAAAAGAAAGTGATTACTTTATAGAGTGTCTTGTTAACCCACAAAGAGAAGCGATGATTCATATATTCTTTGGAGAGCGTGCGGCATCAAAAATTGCCGATATTCCAAGAGAAACTCCAGTGAAAGATATTAAGAAAGCTGGAATTATTGGATCTGGAACTATGGGTGGTGGTATAGCTATGTGTTTTGCTAATGCTGGTATCCCAGTTCATATAATTGACCAAGATGAAGATAACCTAAAAAGAGGTATGTCAGTTATAGAAAAGAATTATCAATTTATGGTTGATAGGGGCAAAATGTCTGAGGAAATGAAGACTAGTGTTTTTGGATTAGTTTCATCTAGTCTTGATTACCAGGATGTTTCTGAATGTGACATTGTTATAGAAGCTGTATATGAAAACCTTGATTTAAAAGAGAAAATATTTAGAACATTGGATGAGGTTGTTAAGAAGGATGCTATCCTTGCAAGTAACACATCCGGTCTTAATGTTGATTCTATAGCAGCAGTAACTAATAGACCTGAGCTGGTAGTAGGTACTCACTTTTTTAGTCCTGCTAATATCATGAGATTACTTGAAGTAGTTAGAGGATCACAATCCTCAGATGAGACTATGGCTACTGTTATGTCTGTAGGTAAGAAGCTTAAAAAGGCTTCAGTTGTGTCACTAAATGCTCCAGGATTTATTGGCAATAGGATGCTTTTTGGATATACAGCACAAGCAAATATGCTTCTTTTAGAAGGTGCCCTTCCCCATCAAGTTGATCAAGCATTAGAAAATTTTGGTATGAGTATGGGTCCATTCAGGATGTTAGATTTAGTAGGTCTTGATCTTGGTTGGAGAGCAAGAAAACTTAGTGGTGCAGAGCCAGCACTTCCATCAAAAATAGGTGATCAGCTTTGTGAACAAGATAGGTTTGGTCAAAAAAATGGAAGAGGTTTTTACAACTATAGTGAAGGATCTAGAGCGCCTAATCCAGCTCCTGAGAATGAAGAAATTTATAAAGCCGTATCTGCAGCAAATGGAATTGATAGAAGGGATATATCAGATGAAGAAATCATAGATAGATGTATTCTTGCTCTTGTTAATGAGGGAGCTGATATTATTGAAGAAGGTGTTGGCCAAAGAGCAGCAGATTTAGATGTTGTTTATATAAATGGTTATGGTTTCCCAATTTGGAGAGGTGGCCCTATGCACCATGCTAATGCCATGGGAATGGGTGAAGTATTAAGTAAACTTAATAAATATCATGAATTAACCAAAAGTGATACTTTTAAGCCTGCTGGTCTTATACAAAAGCTAGCTGAGGTTGATGGTAAATTTGGAGATGCGCCTGCAAAAGAGGATAGAAAGGAGAAACTAAGCTTTTCTCAGTCCTCAGTTGCTGGAAATCTATAGAAATAAATAATTTAGGGGCAAAAATTAGGTTTTAATATAAACTTTTGTCCCTATATTAACCTTTTCGTATAAATCTATAACATCATTATTAAACATTCTGATGCATCCATGTGATGCTTTAGTGCCTATTAGGCCCTCTTCCTGGGTTCCATGTATATAAATATACCTTTGATATGAATCCACTGATCCGCCTTTATTGAAGCCCTCTTCTTCGCCTTCTAACCACATAATTCTTGATGTAACATAGTCATTATCAGTATCTATTGGCTCTTTAATAAGACTTGCTGCTCTTTTTGTATTGATTCGTGAGATAAATATTGTGTCTTTGGTAGCTGAGGATCCAATCATTTCTTTAATAATATGACTCCCAAGTGGCGTTTTATAGGAGTTTTCTTGCTGACCCTCGCCATAGGAAGAAGATGATATAGGGTAACTGGCTAAAACTTCATTAAATTTGAGTAAATATAGCCTTTGCTCACTAATATTTACCTGTATTGAGTTCTCAGCAAAGCTATTTAAAGTAAATAGCAAGCTAAAAATTAATACTATGTTCTGAATTTTAACCATATGTTTCTTAATAAAATACTAAATAAGATAATCAATGCTGATAAGTATGGCACATAATAGCCAAAACCAGCATAAATAGTCGATGAGTTATTTGTTCCAATTTCTTGATTAAGAACGCCTTGCTCGCCTTTTAACATTATATCAACAATTGTTCCTTTATTATCAATTACCGCAGAGAATCCATCATTTGTAGACCTTAACAACCATTTGTTATTTTCTATTGCTCTAATTCTAGAGATTTCTAAGTGTTGATATGGGCCTAATGAGCGTCCAAACCATGAGTCATTACTTATGTTAATAATAAAATTAGAACTTTTGACCGCTTTTCTAACATCATTTCCAAATACTATGTCATAGCATATCAAGGGAGCTGCATTAAGATTATCTTTTACCTGAATTGATGATTGGCCTGGTTTGCCTGAAGAAATATCTGAAATGGGGGCTCCAAAATAAATTAAAATTGGATTTAATATTGTTTTAAATGGAATATATTCGCCAAAGGGCACTAAATGCTGTTTTTTATATATTTGATCTGTTTTTACATTAACTAATGAATTAAACAACTCACTTCCTTCAAATAACCACATTCCAGTTATTAACTCGGTTGATTCACCAAATCGTTCTTTAAGAGCATAATATTCTCTGCTTTTATATACAAATGGCAGCTCAGCTTCAGGCCAAATAATGAGCTCTGGTTTAATTGAATCTGATGAAGATAGTTTGATTAGTGTTTCTTGAATTAATGGTTTGTATATTTGTTTTAATTTAAGCTTTGGATCCAAAGAAGATTGCACAATTGCTACCGAGATAGATTCATTATTATTTGTAATATTTTTTGAATTAAATGGAATAAAAAATAGAGCTGTAAATGCAAGAATTAACATTGCTATCTTTTTTGAACTATTCCATAAACTTGCCACCGTAGCTGCTCCTAAATATATAAGAAGTGATGCTCCAGCTATACCAAAAATAGGAAGTATATTTGATAGTAGTGTGTCTATAGAAACTGTTCCCGGGATAAGCCAAGGAAAACCGCCAAAGAAGAAATCTCTAGTTAGCTCAATAAGCAATAAAGCTGCAGATATATAGACAATAGAATATAGGCTAGCATTATACGTCTCTTGTAATTTAAATAGCCTTATAGGAGCTACAGCAAATATTAAGATTAATATTAAAAATAATAGATATACAATAGAAGAGCTTAAATATCCTATGTTTCCATAGTAGTAAACACTTACTATTATCCAAGACACTCCAATTCCCCAGTGGCCTAAAGTCCAAAGTGAAAGTTTAGTTATAAATTGTTTATGATCTGAAAAAAATACTAAATGTATGAGATAACTATAAGCAGGAATGATTAAAAATTTAATTGAGAAAGGTGCAAATGCTAAGACTCCAAGAAGCCCAAAAAAGAAAGGTATTAAAAAATTATATGCCTGTTTAATCTTATTCAGGAGAGATGCTAATTCCAATTTTTTTTATCTTCCTTTTATCAGCAACTGCTACTTTTAGTTTCATATTACCAAGCGATATTTCATCATCAACTTTTGGTAAAACGCCGAGCTTACTGATCATGAGTCCACCTATGGTTTCCACATCTAAATCTCCAACATCTAGAGCAAAGTACTCTTCAAAAGATTCTATATCTAATTTAGCATCGGCAATATACTCATATTCTGAAATCTGAATTAGCTCTTCTTCTTCGTTGTCATGCTCATCTTCAATTTCACCTACTAACTCCTCTAGTATGTCTTCAATAGTCACTAAACCTGAAATTGCGCCATATTCATCAACAACTATGGCTAGATGTGATCTATCTTTTTTAAATTCTTCTAATAATGAGTCTGCTTTTTTAGTTTCAGGGATTACATTTGCCTCTCTAAGCATGTCTTGGATGTTAAATTCGGTTTGACCAGCCGATAAAATAGGCAAAAGGTCTTTTGCAAGCAAGATTCCGCTAACTTCGTCCATGGTATTGCCTAAAACAGGGTACCGAGAGTGACCTGATTGAATAACTCTATCAATATAAGAGGATACAGGCTCATCTATGCCAACTGTTACCATCTCAACCTTTGGTACCATTATTTCTTTAACAGAGGTGTCGCCAAGCCTTAGGGCTTTATTAGCCATTATCTGGGCCTCTTTATCTATTACATTAGATTGTCTAGCATTTTCTAAGAACTCAGAAACCTCAGCTACTGTGGTTGTTTTTATAAAAAAAGGGTTTCTTAAGTATTTCTTAAGCTTTGAAATTAATCCAGAAGGGGGGTTTCCCGAGTCAGGTTCTATTTTATCGTTCATAGTGTGTATGGGTTAATGATATTGAACTTTGATAAAAATTCAATCTCTTTTGATTCCATATTATCAGCTTCTGATTCATTTTCATGATCGTAGCCCAAAATATGAAGTATGCCGTGGATAAACATATGTGAGATATGACTATCTAAGTCTTTCTCTGAAACTGTCGCCTCGTTTACTACATATGGATAGCATATTGCTATGTCGCCAAGAACTTTGGTATGTTCTCTTGAGATATCCTGATTTTCAAAAGACAAAACATTGGTATCTTTGTCTATTCCTCTAAATTGTTTATTAAGTTCCTGCATTTCTTCAGAAGAAATAAAACTAAGATTGATATTACTGTCTTCAATACTTTCTGAACTTAAAATAGAAATAAAAAATTGATCTAAATTACCTATTAGATTTTCTGAAAGGGGATATTCATCCCTCGTTATAAGGTTGACGCTCACTAATTCTTGCTGCCCTTAAATGCTTCATACGCATCTATAATCTTTCTTACTAGAGGATGTCGCACCACATCGATAGAACTAAATTTAATGACTCCAATATTTTCTGTCTCAGCAAGGACTTCTAGAACATTACTTAGCCCAGAAGGTACGTTTCTAGGTAAGTCAATTTGAGTAAGATCACCATTAACAACTGCACAGCTGCCATATCCCATTCTAGTTAGAAACATTTTCATTTGATCGATTGTGGTGTTTTGACTTTCATCCATAATAATAAAAGCATTGTTTAAAGTACGTCCTCTTAAATAGGCCAAGGGAGCAACTTCAATAATTTCTTTTTCTATAAGTTTTTGAACTCTTTCTGATCCAAGCATTTCGTACAAAGCATCGTATAAAGGCTTTAAATAAGGATCTACCTTTTGGGCTAAATCGCCAGGGAGAAATCCAAGCTTCTCACCCGCTTCAACTGCTGGTCTTATTAGAATGATCTTTTGAACCTTATCATTTAGTAATGCATGAACGCCTGCTGCTACAGCTAAATATGTTTTACCTGTTCCAGCTGGACCAATACCAAAATTCAATTCATTAGATTCTATATTTTTTAAATATTGCTCTTGGTTTATTCCTCTTGCAGTAATGACCTTCTTTGGAGTGTGGATTTGAAATGAGCTTTTTACTTCTTTAAGTTTAGCTGGTTTTTTTGTTGGTTGATTCATGTGCTCCTGGATACATAGGTGAATAGATTCATTGCTAATTTCATTATTTTTTTGAGTTTGCTTATAAAGGTCGAGAAGGGCACTTGATGCTCTTTGCGCATTCTCATCTGCTCCCTTTATATTAAGTTTATTGCCATTATGAAAAATTTTAACCTGAAAGTTTTTTTCAATTAACTTTATATTTCCATTAAGTTCGCCTGCAAAAATAGCTAATCGCTTTGCATCTGCGGGTTCTAAAAGAATATTTTTTAAGGAGTTCTGGGCTTCTTGCATATACTAACTAAACTAGTTCCTTAGTGTTATGTAAAGTTCCTAATAATGAATATGCCAATGCTTCCTCAACTTTTATATCTACTAATTTACCTATAAAACCTATATTTTGGAAGGGAAAATTTATTACTCTGTTGCACTCTGTTCTAGCCTGAAGTTGATCTAGACGTTTTTTAGATATTCCTGTTACTAAACACCTTTGGATACTGCCAACCATCTTTTGACCAAACCCTCTTTGAATTTCATTAAGTCTTGCTTGAAGAATATTTAGTCTTTCTTTTTTCTCACCTTTAGAAACATCATCTTGAAGGATTGATGCAGGAGTTCCTGGCCTTGGAGAATAGATAAAACTAAATGATGAATCAAATTGAATATCTTCAATCAACTGCATAGTCTCAAGAAATTCTGAATGTGTTTCTCCTGGAAATCCAACTATAAAATCAGACGTGACTTTTATAGTGGGTCTTATTTTTTTAACTCTCTCAATAATATCTCTGTATAAATCTGCAGTGTAATTTCGTTTCATTGCTTTTAAGATTCTGTCAGAGCCAGATTGAACTGGCAGATGAAGTTGATTGGCTAATTGAGGTACAGATCCAAATATCTCAATAAGATCATCCGTCATATCTAATGGATGGGATGTTGTGAATCTTATTCTATCAACCCCATTGATATTACTCGCAATATCAATAAGGTCTGAAAGTCTAAGGGTTCTGCCATCATGAACCTGCTTATATGAATTTACATTCTGGCCGACAAAAACTATTTCAGACGTTCCCTGCTCCACCAAGCGAGCAATCTCATCAAAGATTTGCTGTGCTTTCCTACTTACTTCGTCACCTCTTGTATAAGGTACTACACAAAAAGAGCAGTATTTTGAGCAACCCTCCATAATAGCTACAAAACTTGAAGGGCTAGTTGCTGTGGGTTCTGGTAAAGAATCAAATTTCTCTTCAATTGGAAAAGTAATATCTATAGCTTTTAGCTTGTCATCTTCGTCTAGCAAGTCTGAAACCTTATGTAAGGTTTGAGGCCCGTATATTAAGTCAACATAAGGGGCACGTTTTGTAATATTAGAGCCCTCTTGAGTAGCAACACAACCACCCACTCCAATTTTAATATTAGGATTTTTAATTTTTAGCTTATTAAGTCTCCCTAATTCAGAATAGACTTTATCTTCAGCTTTTTCCCTAATTGAGCAGGTATTAAGAAGAATAATATCTGCTTCTTCAACATTTGTAGTAACCTCCATATCTTTTTTATTTTGAAGAATCTCCACAGTCTTCTGTGAATCGTATTCATTCATTTGACACCCAAAGGTTTTAATATAAAGTTTAGTACCCATATTAAGAATTATGAATAAAAAGACAGCTTACAAAATAATCTTCATGCAGCTCAACGAGATATACGAGGTTTTTGCAAAACAAATTTATCAAAGTGATATGTACGGCTTCATAGAGGTAGAAGATTATATATTTAATAAAGACAAACAACTAGTTGTAGACCCTACTGCTGAAAAGCTGAAAAATGAATTTAATAAAGTAGAAAGAAGTTATATTCCCATTAATGCAATTATTAGGATTGATGAAGTAGTAGAATCTGGAGAAGCTACCATAAAAGAAAATAAGAGCACCGTGACTCCTTTCCCACTTAATATCCAGCCTGCTAATAAAAGCGAATAGTTCTAAAATAATTCTTCTTCATTAAAAATTAAATTTTTATAAAATCTTAACTCTTCCACTGAATCTTTAATATCACCCATAGCTCTATGGGCTCCATTCTTCTCGTAAACCTGCGCTTCATTCATCCATCGTGTAGAAAGCTCTTTTACTGTTGAAACATCAATATGCCTATAGTTAAAGTAAGCTTCTAATGTAGGCATATATTTAACCAAAAATCTTCTATCATGTGACACAGTATTGCCGCACATTGGTGACTTTTTATCACTTACATATTTTGAAATAAACTCAAGAGTTTCCATCTCTGCAACTTGCTGAGAAATGCTGCTTTTCTGAACTGCTTCTATCAGACCTGATCCGCCATGCTGCTTTTGATTCCATTCATCCATACCATCAAGAAACTCTTGAGGTTGTTTGATAATAATATTAGGCCCTTCAGCAATATAATTAAGCTGTGAGTCTGTAATAAGAGTGGCAATTTCAATAATTCTCTCTTTTTCAGGGTCTAATCCTGTCATCTCTAGGTCAATCCAAACTAGATTTTCTTTTGATTGTTGGGTCTTCATTTCTTTTTATATTCTTTCCTTTGGTGTATTTTGTGCTTTATATGGAAAAAGTTCAAACAGGAAGGGTAATTGAATTCTATTCAAACAGCTGTTTGGTAGATACTAATGATCTTAAAATCCAATGTTCTATTCTAGGCAAACAAGATATTGTTGTTGGCGATTCTGTGAATCTTGAATATCAAAATAAAAATGATCCTAGGTCAGCTTTAATAACATCAAGAATAGAAAGAGCTTCTGAGCTTAAAAAGAAGAGCATAAGAGGTTCTAAAGTTATTGCTGCAAACATTACTCATGTCGGAATACTCTTGGTTCAAAACCCAACAACATCGACAGAATTTATAGATAAATGGATTGCATCCTCTAAAGCCTCTAATATTGAACCATTTATAATAAACAATAAAATAGATATTGATATGCCGTCTGCATATCTAGAAAAAGTAGAGATTTATAAAAATATTGATATAGAGATATTTAATATTTCTGCAAAAGAGAATACTGGGTTAATAGATTTAACAGATTATTTACAAAATAAATGTACTATTTTTGTTGGAAATTCAGGAGCTGGTAAATCAACACTTACTTCTAAACTAACTGGAGTTGATATAAAAACAAAAGCTTTATCAAATAACCAAGGCCGACATACAACCTCAATATCAAGTTTATATATGCTTCCAGAAAACCTTGAGATTATAGATTCACCAGGAGTTAGAGATGTTCCAATAGAAGGGTTAACTAAAGAAGAGATTGTTTATGGATTCTTTGAGATATATGAAGCAAGTAAATTGTGTAAGTTTTCAAATTGTAATCATAGAGGTGATGAGGGATGTAATGTAATCCCGATGATTAATGATGGAGAAATAAGTAAAAGTAGATACAATAATTTTATTAAATTCCTCGAGCAGATTCCAGATGAATAAAAAGACACATTTTGGTTATAAAGAAGTTGATATTGAAGATAAAGCTAAACATGTAGGTGGTGTTTTTTCATCTGTTGCCAGTAGTTATGATGTTATGAACGATGCGATGTCTATGGGTTTACATAGATTGTGGAAACGCATACTTGTCGAAATTGCAGGGGTTAAAGATAAAGATGTGGTTCTTGATATTGCAGCTGGTACAGGGGATATTGCAAAATTAATATCTAATCAGTTCCCATCATCAGAGATATTCATTTCAGATATCAACAATGAGATGCTTGCATTAGGCAGGGAGAGATCTATCGATGAAGGTTTTTCAAATAACACTCATTTTTGTCAATTAAGTGGCGAAGCAATACCTTTTAAAGACAATACTTTTGACATAATCACGATCGGTTTTGGCCTAAGAAACTTTACAGATAAGCCTGCTGGATTAAAAGAAATGAGGCGATGCCTTAAAAAGAATGGTCGTCTACTTGTACTTGAATTTTCGCAACCTACAAGCTCACTTTTTAGCAAAGTTTATGATTGGTACTCATTTAACATTCTCCCAAAACTAGGTGCTTTATTGGCAAATGATAGCGATAGCTATCAGTATTTAGCAGAATCTATAAGAATGCATCCAGACCAGGAGGCTCTTAAAGAGCTAGTCTTAGATAGTGGTTTTGATGACTGTAAATTTTATAACTTATTAAATGGCATTGTTGCTATTCATGTTGGATATAAAGAATAAAGCTAGTCTATCTATAAATAAATTTATAGACGATGCAATTAGCTCCTCTCCTGATCTGCAAGATAAATTAGATAATATTTCACCCATTTCATTTGATCTTAGCGTTGCTGATATAGGCCCTTTTTATATAAAAATAAATAAAGAAGAAGTAACTGTTTCGTTAGACTCTATTACAGATAATGATTTTTCTGTATCTATAGGATTGCTGGAAGCAGCAAAATATATTACTAACGGAACTATTGAGAAGAATCATATTGTTGGTGATGCCGAAAAGGCATTTGTACTTATTAATATTCTAAAAAATACTAATATTGATCTATCAGTCCTTATAGAAAGAAACTTTGGTCATATTCCTGGAGTTGTGTCTTACCTGGCAGGCATTAAAATAAATCAGAATACCGATGTTACAATCTTCCAAGACGAACTTGTACAAAAACTTAGATCTATAAGCATTCGCTTAGATAGGTTAGAGGCGCTAGGTAAAGAGAAGTAAATGAATTTTATAACATTATTAATAGGCGGTATTAAGCTTTTATCTGGCTCGATAAGACATGGGGTTATTAGCATACCCTTTGAAAATAGCTCTAATTATTTTATAAATTCACTGCGCCTGCTTAACCCTTTTTATGCTTCTTTTAAAAATCGAAGAGAAGGTCAGAGACTTGCTTTGTTAATAGAATCTCAAGGTCCAGTTTTTATAAAATTTGGTCAGCTTCTTTCCACACGAACAGATATCTTAGATATAGAAGTTGCTAAAGATCTTCAAATTCTTACTGATCAATGCAAAAACTTTGATGTAAAAGTAGCCAGAAAAATTATAGAAAAGGAATTAGGCGGCAAGATAGATGAATTCTATGATGACTTTGATAACAAACCAATTGCAGCTGCATCTTTAGCACAAGTCCATACTGCTAAAATTAAAAATACTGATAAAGAAGTGGTCATAAAGATTTTAAGGCCCGATATTAGAAAAAAAGTGGCAAGAAATGTTAGATTGCTTAAAGGTGCTGCCTCATTATTTAATATCTTATATAAAGACAGTGACAGATTAAAACCAAAAGAAGTTATTAGAGACTATGAAGAAACTATATACAAAGAATTAGATCTTAAGTTAGAAGCAGCAAATACAAATTTAACGCGTAAAAATTTTTTAAATTCAAAGAGATTATATATACCTGAGGTTTATTGGGAATTAACTACATCAGATGTATTCACTCTAGAGAGAATTGATGGCATCCCATGCACTTCGATTGAAGAAATAGAGGCTCACAAGATAGACAAGCAGCTACTAGCAGAAAATGGAGTAACTATATTTTTAGATCAAGTCTTCCGTGATAATTTTTTTCATGCAGATATGCATCCCGGAAATATTTTTGTATCAAAAGAACATCCTGAGTCACCAGGTTACATAGCAATAGACTGCGCTATAACAGGATCTTTATCAAATGAAGAGAGATACGCGCTTGCAAGAATGTTGCAGGCAGTTTTAAAACAAAACTATCGGGCATTAGCTCAACTCTTTATTAATTCACAATGGGTTGATCCTGAAACTAATCTTTTAGAGCTTGAAAATACTTTAAGAGCTTGCTGTGAACCAATATTTGAAAAACCTTTATCTGAAATTGAATTTGGGAAGTTGCTTTTGTATCTTTTCCAAAGCACGAGAAGATTTGGATTGTCTTTGCAGCCTTCTTTAGTTCTTCTGCAAAAAACTTTAATACATATTGAAGGTATGGGTAGACAAATATATCCGGAATTAGATTTCTGGGCTATTGCAGAGCCTTATTTAGATAACTGGTTGGTTGAGCAATTTAGTCCACTAAGACTTAAGGAATTTATCTTAGAAAATAAAGATGAGATTTTACTAAAAACTTCTGAAATGCCTGGTTTTATATATGAAGTCCTAGATGAATTAAGAGGTTACTCAAAAAATAGACAATCAAGTGATATGAAAATACAAGAATTGAAGATGCAGGTCTTGAGGGAAAAATATATCATCCGCCTCTTTGCAAGTGGAATAATAATCTTCTTAGCCGTCTCAATATTTGTATCATAAAATTATAATTTTTAGTTTTACTGACTAAAGGTTAAACTAGATTCTCCTTGGAGGTAATTATGGGTATTGGCGGCATAAGTATTTGGCAATTATTAATAATCTTAGCGGTTGTAGTTCTAATCTTTGGAAGTGGAAAATTGAAATCATTAGGTTCTGATTTAGGCTCTAGCCTTAAAGGATTTAAAAAAGCTATCAAAGATGAGGAAACTAACGAAGACTCTGATAACAAAGACGTATAGAAATTGTTTCAGATAGGCTTCTTTGAAATACTGCTTATCCTTTCACTTGGACTTCTAATCATAGGTCCAAAACAACTACCTGTAGTAATAAAGTTTGTATTAAAACAATATAAAAAATTACAAAATAATATTTCAAGCTTTAAGGACGATATCGAGCAAGAAATAGATACTAAGGAAATAAAGCAAGATATTTATAATGAACTTAGAATGGAAGAGCTCGAACAATCAGAGCTCTTTGTTGATAAGAAAGACGATGACTGAAAGTTCAATTACAAGTCACTTTATAGAACTAAGGACTAGAATCTTAAGAGTTTTGGGTCTCTTAGTAATCTTAACTCTAGCTGGCTTACCTTTTGCTTCTGAGATCTACTTATTTGTATCTAGCCCCCTTATTAATGCGCTGCCAGAAGGTAGCACTATGATAGCCACAGAAGTGACAACGCCATTCATGGTGCCTATTAAATTAACAATTTTTGTTGCGATGTTATTAACTACTCCCTACATGTTTTATGAACTGTGGATGTTTATGATTCCTGGGTTATTTAAGAATGAGAAGAAATTTATTGGTCCCTTGATACTATCTACTTTGGTATTATTCATCTTGGGTATAACCTTTGCATACTATGTAGTAGCGCCAATTATTTTTAGTTTTTTTATAGCCTCAGCTCCTGATTCTATTCAAGTTATGACAGATATAAATCAATATTTTGCCTTCTTTATAAAACTCATTTTTGCTTTTGGTATTTCTTTTGAAATACCAGTTGCAACAGTTTTATTGATAAATTCAGATATTGTTAAAAAAGAAACTTTAACTAAGGCAAGGCCCTATATAGTTGTAATGTTTTTTATTTTAGCTATGTTCTTAACACCGCCTGATGTATTTTCACAATTATTTCTAGCTATACCTATGTGGTTATTGTTTGAGATTGGCTTGTTGTTATCTAAAAATAAAAATAACTAAAGTCCAAGTCGATTTGTCCAATCTGAATCATCAGGTCTCACTTCGCTAACAATTCTCTCTACTAGATCTTCGCAAGAATCTGTAATAATCAACTCATCGAAATTTGCATCTGAAATAAAACCCTCGGCAACTGCTTTATTCATCCATGCAATAAGATGATCATAGTAGCCAGCTGTATTTAAGATCCCTATTGGTTTGTTAATAATGCCCAGCTGATTGCTGGCCATAACCTCAGCAAGCTCGTCTAGTGAACCTACTCCTCCAGGTAGCACTATAAATGCATCAGATCTTTGCATAAAAACATCTTTTCTATCAAGGAGAGTCTCTGCAACAATGACTTCATCTAATCTTGGGTTTGAAAGTTCTAATTCATACAAAGATCTTAAAGAGATCCCTAATGCCTTTACTCCATTATCAAGAGCGGTATCTGAAACAATTTTCATAAGACCAACATCCCCACCACCAAACACAACATTAATACCTTTTTTGGCAATAATTTCAGCTATATTCTTTGCTTCCTGAGCATAAATGGGGTTATTGCCCTCATGAGCGCCACAAAAAATTGATATGTTTTCTATTTTCAAGTTAGTTCACCTTAAAATTAAATGTTATAGGTCCTTTGTTGACTAATTGTATGTCCATTTGCTCCGCAAAGATGCCTTCTACAAGGTTATTTTGTTCTTTTTTACATTCATTTACGAACTCATAATACAACAATTTAGCCTCTTCAGGCTTTGCTGCTTTATGAAAGCTTGGATTAGTGCCTTTAGACGTTATTGCTGCTAAGGTAAATTGACTAATAATCATAATATCTTCGTTTAAATTCTTTAAACTTGTAGACATTGTGCGGCTATCATCTTCTAAAATATTAAAAGTGTATATCTTATTCTTCATTTTAAGCACTTCTTGAAAAGTATCAGAAGATTCAATACAAATAAATACGACGATACCTTGTTTTATTGATGCGTGTTTTGAGCCTTTTATGAAGATTTCTGCAGATGAGACTCTTTGAACAGTTGCTAGCAATTATTTACTGGTCTTCTAAGCTTGAATCCCACTCTCCTAGTGCTGCTAATTTATTCATGAGCGCTCTGTGTGATAAGGCGTCTTGAGAAATAAACATGTTTTCATACTTGCCCATCCATGCTTTAAGAGCTGGCGCTTGAAGAGCTCTTCCGTATGAGAAACTTAATTTCCAGCTAAACCCACCAATTTTATTCATAGCATCTAAATGTGCTGTAGCTAAAATATCAGATTGGCCCCCTGATAAAAAAGTAATTCCAGGAAGGTCCGCAGGCACATTTGCTATTAAGCATTCTAAAGTTTTCTCTGCAACTTCTTTGATGCTTGCTTGAATATCTGCATCAGAGCCTGATGTAACCATGCTAGGTTTTAAGATGGTACCTTTAATATTAACGTCATTTTCTTTGAGATGATGAAATAAAGATTTTAATGATCTTTCAGAAGCGTTAAAGCAGTCGTTAATTGAATGATTTCCATCCATTAATATCTCCGGCTCAACCATCGGAACCATATTATTATCTTGAACCACTTTTGCATAATCAGCTAAAGCTTTCATATTTGCATCTATGCATTCATCAGAGGGCAATCCGTTGCCAATTTTTATGACAGCTCTCCACTTAGTAAATCTTGCTCCTAATGCTACGTATTCTTTGCATCTTTCATCTAGGCCATCAAGGCCAGAAGTAACAACCTCTTCAGAAGTATCATTGAGAGGTTGGAGTCCTTTATCAACTTTAATGCCTGGAAGGGCACCTTGATCTTTAATAAGATCAACTAAAGACGTCCCATCTTCAGAACTTTGTCTGATTGTTTCATCAAATAAGATAACTCCACCGATATTATTTTTCATGCCAGATGATCTAAATAATAATTCTCTATAGTCTCTTCTATTTTTTTCTGTTGACTCTACACCAATTGAATCAAATCTCTTCCCACACGTCGGATTGCTCTCATCTGCAGCAAGAATTCCTTTTCCCTCTGAGACTATGTATGAGGCTATCTCTTCTATATTATTTAATGACATTTACTTCTCTCCTTATTTAGATTTTTGATTTTAATGCTTGTATTGATGGTAAGTCTTTTCCTTCCATAAACTCTAAGAAAGCTCCTCCGCCAGTTGAACAATATGATACATCATCTGCTTTAATAAATTTATTAATAGCCGAAATGGTCTCTCCACCACCAGCTATTGAAAAAGCATTAGAGCTTGCTATGGCAATAGAAAGATCTCTAGTGCCTGTTTCAAATAATTGATTCTCAAATACTCCTAATGGGCCATTCCATAAAATGGTTTTGGAAACATTGATAGCATCTTGCATTTTTCTGGTTAACATTTGATCTAAAATCATTTCATTTTCGCTAACGTCACAAATATTCTTTACAGTCACCTCTTCGCCTTCAAATGAAAGAGAAGTAATCACAGTTTCTGGCAAAATTATTTTACCGCCATCTAAAAGCTCTTTTGCAATATCAATCATAGATTCTTCATATAATGAAACTCCTATCTCATTGCCAGCAGCCTTTATAAAAGTATTAGCAATGCCTCCACCAACAATTACAAAATCAGCTTTCTCATTAATATTTTTAATTAGTTCTAATTTTGTTGATACCTTAGCTCCGCCAATAACAGCAGTATATGGATTTTCGTATTCATTAAGTGCCTTGGTTAATGCTGAAATTTCTTTTTGAAGCAACAACCCCATGCATGCTTGATTTGAATGAGTTATTGCTGAATGTGTAGATGCTTGCTCTCTGTGTGAAGTTCCAAAAGCGTCAAAAACATATACATCGCAAAGACTCGCTAGGCATTTGCCTAATTCTTCGCTATTAGACTTTTCGCCTGTAAAAAATCTAATATTTTCTAGCACTTGAATCCTTGCTGAAGAATTAAATATTAAGGGATCACTAAGTTCTGATACTAATTCAACCTCTTCATCTAAAATTTGTTTCAAGCAGTCAGCTACTGGCTGTAAAGAGAATTTAACATCAGGATTTCCTTCAGATGGTCTGCCTAAATGTGAGACTAGTAAAATTTTTGCACCTCTATTTAAAGAGTGCTGAATAGTTGGGATTGAAGCCAATATTCTTGTTTGATCTTTAATGATGCCATCAACAATTGGCACATTCATATCAACCCTAATAATAAGTTTTTTATTCTCTAATACTAATTCTGATAGGTTATTCATTCATTAGTGATTTGGCCATCTCAACTACGTTTGGAACATTGAAGCCAAAGTGATCAAGTAAAACATTTGCTGGCGCAGACTCACCAAAAGTTTCTATTCCTAGAACTTTGTCTTTCTTGTTTAGTAATTTAAACCAAGAATTTGGATGAGATAATTCAGCAACTAATATTGGCAAATCATCTTTGATAATTGCAGATTGATATTCTTGGGAGGTATTTAAAAAAATGTCTAAACAAGGCATAGAAACAACATTCACAATCACTCCAGCTTCTTCTAAAACCTCAGATGCATCAAGCATCATCTGCAATTCACTCCCTGAAGCTATCAAGGTCATCTGTGCACCAGGATTATCTTTTATAAGATAGCCACCATTTTTAATGGCATCTATTTGATCTTTATTTCTTGTTATTGGAGAAGTATTTTGTCTACTAAAAATTAAGCATGTTGGAGAATTCTTAGAACTAACTGCATCTTCCCATGCAACTGCCGTCTCAACTAAATCAGCTGGCCTCCAATTATTTAGATTGGGTGTTGATCTGAGTGTCACTAGATGCTCCACAGGCTGATGTGTTGGACCATCTTCACCAAGAGCAATTGAGTCATGTGTATATACAAATATATTAGGTAACCCCATTAAGGCAGATAATCTAATCGCATTCCTTGCATAATCAGTAAATACCAAGAAGGTTGCTCCATAAGGTTTAATGCCACCATGTAATACCATGCCGTTCATAATGGCTGACATGCCGAATTCTCTTACGCCATAGTTAATATGGTTGCCTGTAGGATTTTCATTTGAGAATGTTGAGCTAGATTTTGAGAAAGTGTTATTAGATGGAGTTAAGTCGGCCGAGCCTCCAACTAGCTCTGGCATTTCTTTTACAAAAAAGTCTAAACAAACCTGAGAAGCTTTACGAGTAGCCATTGAAGAATTCTCATCGTCGCAATGTTTAAGAAAATCATGATATTTTTGAGAAAAGTTTTCAGGTAACTCGCCAGAAATTCTTCTAGTCAATTCATTAAATTTATTAGAATCTGCCTCTTTTAAAGATTGCATGACTTTGTCCCAGTCATTATTTTTATTCTTACCTTCAGACGTAGCATTCCAGAACTCATAAACTGTTTCTGGAAGAACAAAAGGTTCATGCTGCCATCCAAGAGTTTCTCGTGTCTTTGTAATCTCTTCATCACCTAATGGAGCTCCATGAACATCACTTGTTCCAGATTTATTTGGTGATCCAAACCCAATAGTTGTTTTACAAAAAATCATAGATGGCTTATTAGTTTCTTCTTTAGAGGCTTTAATAGCTTCATCAAGAGCGTCAACATCATGACCATCAACACAAATAGTTTGCCAACCATAACTTTCAAATCTTTTTACTGTGTCATCCGTAAACCAGTTTTCAATTTCTCCATCAATAGAGATTCCATTTTGGTCATAAAAACAAATAAGTTTTCCAAGCTCATGTGTTCCTGCAAAGGAGCAGGCTTCATGCGATATGCCTTCCATAAGACAACCATCCCCTAAAAATGCATAGGTATAGTGATCTACAGGATTTAAATCATCAATATTAAACTCAGCTGCCAACATTTTTTCAGAAATAGCCATGCCAACAGCATTTGCTATACCTTGTCCGAGAGGTCCTGTTGTTGTTTCAATACCATTGTCTAGGTCATATTCTGGATGACCAGGTGTTTTAGATTTTAGTTGTCTAAAATCCTTAAGATCTTCTATTGAAATGTTATAACCTGAAAGATGTAATAGGCTATATAAAAGCATCGAGCCATGCCCATTTGATAAAACAAACCTATCTCTATTAAACCAATGTGGATTTAATGGATTATGATTAAGATGGTTTTTCCATAAGGCTGTTGCGATTTCAGCCATGCCCATTGGCATTCCTGGATGGCCAGAGTTGGCTCTTTGGACAGCGTCTATTGATAAAAATCTTAAAGCGTTAATTGGTTCAGATTGATGCAATTTTATTTCCGTAGAGGTTTTATGAATAATAATATTTTAAAGGAAAAAATCATAGCTAAATATGGACTTTTTAATATAAAATAAGACATCTGTGATTTTTTAATTTTTTGCACACAATAGATGCTAAAAAATTCATTATTTCACAAAATTTTAGTTTTTTTTGGAGAAATAAATGAGTTATATATTCACATCCGAGTCAGTTTCTGGCGGCCATCCCGATAAAGTTTGCGATCAGATATCTGATGCTGTTCTTGATGCTTATCTAGCAGAAGATCCCAATAGTAGAGTTGCTTGTGAGACCATGATTAAAAATAATATGGTCTTTATTGCTGGAGAGATTACATCTTTAGGCAGTCCAGATCTTGAGCCTGTTGTTAGAAAAACAATTAACGACATTGGCTATAACACTGATGAATATGGTTTTAACGGTGATACGTGTGAATTTACAAATCTTGTTTTTGAACAGTCTCCTGACATATCTCAAGGGAGTCACTGAGGGTGAGGGTGAAAATTTAGAACAAGGAGCTGGCGATCAGGGCCTTATGTTTGGCTACGCTTGTAGAGAAACTGATTCTCTTATGCCTCTTCCAATTGATCTTTCTCATAGGTTAGTTAAAAAGCAAGCTGATGTTATGAAAAGTGGAGAAATAAAATGGTTAAGACCTGACGCTAAAAGTCAGGTGAGTGTTATTTATTCAGATGATGGTAAAACTATTGAGGGTTTATCTGCAGTTGTTCTTTCAACTCAACATGACGAAGATGTTTCTCAAGAGGAAATAAAAGCTGAGGTAATGGATAAAATTATCAAGCCTATTGTTCCTGAAGAATGGATATTAGATTCCACAAATATTTATATTAATCCAACAGGAAAATTTGTAATTGGTGGTCCTGTTGGTGACTGTGGACTTACAGGAAGAAAAATAATTGTAGATACATATGGCGGCATGGCAAGACATGGCGGCGGAGCATTCTCAGGCAAAGATCCATCAAAAGTAGATAGATCAGCAGCTTATGCGTCTAGATATGTTGCTAAAAATATCGTAGCGGCAGGTCTAGCCGATTACTGTGAAATTCAGGTTTCCTATGCTATAGGTGTTGCAAAGCCAACTTCTATACATGTTGAAACTTTTAATAGCGAAAAAATTTCAAAAGATGCTATTGTCAAAATAGTAGAAGAGGAATTTGATCTTAGACCAAAGAGTCTTATTAATATGCTTGATCTTAAAAGACCTATATACTTGCAAACTGCAGCGTATGGTCATTTTGGAAGATCTGATATTGATCTTTCATGGGAAAAAACTGACAAAGCTTCAGAAATATCACAATAAAATAATAATTAAGGAAATAAAATGGAAAACGACTATAAAGTAGCTGATATTAACCTTGCAGAATTTGGAAGAAGAGAAATTTCTCTTGCTGAAAATGAAATGCCTGCATTAATGGCTTTAAGAGATAAATACAGAGATGAACAACCTTTGGCAAATGCAAAAATTATGGGTTGTATTCATATGACAATTCAAACTGCAGTTCTAATGGAAACATTAATAGATTTAGGTGCAGAACTTAGGTGGTCATCATGTAATATTTTCTCTACTCAAGATCACGCTGCGGCAGCTATGGCTGCAAGAGGTATACCAACTTTTGCATGGAAGGGTGAAACCGATGAAGAGTTTGAGTGGTGTATAGAACAAACAATCTGTAAGGACGGAGTTCCTTGGGATGCAAATATGATTCTTGATGATGGAAGTGATCTAACAGCTATGGTTCATGAAAAATTTCCTGACATGCTAGAAACTATCCATGGCGTCTCAGAAGAGACCACTACTGGAGTTCACAGATTAAAAGAAATGCTCCAAAAAGGTGAGCTAAAAATTCCTGCTATTAATGTAAATGATGCGGTCACTAAAGCTAAAAATGATAATAAGTATGGCTGTAGACATAGTCTGAATGATGCCCTAAAAAGAGGAACTGATATGCTGCTTATGGGCAAAAGAGGTCTAGTTATAGGTTATGGTGATGTTGGGAAAGGATCAGCAGCCAGTCTTGCTCAAGAAGGCATGATTGTTAGTGTGGTTGAAGCTGATCCAATTTGTGCAATGCAGGCATGTATGGATGGCTTTTCGGTTGTCTCGTGTTACAAAGATGGTGTTGTTACAAGAAAAGTAGAAGATATTAATCTAAGTGTTATGGAAAATACCGATCTTATAGTAACTACAACAGGAAATGTAAATGTTTGTGATTCAGCAATGTTAAGCACTCTAAAAAATACAGCGGTTGTTTGTAATATTGGTCACTTTGATAACGAAATTGATACAGCTTATATGAGAGACGAGTGGTACTGGGATGAAATTAAGCCTCAAGTGCACAGAATATTTAGAGATACATCTCCTGAACAAACGCCTGACATGTCGAGTAAGAATTATATTATTCTTCTAGCAGAAGGCAGACTTGTAAATCTAGGAAATGCTACAGGTCATCCTAGTAGAATTATGGATGGTTCTTTTGCAAACCAAGTTCTAGCTCAAATCCATTTATACAAGCAAGGTTTTGCAAATATCAATGATGAAGAAACTAAAGCTGAAATGATATCTGTTGAAATTCTACCTAAGAAGCTGGACGAAGAAGTTGCTTCACTTATGGTTGCGGGCTTTGGTGGAGTAATGACCCAGCTCACACAAAATCAAGCTGATTATATTAATGTTCCTCAAGAAGGCCCTTTTAAAGAAGAAACATACAAATATTAGAAGTTCTTATACAATTATAGAGTTTATTAACCATAATAAGCTCTATGATAAAACTAAAATTTTTTTTAAGTATCTTTGCACTTCTAGCTATAAGTAGTTGTGGCGTAAAAGGACCAATCAATCTAATTGAAGTGCTAAATTTACTATAGTGAGTTCCTTTTCACGGTTAAATTCATATCAATGATCAATTATTCAAAGATGCATGGCAATGGCAATGATTTTGTCATAATGAATTCTATTGATTCTGATATTTCGTTAACTGAAGATTTCATAAAAAATATTGCTTCAAGAGAAAATGGGATTGGTTTTGATCAATTAATTTTAGTCAGCCCGCCTGAAGATCATAGGCATGACTTCCTAGTTCAATTTTTTAATGCTGATGGAGGGGAGGCAATGATGTGCCTTAATGGAATAAGGTGTGCCAGTAGGTATATTTGGATGAGTAACTTTGCTCCAACACGCAAGATGATTCTAGAAACTAGAAGTAAGGTTACATTAGTGGAGCCATTAGGTGAGGTGAATGTAATTGCAACAATTGATATTCCAAATTTTTATAAAGATCCTGAACTTGAATTAGCTTTAAAAAAGTTAATTGATATGCCTTTTTCATTAATAGATGCAGGTAATTTGCATTTATGTATTGAAGCTGATGATTTTGATAATTTTGAGTTAGAAGAGTTTTATAGACAAATAGAATCTACCATTAAGCCTCATCAAATTAATGTATCTATATATAAGAAAAGGGATACTGATATTAGAATCGCAACATATGAAAATGGTGTTGGTATGACTTTATCCTGTGGCTCTGCATCAGCCTCGGTAGCTTTTTTAAATATTAAAGAAGGGTTGGCGCTTGATATTTGTTCAGATGGTGGAAGTCTGAATTTCTTGGTAGCAAATGATAAACTAATCATGCAAGGCCCTACTGAATTAAGTTTTAATGGAGTTATAAATGAGTGAATCTATAGACCCTAAAGATGTTGAAATTTTCTTACTAGATAATCCAGATTTTTTTGCATCAAGAGAGGCTATTCTGAGTGAGCTAGATTTCAAGCACGACTCTGGAAGTGCTGCATCATTGCTTGAAAGACAGATTAAAAGATTAAGAGAAGAGCAAAATACATTAATAGATCTATTAACCTCGTTTGTTGGAGAAGCTAAGGTAAATGAAGATTTATTTATTAAATCAAAAAACTTAACCTTATCTATTTTAGAAGCTTCTGATGATAAAGAAATTACCGAAAGAATAGAAAAAGAATTTACAAAAAACTTTGGGGTGGATGAGTGCATGCTTAGGTTTTTTGATAATTCTGAGATATCAGAACTTGAAGAACAAACTGATCTCTCTTTGCACAAAGGTTCAATTCACTGCGGAAGCTTCTCATCAGAAAAATTGGCTATATTGTTTGAAAATACCCTTGTTCAATCTGCAGTAATAGCTGTCTTGATTCATGGAAAGAAGATTGGGTTACTTCAACTGGGCAGCCATGATAGAACAAAATATCTTGGAGATGAAGATACAACATTTATTGAGTATGTCAGGGATGTTCTTGAAAAGAGATTGTCTTCCTTAACATCCAATGGTTAGGTCTAGTTTTTTTATAAAAAAAGATCTTGAAGCCTATCTTTTATATATAGCATCTGTAAGAAATCTTTCTGAACATACTGTTTCCTCTTATAAAAGAGACCTAGAAAAATTATTAGTTTATTTAAAGGAGCTAAATATAAATTCATACTCAGAAGCAACTGAATCTGTATGTTCAAGCTGGATAGGGAATCTATTTACATCTAATAACAACCCAAAAAGTATTCAAAGGCATTTATCTTCAGCAAAAGGTTTCTTTAAGTTCTTATTAAAAAATAAACTTATAGAAGTGTCTCCATTTGATCTTATTTCAGGGCCAAAGGCAGCAAAGCATTTGCCTAATGTTCTATCCCCAGAAGAGGTTGAATTACTGATGAATTTTAAACCCTCAAATAATTTAGAGATTAGAGATTTAGCAATAATTGAGCTTATGTATTCCTCTGGTCTTAGGGTTTCAGAGGCAGCGGGAGTTGATATAAAAGACTTTGAAGAAAATATGGAATTTCTTAGGGTATTTGGTAAGGGTTCTAAAACCAGATTAGTTCCAATTGGGCGCTTTGCAAAAGAGGCAATAAGTAAGTGGCTTTTAGAAAGAGAAAAGATAGAGGTTGAATCTGATGCTGTTTTTATAAATTTAAAAGGTGGCAGAATAACTACAAGAAGTATTCAGTTAAGACTCAAAAGATTGGCGTTAAAACAAGGGTTACCGCCTGTATATCCTCATATGCTTAGACATAGTTTTGCTACCCATATGCTCGAGTCAGGTGGAGATCTTAGGACTATACAAGAACTACTTGGACATAGTTCTTTATCAACAACCCAAATATATACAAAATTAGATTATCAACATTTAGTAAAAATTTATGATGAGGCTCATCCTAAGGCAAAAAAACAATGAAACAAATAAAGCTTATAACATTTGATCTAGATGATACTTTTTGGGATATAGGCCCAGTAATCATCAATGCTGAATTAACAACAAGGAAGTGGCTTGAGAAAAAAGTTGGTGAAGTTGATTGGGGTAATATGGAATCATTTCTTGCATTACGAAAAGATCTTGCTGAAAAAGATTCATCTTTATATTGGGATTTAGGTAAATTAAGAAGAGAGATTTTTAGGGTCAAGCTTGCTCCTATTACTTCAAATGAAAAAGAATTGAACGATCTTGTAGAAGAATCCTTTAACTATTTTTTAGATAAGCGGCATGAAATTATCTTCTATGATGGGGTAATTGATGCCCTTAAAGATTTATCGACAAGATATGAGCTTGGGGTTTTAACAAACGGGAATGCAGATATTAATAGACTAAATATTGGTGAATACTTTAAATTTTCAGTTAGCTCTGTAGATGTACAAAGCAATAAACCTGATAAGGGGCATTTTCAAAAAGCTTTAGATCTAAGTGGTTTTAGTGCGAATGAAGTTTTACATATAGGCGATCATCAAATTAATGATGTTATTGGTGCAATAAATACTGGAATGAAAGCTATTTGGTTTAATAAAGAAAAAGTTGATTGGGAACAAGAATACTTAAAGCCAAAGGAAATTTCAGACTGGTATAATTATAAAATTATAGATGAGATAGCTTAAATGAAAGAAGATAGAGTCTTAGATGCAATAATTTCAATAGTTAGCAAAGAACTTAAAGGTATAGAATCCAAGCTAGCTGCCCCTGAGATTAATGCTTTAGAGAAATTGAAACCAGGAATTGAAAAAGTTCTTAGTTCTGCTGGATTTGTATCTGAATCCAAATATAATTCTTTAAAATCTAGAGCTGACAAGCTAGAAGAAAGACTAAATAAGTTAGAGGAAGACTAAAGCTGAGCTAGATAGCCATTGAGTCGGTCAGAGTTACTTACAAAAGTTGATTTACGATCTTGAGCTGCTGCTTTGACATCATCTAAATTAACTGCCTCTCCAACCTGAATAACCCCTACCATTGCTAACATTGCGTGAGGATTACATTGATAAACATAAACTCCCTCACTATCAATAGTAATTGAGATATCTTCATTCAGCGCGCCCATCCAACCATCTGCTCCAGCAGGAATCATGCCAGGAATAGTCTCTGAGTTATGCGAGACATCAGTTGCTTTAAAATGAATTGTGTCGCCTTTTGAGACTTTAATAACTGCGGGCTCAAAAATCATGGCGCCGCCATCACCCATATTTAACATTTTTACAATATGTTCAGAACCTTCAGATAATTCTATTTTTTTAACTTCTGCGCTGCTTGCAGATGCCATTGAGTTAGCTGGAGCTGGCTTGCCGCAAGGCTGGCCCTCTAGACATATTTTAACTGGTACGCTAATTCTAGCTATGACAGAGTCTTCGTATTTTTTTCCATTAAATATAAATAAAAAACAAATAGGTAAAACTAGTAAGTAAGTATATTTTTTAGCACCTAATGTCATTGATATCTCCGCTTATGAATTGCTTTTTTGTAGTTCAACAACGTAATCTAAAACTTCAAGCATTTCTTGTCTGCTTGGTTTAGAAACGATCATATATTTTCCATCTACAATAATCATAGGAACACTCGTTATTCTGAGCTGTTTAGAGACCTGGATGCCTCTGCTAACTTTTTGCTTTACAGCAAAAGAGTTTAGATACTGGTTTGATTTTTCTTCCTCTACACCTAATTTAGATAAAAACTTAACAACTGACTTTTGACTAGCGAGAAAATTATTCTCTTTATGAATAGTTGTGAAAACTGCGGTATGTGCGCCTTTGCCAAGCTTTAAAGCCTCAATAGTATGATACAAAGATGCATGCAATTGATGGATTTGGCTCCAAGTGACAGGCATTTTAGAAAATTTAACGTAGTCTGGTTTATTGGCATCCCAATTATTAATTGTAGATTCGAACGAATAACAATGGTTACATCCATACCAAAATATTTCAGATACCTCGACCATTCCATCTTGTCTAACTGGTAAAGGGTTATCTATTAATTGGTAGTCTTTGCCAAGTTTATATTCTGCTTGAAGATTTGTGTTAAAAGCTATTAACGTAAAACCAAAGATACATAACAATAAGTTTTTATAATTTTTATTCATATAGTCCGTGCATATAGTTTGCTAAAGCATCGATTTCATCGTCGCTTAAATTTTTAGAAATTGCCTGCATTACCAAGGCGTAGTCACCAGCATTTCTTTCCTTAGTCCTATATGCTTTTAATGTTGAGACTAGGTAAGCTTTTTGTTGTCCGGCAACCGATGGGAATCCTGCTAAAGCATTGCCAGCACCATTAACTGAATGACATGCTGTACAAGCGGGAATAGCTTTCTTCATATTGCCGCTTCTATATAATGCTTCTCCAAGAGCTAAAAGCTCTTCATTATCCTCTGCTTGACCATTGGTCTTTATTTGCGACGAATAATAAGCTGCAATATTGAGTAAATCTTGATCTGAATAAGCGTTTAAAAGCGGAACAACCGAGCTCATAAGGGCATTTTCACGCTCACCATTCTTAAAATAATTTAATTGATCCAGTAAATATTTTTGATTCTGTCCAGCCAGTGTAGGCCATGCAGGGCTAATGCTATTTCCATCAGTTCCATGACATGCAGCGCAAGCTGCAACCATATTAGCGCCCTTTGATGCATCACCGTCTTCAAAGACATTGGGCATCTTTTTTTCAGCTGCCATGGTACTTATGCTAAAAATAAATACCGTCGCAAATAATATTCTTATAGACATTTGTTTGAGATTCCTTAGAGTGGGTATTATAAACATAGCTGACACTTAGATAAACGATTAAATGCAAAACCTTTTTAAAAATACTGAATTCATGATGGGTGCTACTCAGTATAAAAACCTACCTGAGGATACCGGTGTTGAGATACTTTTAGCTGGCAGATCTAATGCTGGTAAATCTAGTGCGCTTAATGCTTTAACTGAGAATAGAAAATTAGCTCGTATAAGTAAGACTCCTGGAAGGACTACTGAAGTTAATTACTTTAGAGTTAATGAGGATTTAAAGCTAGTCGATTTGCCTGGCTATGGTTATGCAAAATCTGGATATTCAAGAAGAAAAGACTGGGGACCTCTTCTTGGTCAGTACTTTGAAGAAAGACAATCATTCAAAGCTGTTCTAGTCTTTATGGATATTCGTCATCCTTTGAAAGATACTGATCTTGAGCTTATAGGCTTATGCAAAGACTCAGAAGTTGATTGCATACCAGTTCTAACCAAGAGCGATAAATTATCAAAAAATAAAGTAGCTCAAACAGTAGCTAAGGTATCAAAGGACTTGGGTGGAATGGATACTTACGCTGTATCTTCTAAGGATATTGTTGGCTTTGTAAAGCTAAGCAAGTTACTTCTTGCCTACTAACTAAAGGTCTTTATTGAGCCTGTAGTAAATAATTGTTAATGTCGTTTAAAAAATTTTTGATCGCATTTTAGTGAGCTTCATTCCAGTTTGAACCAATAGATGCTTCTACGATTAAAGGAATGTCTAGATCAACTGCAGCTTCCATAATTTCTTTTACTTTACTAAGAACTTCTTCTGATTCTGATTTCTTGGCTTCAAGTATTAATTCGTCATGGACCTGCATTATCATTTTAGTAGTATCTGAAGCCTCGTTTGTTATCCAAGTATCAACATCAAGCATAGCTTTTTTAATAATATCTGCCGCTGAGCCTTGAAGAGGAGCATTAATAGCTGCTCTTTCAGCAGCTTGCCTTCTAAGGCCATTTGCTGCATTAATTTCATTAACATAGAGCCTTCTGCCCATGATGGTCTGAACATAAAGATCTTTTTTAGCCTCTGCTCTGACATTATCCATATAGTCTCTAACTCCGGTATAACGTTCAAAGTAGGTATCTAGATAAGATTGTGCTTCTGCTCTTGTAATATCAAGCTGCTTTGTAAGACCGAAAGCAGACATGCCATACATGAGTCCAAAGTTTATTGCCTTTGCACTCCTTCTTTGATTAGAATCGACATCTTTAATATCAACTCTAAAAATTTCTGCTGCAGTTGCTGAGTGAACATCTAGATTATTATTAAAGGCATTAGTTAAATTTTTATCACCTGATAAATGCGCCATTATCCTTAATTCTATTTGTGAGTAGTCAGCCGAAATAAGCACATTACCTTTTTCTGGAACAAAAGCTTCTCTTATTCTTCTTCCTTCAGAAGTTTTAATAGGAATATTCTGTAAGTTTGGCTCTGTTGAAGAAAGTCTTCCAGTAGAAGTAACTGCTTGATGATAAGAAGTATGAATTCTCTTAGTCACCGGATTTTCCATCGCTATAAGACTATCGGTATAAGTCGACTTGAGTTTTGCCAGTGTTCTGTATTCTAAAATAACTTTTGGCAGATCATATTCTTCAGCTAGTCTTTGCAGGGTTGCTTCATTCGTTGAAGGTTGTCCTTTGGGTGTTTTTTGTAAAACTGGCAACCCTTGTTTCTCATAAAGAATCTCTAAGAGCTGTTTGGGTGAATCTAAATTAAATTCTTGCCCGCCAAGCTTATAGGCTTCTTTGGTTAAAATCTCTATTTTTTCTCCAAGCTCTTTTGAATGCGCGGCCAGCTTGTCCTTATCTATTTTTGCGCCATTTGTCTCTGTTGTTACTAAAGCGAGGACAAGGGGATACTCAATTGCTTCTAATAAGTTTAATTGGCTATTTTGCCCTTTGAGTAAATTTTCTAGATGCTTATAAAGCCTTAATGTGATGTCGGCATCTTCTGCTGCATAATTAGTAGCAGTTGCGATATCTACTTTAGAAAAATTAATTTGTTTTGAGGCTGTGCCTGTTACATCTGTATATTTGATTGTTGATAGCTGAAGATAGTGTTCTGCCATTCTATCCATGCTGTGTCTTGTTCCAGTGCTATTTAAGACATAAGACATCAACATAGTGTCCGCTAAAAAAGCAGACAGCTTAATTCCGTGCCGAGCTAAAATAGGAATATCAAATTTTAAGTTTTGGCCAACAGCTTTTTTCTGATTTGTTTCAATTGATTTGCCTAAAATACCTACTACTTTATCCAAAGACAGTTGCTTTGGAGCTCCATCATAATCATGACCAATCGGAACATAACAACCTTTACCTTCTTCGATCGACAAGGAAATACCAAGTAAATCAGCGGTAATGGTATCTAAAGACGAGGTTTCAGTATCAATGGCGAAAGCAATGCATTTGTCTAGTTGCTTAGCCCATTTTTCTAAATCTTCTAATTTATCTATAGTTTCATACTTACTATTAACAACTGCGACTTCTTCAGCAGTTTTTTTAACAGGACTATTTTTTAAGGGTTTAAACTCAAACTCTTCATAGAGTTTTTCTAAAGCCTCATCATCGTTATTTAGAACCAGAAGACTTTCAAAATCCGTTTTAAGGTCAAGATCTCTTTTAAGAGAAACCAATTCAACATTTCTATCTAAATTGGGCAAGAATTCTCTTAAGTTATTTCCAACAACGCCAGGAAAAGACTCAGCATTTGCTTTAATGGTATCTAAGTCTTCATACTCATTTAACCACTTAGCAGCAGTTTTCTGACCGACCTTAGGTACGCCAGGTATATTGTCTGAAGTATCGCCAACCAAAGCCAACATATCTCTTATTTGGCTTGGCTTAACACCAAATTTCTCAAACACTTTTGTTTCATCAAAGGTTTTATGAGTCATGGTGTTCATTAGTGTTGTGAATGGATCCTCAACCAACTGCATAAGGTCTTTATCGAGGCTAGATACAACGCTATAAAAATCTTTTTTCCTAGCCATAGCAACGAGGGTAGCGATAACATCATCAGCTTCAACTCCTTCAACCTCTAGTAAAGGAAAGCCAATTGCCTTACAGATATCTTTTACTGGTTTTAGTTGTTCCCTTAAATCATCAGGCATTGGGGGCCTGTTTGATTTATATTCCTCATAAACTGTATGTCTAAAATTTTTACCTTTGGCATCAAAAACGACAATGATTGGCGATCCTTCACTTTCTTTTTTTAAATTCATCAGCATATTTGTTACGCCTTTGACAGCTCCAGTGGGTTTACCAGTTGAAGTAGAAAGTGGAGGCATAGCATGATAAGCCCTATACAAGTAGGAGGAGCCGTCGATGATAAATATTCTGTTTTTCATTTATAGTTAAGTTAAAATCTATTATGTCATTGGTATTTTTTAATCTCTATAAAAGAAAGGATTTATAGGCAAATATGTTTCAAAAAATTATAAATATGTATAAAAATATTTACATAAATCATTTTGAGATTGCTTCCTTTTTAGGCGCAAGTGCAATCATTTTGCTTGCGATTTTATTAGATAATATTTTAAACCTTAGGGCTTGTCCTCTTTGTATTCTTACAAGATATATTTTTGGTGTAATTGCGGTTATGTCATTGATGGGATTCTTGATTAAAAAGTTTTATATCTTAAATAAGTTATTAATAATCTTTGCTTCAGTTTATGGAATCGCTGTTTCATTAAAACTAATATATCTTCAAAATCTATCACCTGAAGAAATTGCTATGTTACCAATGGGTTGTGATATGCCTCTTGAAACTCAAATTGAATATTTTGGACTTTTTGGTGGTCTAGCAAACGCCTTCAAAGGGGGGCCAACCTGTGCAGAGGAGAGCTGGAGATTTATATTTAATTTTGCTGAATGGGGCCTAGTATTCTTTATTATTTATTTTTTAGCCACCCTGCTAAAGCTAAAAATAAGCGTATTTGGTAGTAAAACTACATAGAATTAGGGTTTGAACCGCTGAATTGAAGGTAAAAACCTATATTATTGACTTTTAAAACCTATTAAGATTAACTTCACTACAAAATTAGGCAAATATAAGTTCTTTAAAGCATTTATTGAATACTTTTAGTCCTATAAAATACTTGGTACGTATGAATATGAATATAGACCCAAATACATCTCAGGCCTTTGAGCTTAGTAATGAAGAGCTAATAGAAAAAGCTGTAAGTAACAATGAGGCTGTCTTGGCTGATAATGGCGCCCTTACTGCTGTGACTGGCGAGAGAACTGGCAGGAGCCCTAATGATAGGTTTATAGTTAAAGAACCAGGAACAGAAGATCTTATAGAATGGGGTGCTGTCAATAAACCTTTTGATTCTGATAAGTTTGATGCTTTGTGGGACAAAGTTGAAGCCTATTTAGCTGAGAAAGATAGGTATTTAACAAAAGTTCATGTTGGAGCTCATGCAGAACATTACTTGCCCGTTAATGTAACTACTGAAACTGCATGGCATAGCTTATTTTCAAAGTTAATTTTTATAATGCCTGAGGATTTTAATCAATCGGCAAAAAAAGAGTGGGAAATTATGAGCGCTGCCAATTATGAGTGCATTCCATCTGAAGATGGAACTAACTCTGAAGGCTGCGTGATAATTAATTTTGCTAGAAGAAAAGTACTTCTGGCAGGCATGAAGTACGCTGGCGAGATGAAAAAATCGATGTTTAGTATTCAAAACTTTTTAATGCCAGAAAAAGATGTTTTACCTATGCATTGTTCAGCAAATGTTAATGCTAATGGCAAAGTGGCTCTTTTCTTTGGGCTTTCTGGAACAGGAAAAACTACTCTTTCCGCAGATCCGTCATGCTCATTAATTGGAGATGACGAACATGGGTGGAGCGAGGGTTCTGTATTTAATTTTGAGGGTGGTTGCTATGCAAAAACTATTGATCTTTCTCAAGAAAACGAACCCGTAATATGGAATGCTATTAAAAGTGGTAGTATTTTAGAAAATGTTGTTTTAAATGATGCAGGTGCTCCTGATTATAGTGACGTATCACTGACTCAAAATGGAAGATGTTGTTATCCCAGAGCTTTTATACAAGATGCAATCCCAGAAAATGCTGCAGGCGAACCTGATTCAGTTATCTTTCTTACTTGTGATCTAACTGGTGTGATCCCGCCAGTATCTATTTTATCTAAAGAAGCTGCTGCTTATCATTTTTTAAGCGGTTATACCGCAAAAGTGGGCTCTACAGAAATTGGTTCAACCTCAGCTATTGAATCTACTTTCTCAACTTGCTTTGGTGCTCCTTTCTTTCCAAGACCAGCTGGAGTCTATGCTGATCTTCTTATGAAAAGAGTGGAAGCTTTTGGATCTAAGGTCTATCTTGTAAATACTGGTTGGACTGGTGGCTCCCATGGAGTTGGAAAACGCTTTGATATCCCTACTACAAGAAGAGTAGTTAATGCGATTCAGAATGGAGAGCTAGAAGGTGTTGAAACTGAGACTATACCTGGACTAAATCTAGAAGTGCCTTTATCTGTTGAAGGCGTAAAAACAGAACTTCTTAATCCTGTAAAAACTTGGGATGACCAAAACGCTTATGAGCAAACTGTGAAACAAGTTGTTGCTGAGTTTGAAGAAAACTTTAAAAATTTTAGTGTTAATGATGAGATAGTAAAAGCTGGCCCAGGTTTTTAATGTTTGATGAGAGCTTTACTAACCAACTTAAAAGTTGGAATGAAAAGACTTCACTAGAAAAAATAAAATTTAATAGGGGTATTGAACGAGAAACTCTTCGTGTATCCCATGATGGCTCTATTTCAAAGCGGCCACATCCAAAATCATTAGGCTCTGCTTTAACTAATCCATACATAACTACTGATTTTGCAGAAGCTCTCATTGAATTAGTGACACCCAAATTCGATAATGTTGATGATCTATATTCTTGTTTACAAGACTTGCATGTATTTACTGCACAAAATATTGATGAAGATGAGTATTTATGGGCGCACTCTATGCCCTGCAGAATAGAAAAAGAATCAGATATCAATATCGCCAACTACGGTTCCAATGATTCAGGCATGCTAAAACATGTATATAGAAAGGGCCTAAGAGCAAGATATGGCTCTATTATGCAGTGTGTATCTGGAATCCATTACAATTTTTCAATTGATGAAAAAAGTTACTCCGGTTTATTGGGAGCTGACTATTCACAAGATATGGTTGATAGTTTATATCTTGGTCTTATTAGAAATTTTAAAAGGAACTTTTGGTTTATTTTAGCTCAACTTGGAGCATCTCCTGTAGCTGATAAGTCTTACGTATCAGAAAGAAAGCATGATCTTGAAGAGTTAAATGCAAATGATGTTTTTATGCCCAATGCTACTTCTTTAAGGATGAGTAATATTGGTTATCAAAGTCCTATTCAAACCTCACTTGGTATTAGATATAACTCTTTAGATGGTTTTATCGAGTCAGTTAAAAAGGGTATTAAAATTCCTCATCCAGACTTTAAAAGCCTTGGGCTGCATGATCCCGAAGGCAACAGACACCAAATATCAGATGGAATTATTCAAATAGAAAATGAGCTTTATGACACCATTCGACCAAAAAGAACTTCGTCGGAAGGCTTAAGACCAGCCAATGCACTGAAAGAGCATGGCATTGAGTACGTAGAGATAAGGGGGGTTGATATCAGCCCAGATGCCTTAGGAGGAATATCTAAAGACCAAATGCATTTTCTTGACCTCTTTTTAATACATTGCTTTATCACCAATAGTTCTAAATTGACCGATGAAGAAAATGTAAGACTGCAAAAAAATCATACCGATATGGTTTCTTCGGGTCAGAATAACTCAACTGTTATTTTTTACAAAGGCAAGGAGACTGCCATTGGTGATGCTATGGCTGATCTTGTAAATGAGCTTTCATTACTGGCAAAAACCCTAGATGGAGAAACTAGAACATATACTGATGCCTTAAAATCTATTACTACAAGCAAAAATCAAAGTGCAGCTATATTAAGTAGTCTAACTGATAGCAAAGATTTTCATGATATTGCTTTGGAAAAGAGTATTCAAAATACCCAAGAATTAAGACAAAACAAGTCATTAGATTTAAACTATCTTGAGCTAGAAAGTAAAGAATCTTTAAAAAGGTTTAAAGAAATTGAAGATAATCCTCAAAGAAATATAGAGGCTTATGTTGAGCAATATAACTCACAAATTTAGGAGATAAATAATGAAAGCTTTGCAGTGTGTTGAATTAGGTGGTCCAGATAAACTTAAAATAAATGAGGTTGATTCTCCTTCAGTAATTCCTGGGCATGTTGTAATAGATGTAAAATCTGGCAGTATTAATTTCCCTGATGTCTTGATGATTCAAGGCCTATATCAATTCCAACCTCCTCTTCCTTTTACTCCAGGCGGCGAGTCAGCTGGAATTATTTCAGAAGTAGGTGAGGATGTAACAAAGTTTAAAGTTGGTGATAAAGTTTTTGCTATGACAGGAACTGGGGCATTTGCTGAAAAAATATTGGCTCATGAGGCAAGTTGCATGCTTATTCCTGATTCAATGGACTATGATTCAGCAGCTGCGTTATCCATGACTTATGGAACTAGCCTTTATGCCCTTAAGCAAAGAGCAAATATTCAACCAGGCGAAACTTTACTAGTTCTTGGAGCTTCTGGCGGAGTAGGTATAGCTGCTATAGAGCTTGGAAAAGCAATGGGTGCTAAAGTTATTGCTGCTGCGTCTACCCAAGATAAGGTGGATATGTGTATGGCTCATGGTGCTGACGAGGGTTTTATATATCCTAGTGGCAACTTAGATCGAGACCAGCAAAAACAATTATCTAACAAGATTAAGGAGTTAACAGGTGGTATGGGAGCAAACGTTGTCTATGATCCTGTTGGAGACAGCTATTCTGAGCCGTGTCTAAGGGCTACTGCATGGGAAGGCAGATATTTAGTCATTGGTTTTGCTGCAGGTGAAATACCAAAAATTCCATTAAACATAACGCTTCTAAAAGGATGTCAAATTGTTGGTGTTTTTTGGGGGGCTTGGGTTGGTATGCACCCAGATGAAAATAACAAAAATTTTGATGAGCTTTTTAAGCTTCATGCTGAGGGCAAAATAAACCCTGAGGTTTCACAAAAGTATGCCCTAGAAAACTCTGCGGATGCTTTCTCTCATCTTGCAAATAGAAAGGCTAAAGGAAAAGTTATTATTAATATGTAACTTGGTGATGAAAAATCATAAATATAATGTAATAATTTAGATATGAAAAATAAAACTCTCTTTACGCTACTATTTTCAACAATTTTATTCTCAGGCTGTGCTCTAGTAACTGACGAGTATCAAGCTAATCAGAGAAAAGTAATAGCTTATCTTTTAGAGGACTTTCCACTTCCAAGTGATGCCGAAATTGTTAAAGCTCCAACAGTCCTTCTAGGAACTGGAGAGGCTATTTCTGGAAGAATCATATTAACTTCAGGTTACAGTCCTGCAGAAAATCTTATATTTTATGGAACTGAAACTCTAACAACAGGCTGGCAGCTAGTGTCATCTAAAGTAGGTGAAGAAGTTACTTTGGTTTATGCAAAAAATGGAAGATTTGCAACTATTTATATAGCGCCAAAAAATACAGTTACTGGTTTTATTTCTGGAGATTATGGCAGTGATATAGATATATCAGTTGTGCATCCAGATGCTATTTCGACCCAAAATCCATACAACGATCTTAATTACAGCAACCTCCCAGAAACTCCTTAGTCAGACTGAGTTACTGATTGATAGGTTATCGATAGCCTTGAAATATCAAATGGTGGTCTAAAAAACCCTACAAACTGACCCTCTGGGTTTACTAAAATAATATTATTTACGTGATCATCTAGATGCTCATGATTGTCTTCCTTATTATTCATAGGAGGCATCTTATTATTTACTGCAAGCTGTGTTGCTAGATTCAAAAGCATGGGTCTGCTTGAGCTTAATCCAATAAATTCTGAATCAAAACCCTTCGCATATTTATCGATAGTTTCTGGTGTATCTCTTTCAGGATCAATAGTAATAAGAATCCATTGCTTATCGTTCATATAAAAATCTTTTTCTCTCAAAACCTTAGCTAATTTTGATAGCTCATACATGGCGACTGGGCACTCGTCAGGGCATCTAGAAAAACCAAAATATATTACGGACCATTTACCCATTAAATTATTTTTAGTAAAAATTTCATTGTTTGATGACTCAAAAGAGAAATCAGATATTTCTTTGGGCTCTTGGAAAAGGAATAGTCCATTAACCAACAGCTCTTGGTTTGAAAGTGTTCTTGGTGTAGTTAGGTTATTAATAAAAAGTACTAATACGCTGAGGATAAAAACTATTATTAGCGCTAGATTTACTTTGATTCCTTTTTGCATCTATATAGCTATAAAGTGGTCAACTATTAAGGCAATGAAGATAAGAAAAATATAATAGATTGAAAACCAAAAGGTTTGCATTGCATATTTATCATCATCACTTAAATACAGTCGAACTGAGTAAAACAAGAAAAGTGAGCTAAGAATTAAAGCTGACACTAGATATATTATTCCAGACATAAGAACAATATATGGAAACAAACTAACTAAAAATAAAATAATCGTATATAAAACTATTTGAAGCTTGGTGAAAGCTACACCGTGTGTAACTGGCAACATTGGAATTGATTGTTTTGCGTAGTCATCTTTTCTGTAGATGGCTAAAGCCCAGAAATGTGGAGGAGTCCAAATGAATATGATCAAAACCAGCAATAAAGCATTTGGTTCTATACTATTAGTTACAGAAGCCCATCCTAATAAAGGCGGGGCTGCTCCAGCTAATCCGCCAATAACTATATTTTGTGGTGTTGCCCTCTTAAGATAGATTGTATAAATAAAAGCATAGCCACCCAAAGCAAGAACAGTAAGAATAGCAGTTAAAGTATTTACAAGGTATACAAGTATTAATACTCCTAGAATTCCTATGGTAAAAGCAAAAATAGAAGCATTGATTACAGAAACTTCTCCTTGTGGTATTGGTCTCTTATCTGTTCTATCCATCTCAGCATCAGCTTCTCTGTCTATGATTTGATTAATAGCTGCAGCCGATCCTGAGCACAGAGCAATCCCTGTTAGAGGGATAATAATATCCATGAATGGTAGCAAAGTTTCACTAGCAAGAACTATTCCAACCAAGGCGCAGAGCAACATCATAAGCACTACATTTGGTTTGCAGAGTTCGTAGTAATTCTTAACTATATTCATTTTTTCCAAGCCAAGTAGTTAATTGTAAGCGTGGTTATTAAAAGTAATGCAGCCACTAAGTTATGAGCTATAGCTATATAAAGAGGTAATACATATACAACATTCATAATGCCTAATGATATTTGAGTAAGTAGTATTACTCCAACAGAAGAAGCTAGTGGAGCTGCTGCTGTAAACCAAAGTCTCGAAATTAAAACTAAATAAGCAAATGTAAGAATAAGAGCAGTGACTCTATGTGAATAATGAATAGCTACCCTAGAAGGATTGTCCAAAAGACCATATAAATAATTTGGCCCAACTTCTTGGTCAAAACTAAATCCATTTTTAAAATCCATTTCAGGTGAAAAAGAGCCCTGACAAGTTGGAAAATCTGGGCAAGCTAGTGATGCATAATTTGTACTTGTCCAAGCACCTAAGAATATCTGAACTAATAAAAGTACCAAGCAAGTTAAAGCTATATATTTAACTTTTTGAATATTAAAAGTATTCAATATGGGAAAATTTCCAGCTCTAATAAAGATAAAGAAGAATAGTGATACCGTTATAAATCCACCAAATAAATGTCCTGTAACTATTATTGGTAATAGTTTTAAGCTAACAGTCAGATAGCCAAAAACACCCTGGCAACATATAAAAACTAGAAGTCCTAAACACCAGTACCTGATATTAATATCTTCGCTTTGTTTAAAAGATAAAAAAGAAAGAGCTATAGCAACTAATCCTAATGTAGCTGCAAAATATCTATGAACCACTTCAGGAATTGCTTTATTGATATCATATGGAAATTGTGGAAATCGTTGCTCAGCTATTGCAACATCTAGCTCACTAGTTGGAAAAACAACAAACCCGTAGCATCCAGGCCAATCTGGACAACCTAGTCCAGCATCTACCAACCTAGTCCAAGCGCCTAAAGCCACTACAACAAAGCCAAATAAAACTCCAAATAGAGATAAATTTCTTAAATTTGTCATTAAATTAATACCTTTAAATCTTTTAATATTTTCTTTGGATCGAGATCTACATCAAAATACATCACAACCCTTCCATATGGATCTATTATAAAAATTGGGTTTTCAGACATCAGATCTAATGATGAATTGTTCTGCAAAGATTCAAAAAATTTTATTGATGGATCTTTATAAATTTCCATCCTTGGATACTCACTTTCTATACTCTTTATATCTTCGTCTAATTTACTATTACTATAAAAAGCTGCTCTTTTGATTCTAAAAATATCCCTATTTAAAGCTACATTTAACTGACGCATAAGATATAAAGAATTTTCAGCTTTATTGGGATCAGTTACATAAACTCCCATAATCCATTTTCCATCTTCAAATGAAATAGTTTGTTCGTTTTTATAGATATCCATGTCCGTTACATCGAAGTATTCATTGAAAAATACTCCTTCGTTTTTAGTGCCTTCAGGTGAATATCCCATACTAAAATAAATTGAAGACAGGGCTACAATTAGAATAGGAGTTAACAAGATAAATATTAATGCTATTTTATTTTTCATAATTTTTATTTTTTAAACCAAAATATATATACATCCCACATAAAACAAGAAACATAGTAAACCACTGAAGTGCATATCCATAATGTTTTACTGGAGGCATATTTGTTGGTATTACTTCCATGTAATTTAGCGCATCCTTAAAGGTTGGCTCAGCAACTAAAATAAATGGATATAGCTCTTCTGGATATTCTTTCACAAGGTAATCTAATGATTGGGTCTGGCTTATCTTTGGCCATGTTTTAGATATCAAGTCTTCTGAAAGAACAAATCCAAGCTCAGGATTAACAAGTAGGCCACTTAATTCTGCAAAAGGAGTGTTGATAGTTATAGATGGTAAGTTCTCTCTAAAGGATTCTTGTTCAATCCAGCCCCTATCAACAAGCAATAATTTATCAGAACTTTCAAGAATAAAGGGTGTAAAAACTTTAAATCCAACTCGACCTCTAAAGATAGTATTATCAATTAAAATTTGTCGAGACTCGTCAAAACTCCCTGAAACATATACTCTCTGCCATTTTTTTGAAGTTGAACTAAGCACAGAGGGTTCTGCTTTAATTGCTGCATTAAATGCATCTAATACCTGTTGTTTGTTTTGACCTCTTTCTATCTGCCACACGCCCAGTGCAAAAAATACTGCTGCAAAGAAGATAAAAAATACTGAGATTTTTATACCTGGATTAAAAGATTTGTTTCTAGTCATATCTAAAAAAAAAACTATGTTTTACAATACCCGCAAGATGTTATTAAAAACTACAATATTCATTGTAATCGCATTAATCCTTTTAAGTTTAGTAAGTAGCCTATTCTTTTTATTAAAGGATCAAGGCACTACCGAGAGCAAAAGAACCGTTTATGGTTTAGGTGTAAGAGTTAGCCTTGGTGTTGTATTAATAATTTTAATTACTTATGGTCTTTATACTGGGCAGCTTGGTAATAGCGTTCCTTGGGACCAAGTAAATTAAATTATATATACAAAGAAAAATAACATTACCCAAACAACATCTACAAAATGCCAATACCATGAAGCTGCTTCAAAGCCAAAATGATCATGTGTTTCAAAGTGGTTAAAGAATACTGATCTGACAAGCATTACTGAAAGCATGCAACACCCAAGAAATACGTGAAAACCATGAAATCCAGTTAGCATGAAAAATGTAGATCCATATATTCCAGAATTAAGTGTCAAACCATAATGAGCGTATGCTTCATAATATTCTGCTGCTTGAAGACCTAAGAAAATCACAGCCAAACCAACTGTTACACCTAGCCATTTATTAAAGGACTTTCTACTTCCATTCTTTAAGCCTAAATGAGCAAAGTGTACTGTTACACTTGAGCTAAGCAAGATTATCGTGTTCCATAATGGAAGCCACTCAAGAACATGCGACCATCCAGGAAAGGCCATGCTTTTGTCAGCCATTACATATCCATCGCCAGCATCTGGAGTGGCAATAACTGGCCAAGTATTTTCAAAGCCAGTCCAAAAATCTACACCCATTTCTTGCACAAATTCTATTGGCGCCCCTTTCTCTCCTTCTCCTGCAAGCCATGGCACTGCAAAAGTTCTTACATAAAATAAAGCGCCGAAGAAGGCTCCAAAAAACATAACTTCAGAAAAAATAAACCAAGCCATCCCAAAAACATAAGATTTCTTTAACTGGGCACTATCAAGACCAGCTAGATGCTCTTGGACAACTGTTCTAAACCAAAAAAACATGGTCACAGCCATAGATGCAAAACCAACATATAAAACTGCGGCGCCATTCGCCGTTCCATTTATTGTTCCACCAGCTCCCATGACAAGAAGAAATAATGAAACAGCAGCAAAAATTGGATATCTGCTTGAATCAGGTACGTAATAATTTCCACCGCTCATATCTTAAGACCCCGCATGATCACCATCATGATCCATTGTTATATTGTGTTCTATCTTGCTATCAAAGATAGTGTATGAAAGAACAATATTCTTAATATTTTCAGGCAGCTCATCGTCAACAACCATTTTGATTGGAAGAAGTATTTCTTCACCAGGCATTAATTCTATGCCTTCAGCGAAACAGAAACACTCTATTTTTTTAATGTAATCTTTAGCATTAGACGGGGCGACACTATTAACAGCTCTGCCTGTCATCATCTTATTTGTAGTATTTTTTGCATAAAATGTAGCTTCATAAAGCGTTCCTGTCTTTATTTTTGAAACTTTTTTTGAGGGTTTAAACTCCCAAGGCATGCCGGCATTATTGTGAGAAATAAACTGAAGCCCAATTTCTCTGCCTTCAACAGATATTGATGATTCAGCATTTGAGGACTGAGCAACTTTTCCATTTAGACCAGTAATGTCACAAAAAACATCGTATAAGGGAACAAGCGCAAAAGAAAATAGATACATTCCAGCCACAGCTGCGGAGAGTTTTAATACTGTTCTTTTCTTATTGCCCATAATTAACTTACTTTAGGTGGCGTACCAAATGTATGATATGGAGCAGGTGAATCCACAGTCCACTCTAAACCTCTAGCACCTTCCCATACTTCGCCAGTTGCTTTTTTGCCGCCCATTACTGTTTTAATTACTATAAATAAGAAAAATACTTGTGAGAAACCAAATAAGAATGCTCCAGCTGTTGAAACCATATTCCAATCAGCAAATTGCAGCGCATAGTCTGGAACACGTCTTGGCATCCCTGCTAGCCCAATAAAATGTTGTGGGAAAAATGTAACATTTACTCCAACAAATGATAACCAGAAGTGAAGTCTACCAAGCCTTTCGTCGTACATGTTTCCGGTCCATTTAGGAATCCAATAATACACAGCTGCCATTATTGAAAAAATCGCTCCAGGAACTAAAACATAATGAAAGTGAGCCACAACAAAATATGTATCATGGTATTGAAAGTCTGCAGGTGTAATTGCAAGCATCAATCCAGAAAAGCCACCCAAAGTAAATAGCACTACAAAAGCACATGCAAATAGCATAGGTGTCTCAAATGTTATTGAGCCTCTAAACATTGTTGCTATCCAGTTAAAGACTTTTACTCCAGTTGGAACAGCAATAAGCATTGTTGACCACATGAAGAATAATTCTGCTGCAAGAGGCATGCCAACTGTAAACATGTGATGAGCCCAAACTACAAATGAGAGAATTGCGATTGATAACATTGCCCAAACCATAGACGAATATCCAAATAGTTGTTTTCTAGAAAATGTTTCAATGATGTGTGAAACAATCCCGAATGCTGGAAGAATCATAATGTAAACTTCTGGATGACCAAAGAACCAGAATATGTGCTGGAATAGAACGGGATCTCCGCCACCTGCTGCATCAAAGAAGCTTGTACCAAAGTGAATATCCATTAACATCATGGTTACAGCGCCTGCAAGAACTGGCATAACTGCAATAAGTAAATATGCAGTAATTAACCAAGACCATACAAACAATGGCATTTTCATAAGCCCCATTCCTGGAGCTCTCATGTTCATGATTGTTACTATCACATTAATAGAGCCCATTATTGATGAGGCTCCCATAATATGCACAGAAAATATAAAGAAGGTTGTGCTTGGTGGCGCATAAGTAGTTGAAAGAGGAGCATAGAATGTCCAGCCAAAATTAGGCGCTCCACCTTCCATAAACAATGAAGATAAAAGAACAAAAAAAGCAAAAGGTAATATCCAAAAACTTAAATTATTCATTCTTGGTAAAGCCATATCTGGTGCACCTATCATCATAGGCACCAGCCAGTTAGCAAGACCTACAAAGGCCGGCATAACCCCTCCAAAAATCATAATTAATCCATGCAGAGTAATCATTTGATTATAAAATTCTGGCTCGACAATTTGCATTCCTGGCTGGAATAGCTCGGCCCTAATAATCATTGCCATGGCTCCGCCAATTAGGAACATAGCAAAACTAAACCATAGATATAATGTACCTATATCTTTATGGTTAGTTGTGTAGAACCATCTTTTAAGACCCTTAGCTGGACCATGATGACCATGATCGTCGTGGTGATTTTCTATTACAGCACTCATATATACCCTCGTTTAATACTAAATTTTATTTTGTTTATATTCAACTATATCTTTTGGAACAACTATTTCTCCGTCCCCTTTTTCTGCATTACCCCAAGATCGCCTTGTATAAGTAATCACAGCTGCCATATCAACTTCGGCAAGTTTTTCTGCATAAGATGCCATTGCAGCTCCTTGAACTCCTTCCATCAAAATTTCTATTTGGCGAGCTTTATTATTTAAAACTATGTCACTTCCTGCAAGAGCAGGAAAAATTCCTGTAACACCTGCACCACTAGGTCCATGACATGCTACACAGTTAGTTATGTATAGAGATTCCCCTCTTGCTACAAGCTCTTCAGCTGTCCAGTCTTTTTCTGTTAATTCAGCTAAAGCTATTGCTGCTGATTGTTTTTCTTTTATCCAAAGATCATACTCATCTTGCTCAACAGCCTTTACTACAATAGGCATAAAGCCATGATTTTTTCCACAAAGCTCTGTGCATTTCCCTCTAAATAGTCCTGGCTCATCAACAATAGTCCAAGCAGTATTTATAAAACCAGGGATTGCATCTTGTTTTATAGCAAACGCCGGTACCCACCATGAATGGATAACATCATTTGCTGTTATAAGAAATCTAACTTTCTTACCTACTGGGATTACTACTATTTCATCAACTTCTTGGAGATAGTTTTCACCCTTAGGAACTTTGTTATAAATTTCATCTTGATCAGTTGATAGGTTTGCATAAAAATTAACATCATCTTCTAAATATCTGTACTGCCAGTACCATTGATGACCAACAACTTGAATGTTTACATCTCCAGCTTCGTCATTATAAATAGACTGAAGGGTTTTAGAGGCAGGCACTGCCATTGCGATAAGAATTAAGAATGGAATAATTGTCCATGCTAGTTCCACTTTAGTGTTTTCATGAAAAGTTGCTGCAACAGGATTCTTTTTCTTGGTGAATGCATACATTGAGTAAAACATAACCCCAAAAACTAAAACGCCTATAACCACGCATATCCAAAAAATAAGCATGTGAAGATCATAGACTTCTCTACTTATAGCAGTTGCACCTTGAGTCATATTGAGATCTTCCCATTCAGCTAAAGCCTTGTTGGAAAGTGCAAAAAATATAACTGTAAATTGTGTTTTAAATGAACAAATTAAACTTCTAACATTAGTCATGTATATCCCTTATAACCAGTTTTTTTATAGAACATTTGATGCCGTAAAAAGTTACTCAGTTTTTATGGCTTTAATTGCGTGTATTCTATAACTTTGACGAATAAATTACTACTTTTTAATCTTATTAAAATCTTTAATATCAACAACATTAACTGCCTTAATTGTTGTATCTTTTTTAGGGTCTTTTATGGAGCCAGGCCTATATTCTTTGTACCCACATTTGGCACAAAATATCTCATCATCATCTTGATGAATTGCTATGGAGTCCTGCTCTGAACAACTGGGGCAAACTGCTCCCGCAATAAATTGTGTAAATTTTTTCAATTTCTTAAATCTCTTATCTCTTTAGAAATACCTTTAGTAGAAGGCATCACGCCAAACCATTCGTTGAATGATAATGCCGCTTGAGATATAAGCATTCCCATTCCATCATGGGAGTGGCTAGAAATCTCTTCGGCCCAATTACAAAAGGCAGTCCCAGTTAGTGAATAGTTTAAATCATAAAAAATAGTATTTTCATTAAATAGAGAATTATCAGGAGGGAGAAAATCTCCAGTCAGGCCTGCAGAGGATCCATTAATAACTAAATCATATTTATTTTTTTGTAACTCAAGCGAAATATTCATCATGGGTGAGTATTTTAAGCACAGCTTTTTTGCCTTCTCCTCTGATCTGTTTGAAAGAGTTATGGATTGAGGATTTGATTTAATAATTTTAAATAGCACGCTTTCAACAGCTGCGCCCGCTCCTATAATTAATATTTTCTTATTGCTGATTTGAATATCTTTTTTAACAAGATCTTTAATTAAGCCTTCGCCATCTGTGGATACAGCATGCAATTTATCTGATGATTTAATAATCGTATTTACCGCATCTATAAATGCAGCCTCTTTTGATAGGCTTGTAATTATTTTTGCAGTGGCTTTTTTATGCGGCAGGGTTATGTTCAAGCCTTTTGATTCTTTGGAAAGAAAAAACTCTTTTATAAAACTATGTAGATCCTCATCTTCTACTTTATAGGCTCTGTAATCTAAATTGATATTTTCTTGTCTTCCAAATCTAGAATGGATAAATGGTGACAAGGAATGATCTATTGGGGAACCAATTACTCCTAATTTGTATAATTTAGACATTATTTAATATATTAACCTCTCCATTTGTTCTGCAAGGCTAATAAAAGTTTTTTTTCATTTTTGATAAAAGATATGTCTTTCTTATATATCCAAGATGCCTGCGGTGGCAATGAAGCTAAAATTGACTCGATTCTTCCACCTGATTGAAGGCCAAAAGAGGTCCCTCTGTCATATAAAAGGTTAAATTCAGCATATCTTCCTCTTCTATACTCCTGAAAACCTTTATCCTTAGCAGTATATTCACGACTTTTTCTAAGATTAATTATCTTTAAATAGCTATTGAGGTAGGTTTTAGCAGTATTTTTAAGCATTTGCATCGACAGATCTAAGCCTAATTCATTAAAATTATCAAAAAATACACCGCCAATCCCTCTTTTTTCTTTTCTATGCGGCAAAAAGAAGTAATCATCGCAATTTTTAGCAAATTCTTTGTAATATTTCTTATTAAACTTATCAAAGTGCGCCTTTGCATCCTTGTGCCACATTAGACAGTCTTTTGCATATGGAAAGAAAGGTGTTAAATCGTATCCTCCTCCTACCCACCATTCGACAATCTCTTTTTTCTTGTTTAGAAGTAAAAATAATCTAATATTCATATGACTTGTCGGAATGAAAGGATTCTTTGGATGAGTAATAACGGATACCCCCATCGCTCTGTACGAAATTGCTTTTTTATTCTTTATATTATCGCGAGCTGATTGAGGAAGTTTTGTTCCAGAAATAGATGAAAAATTAACAGCCGCCTTGTCAAAAAATTTACCATTTTCAATTATATAAGTTCTTCCACCGCCTCCCTGTGATCTGGTCCAATTATCATCGGAAATTGTGCAAGATTTAGTAGTTTCAAAACTAGAGTAATGATTAATAATCGTGCTTTGTATTTCTTTAAAGTTTTGTTCAAAAGTAGTAATCATTAATCTCTTATCGCCTCTTGGTTTTCTAAGTCTATTATAGGTGTAGGTTTATTTAAATTACCTAAAGGTTTGTTATATATAGCAACGTCATCAAAATCAAAATCTACTTTAAATTCTTCAATTTTATTTAGTATATTACTGCCTGATATATTTGCAGAAGTAGAAATAATGGGATTTTTAAATCCTTCTATTAATGATTTTATATGATAGTGAGTGCTTACTCTAATAGCTATTTTTCCAGTGCTATTTTGTAAATGCACAGGCGTTTTATCTGCATCAAATTTATATAAAATAGTTACAGGATTTTTGCTAATGGTTTCTACATAATCCATTTCATTCTTCGTTAAAGGTAGTAAAAAATTATATATTGATTCTAAACTTTTACATAAAAGGATAAGGCTTTTATCTGATGGCCTTTTTTTTAACTCATATATTCTTGCAACTGCTTTTTCATTCCAAGCATCACATCCTATACCCCAAACTCCTTCAGTAGGATAAATTAGAATTTTACCTTTTTTTAACCACTCAGAGGCATCACCCTGAGACAAAAAAATTCTCACAAATTATGCGTTAAGCTTCTTGTTTTTTTCCAAGACTTCGTTGGTAAGATTGGCTCTGTATGTACTAAATTTATTCGCCATATCCTCGTTTGATATTGCTAACATTTGAATCGCTAAGATCGCACTATTTTTAGCCCCAGCTTTACCAATAGCAACAGTTGCAACAGGAATTCCAGGGGGCATTTGAGCTGTAGATAATAATGCATCTAAACCACCAAGGCCGCCGGATTCAATCGGAATACCTATTACGGGCTTATGACTATGGGCTGCAACTGCCCCTGCTAAGTGTGCGGCCATGCCTGCTGCTGCTATAAATAGCTTACAACCATTAGATTCTGATGTTTTAATCAATTCTATAACCTGATGAGGACTTCTATGAGCAGAAAGTACACTTTTGGAGTATTTAACCCCAAATTCATCAAAAATCTTAAAAACTTCACTTACTACGGGCAAATCTGAGTCAGATCCCATTAAAATTGCTACATCGATGCTATTTTCTGTCATGTTTACATTAACCTCTTAAATAATGCAGATTATAAATTAAGAGATTATAATATGCCAATATGTCTATTTTAAAAATATTAAAGTACCCAGATCCAAGATTGAGGACAGTAGCAGAGAATGTAACAAAATTCGACAAAAGTCTCTTAAATTTATCAAATAATATGTTAGAGACGATGTATTCTGAAAACGGTATCGGTTTAGCCGCTACACAAATAGATATTCATCTTAGGTTAGTTGTTATAGATATCAGCGAAGAAAGAAATGAGCCTCTTATATTTGTAAATCCAGTAGTAACTGTATTAGACAACAAAAGTCTAGTTCCTTGCGAGGAGGGGTGTCTTTCGATTCCTGGGGCAAGTGTAGAAGTGACGCGCCCTGACAAGATTAAGCTAAATTGGCTCGATATTGAAGGAAATCACTGTGAAGATAACCCTGAAGGGTTGTTAGCGGTTTGTATTCAACATGAAATTGATCATTTACAAGGAAAGCTATTAGTTGACTATTTAAGTCCACTCAAAAGAGCGCGCCTAAAAGACAAAGCAACAAGATAAAAGATTTTAAGCGATTTTAGACGATTTTAAGGGTAATTTAAAGAAATGAACGTAATATTTGCTGGAAGTCCGGCCTCATCTGCAAAAATACTGAGAAAAATGCATTTTGATGGTATTGATATCAAGCTAGTTATTTCTCAGCCCGATAAAAGGAGCAAACGTGGCTCAAAACAAGATTTAAGTGATGTTTCTAGGACAGCTGAAGAGTTGGGCCTAAAGATAGTTAAACCATTGGATCTAAATAACGAAGAGTTTAAAAAACAGATCCTTTCGTTAAAGGTCGATTTTTTAATTGTTTCTGCATATGGAAAGATTATTCCAGAATGGTTATTAAACCATCCAGATAAATTACCTATAAATGTTCATTTTTCTTTACTGCCTAAATACCGAGGAGCGTCTCCTATTCAGTCTGTTTTGGTAAATGGTGACAATGAAACTGGTATTAGTTTTATGGAAATGAATCAGTCCATGGATGAGGGGAATATTATTAAAATATTTTCACTAAAAATTAATGAAACTGACAATAAAGTTTTATTAGAAGACAGGCTATCTGACCTTGCTGTAAAAAATATAACTAAAGTTCTAGACAGTATTATTTGTAATGAATTTGATTCAATTCCTCAAAAACATGATCTTGCGACTTACTGCTCAAAGGTCCTAAAAACTGATGGCAAGATAAATTTTAAAGAATCTTCAGAAGTAATTTTAAGGAAATTTAATGCCTATAAAGGCTGGCCAGGTTCATATTTTTTACATAACAATGTAAACATTAAAGTACATGAAATGCATATAGATAGTGATTCGTATAAAGATCTTCCTGGATCGTTGGTTAAGTTTAATAGAGAAGGTATTGTTATTAAAACAACAAATTCAGCCATAGTGATTACTCACTTACAATTTCCAAATAAGAAAACCATAAGCTCAGCTGATGCTTTTAATTCTTATCTAGATTTTTTTACAACTTAGTAAAAAGCTTCCTAGGGGTTTTAATTCTATTAAAAGAGGTTTAATTTAAGAGGTTATGAAAGTAGTAATTTTAGGTGCAGGTAAAGTTGGAGAGAGTTTAGCAAGAAATTTATCACAAGATGGCTATGATGTTTCTCTTGTAGATCTTGATAAAAGTAAGATTGATTATCTTCAAGATCGGTTAGATGTTGCCGCAATAGTTGGCCATGCTGCTCATCCTAATTCATTTAAAAAATGTGGGGCTGATAATGAGACTATTGTCCTTGCAGTTACAAATAATGATGAAGTAAACATAGCTGCATGTCAGATAGCAAAAGCTCAATTCTCTGTTAAAAAAACTATATGTAGATTTAAAGACAATACCTATCTAAGTTGCCTTGATTCATTTGGTGAGAATGTAATTGATATTCCTATAAGTCCAGAAAATGAGGTCACTTCTCATTTAAAGGATCTAATAGATCATCCTGGTGCAGAGCAGATTGAGGAATTTGCAGATGGTAAAGTTAAATTAGTTTCAGTAAAGGTAAAAAAATCTGGAAAATTAGTAGATAAGGCACTTAGAACTATTGAAGATGATATGCCCGGCATAGAAAGCTATATTCCTTCTATTTACAGAAAGGGGAAACCTTTTATTCCAAATGGAGACACAATAGTAAAAGAAGGTGATGAAGTTTATTTTGTCACTGCAAATGAGAATGTTGATGCTGTTGTAAACGAAATGAGGCTAGAACAAGACCCCTACTCTAGGGTTATGATAATTGGTGGTGGCAAAATTGGTTTTAATTTAGCGCAACAGCTTGAAGATTCTTATAAAGTAAAAATTGTTGAGTCTAGTGAAGAAAGATGTGAGGAAATATCAAGGGGCTTAAACAAGACAATAGTTTTAAGAGGAAAAGGCGCAGATCAAGAACTTCTTAAAAGTGAGAATATTGCTCAAGTTGACGTTTTTTGTGCTCTAACAAATGATGACGAGGCAAACATAATGGCTTCGCTTTTGGCTAAAAAGCTTGGGGCTACAAAAACGATGGTAATTTTAAATAATCCCTCTTATGTAAATATATTACCTGGCTTTGTTGATAGCTGTATTGCTCCTCATAGATTAACGGTTTCTTCGGTTCTTCAACATTTGCGAGAAAGTGATGTTGCTCAAGACGTAATTTTAAAAATGCATTCAGGAGCGGAGGCTCTCGAAGGAATTGTTCATGCAAATGAATATACAAGTGATTATTTTGGTAAATCTATAAAAGAATTACCTCTACCTGAAGAGGCTTCAATAGGTGCAATTGTGAGGAAAGGCGTTGTGGTAATGCCATCTTCTGAAATAGAGCTTTGCATAGAAGATCATCTTATTATCTTCCTTTCTAATAAAGAGAAGGTCAAAGAAGTAGAAAAGTTATTTACTAAAATCTAATGAACCTTAAAGCTATTTCTAATCTATTTGGCATTCTGCTGATGCTGTTCAGTTTGTCATTTATTGTTCCAATAAGTATTTCACTTTTATATAGTGACTCTAGTCTGAATACTTTTTTAATTACTTTTCTTTTGGTTCTTTCGGTTGGATTTGTATTCTGGTTTACTTCAAAGAATCACAAACAAGAGCTGAGCTCAAATGATGGGTTTATTATAATTACTCTTTTTTGGCTCGTGCTCGCCATAGCAGGATCTCTACCTTTTTACTTAAGTGGGATGAGTGTTGTAGATTCTTTTTTTGAGTCTATGTCAGGTATAACCACTACAGGTGCAACGGTTATAACAAATATAGATGGCTTGGATAAGTCTCTCTTGATGTATAGACAGCTTCTTCAATGGATGGGTGGAATGGGGTTAATTGTCCTTGCTATAGCTGTCATGCCTATTCTTGGGATCGGTGGCGGCCAAATTTATAAAACTGAAATTCCTGGAGCAATGAGTGACCAAAAGCTTACACCTCGAATTACTGAAACTGCAAAAGCGTTATGGACAATTTATTTTGGTCTAACTGTGCTTTGTGCTCTTATGTACTGGATTGCTGGCATGAATGGTTTTGATGCAATAGCCCATAGCTTAAGCACTGTTTCAATTGGCGGATTTTCGACTCACGACGATAGCATCGGATTTTTTAATAGTTTTGGTATAGAGCTTGTTTGTATAATCTTTATGATTATCTCTGCATCTAGTTTTGCACTGCACTACGGAGCCATCTTTAGAGGTAGGGCTCTTAGATATTTTTATGATCCTGAATTCAGGTTTTTTATTAGCATAATTTTACTAGTATTCGCTGCTAGTTCTTTAATTTTATTTTTTAATCCAGGCAGTTCTGAATCTCAACGCAGCGTATTATTTCAAGCAGTTTCTATAGTCTCTACAACTGGTTTTACCACAACTGATTATTCTTTATGGCCATCAGTTATTGGGTTTCTATTATTAATTGGTGCCTTTATAGGCGGCTGTTCTGGTTCAGTTGGAGGAGGGATAAAGTCATGGAGAATTTTGATTATGCTAAATCATGCGCACAAACAATTAATTAAAATTATTCATCCTCGCGCAGTGGTATCTGTAAAGATTGGTTCTAAAGTTGTTGATGGTTCTGTTGCTGAATCAGTTTGGGGCTTCTTTTCTATTTATGTTATTTCATTTATGTTGCTTTTATTTGCTCTTCTTGCCACCGGTCTAGATTTTACTTCAGCTTTTTCTGCAATTGGCGCTTGCTTAAATAATCTGGGTCCAGGGCTTGGTGAGGTTTCTGCAAATTATTCTTCTGTTACCAGTGCAGGTAAAGGCATTTTAGCATTTGGGATGATACTGGGAAGGCTTGAAATTTTTACAGTGCTTGTTTTATTTATGCCTATGTTCTGGAGACGTTAAAACTAATAAGGACTATCTATTCCTTCAGGCGGTCTTTTAAATCTCTTGTATTCCCAAGAGTAATCTTCTGGACAGATTGAGATCATTTCCTCCATAGTTGAATTCATAGATTGAGTGGATATTTCTTTTGGGGACTCTTTAATAATTATTTTTAAGCAATCCTGAGGTGCGCTAAAAAGCCCGATATAAATTAATGGCGTTGATGTTTTATTTGCAAGAGAAGGTATCAACGTTGTTGTATATGCATCTCTATTAAAAAATTTTGCATACTCTCCCATTCCATCTTGAGGAACCTGATCAGAGGCCATTATAATGACCTTTTTCTTAATTAATCCTTTTAGTAGTTCTTTAACCCCTTTGTAGCTAGTTGTATATATCTTATTGCCTTCTCGTTCCCTTTGTTTTTTAACATAAGAGTCCATGAAGATATTTTTCAAAGGTTTATATACACCAACCGTTGGGGTCTGTGTGTTAATCCATTGAAGCAATATGTCTACACTTCTATTATGAATTCCTGAGATTAACAGGCCATTTTTCTCTTTTAATGCTTCGGACATTAAATATCTATTATCTACCCTAATAATATTTTTTGAGATTTGTTTGTTAGATCTAGATAAAGAATATATGGTCTCATATAAGCCACATACTGATTCTATAAAACTTTTCTTTGCTAAGGTTTCTTTTTCTTCTAATGATAAGTTGTTAAAACTTATGCATATGTTTGTATATGTAGTTTTATATGATCTAAAAATGCCAAGGGGAATTATGCTCATTATGGCCCTTATGGAGGCCTTTGCAGGCTTTAATGGCAAAAATGAAAAAAAGAATAGCGCTGCTTTCATGTATCTTTAATTAAAAAAAACTGTTATTAAATATATAATTGTTATTTTACAGTAATATACTGGGTTCTATGTTCTTGATCTTTTCAAACACAATATAAGGAAGTACGTTGGCAGCTAAAACAATGGAAGAGCTTGTCGCTCTTTGTAAAAGAAGAGGCTTTATTTTTCAGTCTAATGAAATCTATGGCGGCATGCAGGGTCTATATGATTACGGACCACTAGGTGTTGAATTAAAAAATAACCTTAAACATGCTTGGTGGACTTCAATGGTATATGACCGTGATGATGTGGAAGGATTAGATGCTTCGATTCTAACTGCTCCAAATGTTTTAAAGCATTCAGGGCATGAAGACACTTTTACTGACCCAATGGTTGACTGTAAATCTTGTCAAAGTAGATGGCGCGCTGATCAACTAAAAGATTCAACTTGCCCTTCTTGCGGATCAAAGGATCTAACCGAGCCAAGACCTTTTAATTTAATGTTTAAAACTAGTGTTGGCCCCATTGACGATGGTAAGTCATTTGCGTACTTAAGGCCTGAAACTGCTCAAAATATTTTTACTAATTTTAAAAATGTCGTTGACTCCACATCAAGAAAATTACCCTTTGGTATTGCCCAAATTGGTAAAGCATTTCGTAATGAAATAACTCCAAGAAACTTTATATTTAGAGTAAGAGAGTTTGAGCAAATGGAGTTAGAGTTCTTTTGTGCCGCTGGAACTGATGAAGAGTGGCATAAATTATGGGTCGAATCTAGGCTTAGTTGGTGGGAGGAGCAAGGCGTGGGTAGTGACGTCTTGGAGTTATACCACGTTCCTGCAGATGAGCTGGCTCACTATTCAAAAGCTACAGTAGATATTATGTATAAATTTCCACACGGCCTTGAAGAGCTTGAAGGTATAGCAAATAGAACTGATTTTGATTTAGGGTCTCACAGTAAAAATCAATCTGAACTTGGTATAAGTGCAAAAGTAAATGAAAATAAAGCCTCTAATGCAAAGCTAGCTGTTCAAGATATTGAAACAAATAAATGGAGTGTTCCATATGTTATTGAACCCTCAGCTGGTGTAGATAGGGGCGTTTTAGCTGTTTTAAATGAAGCATATAGCGTGGAAACACTTGAGGGCGGTAAAGAACGCACAGTTTTAAGCCTAAAACCTCATTTATCTCCTATTAAAGCCGCTGTAATACCTTTAAAAAGAAATCATGAAGGTCTGGTTGAATTGGCCACAAAAATCAAATCAGAGCTTCAAAATCTTCGACTGGGAAGAATTTTGATAGAAAATTCAGGAAATATAGGGAAAAGTTACAGACGGCATGATGAGGTTGGAACTCCGTTGTGTATAACGGTTGACTTCGAGTCGCTTGAAGATGGGAGTGTTACAGTTAGAGATAGGGATACAATGGAGCAAAAACGAGTATCTGTAGACGAGATAAAAAACCAACTTCAAGAAATGCTTCTAAAAGGGACAAATGTTTAATAAAATAAGTGGGAATATACTATAAGGTCTTTTAAATGAGCTTTTTGGGGAGTTTGCTCTTTAATATCATCCTCTACACTAGTTTGCCTTTTATTAGTGCTGCTATTTTGATCTCTTATCCTTTTGTTTCTGCCAAAACTTTATCTAAATTAGCTTCCTTTTGGATAATCTTTATTCTTAAGCTTTTAAGGCTCTTGTGCGGCTTGGACTGGAAGGTCAAAGGCTTGTCGAATATACCAAAGTCTCCAGTAATTGTTATTTCGAACCACCAAGGTCAGTGGGAATCCTTATATCTTCAAACGCTGATTCACCCTATTTCCAGTATTATTAAACAAGAATTATTACTAATACCTTTTTTTGGTTGGGCTTTAGCCTTTATGAGCCCTATACCAATTAATAGAAAAAATAAATTTCAAAGCCTAAGAAAGGTTATCAACATAGCTAATTCAAGGCTTAACAATGGCTTTTCAGTATTAATATTCCCCGAAGGTACTCGCATAAAACCAGAAGATGGAATTGCAGAATTTAGTAATAGTTGTGGCTTATTGTCTGTTACAAACAATATTCCTATTCTTCCAATCTGTCATAATTCTGGTAAATTTTGGGAAAATAAGAAGTTTGTTAAAAAACCAGGGATTATAAATATAAGTATTGGGCCTCTATTTACCGGGAGTGACCCAAAGACTTTAACTAATGAAGTTAAGGACTGGATGGAAAAAGAATATAAAAAGATTTAAATATCTAAATTAGAAACTGATAGTGCATTATTATCAATAAACTCTCTTCTTGGTTCAACTTGATCTCCCATAAGTATCTCAAATTGTTGATCAGCTTCTGTTGCATCATTAATAGTAACTTTCATCATTTTTCTATTTTCAGGTTCCATTGTGGTTGTCCATAACTGATCTGGGTTCATTTCACCTAGACCTTTATATCTTTGCACTTCTAGTCCTCTTGTTCCGCCCTCAGAAAGCCTCTTAATTGCTGCATCTTTTTCATCTTCATCGGAAACGTACTCGTGCTGCTTGCCTTTAGTTATTTTATATAAAGGTGGCAGAGCTATATAAACATGGCCTCTATCTAAAATATCAAAAAATTGTCTATAAAATAGCGTTAAAAGCAGTGTTCGTATATGGGATCCATCAACATCAGCATCTGTCATAATAATAATTCTGTGATATCTAAGTTTTTCAATATCAAACTCTTCCCCAATCCCACAACCTAATGCTTTAATTAAGGTCCCAACTTCCTGAGATCCCAAGACTTTATCAATTCGAGCTTTCTCTACATTAATAATCTTTCCTTTTAGCGGAAGGATGGCTTGATTTTTTCTATTTCTGCCCTGTTTTGCAGAGCCTCCAGCTGAATCTCCCTCAACAATATATATTTCTGATAAAGCAGGATCTTTCTCCTGACAATCTGCAAGTTTTCCTGGCAAGCCAGCAATTTCAAGGACGCCTTTTCTTCTTGTCATTTCTCTTGCTTTTCTAGCAGCTTCTCTTGCTAGGGCTGCCTCAGCAACCTTTGAAAAAATACTCATGCCTTCTTTCGGGTTTTCCAGAAGATATTCGTTAAAGTACTTACTAAAAACGGTACTTACAACGCTTTCAACCTCAGAGGAGACTAGCTTTTCTTTTGTTTGTGATGAGAACTTTGGATCAGGCACTTTTACTGAAACAATAGCTATAAGACCTTCTCTGACGTCCTCTCCGAGAAGATCTGTTGGTATTTTCTTATTATTCTCTTTTTTTATAAATGCCTTAAGCACCCTGGTAAGACTACCTCTAAATCCAGCGAGGTGAGTACCTCCATCCTTTTGAGGAATGTTATTGGTATAACAAAGCACATTTTCTGAATAAGAATCTGTCCACTGAAGAGCAATCTCTACACCCACATCATTGTGCGTAGATGAGCATTCAAACACTTCAGAAACATTTTGTTTTTTGCCTTTTAAATAAGTTACATAGCTAGAAAGTCCGCCACTATTTTTAAATTTCTTAGATTTTCCTGTTCTTTCATCTACAACATTAATTGAGACTCCAGCATTTAAAAATGATAGCTCTTGAATTCTTTTATAGATTCTGTCAACTTCAAAAGTAACTGTGGTGAAGATCTTATCTGAAGGCGTAAAAGTTATTTCGGTTCCATTTAATTTCGAGGCTTTAACTTTTTTGAGTTTAGCTACTGCTTTGCCTTCTTTATATTTTTGAATAAATTCTCCTCCATCTCTCCAGACCCTTAAAGTTAGATCCTTAGATAGAGCGTTAACAACAGAAACTCCAACACCATGGAGGCCGCCAGATACTTTGTAACTATTGTCATCAAACTTTCCACCTGAATGAAGTGTCGTAAGAATTAATTCTGCAGCTGAAATGCCTTCATTTTTATGAACATCGACTGGTATTCCTCGGCCATCATCTTTAACAGTCACGGATCCATCTTTGTTAATTATTACATTAATGTCTGAACAATGGCCTGCCATAGCCTCATCAATACAATTATCTAAAACTTCAAAAACCATATGATGGAGGCCTGAGCCATCATCAGTATCGCCAATGTACATACCAGGTCTTTTCTTTACCGCCTCTAAGCCCTTTAAAACCTGAATATTTGACGAATCATACTTTGCTTTATTTTCTTTTTTTGGCATTTTTTATTAACTCAATTGTTCCACGTGGAACTTTTTAATATTAATTAATTCAGCCTCTATTTTACTATTAATTTGGTCCTCTATGTTTGAAAAAATCACTTGATTTTGAATAAGCTTTAATAAGGATATATAAATATTAAATGTATCAATATCTAGTTCTGATTTCACATCGTCAATAAGAAGAGTTGGTTTAATTCCGTAGATAGATCTTAGTACTTCATGTTGAGAACAAAGCCATATAATAGCTAAAAGTTTTTGCTCTCCCCGAGAGAGTATTTCTTTTGCATCTACGTCTTTTATAAAGATCTTAATATCAGCTTTGTGAGGTCCTCTCGTAGTTACTTTTCTTCTTATGTCAGTATCTCTTTCTTGATTTAAGGCTGCCATGAGATCGTTTGAATCATCCCAACCCTGATCATAATAAACACTAAGATCGTTTATAAAAACTTTTTCAGATTTTAAGTTTAATTTCTCAATGATGTTATTAAATTCATCTTTTGTTTGGTTAAAAAATATTTTTCGCTTGTTAGTTAGGCTTTCTCCTAATGCAGCAAGTTTTTCACTCCATGGCTCTAATGATGACAGTTGTCTATCTTTTAAAAGTTTATTCCTTTGTTTAAGTGACCTAAAGTAGGCAAACCAATTAGCTGAATAGGTTTCATCACTTAAAAAAACTGCTCTGTCTAAAATTTTTCTTCTAAATGCAGGTGCAGCTTCAGTAAATGAAAAGGTTTTATTATCAATTATTGTTGCGGGAAAGGTCTTAGCTGCTTCACTAATAGTTATTTTTTTATTATTTAACTTTAGTTGGATAGACTTATTTCTCTCTTTGAAGGCCTCTATTATGAATCCAGATTCATTATCATAGGCCTTGAGGCTAAAGCTATTTTTATCAAGCATAACAGCTGATTCAATATTGCTGCTTTTAAAAGATCTTCCGCTGCATACAAGATACACAGCTTCAAGGATAGAGGTTTTTCCTGAACCGTTTCTACCAAAGAAAAAGTTAGCGCCAGACGAAAGATCAATCTTAAGGGAATCGAAACATCTAAAGTTTGATAGAGTTATAGAGCTTAATGCCACTATATAAGCAGAGGCATAACAACATATTTTAGATGTTGGCTATTTGGCGGTGTAATTAAGCAGCTTTTGTCTGCTCCGAAGAAATGGATTTCACATTCATCATCATCTAGCGTTGAAAGTATTTCTTGAAAATAATTTACATTAAAAGCTATATCTAAAGCTTCTCCTTCATAGTTGGTATTAAAGAACTCTTCGCCCTCTTCTTGTTCTGGGTTATTAGCTGAAATCATTACTCCTTCGCTAGAAGTAACCATTCTGACACCCCTATATTTATCACTAGAAAGAACACTTACTCGACTTAAAGCATCTGAGAAGTCTTTAGTTGAAACCTTAAGCACAGAGCTATCTCCCGAAGGGATTACTTGTTCGTAATCAGGAAATTTGCCTTCTATTAATTTGCTAACAAAAGCGGCATTAGGTGTGCTAGTTTTAATTGTGCTGTTGCTTAGGTTTACTTCAACAGTTCCATCTACATCACCAACAAGTTTTGCAATTTCATTAATAGATTTCCGAGGAATTATTCCGCTAATCTCATTAGATGAAGCAGCATCGAGATTGGTTGATGCTATTGCAAGCCTGTGTGCATCAGAAGCTACTGCTAAGATATTAGTGCCTTCAACCGTTATATAAAGGCCATTTAAGTAATGTCTCCAGTCTTGGTTACCCATAGCAAATGATGTTTTACTAATTAAAGTCTTCAAATTCTTTGCGTCTATTTGGATGGCCTCTCCCTCACCCTCTTCTTCAAAGATAGGAAAGCCGTCTGAAGGTAGAGTTTTTAAATTATATTTTCCAGTGCCGGATTCAATTACTAATTTGTCTCCATCTAGTGTTATATGAATCTCTGAATTGTCAGGCAATAATCTGCATAATTCACTTAATTTTTTTGCAGGAGCTGTTGTTTTTCCACCACTTGTAAAATTTGAAACGTTTGAGCTTGTTGAAATCTGAGATTCTAGGTCTGTGGCAGTTAACTGCATCGAACCCTCATCTACTTCTATGAGTACATTAGATAAGATTGGTAGAGTTTGTCTTTTTTCGACCACGCCTAGTGTTAAAGATAATGCTTTGACTATATCTTGTTTTTGAATATAAAAATCCATAGTTAGTTAGTTAATGCTCTATTTAGGTTTCTGTAATCCTCTTCTTGAGAAGGATCTTCTTTTCTTAGCTCTGCAATCTTTTTGCATGCATGAAGAACTGTTGTATGGTCTCTTCCGTTAAAGGCTTCTCCAATCTCAGGCAGGCTATGATTTGTTAACTCTTTAGTTAAAGCCATTGCAAGCTGCCTTGGCCTGGTAATTGATCTGCTTCTTCTTTTTGATAAAAGGTCAGATAACTTTATGTTGTAGTACTCTGAAACAGTTTTTTGGATATTTTCTATACTTACCATTTTTGCAGATATAACAAATAAATCCTTTAAAGCATCTTTTACTAAAGCTAGATCTATTGGTTGATTGGTAAATTTAGAGTTTGCGGAAACTCTTTTTAAGGCTCCCTCAAGTTCTCTAATGTTTGATCTTATTCTTTGAGCAATATAGATTGCGCAATCGCTTGGAAGATCAACACCCATTAAGCTGGCCTTTTTAAGTAGAACTGCTGCTCTAGTTTCTAGCTCTGGTGGATCTATAACAACAGGCAATCCCCAGCCTAATCTTGATTTAAGTCTATCCTCTAAACCATCTATTTCTTTAGGATATTTATCACACGTTAAAATCATTTGATTGTTTTGGTCTAAAAGGGCATTAAAAGTGTGGAAGAACTCTTCCTGGGATTGCTCTTTGCCAGCAAAAAACTGAATATCATCTATAAGCAAAGCATCAGCATTCCTATAAAAAGACTTAAACTCATTCATAGCACCCAGTTGCAAAGCTTTAACCATATCGGAAACAAATTTCTCTGAATGAACATAAACAATCCTTTTTTCAGGACTTTCCTTAAGAATCTGATTGCCTACTGCATGCATTAAGTGAGTTTTACCCAGGCCAACGCCTCCATATATAAAAAGAGGGTTATAGTCGCCGCTAGGATTTGAGGCAACCTGTTTAGCTGCTGCTAAAGCAACATGATTTGATTTTCCTTCAACAAAACTATCAAAAACATAGTGCTCAACGAGTTTTGTACCTGATTTAGTCTTAGGAGAGTTGTATTTATCGACAAATGTTTCCTTATCTATTGTTTTATAAACTAGACTTATGTCCTTTTTAAGCTCTTTGGATATAATTTGGTTAATTTCATCTGAAAGATTTTGAACTACATAATTTAATACAAAGTCATTTGGGGCTGTTATTTCCAGAGTATCTTTATTTAGATTTCCTTTTAGAGGCCTGATCCAAGTGTTAAACTCTTCTTGAGTAAGTTTGTTTTCAAGTTTTTCTGTAAATTTTGACCAAAATTCCAAAGTTATTCTCCTAAAATAGATCTGATAGTCTAACAAAAATTAACAAGATATCTACAGTATAAGTCCTAGTATTTCTTGTGGATAAGTTGTTTATAAATAAATATCATTAGTTTGTTAAGATAATGGGTGGTTTTTTTATTTTTTGCGCTATAATGCCCCACCTAATTTAACAGGACAGATATGAAAAGAACATTTCAACCTAGCACACTTAAAAGAAGCAGAACACATGGCTTTAGAGCTCGCATGGCTACGAAAGCAGGAAGAGCTGTGCTTTCAAATAGAAGAAAAAAGGGTAGAAAGGTTCTTTCTGCTTAAATAAAGTTGGCTCTCCAAAGGCTCCCTAAGCCAATATTTGTTTCTAAAAATATAAAAATTTTTCAAGTTGCTGCTGTTCAGCCAGAGCTAAGAATAGCAACTCCAAAAAAAAACTTTAAGTTAGCTGTTACTAGAAACAAAATAAAAAGACAAATCAAAAGTATTTTTCATTTAAATAATTTAAATGAAGATGGGTCGCTTTTTGTCATAATGGTTTTTAAGCCTTTTTTATTATTAAGTTATCAAGAGGCTTCTTTTGAGATATGTAAGGCTGTAAAATCATGAAACAAGATAAATTTAAAAGGCTAACATGAACCCAAGATATATTTACATGGCAATCGTTCTATCGTTGTCCTATGTCTTGTTTTTTCAATGGGGACAAGAGCAAAAAACTAAAGAGATTGACGTTGAACAAGCTCGAGCTGAGATTGAAGTAGACGGTCTTGGCGATATATCTATTTTAGAAAACGATTTATTAAAGATTAGTGTTAATAATCAAAATGGTTTGATTGTTGAGTCTAGGCTTAAAGAGTTTCCAGTTTACCCTGGCTCCCAAAGGGGTGTTAGGGTTTTAGGTTTTGGTGAAGACTCCTCATCTGGCGATCCTGCTTTAAAGTATTATTTAAAAAGTGGCTTCGGTGGATTAAATAAAAATAAGCCATTTCCTTTCAAAATAGTTACATCATCTGCTAGCAAGATTGTGCTTGAATCTCAGGAATTTGGTGTTAGAAAAACTATATCTTTGTCTGATGTTCCTTATGAGATAAGTGTGTTTGATGAAAACTTGTCCGGGGTTGGTTATAAGCCTTATATTGCGCTTTATAGAAATGACGCTCTCCCAATTGATATGCCAACAGGTTTTTTTACTAATGCTTCCTATAGAGGTGTTGCATTTAATACCAAGGATGATCCTTATAATAATACTAGATTAAGAGCTCTTGATGAACCTCAGGTATATAGACAAAACGGTGGCTGGGTTGCTTTTATTCAAAAGTATTTTATGGCTTCTGTCTTGGGTTCTAGTGATTATGATTATTCTTACTTTGCTAACCCTAGATCGGACTCTGGTCTTTACTCTATGGGTTATTTTGTTGAGCCAGATATAGAAAGTTTTGAGGCAAATAACTCACATGAACATAGAATTTTTATTGGTCCAAAAACAAGAAATATTTTGGCAAATAAGGAGGGTGTTAGTGATTTGGAGTTGTCTATTGATATGGGTTGGTTCTGGTTCTTGGCCCAGCCAATGGTTTGGCTGTTAGCCAAAATAAATGATTTAGTTGGCAACTGGGGTGTCGCGATTATTCTTTTAACATTTATTATTAAGGCTGTTTTCTGGCCGCTTTCATCTAAAGGGTTTAAGTCTGTTGCTAAGATGCGTTTATATCAAAGTGATGTTACAGAAATTAAAGACAGATATAAAAATGATCCACAAAAAGCTCAAGTTGAAATAATGAGTTTTTATGGGAAAAAGGGTATTAACCCGCTTGGTGGCTGTTTACCAATGCTGCCGCAGTTCCCTTTCTTTATCGCTTTGTTTTTTGCACTGCGTGAAAGTGTAGAATTGAGACATGCGCCTCTGGGTTTATGGTTACAAGACTTGTCTGCTCCAGACCCTTTGTTTATTCTTCCGTTTTTAATGGCTTTCATAATGTTTATGACCCAAAAACTAGCTCCGCCTATGCCAGGATCTGATCCAACACAAATCGCTGTTATGAAGTTTATGCCTGTAATGTTTTCTATATTCTTTATATTTTTACCCTCAGGCCTAGTTTTATATTCTGTTACAAATGCTCTGGTTACATATTTGCAGCAAGTGCTCATTTATAAAACTGTCGGTGCAAAACTTTCTGAGTAGTTGTTTTGTCTTCTGTTTTTGCATTAGCTACGCCGGCAACCAAGTCTGCTTTGTGTGTGTTTAGGGTTTCTGGTTCTGGGTGTTTGGATGTATTTGATTCAATATTTACCAAAGAGTTAAATGAGCCAAGAAAATTCTATCAACGATCTTTAGTATCTGGTTCAACAGTAATTGATACTGTTGGGGTAGTTTTTTTTGAAGGGTCTTCTAGTTATACGGGTGAAGACTCGTTTGAAGTATATGCTCATGGCGGCTTAGCTGTTATGGGTTCAATTGTGGATCTTTTTAAGCAAGTTGGTTTTGATGAGGCGGGGCCAGGAGAGTTTACAAAAAGAGCTTTTTTAAATGGTAAGTTGTCTTTAAGTGAAGCCGAAAGTGTTGTTGATGTTATTAATGCTTCAAGTAAGGAGGTTTTGGAGATATCTTTAAACTCTTTGCGTGGTGGTTTTTCAGATGAGGTTTTTGGTTTTTCAAAAAAGCTTGATGCTTTAAGAAAGTTTGTTGAAGGCTCTATTGATTTCTCGGACGAGGATTATGATTTTATAAAAGAAGGCGGTGTTGTAGATGACGTTTCGCGTCTTTGTGCTGACTTTGGCGGTTTTGTTAATAAGTGTTTTTTGTCTGGTGAGAGCGGAATGAAAAAAGTGGTTTTGTTTGTGGGTCCGCCAAACTCTGGCAAGTCTTCTCTTTTTAATAGGCTGCTGGGTTTTGAAAGGGCGTTGGTTTCAGATGTTCCAGGAACTACTCGAGACCTTATTGAGTCGGAGGTTTTTTATAACAACTCTTCCTTTCGTGTTCTTGACAGCGCCGGTATCAGAGAAACAGATGATGTTATTGAGGGGAAGGGTATAGAGCTTACTGTTTCACAGATTGAGAGCGCTGATGTTGTTGTTGGTGTTTTTGATTCCGTTGATCCTGTGGCTTTGTTGGAAATAAAGTCTCTTGTTGTTGATAAGGTTTTTATTAGTGTTCTTAATAAATTGGATTTGGGTTTAAAAGATGAGGGTTCGTTATTTGATGTTTTGCTTTCTGCAAAAACGGGCGAGGGTGTTGTGGAGCTTAAAAAGCTAATATCATCGTCCTCTGTTATAAAGGGTTTGGTTGATAAGGAGTATTTTGCAAGAAGTCGGCATATAAAATTATTTAACGAGGGTTTGGTTTGCCTTGAGGCGGCCGTGGTTAAGCTTCGCTCTGGCGCGGACGTTGAGTTGGCTGCTGAGGATTTAAGGCTTGCAAGAGTTGCTTTAGATGAGGTTGTGGGCGCAAAAACTTCTGATTCTTTGCTTGGTGATATTTTTAACGATTTTTGTATTGGTAAATAGTGTTCGTTTTGTGTGTGTATCCTGTTGCTAAAAAATTAGGTTTTTCTTGTGCACAATTTGTTAAAGGTTTGTTTATACGTTTTCCTAAGGGTTTAGGGTTGTTTGTGAACACCCTTTGTGCCTTTTTGATTAAGGTTTTTTTGCAGTTATACACAGAATTAATAAAGACCAATAACAATAACAATAAGTATAATAATACTTATGTTATTTAATAAGGTTTTGTTGATAAGTTAATTATGAATAATAAATATGATGTTGTTGTAGTTGGCGGCGGACACGCTGGCGTTGAGGCTGCGCACGCGGTTTACAGAAACGGTTTAAGTTGCGCCCTTGTTTCTTTTTCTTATAAAACTATTGGTCAAATGTCTTGCAACCCAGCTATAGGAGGTCTTGGGAAGTCACACTTGGTTCGAGAGGTTGATGCTATGGGTGGAATAATGGCTCAAGCGACAGACATTTCAGGAATCCAATATAGAACTTTAAACACAAGAAAAGGTAATGCCGTTCAAGCCTTAAGAGTTCAATGCGACAGAGAGCTGTATAAAAAAGGAATTCAAGATATTTTAAAAAAAACTGATATAGACATCATAGAAGGTGAGGTGGTTGACTTGATATCAAATCAAGACATTGTTTCCGGAGTTCTTTTATCTGATAACAGAGAAATAATAGGAAAAAAAACAATACTAACCACTGGAACATTTCTTAATGGGATAATGTACACAGGGCAAGATAAAATTCAAGGAGGAAGGGTCGGAGAAGAGGCATCAATTCCTCTTTCAAAAAAACTATATAACTTAAAACTTCCAATGGGCCGATTAAAAACAGGCACACCTGCCAGGATAAAAATGTCTAGCTTAGATTTATCTGTCATGGAGGAACAAAAAGGAGAAATGCCAACTCCATGGATGGCCATCTCAAAACAACCAACAGAGCACAAGAAACAACTATCGTGTTACATAACAAGAACAAACAAAACAACACACAAAATAATTCAAAAAAACATACATCTTTCAGCTATGTATTCAGGCAACATTTCAGGCATAGGCCCAAGATACTGTCCATCGATAGAAGATAAAGTTTTTAAATTCGAAAGCAAGGACAGCCATCAAATATTTATAGAGCCCGAAGGTATTAACAAAGACCTGGTATACCCAAACGGAATCTCAACAAGCCTACCAAAGACAGCTCAAGAAGACTTTATATACTCAATTTTAGGCATGGAAAACTCCTTAATAGAGGAATATGGTTACGCGGTTGAATACGACTTTATTGATCCTAGATCCATAAAACCATCAATGGAAACAAAATTCTTTAAAAACTTTTATTTGGCCGGACAGATAAACGGAACAACAGGATACGAGGAAGCCGCGGCACAAGGTTTGATGGCAGGAGCCAACGCAGCCAACAGCATAAAACAAAAAGAACCCTTAATTCTTGAAAGAAGCGAAGCTTATATAGGGGTTTTGATTGATGACTTAACTACACACGGGGTGACAGAGCCTTACAGAATGTTTACCAGCAGAGCAGAGCACAGACTTATGTTGAGCCAAAACAATGCCGAGCAAAGGCTCTTAAAAATTGCACAAAGAGCCGATCTTGTCTCCACGAAACGAGCTGACAACTTTGATGCAAAAGAAAAGATATATCAAAAGTATCTAGAAACAAAAATACTGAACAAAAAAATTAAAACATATACAAACCTAGACAACGAGCAGATAGAACTAAAAGAAAAAACATCCATAGGAACGGTTTTAAAAAGAACAGACGTTTCGAAAGAAAACATAATAAAAATATCAGAAACAAAAAACAGCGACCTGCACCTGTTAAACAGAGCCATGGTGGAGATAAAGTACAGCGGATACATAGATAAACAAAAAAGAGAAGTTGCGAAAAACAAAAAACAAAACTTAAAAGAAATACCTTTAAACATGAAGTACTCATCGATAACCGGCCTTTCAAACGAGGTCAAAGAAAAGTTAAACAAATCACTTCCAACCACAATTGGGGCAGCCGCAAGAATTGAGGGGGTTACACCAGCAGCCATTAATTTAATTCTCGTCCACATTAAAAAAGCAGAACTTCAGTCTTTAAATGCTTGATCTTAAGCTAACAGTAAGCCAAAAGGGGCAGGTAGACCTATTTGTAAAAGAAGCTTTTCACTACAACAAAACACATAACCTTTTTGTCAGAGATTCGGTAGACGCAATATATAACAAAGACATTAAAGACTGCTGGCCAGTTTTGGAACACATAAACAAAAACGAAAAAGTGCTAGATATTGGCACAGGGGCAGGGTTCCCAGGCCTGCTAATAGCAATAGCAAAACCAGGCGCAGAGGTGACACTTGCCGAGTCAAATAAAAAGAAAACATATTTCTTAAAAAAAACCATCAAAAAACTTGCGCTTACAAACGTTAAAGTAGAAGAGAGCCACATCACAAACAAAACACCCATAGGCCCTTTTACCCTAATTACAGCAAGAGCGTTTTCACACACACAAAACATAATAAACATTTGCAATCCCATGCTTGAGCCAGGAGGGACATACTTGCTGCTAAAAGGAAAAGAGGTAAAAATAAATGAAGAGATACAATCTATAAACAAAAAAGAACACAAGTGTGAAATAATCAAAGTTAAAAATAAATATGAAGAGAGACATATTCTCCTGATTAAAAAAGCAAATTGAACAAAATTATAGCCATAGCAAATCAAAAAGGCGGGGTTGGTAAAACCACAACAGCTGTTAACCTTGCAGCAAGCCTTGCAGCCACTAAAAGAAAAGTTCTTCTTATAGATCTTGATCCCCAAGGTAACGCAACAACGGCAGCTGGCATTAAAGAAGAAAACCCAAACACTTTATATGAAATTTTTTTTGAAAATGTTTCCATCAATGACAGCATTTATTCAAGCTCTAGCGGCTACGAAATTCTTCCTGGCGGACAGGACCTCTTGGCTTTAGAGGTGGGTATACGAAACCAAGAAAAGCAACAGTTTTTAGCCAAAACAATACAAAACCTAAAAACAGAATTTGATTACACTATAATAGACACACCACCAACCCTTAATCAATTAACAATAGAAGCATTGTTTGCTGCATCAGGCACTTTAATACCACTTCAGTGCGAGTATTATTCGCTTGAAGGAGTATCTGGTCTTATAGACACCATTCAGTCACTTTCAAATAAAAACCTTTCATCAAACAGAGTTTTGGGTATTATTAGAACCATGGTTGATATGCGAAATAATTTAGCAAAAGAAGTGTCTGAGGAACTAGAAACTCATTTTCCCAGCGTACTGTTCAACACAATAATCCCAAGAAACATTAAACTCGCAGAAGCACCAAGCCACGGAGTTGCAGCTCTTCAATACATGCCTAATTCATATGGAGCAAAATCTTATCTAGCGCTTGCTGGTGAGTTAATTAGAAGGGTAGAAAATGTCTGATAAAAAAGCTTTAAACAGAGGACTGGATGCCCTGCTTGGATCAACTCAAGGAACCCCTCAGCGAGCTGTAAAAGAAATACAAATCACAGAAATATCCCCAGGAAGATTTCAACCAAGACAAGATTTCAATGAAGAAAAAATAGCAGAACTCTCTAGTTCTATTAAAAAACACGGAGTGCTTTCACCAATTCTTGTTAGAGAAATTGGTTTGAATGCATTTGAGGTTATTGCAGGAGAAAGGCGTCTTCGAGCTTCAAAAATTGCCGGCTTAGACTCAATTCCTTGTTTAGTTGATCAAAAAGAAGACCAAAATGCTCTTGAGGCAGCCCTTATAGAAAACCTACAAAGAGAAGACCTGAATTCGGTAGAAGAAGCTCGTGGTTATGATAGATTAAAAAGAGAATTTGGCTTAACACAAGAAGAGGTTGCTGGCGCAACCGGAAAAGCAAGAAGCACAATCGCTAACTCTTTGCGACTTTTAGCACTCCCAACTCCTGTTCTTGAGCTCTTGGCGCAAGGAAGTTTAGAAAAAGGCCATGCAAAACTTTTAGTTTCTCTTGATCCTGATAAAGCGCTTAATCTTGCAAAACAAATTATTGATTCAAATCTAACCGTAAGAGAAGCACAAAACCTTACCTCTAAAAAACCAAACAAAAGTCCCACAAAACCCAAATCAAAAGATCTTTTAAACATTGAGCAAGAAATGTCCGAAGGGTTTGGACACAAGGTTGAAATTGATGCCAAAAATAAAAAAACAGGCAAAGTTTTAATACATTATTCAACTGCGGAAGAGCTAGAAAACATTATAAGTAAATTAGTCTAATTTAAAGACTTAAATAGCTTGTTCTTCAAGCGTTATCTTTCTATAATTCTCGCCAATACATTAAAAAAAATACGAATCTTTTGAACAGCCTTCTCAATACACTTTTTAACAATAAAAATCTAACAATTATTGCTTCATTGGCGCTGTTAATAGCTGGCTCATTTTCAAATAATTTATTTATTATTGCGCCGGCAGCCTATTTTCTAGCTTTAGCTTTAGCTTATGCAATAGGCGGAAGGATTTCTGACCAAGGCCTTAACGTAGCATACAGCTGGTCAGTTAAATGGGTTTTATTTGTGGTATTTTTGTACTTAACAGGACTATATCTAAGGGATGCATTTGTTTATGCAATGTTCTCATTTATTTTAATCAATATTACATTGAGCCCAATGTCATTTATTTCACAAAACAAGGTAACAACCTAATGGCCAAAGATGTAATGACCACAGAGTCATATATTAATCACCATTTAACAAACCTTACATGCGGCAAAACTCCTGATGGCTGGACCTGTGATCCTTACAAAGTTGATCAAATGAGCTTTTGGGCATTTCATGTTGATTCTCTTTTTTGGTCGATATTTCTTGGAGCTCTTTTTATCCTATTTTTTAAGTTAGCTATGCCAAAAAATATAAGCGCAAACTCAGCCCCAACAGGGATGCAAAATTTTGTGGAAATGTGTATAGAGTTTGTCGAAGATAATGTTCAATCCCTTTTTGGTTCTGTAAAAAATACCCTAATAGCACCACTTGCACTAACCGTATTTGTTTGGATTTTATTAATGAACTTAATGGATCTTATACCGGTTGATTTTTTACCAGTTTTAGCTGGTCACATTGCTTATGCTGTGGCGGGATCTGGAGCAGATGGAAGTGGAGTGGCATGGATTACTAGCCCGGATTCATTTTATTTTAAAGTTGTCCCCACTACTGATCCTAATATAACGCTTGGAATGGCATTTGCTGTTTTTATTCTAACTATTTATTACAGTATTACAGTAAAAGGGTTTAAAAACTTTATTGCTGAGCTAACCCTGCATCCTTTTGGAAAATGGTTAATTCCAGTCAATTTTGTCCTAGAAATGGTTAATTTTATAGCTAAACCAATTTCATTAGGATTGAGACTTTTTGGAAATTTATATGCAGGTGAGATGATATTTATTTTAATTGCATTGATGCTATTTTTTAGTAGCATACCGGTAGGCATGCTCGGATTTGGTTTGCATTTAATTTGGGCGCTTTTCCACATATTAATTGTGGCATTGCAGGCATTTATATTTATGGCGTTAACTATTGCTTATTTAGCAATGGCGCATGAAACAGAGGAACATTAATCCTCAACTTAAAGGAGAAAGAAAATGGAAGGTATAGAAGTATTAGCAGCAGGAATTACCATGGGTCTTTCAGCTATTGGAGCTGGGATTGGTGTGGGAATCTTAGGAAGTAAGTTTATTGAAGGAATAGCGAGACAACCAGAACTAGCACCCTTTCTACAGGGTCGATTTTTTCTAATGATGGGACTAACGGATGCTGTGCCTATGATTGGTGTTGGTCTTGGCATGTACATGTTATTTGCGCTGTAATAGCAACAATAGTTAAAGCATGAATATAAACGCAACCTTACTTGCTCAAGCAATTGTTATGATTGTTTTTGTAGCTATATGTTGGAGGTATATATACCCACCAATACTATCAGTGATGCAAGAAAGAGAGAAGAAAATATCTGATGGGCTGGAAGCAGCAAAAAAAGCAGATGACTCTTTGGAAGAAGCTCAGCTTGCATTTAATCAAGAGCTAGATAAAGCAAAAGCAGAAGCAGCAGAGTTAATTGATAAAGCTAATCAAAGGGCTTCCCAAATAGTTGGCGATGCTAAAGGCAAAGCTCAAGATGAGGCTGAGAAAATACTAGCCTCAGCATCAAAGACTATTGAAAATGAAACCAATAAAGCAAAAGAAGAATTAAAGTCACAGATGTCAGAAATTATTATTGATACAACTCAAAAAATCTTGGATCAAGAAATTTCATCTGAAAAACACGATGACCTTCTAAAAAAAGCAGCTGCGGAACTCTAGAAATGATTGAACTCACCTCATTAGCCAGACCATATGCGAAAGCAATATTTTCTGCCGCTTTAGAGGCGGGCGAAGTTAATTCTGTTGAAAGTGAACTGAACCTTCTAGGCCAAGCTATTCAAACAGAGCAAATCAATAAAATTATAGAAAACCCAGAACTCTCTAAAACAGAAACAGCAGCAAAGCTAATTAGTGTTTTTGAAGTAGAGCTATCAAGCTTGTCCAAGCGTCTTATAAATGTATTAGCAGAAAATGGCAGATTAAATCTCCTTTATGCCATTTTTGAAATATATCAAGACCTTCTGCAAGAGCACAACAATCAAAGCTCTATAGAGGTTGTTGTGGCTTCAGAACCAAGTGATGAATCGAAAGAAAATATTATTAACAAACTTCAAGCCTTGCATGGAGCAAGTGCAAACATTAACTTTAAAGAAGATGCCTCTATAATGGGCGGCATGTTTTTAAAGGTTGGTGATGAAACTTTAGACCTTTCCATCAAAGGAAGAGTTAAAAAACTAGTAAACCAATTAAATTTTTAAGGTGAAAAAATGAGTCAATTAAATCCATCTGAAATCTCAAGCGTCCTAAAAGACAAAATAGCAGGCTTAGATTTATCTGCAGAAAGAAAAAATGAGGGCATTATCGTTAGTATTTCTGACGGTATTGTTCGTATACATGGCATGGGTGATGTTATGTATGGTGAATTAATAGAATTTGAAAACGGAACGCTAGGTTTAGCGCTTAACTTAGAGCAAGACTCAGTAGGAGCTGTTGTTCTAGGTGATTATTTAGAGCTTATCGAGGGGCAAAAAGCTCTTTGCACAGGCAGAATTTTAGAAGTTCCAGTTGGTGAGGCTTTATTAGGAAGGGTTGTTAATACTCTTGGAGCCCCTATTGATGGAAAGGGCGAAATTAAAGCAGAAGCAACTGCACCTGTTGAGGTTGTTGCTCCTGGCGTTATTGCTCGTCAATCTGTAGATCAACCGGTTCAAATAGGACTAAAAGCTATTGATGCCATGGTTCCAATTGGCAGAGGTCAAAGAGAACTAATTATTGGCGACAGACAAACAGGAAAAACAGCTGTAGCCATCGATGCGATCATTAATCAAAAAGGCACCGGTGTTAAGTGCATTTATGTTGCGATTGGCCAAAAACAATCCACGGTTGCAAACGTAGTTAAAAAATTAGAAGAATATGGGGCAATGGAGCATACAACAGTTGTATCAGCTTCTGCTTCAGACCCAGCTCCCATGCAATATTTATCTGCATATGCTGGTTGTTCAATGGGAGAATACTTTAGAGATAAAGGCGAAGATGCTTTGATTGTATATGATGATTTATCTAAGCAAGCCGTTGCATATAGACAAGTATCATTGCTTTTAAAACGTCCTCCAGGAAGAGAGGCTTATCCAGGAGATGTTTTCTATCTTCATTCAAGATTGTTAGAAAGAGCAGCGCGAGTTAATGCTGATTATGTTGAAAAAGCAACTGGCGGAAAAGTTAAAGGCAAAACAGGGTCATTAACAGCTCTTCCAATTATTGAAACTCAAGCTGGCGATGTTTCAGCTTTCGTTCCTACTAATGTGATTTCAATTACCGATGGCCAGATCTACCTTGAGACTGAATTATTTAATTCAGGAATACGACCTGCTATTAATGCAGGTTTATCTGTTTCAAGGGTTGGGGGATCAGCACAAACTAAAATCATGAAGAAGTTAGCTGGAGGTGTAAGAACAGCCCTAGCTCAATATCGTGAATTGGCAGCTTTCTCACAGTTTGCTTCAGACTTAGATGATGCGACAAAACAACAGCTTGCAAATGGACGAGCTTTTACCGAACTTTTAAAGCAGAAGCAATTTGCACCTATGTCAGTTGCTCAACAAGCATTGAGTCTATTTGCTGCAGACAGAGGTTATTTATCTGATGTCGATGTAGATAAAATTCTAGCTTTCGAGGAAGCGCTACATGGTTATTTAACAGCAGAGAAAGGTGATCTTGAAAAGCAAATCAATGATACAGGCGACTGGGATGATGATATTGAAAAGCAGTTTACCGATCTTGTTGAATCATTTAAAAAAACACAAACCTTTTAATTAGATAAGACATGGCAAACACAAAAGAAGTAAGAAATCAGATTGCGAGTATTAAAGGCACTCAAAAGATTACTTCGGCTATGGAATTGGTAGCGGCAAGCAAAATGAAAAAAACTCAAGACGGCATGCTTGAGGGCAGGCCTTATTCAGAAAAAATTAAAGATGTTATAGCTCATATTGCAACGTCAAGTTCAGAATATTCACATCCTTTTTATGAAGAAAGAACTCCTAAAAAAGCTTGCTTCATTATTGTTTCATCAGACAAAGGGCTTTGTGGCGGCTTAAATATCAACTTATTTAAAAATGTTATCGCCAAATCGGCTGAATTGAATGCACAAGGCATTGAATCTTGTTTTGCTTTAATAGGATTAAAGTCAGCAGCTTTCTTTAAAAGTATTGGTGGCGAAGTTGTAGCAAAAGCTGAAAAGCTAGGCGACAAACCAAACCCTGATGACCTTATAGGGCTAACAAAAGTAGTTTTAGACTTGCATAAAAATGGAGACATCGATCAAGCCTATCTTTGTTCAAATTCATTTGTAAATACTATGACACAGCAACCAACAGTTGAAAGATTAATACCACTTCCAGCCATTGAACAAGATGCTTTAGCCTCAACTCATTGGGACTATATATATGAGCCGGAAGCTAAGGAATTATTAGAGGGACTCTTAACAAGATACATAGAGTCTTTAATTTATCAGGCAGTAGTAGAAAATAATGCCTGCGAACAGGCAGCAAAAATGATCGCCATGAAGAATGCAACAGATAATGCAGGCGATTTGATCAAAGAATTAGAACTTTTATATAACAACGTAAGACAGGCAGCTATCACGCAAGAACTTTCAGAGATAGTTGGCGGCGCATCAGCAGTTTAAGGAGAAAAATATGAGTAACGGGTTAATTACACAAATTATTGGAGCGGTTATCGATGTTGAATTCGAAAAGACCAATGTTCCTAGGGTATACGAAGCATTAACTATTGAAGAAACTGGAACAGTTTTAGAAGTTCAGCAACAACTTGGCGATGGAGTTGTCAGAACTATTGCCATGGGTGTTACAGAAGGCTTAAAAAGAGGCTTAAATGTTTCAAGAACCAACGCGCCAATCTCAGTGCCTGTTGGAGAAGAGACTCTTGGAAGAATCATGGATGTCTTAGGAAACCCTATTGATGAAAGAGGGCCAATTGGCGAGAAAGAAAAAATGCCTATCCACAGAAAGCCTCCTACCTATACAGAGCTAGCAGCCTCTAATGATTTACTTGAAACAGGTATTAAAGTTATCGATCTTATGTGTCCTTTTGCTAAAGGTGGAAAGGTTGGACTCTTTGGTGGTGCTGGTGTTGGTAAGACAGTTAACATGATGGAATTAATTAATAACATTGCAACAGAGCATTCAGGACTATCAGTATTTGCTGGAGTTGGAGAGAGAACAAGAGAAGGAAATGATTTCTACTTCGAAATGCAGGAATCCGGAGTTGTTAATGTTGAAAAACCTTTAGAGTCAAAAGTAGCCATGGTCTATGGCCAAATGAATGAGCCTCCAGGAAATAGACTAAGAGTAGCTTTAACAGGATTAACGATGGCTGAAAAATTCAGAGATGAAGGCAGAGACGTGCTTTTATTTATTGACAATATTTATCGTTACACTCTAGCCGGTGTAGAAGTTTCAGCCTTGCTAGGCAGAATGCCATCTGCTGTGGGTTATCAGCCAACACTAGCCGAGGAAATGGGCGCATTACAAGAAAGAATTACTTCTACTAAGGCAGGCTCAATCACCTCAATTCAAGCGGTATATGTACCTGCTGATGACTTGACTGACCCTTCACCTGCTACAACCTTTGCTCACTTGGACGCAACAGTTGTTTTATCTAGATCTATTTCTGAACTTGGTATTTATCCAGCTGTGGATCCGCTAGGATTCAACCAGTAGACAGCTTGAACCTTTTACGGTTGGACAAGAGCACTATGATGTAGCTCAAGGTGTTCAGCAGATCTTACAAAGATACAATGAGTTAAAAGATATTATTGCAATTCTGGGTATGGATGAGCTATCTGAAGAAGACAAAGAGCTAGTCGCGCGAGCAAGAAAAGCTCAAAGATTCTTATCTCAGCCTTTTACAGTTGCTGAAATATTTACAGGCACGCCAGGAAAATACGTATCACTAGAAGATACGATCAAAGCTTTTAAAGGAATTTTAGCTGGAGACTATGACAGCCTTCCTGAACAAGCCTTCTATATGGTTGGAACAATAGAAGAAGCAGTAGAAAAAGCTAAGACACTATAAGTATGAGCAATATTAAGATCAGCATAGTGTCCTCAAGTGAGGAAATCTACTCAGGCGAAGCCACTATGGTTTATGCTACTGGGTCACTAGGCGAACTTGGTATAGCTCCTGGGCACACACCACTATTAACTGGATTGGCTCCAGGGCCGGTAAGAGTTCAAAATGGATCTGAGGAAGAAACATTTTTTTGTTCAGGTGGTTTTGTTGAAGTACAGCCTAATATGGTGACGATTTTATCGGATACGGCCGAAAGAGCAGATAGCTTAGATGAGTCTGAAGCTCTAAAAGCCAAAGAAGCCGCAGAGCAAAGTTTAGCCGATCAACAGTCGACCATAGACTATACAAAAGCAGCTGCACAATTAGCAGAAGCAGTCGCAAGACTAAAAACTATTCAAAAACTGCGCAAAAACATTTAAGGTTAGTCTTTAACTTTAAAATATTGTGAATATACATACTATTATTCTTGCAGCTGGGGCTGGCTCTAGAATGAAATCCAATAAAGCCAAAGTTCTCCAAAGAATTGGTGGTATGTCTATGCTGCAAAGAGTTTTAAAAACAACCGAACAACTAAACTCAAAGTCGACAGTTGTGCTAGGCCATGACAAAGAAGGCGTTCTAAAACATCTTCAAAATATTAAAGGCAGTATCTCCACAGTGATTCAAGCTAATCAACTTGGTACTGCTGATGCTGTAAAAAGTGCTATGCCTAATACCAAGAGCGATGAAACAATCTTGGTTCTTTATGGAGATGTTCCACTTGTATCTGCAAGATCTTTACAAGAACTTATAGATCAAGCAGCAGGAGGATTTTCAATTCTTACAACCCATCTAGATAATCCTTTCGGTTATGGCAGAGTTATTATCGATGCCAATAATTCAGCTACAGCTATAGTGGAAGAAAAAGATGCCACAGATGATCAAAAGCTTGTTAAAGAGATTTTCACTGGAATTTTGTGCATTAATCAAGAACTCTTAGCAACCGGACTTGAAGAAATAAGCAATGATAATGCAGCTCAAGAATTTTATTTAACAGACCTTGTAAAGATTATTTCCGCAAAAGGGACTAATATAGTACCTATTAGGGCAAACAATGATGAGGTAAGAGGAGCTAACAGCAAATCTGAACTTGAATCATTAGAATCAATTTTAAGAAATATGAATGCACAAGACTTATTAGATAAAGGCATAACACTAGCCGACAAATCAAGAACAGATGTTAGGGGCACTGTAGATGCAGGCAGCGATTGCTCTATTGATGTCAACGTCATTCTTGAAGGCAGCATTAAGCTTGGTGACAACGTTTCGATAGGCGCTAATAATTATTTAAAAGATGTCGCCATTGGTGACAATACAACCATAGAGCCTTTTTCGCACCTTTGTAATGCAACAGTTGGCTCAGATTGTAATATTGGTCCATATGCTCGTTTGCGAGAAGGCAGCACTATAGAAGATGGCGCTAAAGTTGGCAATTTTGTAGAAACTAAAAAAACAACATTAGGCAAAGGGGCTAAAGCTAATCATTTTACTTATCTTGGCGATGCTGATGTTGGTGAAAATACTAATATAGGTGCTGGAACCATTACTTGTAATTATGATGGCACCAATAAACATCAAACAACTATAGGCAGTGATAGCTTTATTGGTACTAACTCCTCTTTAGTCGCACCCGTTGAAATTGGAAAAAATGCCTATGTGGGCGCAGGCTCAGTTATTACTAAAGATGTTCCAGATAATGCCCTTGCTGTTGGCAGAGGAAAACAGAGTTATTAAAGAAGATTGGTCTAAGGATAAAAAATAATGTGTGGAATTATAGCTGCCGCGTCTACTAGAAACGTTGGTAAACTCTTAGTTCAAGGACTTCATAAGATGGAGTATCGAGGTTATGACTCTGCAGGAATAGCGCTGCATCAAAATGAATCAATAGCTCATCTTAGAGCTCTTGGAAAAGTTCAATTACTTGAAGACAAGATGGTGGCTGAAAAACCAAAAAGCAAGTTAGGCATAGCTCATACAAGGTGGGCAACTCACGGAGAGCCCTCAGAAATAAATGCTCATCCACACAAATCTAAAGACAAAGTCTACATTGTTCACAATGGCATCATTGAAAACTATATAGAGCTAAGGGAATCTTTAATAAAAGATGGCTATGAATTTTTATCACAAACAGACTCAGAACTTATAGCCCATTTGCTTGATTTATACCTAAATCAAGGCAACAACATGATTGATGCCATGTACCTAGCCAAAGAAAAACTAGATGGGGCTTATGCCATTGCAGCCATTGATATTAATGACAGTGAAAATCTTGTAGTAGCAAGGAATAAATCGCCTTTATTACTAGGCCTTGGCACAGATGAAATGCTTGCTGCCTCTGACCCTTTGGCGATCGGACAATTAACAAATGAGTTCATCTTTTTAGAAGACGGCGATGTGGCTGAAATTTCTGCCGAAGCTTACACAATTTTTGATACAAATAAACAAGAAGTTACCAGAGAAATAACAACAATAGACATCTCAAGCCAAGCAACCTCAAAGGGCGACTTTAGGCATTACATGGAAAAAGAAATTTATGAGCAGCCAGAAGCTATTTTAAATACCATTGATGGCAGAGTAGGCGGGGATGATGTTCTTGATAATATTTTTGGCCTTGGCTCAACTGACTTATTTAAAAAAGTAAAACGTATTCAAATAGTAGCCTGTGGAACTAGTTTGCATGCTGGTCGAGTAGCAGCTAGTTGGTTTTCTTCTATCTCAGAACTTCCGTGCCAGATTGATTATGCCAGTGAATATAGGTACAGAAATCCTCACGTAGATAAAAACTCTCTATTAATTAATATTTCACAATCAGGTGAAACAGCAGATACCCTTGCAGCTTTAAGATATGCAAAAGAAAAAGATTACCTAGGCTCGGTTGGAATTTGTAATGTCCCAACAAGCTCACTGGCAAGAGAGTCAGATTTTGTTTTATTCACCAATGCAGGTCCTGAAATTGGTGTTGCTTCTACTAAAGCATTTACAACTCAACTTGCTGGCTTGATGTTATTAGCATTATCTTTAGCCAAAAGTAGAGAGGTAAATCCAAAGCTTAGAACCAGGGTGGTCACAGCATTAAGAACCCTGCCTGAGATTATTAATGAGACTTTAGAATTAAAAGATCAAATTTTAGAATTAGCTCCTGCTATAGCCAGCAAAGATAATGCTCTTTTCTTAGGCAGAGGAGTTTTTTATCCGATAGCTAAAGAGGGCGCTTTAAAGTTAAAAGAAATTTCTTATATTCATGCTGAAGCTTATCCTGCTGGTGAACTTAAACATGGACCATTAGCACTAATAGATGAAAACATGCCAGTGATTGCATTAGCCCCAGAGAGTGAAATTGCTGAAAAGCTAGTAAGTAATTTAGAAGAAGTAAAAGCCAGAGGCGGAACCCTTTATGTTTTTGCTGACCCATCTGTCACTATGGATGTTAAAAATGGTGCTTTAATTAGCATGCCTAAGTGTGACTTTTTCTTAACGCCTATTGTATATACCATCCCTCTGCAGCTGCTTTCTTATGAAGTAGCACTTTTAAGAGGCACTGACATTGACCAACCTAGAAACCTAGCTAAGTCCGTTACGGTGGAGTAGTTTCAAAAAATGATTAAGTTTTTAAAAAAATATGAATTTTGGGTTTTAATAATTCTTGCAATAGCGATGTATTTATTTGAAAGTTTATTTGGCATCGATGGTCTCCATGATGTTGGAACGGTATTTTTTTTAATAGCAATTATTTCTCTTTCAATGAAAAAATTTATGAACAAAAATAGTGGAGAATGAAAGTCGAGGTTCACGTACTCCGTTACTGTTGAATAGAGTCAACAGGGGGGTTTATAGAACCATCAACTTAAACTTCTTTTTTTCAGAAGATATAGTCCCGCAAAAAAATCATAAAAAATGCATATGATTTCATAGAAAGGAATCATGTATGAATCTTCAATAAAAAAGAAGTAAAGCAAATCAAAAACCACATGAAATAAATATGCTGAGGATAAGAGCAAAAGACCAACATTTTCTTTAATTAAGAAATAAATGCCAACCAATAAAAACGGCAACCCATAAATAAAGTCTCTTAGAAATACATCACAAGAATCTAACAAAGCACCTGCGAAATAAATTAATGGCAGAAAAATAAATGTGTTCTTTAAAAACTTAATAATCATTTTTTCAGTCTGATTCATAAATAGAATCCATTATTTCTTTGGACTCATTGCTTAAATATGGATAGAAACTTTTTATTAGAAGATTAATGCCTTTTTTTCTTAGGTATAGATTGGATTTAGACGGATATTTTTTCATAGAATAATCCAACCAATGCCTTCCTATTATCAATGATATTTCTACAACACTGTCTACATCATTATCATCAAGAATTAATACCCCGAGATTTCTTGCATGAATTATTGTTTTCTTTGCCCACTCATCTATTTCTAAATTTATATCAACCAATCTTTTATACAGTTTAGGATTATCTTTCGAAAATTGCTCAAAAGAATCCCGCATAAGATATCTATAATCCCAAAGAACTTCGTAAATGCTAAACAGTCCTAGTATTAAATCTTTTGGGTCATTGCTTTCTGAATGAATTCGTTGTTTTTTAAAAGAATCTAGAAATAGTTCTGTATGAACTGAAACCAAATCGTTCTTTGAATTAAAGTGATACCAAAGAGAACCCTCAAGAACATCTGATTTTTTTGCAATTAAGTTAGTTGTAGATAACTCAAAGGTGTTGCCATTAAAAAGAGACAAACTTTCTTGAATTATTTTTTCTTTAGTCTTCATATATTTTTAAGAGGTTTATGGTCAAAAATTCTCACAATAGGGGTCTTCTTTATTCTCATGCTTGGTTCTATTTTTTCAAATACTTTTCTGTAATTATAAAAGGGTATTCTTGGAAATAGATGATGAATCGCATGTAAATTTTGTTGGAATATAAAATTTTCAAACCATTGAATTGGGAATAACTGTATATTCGTGTCTCTCCATCTCTCTGAATTTTTATAAGGTTTATGTGGTAAATAACTAAGGAGATAAATTGTTAAAAAAGCACCACCAAACCAACCAACAAATAATACAGGAATACTAATTAATCCTGTAAACAAAACAAAAGAAACTCTCCAACCTACACTAAAGATAATTTCTGCTCTTGTGTAATTATTCATCACAAAGGTGTTCTGTGTTTTGATGACCTGAACTGTTGATTTGTAAAAATCTTTTGGAGACCTAAATACATTTTGTATATGGACATCAGGGTCATCATCTTTGTTTGTATTCTTGTGATGTGAAAAGTGTTCTTTTTGATGAGAGGTAAATGGTATAGCAATTATGGGTGCCATTAGATAACCAATTAACCTATCTAACCATTTAAGTTTTGAATTATTTCCACCAATATTTCCGTGCACTGCTTCATGCAATGGGATGTAAGAAGCAAAGGTTATACCTATAAGAAAAAACACAGTTAACAATGGTGATAGGTGTTTGGTTGCAAATAAAAACAAAACAGTGGAGTAAATTAAAACCACCAATAATGATAAAACTATTGTTGGGATTGCCACATGTCCTGAATGTTCTTTGGATATTACTAATGCTTCTCTATTTAACTTTTTATCTAAATCGTTGTTCATATTAAACCTTTATTTGGGTAATTGCCCAAATTATATTGGGTAACTACCCAAATAGTCAAGAATTTAATAATTATTAAAAGTATTCAATAAAAAGAGGGGATACCTCTTTTTTTATAAACGGGATATCATTACGGTAGTGAAAATGAAGTCGATTTGTAGTAACCCTAACAGTGAAGGTGAAGAAACCCCCCCTGTTGAACTCATTCAGTGACGGTGGAGTAGTTTTAAACAGAGAACTAGAATCTGAAAATTTCATGATTAAAAAATATTTTTATGCTAGGTTAATCCCATATTTAATACATAAGGTTCAATAATTCATGGATAAATTTAAAAACTTAATTGTTCTTGGCCCACTAATCTATGCCATTCATCATTTTGAAGAACACATTATATTTAATTTTATAGAGTGGAAATTACAATATTTTCAGCATTCATCTGCCGCCTTATCAACCGAAGCAATTTTATCTATATTAACGTGCATTCTTGTTATGTTTGCTCTTCTTCATTTGGTCAAAAATAATAGAGCCAGTGCACATGTCATTTTGTTTATATTATTTGCGATTCAGGTAATTAATGCTTTTTATCATATTTTCTTTAGTTTTTACTTTGCGGACTTCAGCCCTGGAGCAATAACCGCTGCTCTACTTTATCTTCCAGTCAACTTTCTAATTGTGCAAGCAGCATTTAAAGAGGGATATTTGGACAGTTATTTTGAATTTGGATGCATAGCTTTTTTAGGAACAACGACTTTTATTTTATTTGAAATATTTGGACCTATCATCATTGTTGCAGCGATTATATTTAGTCTAATCTACTTTGCTTGGTTTAATAAGCGTATAAGTATTAGCCAATAATTAATTATGGAAATAAATTGGGTGATTTTAGGTTGGCTAATCGACATGACTCTTAATGGTTTTGTGTGGCTTATCATTGCAGCATTTTCTCTGTTATTAATTGATATGACTGACACATGGACAAGAAAAGCTATTAAATGGATGGGCGAAGTTGATGATTGGATAAGAATATTTATAGAAAACTCATTTGAATGGATTCTAAAGAAGAATCTTAAAATCATCTCTAGTATTATATTATTAATTATCTTTGGTGTTCTTGCTCAACTAGGAATAATACCTAAGCTGATAACTTAATATAAATAATTATTTACTTAACTCTCTTATCATCGGAAATGCAGGTGGAGAGTCCTCAAATTGCACCCTTCCAATTTCTACAAAACCATGTCTTTCATACAATGCTTTATTTGATTCATTAGATGCCTCTAGATATGCTCTATCTCCTTTCTCATCGATCATTTTAAGGGCTTCTTTTAATAAAAAAGACCCTATACCTTTTCTTTGTTGTGAGGGGTCAACAGCAATAAATGGCAAATACCAAGCATCATCTGGATGGTATTTCTCAAATTCTTCAAAAAATTTAATAACAACCTCTATTCGATCTGCAGGAATATATTCAAAAGTTGGTTCCAGAACTGAATTATCAAACTCAACTCCAGGAGGGTGCCAAAGAGATGAACCAAAAAGATTTTCTTCTGAGTAAACAATATTATTTTCAAAAGCTATTTTTGAATACTCTGCCATCCAAACATCGAAGCATTTAAGGTAAGAAGATGCATCAGGGAAGACCCATCTTAATAAAGCATCAGATGAAAAACCTAACGCAAGAACTGCCTTCACTTGCTCTAAATCTGCTGCAGATGATTTAACTATTGTGGGTATATTCATAAGTATTATATTAAGTTATTAAGTTTAGAAATTAAAAATTAGCATTTCCCACTACGAAATGCTAATTTAATTTTACCCATTAGATATATAATCTTATCCAGTAGGGTTATAAACTCTTCTGTTATGGCAGAGTTGAGCAAAACAAACAAAAATAATTATGAAAATTTGGAAAATTATTGGCAAAGTAGCAGATGTATTGATCGCTATTTTAGTAATTTTAGTCCTTTTTGGAATAGTTTTATCTTCAAATGTAAGAAGCAACTTTTTTGTACTTGGACAAAGTCTTTTGAATGCAGGCCCAATAGGGATAGTTATATTGTTAATTTTGTTATGGTATTTGAAAGGAACCCCATCAGTATTACTAAAACTCATTAAAGCAAAAGGTTTTAATTCTAGGTTCTGGAATGACTTATAATTCTTTTTTTGTGGAAAAAATTTAATATGACAATGATAAAAAGAGACCCTTCATTTGAACTGAAGAAACACCTATCTTCAAATTGGGCAAACGATGATGCATTTTTAACTGCAGTTTTTAATGCTTTGAGTTTTAGTTTTCCAAAAGGTGAGAAGTTTTTTATGAATAGTGTTCGTGCATTCCAAAACGAAGTAAGCAAAGAGATGTCTGAAGAGATTCGTATGTTTTGCATACAAGAGGCAACACATACAAGAGAACACATCAAATACAACAAACTATTATGTGAACTTAAGGGGTATGACTTAGAAGATTTAGAAGATGTATTTATAAAAAAACTTGAAAAATCTCATACAAATAAAATCGACAATAAAATACGACTAGCAATTACAACTGCAATGGAGCATGTCACTGCATCAATGGGCGCAAGTATATTAAAAGGCAATCTTCTGAAATCAGACAATCCGGTAGCAGATATGTGGAAGTGGCACAGTTTAGAAGAAGTAGAGCATAAATCAGTTGCATACAATGTTTATAAAGCAGTAAATGGTTCAGATAAAACAATGAGGATTGTAATGAAATTGGCCTTGATTGATATGATTCATGCAAACACAAGAGTTGCAATCAAGATGTTAAGACATGACAAGCAATTTTGGAAACTATCTACATTTAAAAGCATGTTCAAATTCTTCTTTTCAAAGAAAGGAGCATTAAGAAGTAATTACGCAGACTATAAATTATTTTTTGATAAAGATTTTGACCCTCAAACACATGGTAATGATTTAGATTTAATGCCCTGGAAAGCGAAATTCAATTAATCAAAAAAGATAAATACTTATATTTATGGTTTTTTTAATCTGGGTAGTTATGATCATATTATGCAAAGAACTTGTTAAATTTAAATGATTGAGATTTTGTTTTGGAGTTTGGTCGTAGTGACATGGGCAACAGTTGGCATGCATGTCATTAAAGAGTTTATAAGATTCAATAGGAGAAGCGATGATTGAACAAAATGAAAAAAAGCCTAGTCTATTCAGAAGAACAATAATGTCTTTTGTGAATGGTTGGAGAAGAGTAATGGATGTGAGGTATAACCCTCTTAAGTACATACCCGATCCAAGTCTACAGACTTACTTTATGTTAGTGCTGTTCACTATATGGAGCGTCTTCTTTGGATTTTTGGCAGCAAACTACTTAGGATTCTTTAACTACAATACAGTTGCAAGTATAGTGATTCACGTTGCAATTCTATTGCCTTTAGCATTTACCAATGCAATCTTTGTTGATGCAGAGAGAGATGGCGCTGAATGGTTAAAGGAATGGAAGGAAGAACAATCAAGATACAAATTAGTAGTAAATAGACTTAAGACCAAGAATTTAGTTCTTGTGGGACCCAAATAAAGAAGCATAATTCATGCATCAGTTTAAAAACCTAATTGTTTTAGGCCCTTTGATATATGCAATACATCATTTTGAAGAGCATATAATTTTTAATTTTAGGGACTGGAGATTAACTTACTTTTCTGACAATAACTCTATTCCCACAGAAGCAGTTCTCATAATACTTATTTCACAATTATTAATATTTATTTTTGTACATTTAATAAAGAATAATAGAGGTAGCGCACATCTAGTCTTGTTCTTTTTAATGACAACCCAGGTTGTAAATGCTTTTTTTCATGTTTTCTTTAGTTTTTATTTTAATGACTTTAGTCCTGGAGCCATAACAGCAGTAATTCTTTATCTGCCTGTGAATTATTTGATTATTAGGGCTGCCTTTCAAGAAGGGTACCTCAAAAGTTATGCAGAATTATTTATTCTCTTTCTTGCAGGAATTACCTGCTTTACTTTTTTTGAGCTGATAGGTGCCAAGGTACTAGGTTACGCATTGTTACTGATGCCTTTTTATTACTTTTTTATCAATAAGTACGAAAAGCAGAAGGCAATTGCCTAATTAATTCTATCCAGCCTCATTTGCTATAACAGCTTTGATTCCCTCAATAGAAACTAGCATGCCTTGATGAATAGCCTCAGCAAACATCTCAGGGTCAATTTCAGTAGACCATTCTAGCTTACAGCTTGTTGCGTTAATTTCTGATATTTGCATTGTTGCTAAATGCTCAATTGGCATTTTTGATTCAATCGCAGAGTATTGCAATTTCATTAACTCATTATCTAAAAGCAATATTCTTTCTTTAACAGACCCAATGCCCTCCATTTGAAATATTCGGCAATCTCCCTCCAGAGTAATTGCATCAACTGTCGGCACCCAATCACATCGACTCACGTCAGATAAAATATTCCATAAGCTTTTAGCTGAGCAATTAAAAATAGGCTCCTCTTTAAGGGTTTTCATCTATGATTTCATAAAAAGAAGAGTCATTCTGTCGCTTTCACCAATTTCAATATATTTTTCTCTATCTTTATCTTTTAGTCTTAAGCCGGGAGGCAAAGTCCAAACCCCGCCTGGATGGTTTGCACTATCTTTAGGGTTAGAATTTATTTCTGACCTATCAACTAGCCTAAAACCATGCTTCTTGGCTACCGCTATTGCATGTTCTTCGGTGACATAGCCACTTTTTTTCATCATTTCCATTGAAGTGCCAGGCTTTGCTCTATGCTCCACAACACCAAATATTCCACCTGGTTTAAGCGCCTTTGAACTGCTTGCAAAAATTGAATCCATTTGTGGCCCTAACCAATTATGGAGATTTCTAAATGTTAAAACAGCATCTACACTTCCAGGTCTGCTAAGCTTGAGCTTAGATCAACAATTTCAATATCTTTAAATAAAGGATCTTCATCAATTCTTTTTTCAAAACTTGCTCTGCTTCTTTGGAAGTAGGCTCTTTGTGAGTCTTTATCAAAGTGAGCTGCTATGAGCTGACCTGGCTTATGAATATAGTTAGCTAAAATTTCTGTATACCAACCTCCACCTGGAGATAGCTCTACAACTTTCATGTCTGGCTTGATTTCAAAAAAAGTAAGAGTCTCATAAGGATGTCTTGAAGAATCTCTAGTTACATTTTTTGGACTTCTTTCTTCACTGCTTATTGCAGCCTCAAGATCATGAGAATTTAGTGTTGGTAGAAATGACATAAGAAAAACAAATGCTATTATTTTTTTCATTTAAGGCGCTCCAATTTAAAGTAAATTAATTATATATGTTTTTTATTTGCTAAGAAGTTGCCAATTAATTTTTAGGCAGCTGAAACAGATCTTCTACTTTACAGTTAAGAGTTTCAGCTATTTTTAATGCTAAGACAGTAGAGGGCACATATATTCCATTTTCAATAGCATTGATGCTTTTTCTAGACACCTCAGCACTTTCAGATAGATCTTGTTGAGTGAGACCAGATTTTTTTCTCAGCTCTTCAAGATTATTAAAAAGCTTTTTGTGATGTTTGCCCAAAATTAAAGCCTATCTCTTCTCAAAATCTTCAACCGCTTTATTGATTTCGCCGCTAGTATTTGGGTATAGATAACCAGCAATCACCATTCCAACACCAATGGTGCCAACAAGCGCCCCAACTCCTTTAAGAATTGAGCCAAGAAAAAATACACCAAATAAAAACAAGCCTAATCCGGTAAACATAGTTACTACACCATTTCTTCTATAATCTAATGGCTCTTGCTTCTTTTCACCAAAAATAGCCATCAACTCTTCAATTTTTTTAGGATCATCTAAGTTTTTTGATATTTCTAATATAGTTCTATTTTTATCTTTCTCTTGGTAATAAAGCCAGACAAAAATTGATACAGGTATGATACATCCTGATAATATTGCGACTATCCCGACTAAATGCTCCATAAAAAACTCCTTAAAAAATATTTAATTTCTTTCAAAATGTAACGCAAAGGTAACATCATTATAATAGGAAGTAAAGGTTACATATTAAGTAATTTAATGATTATATGGTTTATACTATTAGTATGTGTGATTGTTGTAGTTGCTGCGAATGCGCTTGTTGCGCAAAGTAGAAAGCTAAAAAAATATAAATCCTTTTGGTTGCAGTTTTTGCAATAGCAGCCTGTTGTTGTAGAAATATTAATCAGTTTAATCCTTGTCATAAAAATCTTGTATGAAAAATTTTTTAAGATTATCACTATTATTGCCTTTTATAGCTTTCTCGGAAGAGCCCTTATACTCAAGTGAAATTTCATATGGAATTAATGAAAAGCAAAAAATTGATTTGTATGAAGGGTCATCAGATAAAGTTTTAATATGGATTCATGGAGGCGGATGGCTTTTTGGGGATAAACGTTCTGAGAGATGGGTTAAAAGATTTCACAATCATTTTATAGATCATGAAAAACTAAATGTTTATATGATTGGTTACAGAGTTGGAGAGGACACAGCACCAAATGCAGTCGATGATGTTATATGTGCATATAAAAAAATTCTTGATGATGCAGTTGCAAAAAAACTTTCCGTTAAAGATATTGTAGTATCTGGTGCTAGCGCAGGAGGACATCTAGCTTTAATGGTTGGATTGTCTAATGAATATAATTTTAAAAGCTCTTGCAATACTTTAATAAAGCCTAAAGCAGTCATTAACCTATTTGGTATTACTGAAATTGAAAAAAATTCACAATTTCTTGATGAAGAAAAATTCTTTTCTTTTTCAAATTACATTAAGACATGGTTGCCTGAAAGTTTAACCCTTGAAGAAGCATCAGAAAAATTTTCACCTATTAATTTAGTAGGTCCAAACTCGCCACAGGTTTTAACTATTCATGGCACCAAGGATGATTGGGTACCATATGATCAGGCTATCCTCTTAGATCAAAAACTTAAAGATAAGCATCAATTACTAACAATTGAGAATGGAGGCCACTATGGTTTTTCTGATGAGGCAGACCAAATTATTAGACAAAATATTGCAGAATTTTTGAGAGATACATACAAAGATTAGCGTTGTATTTAGTAAATAATATGTAAAAATAATATTTATGAGGACTAATTTTTTAGTCTTAGCATTTCAAGACAGGAGAAAAGAATGAGTGACAAAGAACAAATAGAAAGCGTAGTTCAGCTGTATATCGACAGCATGGATGAATCAAGTGCAGACAAAGTTAAAGAGGCGTTTCATCCTAATGCGTCAGTAGTTGGCTATCTCCATGGTGACTTCATGGAAATGTCAGTAGACGACTTTGCTGGCTTTGTATCATCTCAACAACCATCACCAAGTGCTGCTGGAGAAAATGTAGTTTTTGAAATATTTGTTTGCGAAGTTGAAGGAACAACAGCGCTTGTTAAATTAAGAGATAAATATTTAGGAATAACTTTTTTTGACACTCTTTCTTTTATTAAGCAAGAGGGCGAGTGGAAAATCTACAATAAGTTATTTAATGTCGAGAGCGAATAATCATTTAGTAGACACATGATTAGTTCATTAGATCATTTAATCATTGCTGTAAAAGATCTAGATGAAGCCGAGAAGGACTACACAAAAGTATTTGGTATGCCTCCTGTATGGCGAGGCGAGCACAAAGAATTAGGCACAATAAACTCAATATTTAATTTTGAGAATACTTATTTTGAATTACTAGCTAGCAAAGGTGCTGGGCTGGGTGCAGATCTGGTAAATAACGCTCTTAAACAAGATGGGGAAGGGCTAACTGGCATAGTTCTTGGAACAGATAATATAAAAGATGTATATACTTCGATAAGCTCAGCAGGTTTTGGAATAGGTGAAATCTCAGATGGAGAGGGAAGTAATTCTGATAATGAAAACATTAGAAGATGGCAAAACCTTTTTTTACCACCAGAACTTACCAGAGGGTTATTTTCATTTGTTATTGAACATACCGATGGCGAACTGCCTTCTTCAAACCATCAAACCTCATCTATAAGTAAATTAGATCATCTAGTGATTAACACCAATGATGCAGATGGCTTCATTAGCGTTTACCAAGATATTTTCAATATAAGACTAGCTTTAGATAAAGTCATTGAGCATTGGAAAAAGAGAATGCTATTTTTTAGGCTTAATAAAACTACCATAGAAGTTATTGAAAGCAAGGATGGTCAGCCAGCAAATGATCAATTATGGGGATTAGCTTGGGAAGTTAAGAATATTGAAGATACTTATCAGAGGCTTATTGATGAGGGTGTAACTGTTTCGCCTGTGCAGAAAGGAATAAAAGAGAATACATTTGTAGCAACTATCAAATCACATACCCACAATGTACCCACTCTATTAATTGAGCATGTTAAGTGAAGAAAATTAATTTTAAATCTAAGTTTGATAAGTTTAATGACCATTGGTCACCTAAAGTGATTGCTGAGATGAATGATTATCAATTTAAGTTGGCAAAAATTAAAGATGATTTTATATGGCATGAGCACAATGATACAGATGAGGTTTTTATTGTTATTAATGGAGTAATTTGGATTGAATTTAAAGATGAGACAATTCAAATTAATGCAGGCGAAATGATTGTAGTGCCAAAGGGTACTAAGCACAGACCTTATGCAAAAGAAGAAGCTCAAATAATGCTAGTTGAGCCAAAAGGTGTTATTAATACTGGAGATATTGAGAGCGATCTGACCGCCCCCAATGACCAATGGGTATAAAAAAAGCTTTCTAAGATATCAGAGCATGCACCATCTATTTTGAGCCACTACTTTTGTATTTTCATTATATTTTGCTACAAAAGCATCATAATCTTTTTGTTGAGCTTTGCTTTCTGAATCTGACATTGAATCTAACTTAGATCTCCAAGACTCCCACTCGTTTAAACTCTCCCACACAACCATAGTTGATGTTCTATGAAGACTTTCTTCGGTTTCGCCACCTTCTTTGCGCATATATTGTAATGCTGGATAAACTTTAACTTTCGCTCCCCAAGCATCATAAAACTTTTGGTGCATTTTTGTAGCTTCAATCATTCCATCGATATTCCCCTCTGGAGTAAGCTCAGCAACATAATAATTTACAAATTTACCTTCGCAACTTGAAAACTTAGAGGAAACAGAATGATCATCAGCAAAGCCAATGACAGAAAAGAACATTAAAAATAAATACCGCATGAATAATCTCCTAAAAAATTTGTATGACATTTGTATGTAATAACAAAATACAATAATAAAAATTTATATGCTATCTAAAGTAGAATATATTTTTATAAATTAAATTCATCAAATGATTAAACTATCAAAAAAAATTCGCAGCATAACTTCTATAGTAGCTATAACTTTTATCACTGCTTGTGGGGGTGGAGGTGGAGGCGGAAGTGAAACTACTCCTGACCAACCTGATCCAATCTCAACACCTGATTCATCAGTTCCATCATGCTCAAATTATTCTCCAATAGAAAATACTCAATATTGTTCGTTTACTAAAGATGGGTTAACGAGAGAATTTTATATATATGTTCCAAGCGGTTATTCGGAAAATATTTCTCCTGTTTCGGTATTATTTAGTCTTCATGGTGGTGGTGATTATGCTGAAACCAATATGCAGTATTCTGGTTTTAAAGAACATGCTGATACTGACAATTTTATTCTTATTTATCCTCAAGGTTCCTATTATGAAGATAAGGGAACAACAGGATGGAATACCGAAGAAGGCGGTATCAACGATGTAGCTTTTATAGAAAGCATCATTGATTGGACAGGTGATAACTATAATGTTCAGCTAAATGAGGTATATGCAGCAGGATTTTCTAATGGCGGCTTTATGGCATATCATTTAGCTTGTTATTTAAGTGCCAAAATTGCAGCTATAGCTCCAGTTGCCGGCCTAATGGGTAATTATACTTATGACACATGCAGTCCGCTCCACCCAACTCCATTAGCTCATATTCACGGCCTACAAGATGATGTTATTTCCATTAATGGAAGTGACTATCACCGACCACTTGAGGACAATGGGGACACAACTGGTGTTGTTTCATACTGGCAAGATTACAATCAATGCACAGCATTCTCCCAAGAGGCTCTCTATGATGGTGAGGAGAATATCGGCACTATTAATAAGTGGACAAATTGTTCTAATGGAGCCGATATAAATTATTGGATTATTTCCAATCAAGGGCATGAATGGAATGAAGATGACAAGGGAGAAGCAGGCAGCTTTGATACTTCTCAAACTCTATGGAATTTTTTAAAGCAGTTCGATATGAATGGTGCTAAAAGTTAATGAGCAAAGAATTTTATAAGATTCTTACCCCAGAGGAATGGGAAAGAGCTTCCGAAACAGGCATTATAGAAACAGACCTAGATATCAAAGATGGATTTATTCATCTGTCAACTTCTAGACAGCTGCCAGCCACATTAGCCTTTTATTTTGCTGATCAAGATAGAGTAATTTTACTGCAGCCAAACTATGAAGCTGTTAAAGATAAACTTAAATATGAAAATACAAAACCCGAAGATAGGAGACAAAGTACATTTCCACATTTATATGACAAGCTAAAAGTGAGTCAAATAAGAAAAATGTGGTCCCTTGAAAGGGGAGCGTTTAAATTACCTGATGAGATCTTGCTACAATTAGAAAACTAGCAATGAGTACAAGAAATAATTTGAGACATGTAAAGATAATTTTCATTCTTTTGATATCTATTGCATTGAATGCTTGTATTTCAAACACAATAATAGACGAACAGAGCAAAGATAATTATTTTAATGTAATTAATACTCCCATTTATGTATTCAAAGCTGCAAATATAACGCAGGAAGTATTTGAAGATGAATTGTCTTCTTGCATTTCGTCCTCAAAAGACAAAGTTAACATCTCAACCAAAGTTGGAACAGGAACTGGAGCAATTATATTAGCCAACGGTTTGTATGGAGTAGCAACAGCAACAGGATTCCTTGCTCCAATAATCGTAGTGGGCGGCTCTGTATTGGCTCTTGTTGGCGGCGGCGCAATTTGGGCAACTCAAGCAACTGGAGAGAATAGAAAATATTTAAATATAGAAAACTGTCTAGAAAAAAGAGGCCATGACGTCATCTTTTATAATGAAAAAAGTAGTAAATGATAATTTTTACTTTAAAAAGAATATCTATCACTTTCATATTTTTTTTAACAGCCTGTAGTGAGCTAGAGCAAAATCAATACTTCTCTCCAAACTCACAGCCCTATAATGATTTTACTGCCACCATTAACCTCGATGTTGTATCTATTCGATCTGAAATATCTAAATTACTTAGTCAAGACCTTGCAATAAAAGACCTATCTACAGAAGGAAACACTACCTTTGGCCATATTAACCTTGCAAATGCCTCTTTGTATGTTGATTGCGGAATGATGAATAATGAAATATATGTTGATTACATTGATAGGATCTTTGAATCTTCCTTAAGAGCTGATTTAGTTATCCAACTTAAAGAAACTAATCAGAGCACTACTAATGCCTCATTAGATATTTCATATACTTTTATTTCACTTGAAAGTGGAACAACTTGGGAATTTTCCTCTAACAAACCTGCCTCAATATGGGTTGCAACTCCTGCAGAAGGAGCTCTACCTCAAAGGGAGTGCCTATCTAAGCACATCCTTGAAGAAAGTCTAATCAGCAAAATAAGGAATCTATAAGTAATTAAGGAGTACCGTTATGATAAGTGAAACTATGCAGTATAAAAAGAAGTTTGCCAGTGTAGCTGGAAAACAAATAGCCTATGTGGAGGAAGGGTCTGGAGATCCAATTGTGCTTCTTCATGGGAATCCAACTTCATCTTTTTTATGGCGCAATATTATTCCTGAACTAACTGACTTAGGTAGAGTCATAGTTCCTGATCTTATAGGTCAAGGAGACTCTGAAAAATTATCAGTTACTGAGGGCCCTGACAGATATTCCCTTGAGGTTGCTTACAGTTACGTGAATGGTTTGCTTGAGACTATTGGAGCAAATACAAAAGTTACCCTTGTTATTCATGATTGGGGGAGCGGGATTGGTTTTTTATGGGCTATGCGTAACCCAGAGCAAACCAAAGGCATTGCTTACATGGAAGCAATTGTAAAACCTATGACCTGGGATGATTGGCATAAAGATGCTGTTGGAATTTTTAAAGGCTTTCGTTCTGATAAGGGCGAAGACTTAATACTTAATCGTAATATGTTTATAGAAGCTGTGCTTCCCTCATCAATTATGCGCAAGCTCAGCGATGAAGAGATGAATGCTTATCGTGCTCCACATTTAAATAGCGATGACCGTCAGCCTCTGTTAAATTGGCCACGTCAGATTCCCATCGAAGGCGAGCCAGAGGAGATAGTAAGTTTAGTTAATGACTATGGAGCTTTTATGACAAACAGCCAAATGCCCAAATTATTCATTAATGCTGAACCCGGCTCAATTTTGACTGGAAGGCAGCGTGAATTTTGCAGAACATGGCCAAATCAGCAAGAAGTCACAGTTAAGGGGCTTCACTTTATACAAGAGGACTCACCTATTGAAATAGGCCAAGCTATAGCAAAATGGTATAAAATATTTGTATAGACAAGTAAGGAGAAATCACATGTCAGACGTGCCAGTTTATATGATCGCTAATTTACAAACCCATGAAGATCCAAGTGCATACAGAGAATATGAAAAAGGTTTTTTTCCAATCTTAAAGAAGCACGGGGGCTCTTTTATTACCTTTGATGACAATCCAAAGCATTTAGAAGGCTCAGAACCCAGGTCAGGCAGAATGATAATTTTTCAATTCCCATCAGAGGCTGCGGCAGATGCATGGTTTAACGATCCAGAATATCAAGCCTTATCTGAACATCGTAGAGCAGGGGCTGACACTAAATCCATAACGATGGTTCATGCTCTTCCGCCTCGTAAGTAAACTTCTAATAAATTAAAGATGACTTGCATTGTTTGCAAGAGCGAATCAGTAAGCTCTTTTAATACAAAAGATAAAAAAACTTACTGGCAATGCTCACATTGCTTAGTGAAATTTTTAGACCAAGCTTTTTTTATAGATGAAGATACTGAAAAGGGAAGATATTTAGAGCATCACAATGAAATAGGCGATCCGGCTTATCTCAAGTTTTTATCCAAATTATCAGAACCTTTGACGGCTAAATTAAAGTCTGATGACAGAGGTCTTGATTTTGGTTGTGGTCACGGACCTGCATTAGCAGAGATGCTTAAAGCACAGGGATACAACATCGATCTCTATGACCCATTCTTTTATCCTAATAAAGCGATCTTTTCTAACAAATATAATTTTATAACCTGCACAGAAACTGCAGAACATTTTTTTAATCCAAACAAGGAATTTAAAACTCTGGATTCGCTTTTGCTACCAGATGCCTGGCTTGGGGTTATGACTACTTTTTTAACCGAAGACAGGCTTTTTGAAAACTGGTATTACAGAAGAGATCCAACTCATGTTGTTTTTTATGCAGAAAGAACTTTTGAAGTCATTGCAGAACAAAATAATTGGAGGCTAGAAATTCCTACGAAGGATATAGCTTTATTTTGTAAGAATTGAGACCCATAATAGATTTATAAAAATAGGAGATATAAATGTTTAGTCACGTAATGCTCGGAGCCAATGATATTGAAGAATCCAGAATATTTTACGATAAAACTATGCCTGTACTTGGTGCAAGGGAAGGCAAGTTATCCATGAATCATGATGGTCATACAAGATATGTTTACTTTGTTAATAGAAACAATAGTTTTTTAATTTCACAGCCAATTAATGGCGAGATTGCAACACATGGAAATGGAAGTACTATAGGCTTTAATGCCTCAAGCACAGAAATGATCGATGCATGGCATGCAGCAGGAATTGCAGCAGGCTCTAAAACACCAGAATTTTGTGATCCTCCTGGAATCAGAGAAGGCGGTGGCGTGCAGCTTTACCTTGCCTATTTAGTTGATCCGTCAGGTAATAAAATATGTGCAATGTATAGAATTCCTAAATGAATTCTCAGATATTTAAAAAAATAATACAGATGAAATCATTGTTTTTAACTTTGGTTTTTATCTGTATGGCATTTGTACCCAAATCTTATTCTGAGGAAGCAAACTTAAAAATAAATCTTTTAAATATAGATAAGCCCGGTGTTGTATTTTTGAGCATATGCAGGGACGCAGCTGGATTTGAGGATTCAGTTGAAAATGAATCTGAAGAAGCATCATGTGTTAATAAGGCAGGAGAAGTAGGGCCGAAAAATTTTGAAATTAATGGTATGTTGCCCCATGGCGAATATGCTATAGCCATTTTTGTTGATGCAAATGGGAATGGAAAAATGGATAAAAATTTTCTTGGTATTCCAAAAGAACAATATGGATTTTCTAACAACGTAATGGGCAGGATGGCTGCACCATCATTTGAGCAGGCTAAGTTTGAAGTAACAGGACCTACTATACAAAATATAACCCTTAGAATAGGTATACCTAAAAAAGACTAAAAGTACTCTGGTATTTTCCCAATAAAATCTTTGTAGTATTTTTTTAAGTACTCAATGTCTCTTTGATTGTCTCCTGTCGGGTGGAAGAGCTCCCTAAAACTTATCTCTTTAGATGGATAGTCTATGGCAACCAAAAGAATAGGACATTCCATGGATTGAGCTATTCGTAAAAAACCAGACTTCCATTTTTCAGCTTTCTTTCTAGTGCCTTCTGGAGATAGTCCAATAAGAATACCACCTTCACGTTTAGCAATTTCTAAAACATCATTAATAGTATTTTTAGCATCTTCTCTATTAACTGGTATACCACCTAAACTTTTTAAAAGACGAGTAACGCCCTTTTTAAAAATAGAATGCTTGCCAAGCCAGTAAATTTTTATTTTAAGACTAAGGATTAGCGCCATTCCATATACAAAATCCCAATTAGAGGTATGAGGCGCTAGAACAACTAGCAGCTTCTTCATATCAGGTATTTGACCAGTAACTTTCCAACCTGTAATCGAAAGCAGACTTGTGCCTACAAAAGAAAATAATCTATTTCTCTGCGTTAAAAAACGTTCAGGAATATTCACCAGTGCTTTAGATTTTTTATAATTCAATTTAGCCCCTTAACTAAAATTAATAACCCTATTCTAACGATAATCAGAAAAAATGGCATCTTCAGATACTAATTAACTATTTTGACTATAATTTATAACTTGTATGAAATTATTAAAAGCTGACAATTACCAAACCTGGTTCTTAGAAGAGGGCGGAAAAGCCGTCTTAATAGATCCTTGGTTAAGCAAGCAACTTCAACCAGATAACCGAATCTTTATTCAAAGGAAAAGAAATCAGGCAAGTCTTTTAAGTGATGAAGATTACAAGAGGGTTCACGCGATTATTATTACCGCTCCTTTTGAAGATCATTTACATGCTGAATCAATTAAGTCATTTCCTAAAAGCGTAAAGATATACACATCTAAATTGATAAAGAAATTTTTATACAGACAAGGAATTGTCGATAATATTCATATTATAGACGCAGAGGGAGTAGATATAGGCTTGATGAATTTTAAAGCTCTGCCTACTGGATTTCCTTATTACCCCGCTACCTTTGCCCTGTTAATAGAAGATAGTAAAGGCAAGAGGATTTTTCATGAAGGCCATATAGCCAAATTTAAATACTTAATTAAAAATAATATTAAAGCTGATATAGCTGTTCTTACCGCAGAAGAAGTAAAACTCTTTGGATTTTTAAGATTAGGAATGGACTTTAAAAGAACCTTAAAGACATGCAAGATCCTCGGCGCAAAAGAATTGTTTATTACAGGATCTAATCCAGAAAAAACTACGGGATTTATTAGCAAGTTTCTTTCAATCAAATCACTAGAACGAGAAAAAATTCAAGCAAACATAAGCCTTCATGATCAAGCTGGTGACTTTATTGAACTAGACTAACCCAATAAATGGATTCCCAGATCAACCATTAGATACATATTTGCAATAAGACCTGTTGCCCAAAACAAGCTTCTTATACTTGGATTTTTATCTGTAGCTATTTTGTAGTATAAAATCATGTGAATAATTCTTACCACTGCATAAATCCAGATTACGACTGACAGTTTTTGAGGATTGTATCCAGCCATCATAGCAATTATTGCCATGCCAAATAGCGGAACAATATTTTCTAATGAATTCCAAAAAGTTCTATAGGCTCTAAAGAAAAAAGATGATTGTCCTAGGGCAGGGTCTATAACGCCAACTTTGTACCCTTTATGACGTCTATGTGCTCTAACAAGAACAATTGCTTGAATAATAATAATACTTAGCGTTAACCATAAGCCTAATAAAACTGATTGATAAACTTCAAACATTTTGCTCTCCTTTAAACTATTTTATTATTTTTAATCCACATCATCTGTGCAATAACAAGGATTATATACGATACAAGAAACGCTAAATAGAAACTTAAAATCAAAGGATCTTCAAAGCTTTTAGCAATTGGGTCATCAACAGGAAGACGCCTCAAGGCATCAGTAATTGCTGGTATTAAATGAAATAGAAAAAGTGCAGAATAACTTATAGCTTGAAAATACGGACACAGCCAACCAAAGATCAGTCTTTTTTCCATCATCATACCGCCCGCTACTGCGATTAATGCTACCACTGCAAGCATGTGTGCTACCCCAAAACTACCTTGTTTATAAATCATGAGAGCGGATACAGAAGTTATAACAGTTGTTAAAAGAAATATTTTTGCAGATGTATTCTTTGATTCAATTATCTTATATCTGACTATTGTATAAGCGCCGCTTATCAGGGAAGCCATTCCCATAATTGTGTGGAACCATCCAAATGGTGACATTTCAGGCATAAGAGTCTCCTATTACTTCTTATTTTTATTAAGTATATTCCTTAGAGCTATCTCTAAGTCAATATGTACAATTTATTTTTCAAGTTCAGCAAATAAAGCATCCATTATTTCATTAACAGTTTTGTATAAATTTTTTACTTCATGCATTTGATTGCATACAAAACCAAAGCCCAATTGATTGTCAATATCTCCAAAAGCAACGCCACCACCAACTCCGGCGTGGCCAAACATGGCATCTTTAAATTTTGGAGCAAAGTTTCCAACTGGCATAGAATCTTTGCCTAATTCATAACCAAGACCAAATGTAATATTGGAACCAAATAAAACTGAATCTGGTCCAGATGAAAGAGGGATTATTGCATAATCCAAAGTCTCAGGTTTCATAATGCTATGACCATCTCTCTGACAGCCGTTGCTTAAAATTCCATAAAGTTTTGCAAGACTTTGAGCTGTTCCATGTCCATTTGCTGATGGGACCTGAGCCATTCGCCAATCAGGAGAATTATGATATCCAACTGGATCTTCTTCTCTTCCCTCAAAAGCAACCTTAAAGTCACCGCCTTTTATTGCTTCTTTAAGATTCCAATAGCGCTTGGGCAATATAAAATTAGGCACATACTTTATGAGCCCCATGTAATCTATGGAACTTCCCTCTCCAAGGTCATCTAACATAATCATATCTGCACATCTATCAAAATCCTTTTCACTAAGGCCAATTTGAAAATCAATTCCTAATGGATCTGCAATTTCTTCTTTAAAATATTGTCCAGCATGCCTTCCATCAACTCTACGAATAATTTCTCCTACAAGCCAGCCATAGGTAAGAGCATGATAGCCTTGAGCTGAACCTGGCTCCTTGAATGGTTTTTGTGATTCAAGCGCTTTGGTAAATACTTCCCAATTTTGCCATGGACCAGACGGCATTCCATCTTGAAAACCAAACATTGCAGATCTATGACACAACAAATCACTAACTTTGGTATTTTCTTTGCCATTGCAGCCATATTCGGGCCAATAAAATGAGACCTTATTATTAACATCAAGCTTCCCTTCATCAATAAGCTTAGCAATACAAGTTGCAGCAACACCTTTTGTTACCGAGAAGACATTTACAATAGTGTCCTCTTCCCAGGGTTTAGTTCTTTCAATATCTTTGTGACCACCAAACATATCTACAACCATTCTGCCTTTATATTCAATTGCAAGAGAGGCGCCCAACTCGTGCTCCGATTCTATGGCCTTGGTAAATATATCGCCTATTTTTGCAAATGCAGGATCGCAATATCCAAAAGCTTTTGACATTTATATTCCCCCTTTTTTTGGCACTAAGTATGCCATTTCATATATTATAATATGAATACTAATATTTATTGTTATGATAAATAGAACCTTAAGAGGAATATAAATGGCAACTTATTCATGCAGTCAATGCAAAATGTCAGTTAATGCATCATGTGGCGCTTGTGACGCCCCTTTGGTAAATGCAATGTTAGAACTAGATGATGGAACTTCGGTTCAGGTATCTGAATGCCCCAATGGTCATGGAAAAATTAAATCTCCATTGTGTTGTGGTCAAGATATGACCTGCTCCGTTAGTTAAAATATTAAACCAACGCCAATGAAAGTACTCAGAACTCCTGATTCTCATTTTAATGATCTTAAGGATTATCCTTATGAGCCTGTTTATACAAATATTAAAACGCATGATGGAACAGATTTAAGAATTCATCACATTGATGAAGGTCCAAAAGATGGTCCTGTTCTTCTGGCAATGCATGGGCAGCCTGTTTGGAGTTATCTTTATACCAAAATGATTCCTTTTTTAACTGCAGCTGGCATCAGAGTTATTGCACCTGATCTTCCTGGTTATGGTAAATCAGATAAGCCTGCAGCAAGAGAGGATTATAGTTATCAAAATCAAGTTGACTGGATGATCAAGTGGCTTGATAAAAATAATTTTAGAAATTTAACCTTTTTTGGACAAGATTGGGGCGGCTTAATAGGCCTAAGATTAGTTGCAGCACGCTCAGAACATTTTATAAAAGTTTCTATCGGCAATACCGGACTCCCTTTCAATCCTGATGTGTCGCAAGAGGTTATAGATAAAGTTGGAGCATTCAGAAATAATAAAAAAATCAAACTTACCCCGCTATCGATGAGTAAAGAGATAATCAAAATGGATAAGGGCGGAGATCATCCAGCCTTAAAGTTTATGTATTGGCAAAAGTTTTGCTGGGAGACATCTAATCTACCAACAGGTTTTATTTCCTCAATGATGATGGAAAAAGTACCTCCTTACAAAAAGGCTATTAATTATCTATTTTATAAGCTTGGAATAACAAATTTATCACCATTTTATACAGAGTTATCAAAGGCTTTTGACGCTCCTTTTCCTGACGCATCATTTAAAATGGGAATAAGAGCAATGCCAAGCCATGTTCCAATTCTTCCAGATGCATCATTAGAAGCACAGAAAAAAGCACGGGAATTTTTTAAAGATTACGACAAGCCTTTTTTGAGCATTTTTGCTGGAGATGACCCAGTAACCAATGGAATAGAAAACGATGTTTTAGAAATGGCTCCAAATGCAATAAGTGCAGATCATATTGGGGGCGGTCACTTTTATCAGTGGACTAAACCAAAAGAACTTTCTAGTTTATTAATAGATTTTATAAAGGAATAGCATGATAGATTTATATACTTCACCAACGCCCAACGGATACAAAGTATCTTGCACCTTAGAGGCTATGAACATGGATTACAAAGCCCATTTAGTTAATTTAGCAGAGGGTGAGCAAAAGAAACCAGAATTTTTAGCTATAAGTGCAAATGCAAGAATTCCAGCCATTGTTGATAGAGACAATGATAATCTTGCAATTTTCGAATCTGGAGCCATTATGATTTATCTTGCAGAAAAATCAGGCAAGTTTCTGCCTTCAGATACCAAGGGGAGAGCTAGAGTCATTCAATGGTTGATGTTTCAAATGGGAGGAATTGGACCAATGATGGGACAAGCTAATGTATTCTTTCGTTATTTCCCTGAAAAAATTCAGCCCGCAATTGATCGTTACCAAAATGAGGGCAGAAGACTTTTTGAAGTTCTAGATACACAACTGGCAAAAAGTGAGTGGCTGGCTGATGATTATTCAATTGCTGATATAGCAAATTGGTGTTGGACAAGAACACATAAGTGGTCAGGCATTTCTGTTGAAGGATTAGACAATTTAGCAAGATGGAATGATGCGATGTATAAGCAGCCAGGCATGCTAGAGGGAATAAAAGTACCAGTTTCTGTAGATAATATTTTAAGTGATGATAAAAAGATGAAGGAGTTTGCAGACAGAGCTCGCAAAAATCTTCAGACATAGGAGTAAGTTATGTTAAAAGTTCATTTTGTTGCAAATACTAGAGCAGGGCGGATAGTTTGGTTATTAGAGGAGTTGGGACTTGAGTATGAGGTAAATATCATGCCTTTTAGTAAAGAAGGGCTCAAGTCAGAGGAGCATAGATCAAGGCATGCCCTTGGAAGAGTTCCAGTGTTAGAAGATGGAGATATTTCCATTTTTGAATCAGGAGCTATTATTGAATATATTCTAGCAAGGCATAAAGATGGTGGCTTAAAACCAGATGTTAATTCGCCAGAATTCCCAAACTATCTTCAATGGTTTCACTATTGTGAAGGGATGGTAATGCCACCCATGAATCAAATAGTAGTTCAAACGATTTTATTACCGCCTGATCGAAGAGATGAGAATGTCTTATTGCAAGCCCAAAAATTACTCTCAAAGGCTTTAGCCCCAGTTAATGAGGCCCTTGCTGGAAAGGATTACTTAGTTGGAGATTTTTCTGCAGCAGATCTAATGCTAGGCCATTCATGTTTTATGGCAAATAGGCTGGGATGTGTTAGTGAAGAAATGGCAAACATAAAAGCCTATGTTGCAAAAATTGAAGCTAGACCTGCCTTTATTAAATCCATAGAGATGGAATAAGAATAAAAGGAAGCAATTATGAAAGTTAAAAATGCAGTCATACCAAATGAAGAGCAGATGGCAGGTTTTTTAGAGGGAGACATAGATACCCCAATAAAAATGGTTAATCTTTTAAAATTTAAAGATAAAGCAGATTATAAAGATGGAAGACAAACAAGTCTTTCAGGCAAGGAAGCATATCAAATCTATACAGATGAAGTTCAAGGACATCTTGAAAAGGTTGGCGGGAAATCTATTTTTCTTGGTGAGGTTGAAAGGCTGATGCTCGGAGAGGTAGAAGACCTTTGGGATTGGGTAGCTATAGCAGAATATCCGAGCAGAAAAGCTATGTTAGAAATGGTGATGGACTCTGAATATCAAAAGAGCGAAGAGCATAGAAGCGCTGGTCTCGCAGGCCAATTGAATATTGAAACTAAGTGATTAATTTTAAAAATTTATTACCAACTGTTGCTGACAATAATTATCGTGGTCATCCAGTTGCTTTATGGGCTTTTATTTTATTTGTTGCCCTAATGACTTGGCGATCAATTATTCACATGCTCTTTGAAGAGATGGGGATGCATAATATTGCTAATTTTATTATTTTGTCCGGTGATCCTGATCCAATGCCCTTGATCTATCGATTCTTTTCTTTATGGGGTTTTGCCCAATTAGTTTTTTGTTTAGTTTGCTGGGTTATCATTTTTAGATATAGAGCCTTAATTCCCTTAATGTACTTGTTTTGGTTTTTTGAGTGGAGCTTTAGAACCATTGGGTATTCATTTATTAGAGAGTCAATCGCAGTTCAAGGAGTTTATACAGTTGATGTGACCCCTGGCGTAGCGCTAGCTCCTTATGCATCTTTCCTCTTAATCATTCTTTTAAGTCTTTCACTTTTACAAAAAAAATAATCCTTAGGACAATAACATGAAGCAATTCCAAACTTTAAAATCAGACTTAACCCAATCACGAATTATAGATTTTGATTCTGCCCCCATTAGTGATGGCGAAATCGCAGTAAAAATCGAAAGCTATGCCTTTACAGCCAACAACGTAACCTATGGAGTGGCAGGTGACACTATTGGATATTGGAAATTTTTTCCAGCCCAAGATGATGAAAATGATAAATGGGGCTGTATACCCATGTGGGGATTTGCAGAAATCATCCATTCAAATAACAAGGCCTTAAATATTGGTGAACGCATTTTTGGCTATTTTCCTGCTGCAGAATCATTAATATTAAGCCCAGTTAAAGTCTCTGATCAAAATTTCAGTGATGGTACAGAGCACCGCAAAGATTTGCCCCCTGTTTATAATAATTATCTCAGACTCGCTGGAGATCAAAACTATGATGCTGCTATGGATGCGATCAGAGCGCTTTTATTCCCTCTTCATATTACAGCATTTTGTTTGTGTGACTCTTTAGCAGAAGATTCATATCTTGGAGCATCTCAGGTAATTATTATCAGCGCCTCGAGTAAAACTGCCATTGGCCTAGCTCAAGGCTTAGCCGATGTAGAGGACGCACCAAAAATAATTGGATTAACTTCAGCAGGCAATGCAGCATTTGTAGAAAGTTTGTGTTGTTATGACGAGGTGATTTCATATGATGACCTTAGTAATTTAAATTACTCAGCAGAATCTGTAATGGTTGATATGGCAGGCAACCGAGAAATTTTAGGAACCCTTCATGGAGAGTTGGGAGATAACATGCTTAAGTGCCTTACTGTAGGTATGACACATTGGGATAATGAAACAACTGCAGAGGATGCTTTGGGTCAAGCGATGCTAAGAGACAGAACAGAATTCTTTTTTGCCCCAGCGCATATTCAAAAACGCATAGGTGACTGGGGTCATGAAGGCTATGCTAAAAAAACAAACTTATTTATGAATGCTAGAGGGCTGCAAAGTAAAAATTGGATGCAGGTCAAAGAAATTTCCGGGTTAGAAAATTTTACTAGCACTTACGAAGATGTAGTTGCAGGAAACATTAATCCAAATGAAGGCATTATTGTTAATCTAAAAAATGCTTAAAGAATTTATTCTTCAACCTTTTTCATCTGATATTAATGATCAAGATCTAAAATCTATTTATGATCTTAACCAGGCTAATGTGCCTGAAGTTGGCTCATTGGAAGATACGTTAGCATTATCTGAGCTTATAAGAATGAGCAGTTTTAACCTTTCTATTAAATTTAATGATGAAATAGTTGGTTATATTATTTGTTTTAAAGAAGGCTCTAAATATCAATCTTTAAATTATAAGTTTTTTCAAGAAAGCATTGATGAGTTTTTATATATAGATAGAGTCGCTATTAAAGATGGATTTAGAGGCCAAGGTTTAGGAACTATGATTTATGATTCTATTTACGTTAAGGCAAACAAGAGTAATGTGCCTCTTTTATGCGAAGTAAATACCAGGCCTGTAAATGAACCATCACTCAAGTTTCATGCAAAAATGGGCTTTAAGGAGTGTGGAACTAATGATTTTTCTTACAACAGCGTTGTTTATTTAAGGAGAGATAATGGAGCCTAATTTTCAAGCATTACAAGTAATAGCAGAAGTAGCATTAGGGATAGTTGGGTTTTCTGCAATACTTATTGGTTTAAGCAGAGCCTCTGATGGCTTTAGCTTACCAGATAACTTTAGAATTCAATTATTAACTTACTCCGCATTCTCTGCAATGTTTTGCGCTTTACTTCCTTTTGCAATTTATACGAATACAAACCCTGAACTATCATGGACAATTACAAACTGGATACTCTGTATCATATCCGTATTAGGCTTATTAACGTTTCCTAAGCGTATGCTAGCTCTGAGAAAGGAAGGTTATAAAAAACTTTTCCCTACTCAAGTATTTATATTTCAAACTTCAGTATTATCAGCAATATTCTTGATTTCTGGCTTAATGATTCTGGGATATATAAAAGCTAAAGCTAATTTTTACGTTATTTGTCTTATGCTATTTCTCCTACAAAGCGCATTTGCTTTTATAAGAACTATGTTTGTAAGAATAAAGTAGTTTAGTTAACTTTAATTTTTTTAATTTCAGCATCAAGATCATAATCCCAGATCCCCTTTAATCGCATTGAAATAATGGGAGTATATTTAAGCATCAGGTTCCTTAAAAAAACTAGAAAGGCATTTTCCATGTGATTCAACTTACCTTGCATCTTTGAACTTGCATATATTTTGTTATTTCTTTTAAACCTAAGGTTTTGATAGAGAACTTGAGTAGTTTCGAAGTCGCCATTTGATTTTTTTATTAAACCAGCAAAAGCATAGCCATCCTCAATTGCCATACAGCCTCCCTGACCTAAAAAAGGCACCATTGGATGCGCAGCATCACCAAGCAGGGTTATATTTTTTGAGTACATTGATTTTGAAGGCGCTCTCTCATAGATACCCCATTTATAAATATCAGTACTGGAATCAAGCATTGAAAACACACTACTATCATAGTCTTTAAGATCGTCTATTAAGGCAGCCTTGGAGCCTTTTGTTTTCCAAGAGTCATGAGCACTTTGTTTTGTTTTTATAACACCAACAAAACTGGTTCGACCATTATTGTCGATTGGGTAACTTACAATATGCGACTTTGAACCAAAATAAAATTGAACCTCTTTGTTATTTGAAAGACCAATGCCACGCCATGCACTATAACCGCTATACACTGGTGCACCCGATGAAGGAAAATATTGTTGTCTTATTAAAGACCTAATCCCATCACAAGCAAGAACATGCTTTACAGAATAATTATCACCATTTGTAAACGAAATATTACATGCATCTTGATTTAGATCTTTATATTCGTGCTCAAATGCTATCTCACCCCCAAGCTCGATATATCTCTTATAAATGACATGAATTAGATTTTGTCTGCTGGATGTAATGACCTGTGTATCTAATGTTCTAAGCTTAGTATTTAAATAATTGAAAGCAGCATATTTAGGAACAAAAGAGCTCTTTATAAAATCATCTTTTATACCAAGTTTGTCTAAAAGATTGAGAGCATTTGGAGAAATTGAAATACCAGCACCATATTCACTTATCTCATTGCCTCTCTCAAAAACTATAGTCTTTATGCCCTGAAGACGAAGTGCACAACCAGCAGTTAACCCAGCAATGCCGCCTCCAATAATGCCCACATGTGATGAAAAATTTTCCATAAATTCATTATCATCTCTATGGATTTTTTTATCAAAATTAAACTTTTTTAATTCATAAAATTATTTTTTAAATAAGTATTTACTTTTTTAAAAAACGGCAGATAATGATTTTCTTTTTTTAGGAGGCATAGTGGATTCTTTAACAATTTTACAGATTGGGAGCGTGTTTTTTGGCACAATTTTGGCCGCACCATTAATGATCTCAAAAAAAGTAAATAAAAGAATTATCGGTTATACCGCTATGACTACAGGAAGTTTTTTAGCTATTGTTGTTCAGATATATGCAGGTCTGTATGTTTTTGTATTTGCTAACTTATATTGGCTGCTGAACTCGTGTATTGCCTTAAGAAAAGCTTTTAAGGTTAAGAATCTTAGTTAGGCTTTTTACGCATTCTTATTGATGCAGGGGTTACCTCAACTAATTCATCTTCTTCAATAAACTCAAGAGCCTGCTCTAATGTGTGTTTTATGTGGGGAACTAATATAAGATTTTCATCTGTCCCAGCTGCACGAATATTAGTAAGCTGTTTTGCCTTTGTTGGATTCACAGGCAAGTCATTACTTCTTGAATGTAACCCAACAATCTGTCCTATATAAACATCAAGAGCATGACCAACAAATAGCCTTCCTCTATTTTGTAAATTAAATAATGAATAGGCTAATGTTTTTCCTGCCATCATTGAGTACATTACTCCATTATTTCTCTTAGCCAGCTCGCCAGCCTTTGCTGGACCATAATGATCAAAAACACTGGTCATTATTCCAGTTCCACTTGTAATGGTTAAAAAATGTGACCTAAATCCAATAATGCCTCTTGAAGGAGCTATAAATTCTAATTTAACCCTACCTTTTCCGTCTGGCTCCAAGCTTTTGAGCTCAGCTTTTCTTGGCCCAAATTCTTCCATGATGGCGCCTTGATGTTGCTCTTCAACATCTATAACTATCATTTCATAAGGCTCATGAATTTCACCATCAACTTCTTTTTGAATTACTTGCGGTTTTGCAATTGCTAACTCAAAACCTTCTCTTCTCATAGTTTCTATTAGTACAGATAAATGAAGTTCTCCTCTGCCTGATACGATAAATTTATCAGGACTGTCGCCTTGTTCAACCCTAAGTGCAACATTTGAGATAAGTTCTTTTTCTAGCCTTTCCTTAATATTTCTTGATGTTACAAATTTACCTTCAAGACCAGCAAAAGGGGAATCATTAACTTGAAAGGTCATACGAACAGTTGGCTCATCCACGGAGAGTGCAGGCAAGGCTATAACTTCTTCAGGGTGGCAGATAGTGTCTGAAATATTTAATTTATCTACGCCAGTAATGCAAACAATTGATCCCGCTTGAGCTTCTGAAACTTCAACTCTATCCAACCCTTCATGACCCATAACCTGTAGAATTTTTGCTTTTCTTGTTTTGCCATCTCTGTCTATAACCACTACTTGATCATTAGGCTTAATAATTCCTCTTTTTATTCTTCCAATCCCAATTACACCAACATAACTATTACTATCTAATGCGCTTATTTGAAGCTGAAGAGGTCCATCAACGTTAACCTCTGGCGCTGAGACTTTTTCTAAAATCATTTCAAGTAATGGAGTCATATCAGCAGTCATTTGATCTGGTTCTAATCCAGAAATGCCTTGAATTGCTGAAGCATAGATAACTGGGAAGTCTAATTGTTCATCTGTGGCTCCAAGACGATCAAACAAATCAAAAACTTGATCAAGAACCCAATGAGGTCTTGCATCGTCTCTATCAACTTTATTGATAACAACAATTGGTTTTAGGCCTTTTTCAAATGCTTTTTGCGTTACAAATCTAGTTTGTGGCATTGGGCCGTCAACTGCATCTACTAAAAGAAGCACTGAATCAACCATTGAAAGGGCTCTTTCAACTTCACCGCCAAAATCAGCATGACCCGGGGTGTCTACAATATTAATTAAGTGATCCTGCCAGATAATAGAAGTATTCTTTGCAAGAATAGTTATACCTCTTTCTTTCTCCTGATCATTTGAATCCATAATTCTTTCTGAATCCATATTTTTTCTATCTAGAGTTCCAGATTGCTGCAACAGCTTATCTACAAGCGTAGTTTTCCCATGATCGACGTGAGCGATAATAGCTATATTTCTCAACTTCTCTATAGACATAATTTGGGGTGTTACTAAAAAAGAAATGATTATACGAGAATCTAGCAAAAGTGCTATTAATCAGAGTACTTTATATTAAATGGGTTTGACTTAGAGTAAACTCTAACTTGTACAATTTGCTTCAATTATAGGAAAAAATATGTATATATATGATCAAAAAACAGTTTTAGTAACAGGTGCATCAACAGGCATAGGCTATGCTTTAGTCCAAGAGCTTGCAAAAAAAGGTAGCAAACTGATATTGACAGCAACTGCCAGATCGGAAGATAAGCTTCATACCTTAGCAAATGAATTAAAATCCTCCGGAACAGAGGCACATGTCTTTATTAAAGACCTGTCTAAAATTGGCGCAGCTGAGGAGCTTTTTAATGAGATTAAATCAAGCGGACTTGATATAGATCTTTTAATAAATAATGCTGGTTACGGAAGATGGGGAGAATTAACAAGTATCGATAAGGATGATTATGCAAGCATGATTCAACTTAATATAGTTGCTTTAACTGATTTATGTCATTTATGTATTCCAGATATGGTCTCTAAAGGTGGTGGAGGAATTATTAATGTTGGATCTATGGCTTCCTTATCTCCTATTCCATATGCCGGAATTTATTCTTCAACCAAAGCATATGTATTAATGTTTTCTGAGGCGATTAGATATGAGTATCAATCTAAAGGTATTCAGGTTATGGCTTTACTCCCTGGAGGCACTGAATCAGAATTTGCCAGGGTGGCAACTGAAAAATCTGAAAAGCTAACCCGCAGAATAGAAAAACGAAAAGGATCAACTATAGGTATGCAAACCTCAGCAGAGGTCGCCATTGAAGGTTTAGCTGCATTTGAAAAAAATAAACAATATATTCTTTGTGGAAGAAATAATAGACTTTTATTCAGCTTAACCAAACTTATGACCAGAAAGGGTGTCTTAAACTTTACTGGAAATATGTTTAAGAAAATTGCTGGCTAACTTTAAATTTAAGGAGTTTAAAAATGGAAAAGGTTTTAGTAACGGGTGGTTCAGGTTTTATAGGATTACATTGCATTCAACAATTATTAGATCAGGGTTATGACGTTAGATGTACCGTGCGATCAGAATCTAAAAAACAAGAAATTGTTGACTCAATGATGAAGAATTCATCAAATGCTAACAATCTTGAAGTAGTTATGGCAGATTTGTTAAAGGATGAGGGTTGGAATGAAGCTGTATCCGGATGCGAATATGTTTTACATGTAGCATCACCTTTTATCTTAGAAGTTCCTAGTGATGAAAATGTATTAATTAAACCTGCAGTGGAGGGGACGTTAAGAGTTCTCAATGCATGTAAAAATAATAAGGTTAAAAAAGTTGTTCTTACATCTTCAGTTGCAGCTGTGGCATATGGCCATAAAGAAGAAAAAATTTATGATGAAAATGATTGGTCGGATACTGGGCCAGGCATAACTCCCTATGCAAAAAGTAAAACCCTTGCTGAAAAGGCTGCATGGGATTTTGTAAATGAGCTAACTGCTGAAGATAAGTTTGAGCTCACAGTAATTAATCCAGTTGCAGTAACAGGTCCTATGCTTACAAATGATATTGGCACTTCTAATGAACTATTACTAAAGCTAGCTGGCGGGCAAATGCCAGCATGCCCTAGAACACACATGGGATTTATTGATGTGAGAGATGTAGCTAAGGCACATATATTTTCAATGAAATCTGAAAAAACAAATGGTGAAAGAATTATTGTTAGTGAGAAAGAAATGTTTTTTGTAGAAATGAGCAGAGCTCTTAATGATGCTGGCTTTAAAAAAGCGCCTAAAAGAGAGATGCCTAATTTTATGGTAAAAGTCATGGCATTATTCATTAAAGAATTAAGCGGCGTTGTTGGCAGTCTAGGTAAAAAATCTATAACTGATAAATCTAAAGCCAAGGATTTATTTGATTGGGAATATATCTCTGCAGAGGATTCAGCAATAGAGGCTACAAATCAATTAACAGCTATGGGCCTCATTAAGTAATTATGTATAACATTTCAGAAATCTCTAAAGAGACAGGATTATCAAAACACACATTGCGGTATTACGAAAAAATTGAATTACTTGCCATAAGAAAAGATGATAAAGGTCACAGAATATACAAGCAAACAGATCTAGGCGCTTTGACCTTTATTAAGTGCCTAACAAAAACAGGCATGGCCTTAGATCAGATTAAAGAGATGAGTAGACTTGCGTTAGTAAATCCAGAAGAGAATGCTGAACGCATTCTTGATTTATTACAAATGCATAAAGAAAAAATACTTTTAGACCTCAAAGAAAGTAAAGAAAGTTTGAAAATGATAGAAGCAAAGATTGAAGTTGCTTTAAATTTATAACCAATAACAGAGAATTTTACTCATATATGGATTCTATTAAAGCAGTTTTTTGGGATTTTGGCGGGGTCATAACTACTAGCCCATTTGACTCATTTAATCTTTATGAGGAAAAGCATAATCTTGAAAAAGATTTTATTCGAAGGGTTAATTCAACTAATCCAGATAGCAATGCCTGGGCTAAGCTTGAACGAAATGAAATAGATCTAGGGCAATTTAATGATCTATTTTTTAAAGAGAGTAGTGATCTTGGTAATCCCATTCCAGGCATAGATGTTATCAGCTTGCTTCAAGGTCAGCTTAGGCCTGAAATGATTCAGGCGCTCAAGGTAATCAAAGGCAATCTTATTCAGGCATGCCTGACTAACAATATTGTGTCTCCTGAAACTCAACTCAGCGATAAGAACGTATCTATTGCTGGTAAAAATGAAGAAATTATGGGTTTATTTGATTTTGTAATTGCATCTAGTGAGCAGAATGTTAGAAAACCTGACCCTGCTTTCTATCATTTGGCTTTAAATCACGCAGGCATAGAGGCTAAAGAAGCTGTCTTTCTTGATGATCTTGGAATCAATCTTAAGCCAGCAAAAGCATTAGGCATGCATACTATAAAAGTAATTAATGCTCACGATGCTCTAAAAGAACTCAATGCAGTTTTACCCATAAATATACTCTAAGGTTTATACTTATATATTCTGGCACACCCAATGTCATAAAAACGCCAGCTAATATAAGGAAGAAAAATGCAGTTAAATATTAAATATGCTTTAGCAATATTTATATTGTGTGGCTTTAATATAAACCTGACTTCTAATGAAGTTACCCCTCAATATAGTGCAACAATAACAAGAGATATATTTGGAGTTCCACATGTTCACGGAGCTACAGATGCAGATGCAGCTTTTGGGTTGGCCTATGCTCAAGCCGATGATGATATAACTAATATCCTTTCAACAATTGACTTAGCAAGAGCTGGATCTGGTTTAAAAAATGGTCGTGATGGAGCTGTAGCTGACTACCTTATTAAAGCTCTTGGAATTAGGGAGTTGGTAGAAGAGAGATATGAGGAAGATTTATCATCTGAAGTTAAGGCGGTGTTAGAAGGTTTTGTTGCTGGACTTAATTATTGGATGTCTTTGAATCTTGATCGAAACATCAAAGATTATTATCCGGTTAATAAAGTTGATTTAGTTTCAAGTTTTGCAATTCAAAATCTTTTCTTTGCTGGAATAGATAGTGCTATTAAAGAACTAATGAATGCGCCCAAAGAAGTTAGTGCAGCAGAGCTTGATAAAGGCGGTGAATCAAGAGCAGTCGCAAGCTTAGTAGCCGGATCAAATGCTTTTGCCTTAAATTCTAATAAAACATCTGATGGCAAAACCAGACTTGTTATAAACTCTCACCAACCACTAGATGGTCCTGTAGCCTGGTATGAAGCTCATGTTTCAAGTGATGAAGGTTGGAATATGATGGGTGGATTATTTCCAGGAGCTCCTTTTGTTTTTGTTGGATTTAATCAAAATATTGGTTGGGGCATGACGGTTAATGGTCCAGATTTAACAGATGCCTTTAAGCTCACAATCAACCCTGAAGATAAAAATCAATATCTACTTGATGGCAAGTGGGAAAATTTTGATATAAAAAATATTGAGTTACCAGTCAAACTCTTAGGACCAATAAGGTGGACTTTTAATAGAGAAGCTAAGTTTTCTAAACATGGTTTAGTGCTTGAGACTGAATCTGGATCTTATGCTCTGAAGTTTGCTGGCATGAAAGAAATTCGTCAGCCTGATCAGTGGTTTAGAATGAATAAAGCTCAAAATAAAGCTGAGTGGTTAAAGGCAATGGAAATGCGTGCAATCATTTCTTTTAATGCTGTTTATGCAGATAAAGAAGACAATATTATGTTGCTTCACAATACAGCAGGACCGATAAGAAATGAGGCCTATGATTGGACGCAACCAGTTGACGGGACTAATTCAGCATTAATTTGGGATGAAATCACACCTTTTGATGAGATACCTCTTTTAATTAATCCAAATTCTGGATGGATTGTTAGTGCTAATCAAGATCCTTTTAGAGCGTCTGCAATTAAAGATAATTTAAATCGAAGCGACTATTCCAAAACTCTAGGAATAGAAACAAAAATGACAAACCGCGCCTATAGGGTTATTGAAATTTTTGATAATGATAAGAAATTTACTGAACAAGATCTCTTAGATGCAAAGTTTGATAATGAATACTCCAAGGAATCACGATCTATAAAATATCTGCAAAATGTTCTTACACAAGAATATGAAGAGAAAGAGTTTCAAGAAGCTCAAGCAGTTTTAAATGCTTGGGATCTTAAAACAGATAATAATAATAGATCTGCAGCTCTTGGTGTTTGCGTGCTCTCAGAAGAATGGAGAGCATTTATGAATAGGATAGATGCACCAAGCTCAAAAGAAATGTTTAAAAAATGCATTGATGAGATTAAAGGCTCATTTGACCGGGTTGATCCAAAATGGTCAGAAGTTAACAAGCTAGTGCGAGGAGATCTGGCTCTCCCTATCCAAGGTGGACCAGATACCCTAAGAGCAGTTTATGGCAGACCTCAAGATGATGGAACTCTAAAAGCTGTTGCTGGCGATGGCTTGGTTGTATCTTTATCATGGGATTCTGCTGGCAATCAAGAGAGTCAAAGTATTCATCAGTATGGAAGCGCGACCCAAGACGCATCATCAAAGCATTATGGTGATCAGGTTCAATTATTTGTAGATGAAAAAATGAAACCAACATTTTTCGATAAGCTAGAACTTGAAAAGAATACTGAAAGTGTAATTACAGTTCCATTTAAAGAATAAATATAGAGGAGAGGAGATGATATCAGTTAATCAAAAACCTACAGGATCTAACTTTGGAGCTAAGTCTGAGCCAAGCGAAGTGCTTGCTGGGATAGAATTACATGGGAAAAATGTAATTGTAACCGGTGGTTATTCTGGGATTGGTCTTGAAACAACTAGAGCCTTAAAAGACTGCGGTGCCAGAGTAATTGTTCCAGCTAGAAGAAAAGATGTAGCTAAAACTGCTTTAAATGGAATCATTCCATCTGATGATATTGTTGAGATGGACTTAGCCGATATAAATTCAGTTCAGAGTTTTGTAGATAACTTTATTGATGAAGGCGTATCTTTGGATTTATTAATAAACAATGCAGGGGTTATGGCATGTCCAGAAGGCCGCATAGGAAATGAGTGGGAGCGTCAATTTGGTGTAAATCAAATCGGCCATTTCGTATTAACTAGAGGCTTAATGGGAGTAATGGAAAAGAATGAAGGTTCAAGATTTGTCAGTCTCTCGTCATCTGCTCATTCACTCACAAGTATTTTATGGGACGATATTCATTTTAATGAAACCCAATATGACAAGTGGGTTGCCTATGGCCAATCTAAAACAGCCTCATCTCTTATTGCTATAGAGTTTGATAGATTAATGAAAGATAAAGGGGTAAGAGGTTATAGCGTTCATCCTGGCGGAATTATGACTCCTTTACAAAGGCACCTTGATAATGAAGAAATGGTAGCTTTAGGCTGGGTGAAAGAAGATGGTTCACCTTCCGATATGGCTGCTTCATTCTTTAAATCTACTACACAAGGAGCAACTACCTCTTTATGGTGTGCCACAAATGATGCATTAGATGACATTGGTGGAGTTTTTTGCGAGAATTGTGATGTCGCCGTACTAAAAAAAGAGGTAGACGATTCCATGAAAAGGTTCGTAGGTGTTGCTGATTGGGCTATTGACTCTGAAGAAGCAACTAAACTATGGGAAACAACAGAACATATGTTAAACAGTTAAAGAATAATGAGTTTTTTTCAAAATATAATTTCTTCGATTATGAGTGGCACTCTCAAGAATAATTTATTTGGTGGAGAAGATTTTGGAGTTTTGCATAAAGATATCAATAAAGCGCTTGAATCTGTAATGACTTCTAGCGGAGAAGTGTCATCTTTAGTGTATGCAGAGCATCTTTTAACATTAATTGAGCAATTAAATGATGATGATCTTGTTATTTTTCTAAAAAAACTAGCAGAGAATTATGATATAGATCCTTCAGCTTTGTCAGAAGCATCAAAAGAGTACGCAGCTGATAAAACACAAGCAAATTTAGAAAAAGTATCCACAGCTTCAGAGCCTGACTGGGTCGAATTATTTAGAAGACTTAATACAACACCAAATGGAACAGTTAGATTAGTTAGATTAAGAGAAAGAATTAGAGGTCTTGTTAAAGATAATGCAGAAATAGCATTTTTTAATTCAAGCCTATTAAGTCTTTTTAAAAGTTGGTTTAATCCATCCTTTCTTGTGTTAGAAAAGATAGATTGGTCAACGCCTGCAAACATACTCGAAAAAATCATTGAATATGAAGCGGTTCATGAAATTAATTCTTGGGATGACTTAAGGGCACGACTAGCTCCTGATGACAGAAGATGTTTTGCCTTTTTTCATCCTTTAATTCCAGATGAGCCTCTAATATTTGTTGAAGTTGCCTTATGTAGCAAAATGCCCGAATCAATTAGTGAGATAATCAAGATTGACAGAGAGATAACTGAATACAAAGATATTAATACTGCAGTATTTTATTCAATATCTAATTGCCAAGATGGTCTTGCAGGAATCTCATTTGGTAACTTTCTTATAAAAAAAGTAGCTCATAAATTAAAACAAGAATTAGATGATTTAAATAAGTTCGTTACTCTATCGCCAATGCCTAGTTTTGTAAGATGGCTAGAAAAGAAATCATTGCATGAAGACTTGGATGAAGACAGCCTCATGACGCAAGCAATATTATATTTAACCGAATCTGAGAGAGAAGATAACTCCCCTAATGATCCAGTGGCTAAATTCCATTTAGGTAATGGCGCAATATTAGAAAAAATTAATTTAAATGCAGACTTATCTGATAAAGGAATAATGCAATCAAAAGGTTTGATGGTAAATTATTTATATAACCTAGAGTTGCTTGAAAAGAATCATGAATTATTTTTTAAAACTAAAAATGTTCAGCAATCTGACGGCATAAAATCTTTAAAGAAAAAATTACAAATTCATTAATAATTTTGAGTTAGAATATCGCTGCTAACACAACAAACTAAAACAAATTATGTCATTACCAAAAATTCTTGAAGGCAATTTATCAGTACCTGTTATAGGTTCCCCATTATTTTTAGTCTCAGGCCCAGAGCTTGTAATTGCTCAATGTAAAGCTGGAATAGTAGGATCATTTCCAGCACTTAATGCAAGACCGCAACATGTTTTAGCAGAGTGGATTATTAGAATCAAAACCGAACTTGCTGAGTACCAAGCTGCAAACCCTGATGCAAAAGTTGCACCTTTTGCTGTAAATCAAATATGCCATGGATCAAATGATCGTCTTATGGATGATATGCAAACTTGTGTAGAACATGAAGTTCCAATCATCATCACTTCCCTAAGACCACCAGCTGAGCTTGTAGAAGCTGCACATAGCTACGGAGGGTTGGTTTTTCATGACGTCATTAGTGTTAGACATGCAAAAAAAGCAGCTGAACAGGGCGTTGATGGATTAATTTTAGTTTGTGCAGGAGCGGGCGGACATGCTGGAGCTTTATCACCATTTGCTCTAGTAAGAGAAGTTAAAGAATGGTTTGACGGTACTATTATTCTTTCTGGATCAATTGGCGATGGCTACTCTGTAGCATCCTCCTTAGCTTTAGGAGCTGATCTTGCTTATATGGGAACAAGATTCATTGCTACTGAAGAAGCTAATGCTGATATTGGCTATAAAAAAATGTTAGAAGAAAGCGCAGCTGATGATATTGTATATTCTTCTTTATTTACCGGCGTGCATGGTAATTATTTAAAACCTTCTATAGATAAAGCAGGACTAGATTCAAATAATCTTCCGGAAGCTGACAAAACCAGCATGAACTTTGGTTCAGGTGGAAATACTGATGCAAAGGCGTGGAAAGATATTTGGGGATCTGGTCAAGGTATTGGTGGAATAGTTGACTCGCCACCGGTTCAAGAGCTTGTGGATAGAATTCAATCAGAATATGAAGAAGCTACGCAAGAATTTATAAGGAAGTCTTCATAAGGAATGTTAAAAATTTAGATGAAGTTTCTTAAAAATTTTCTTTATCTATACTCAATATTCTTTTTAGTTTCTTGCGGCGGAGGAGGAAGTAGTGCCTCAGCTCCTGATCCAGTAACTCCAAATCAATATCCATCACATCCGCTAGTTTGGGATGTTGCCACTCCTGAAAGTGTTGGCATGTCATCTACTAAGCTAGATCAAGCTTTTGATTATGCATTTCAAGATGGTGCTTATTCACAAGCGGCGATTGTAATTAAAGATGGAAAACTGGTGTATGAGAGATACAGAGGCATTTTAGCTGGTGAAAAAAATACGCTAAGAAATATAACAGGCATAAGTGAATCTCGCTTAGAAGATTTATATGGCAATAAGACCATTAATAGTTATGTTACATCTTGGTCATCTTCAAAATCATTTGTGAGTTTTTTAATTGGGATTGCTCAAGAAAATCAACTTATTGGATCTATTAATGATTCGGCATCAACTTTTATACAAGAGTGGGCAAATGATGAAAGATCATCTATTACTATAAAAAATTTATTAGACATGCGCTCAGGGCTTGATCCAATATGTTTTGATAATGCTTTAGGCGAATTAGATACATGTAAAAATACTTCTGATTCTTCCTCTGGCGGAGATTTAGTTTTTTCAGACGATCAATTAACGAAGTGTATCAATAGAGACTTTGCAGAAAGTGGAGTCATTCAGCCCTGGTATTCAGATACTGAGATTTATAATCGCGGTGACTTTAAATATTCAAATTGCGATACTCAGGTTTTAGGAGAAATTCTCTTTAGAGCAACTGGACAGGACCTCCAGACATATGCGGATTACCAGCTATTTTCAAAAATAGGAATAGATGCTATTTGGTGGAAAGATTTCGTTGATGTTGGTCAATCTAATGGTAATTATCTGGCATATTGTTGTCTTGATTCTACAGCAAGAGATTATGCCAAATTTGGCCATATGTTATTGCTCGGCGGTATTTGGGAGGGTGATAGTGTTAGCTATAGCTCTTATGTGGATTCTATTGCAAGCCTTGACTACTATGGACTTCAATTTTGGAATTTGTGCTCAAGTCCTTTAGATGAGAATAATAATTGTCCCAATGGGGATTGGATTACTTCAACTATTGGGTATGATGGCCAATACATAATGATTGATTTTAATAGAAATATTGTTGTAGTTAGATCAAGTCTGTACGAGCCGGTCTTAAATATTTCTAATGAAAGGAAAATGAAATTAGTTTCAAATGATCTTACTCTTTCAAATTGGGTGTCAACAACACCAAGAGGAGTAGGCGCATATGTCACAACTTCTTTTTCACCTAATCAATTTTTTTACATGATAACTGAGGCTATAGAATAATTATGAGCAATTTAATATTAACAATAATCGTAATTGCAGCTTTAAGCGCTGTAGTAATTTTACTAAATATGTCCAAAAAGGATAAAGCTGGCTCTAAAGGAATTACTAATGAATATACTTCAAAAGAAGGCATTACTAGAACAGCAAAGAAAGAAAGAGAAGACCATATTGTTTAATGCCACCAAAAATTTATTTAAATTTAAAGATTTGGATACAAGAAATTAGTATGGCCTCTTTTAATTTCTAGCTTTATGAGATCATGCAGTTTTTTATGGTCACCTAATACTAAGAAAGCATCGCCAACACTTTCTATATAAAGAATGAGAGCATATGCAATCTGGTGTTTAAATGATTCTGGCATTTCATCTAATTCAGCCATTAGCCTGTCAACTCCTCTTTCTATCCAACTACCAGGGGTAAACTTAGTTTCATGCCATCCAGGTGGAAAAATTTGGTCTTCTGCTTGAGCGCCATATACGTAATCTATTGCAGATAAATATTTCTTTTTAGAATAGTCTTTATCAAATAAATTTTTAGCTATATCACTAGTTAGTTGGTAGTAATAAGACCATCTTTTAACTGTATAGCCTAGTTTAAGAAAATACTGATCTCTATCTAGATCTCTTTGAAATTTCCAGGTGTCATTAAAATGATTAGGGCCATCATATTCCCAAATAATTTTTTTAGTTTCAGATATAACATCAACTTTATAATATTTTCTTTTGTTATCTGGATCGTATAAAAATCTTTTTTGAGTCTCCCATTCATAGTCTGGATTAAAAATTTCTAACACACCTGCTAAATTTCTTTCTAGCATTTCACCAATAGGCTTGTTACCTTCTTTTAACATTTAGCCACCTATTTCTTTATTCGAATCAGACGTAAGTTTTTCATAGATTTTCTTTAAAAATTCGGTTTCATCTTCCTTTACGCTGTATGCATAACCTGAAGAACGAAAAAGATTATCAGGAACTTTAAAACTTGGCTTAAGCTCTTCTTTGCTCATATTTTCAGTAGATGTTGCAAGTATGCATTCATCTCTATCGTAAAAGTAATTCCACCACTCATCTAGCTTCCAATCTGTTTTAGCTAATAGAGCTTTATTTCTAACACTTCTTTGATGAATATGACTTCTATTAATTCCCATTCGTGCTTTGTACTTAAATTCATTTTCTGCAAATCTTAAAACTGCTTTTTCTGTTATTCCTATTACTCTCCATTTATTTGGATTCATCTTAAAAATAGCACTAAGCATTTTATTTTTTACAAAATACGGAACTTCATCCATCTTTTGGACTTGTTGAAATGTATTGAACATTATTTCTTTAGTTTTTCTTTCTACTTTTTTCATAGATTGATGTGCTTTATAGAAATATATAAAGCCTGCTTATATAAAAATTAGCCGTCTAGACCACCACCGTCCTCATCCACCATCATCGCAATTTCTGCAGCAGGACCATCTCCCTCTGCACCCCCATCTTCATCAACTCTATTCTCTATTTCTTTAGAATCAAAAAGATTAGCTGCTATTAGAGTGCATGCTGCTAACATTGGCATTGTGTATATCATAGCTCCTGAGGCATATGCAACGGCATAAGTGGGCACTAGCATAACTAAAACTCTGATAATAATTTGTTTAATTTTATTTCCCATAATGAAAAATATATGTATATTTATAGAACATTGCAAGAAAATATTTGGAGAATTTTAATATGGTTGGAATAGTTGACGAGGCTCTGCCGCAAGGAGGAGATGACGCTTTAAAGATATCAGCTTATAAAGATGCATTAACTGATTTTATAAAAAGAACAGACACTCCTATGACAATAGGCGTTCAAGGTGAATGGGGAAGTGGCAAGACTTCTCTTTTAAATCAAATATGGAATGATTTAGATCAATTCAACAAGAATGATGATTCTATTGATGACTTTAAACAAATTTGGATAAACTCTTGGGAGCACTCTCTTCTATGTTCCCCAGAAGAATGTTTAATGAAAATAATTAATGAGATCATTTTGGAATTATTAGATGCTGATACCGATAAGCAAAGAGCAGAAAAAATATCAAAAGGTGTCAATAATATTATGAAGGGAGCATTAAGAATTGGCTCTTCGCTAACTTTAGGCGTGGCTGGTGTAAATGCTGTAGATGATATTTTTTCTGAAAATTCTAACTCTATCAAAGAATTACGAGAACAGCTAAAAACTTTAGTAGGAGAAATCAAGTCACTAGAATCAAATAGATATGGAAAAGTCATCATTTATGTTGATGATCTTGACAGAATTGACCCCAAGGATGCTGTAAATATTTTGGAGCTTCTTAAAAATATTTTTAATATTAAGGATTGCGTCTTTGTTCTAGCAATTGACTATCAGGTAGTTGTTAAAGGGCTTGTAGGAAAGTTTGGTGCTCCAACTCCAGAAAATGAATGGGAGTTTAGGGCCTTCTTTGACAAGATTATTCAATTACCATTTACCATGCCGATGGGTAATTATGATATTGCCAATTATGTTTTAGGCCTTTTAGGTGAAATAGGTTTTTATGAAGGTAAAGAGGAGTTTGATCCAGAGTTAATAAATCAATTTGTTACAAAATCCATTGGAGGCAATCCAAGGTCTATCAAAAGACTAATTAACTCTTTAGCTTTAATTAAGATTTTAAATGACAAAGATGCTGGAGAAGATTCAGATGGCGTCTTAAGAGACAAAGACACAGCAATGATTATGTTTGCAATGGTTTGTTTACAGATAGCCCATCCAGAAATTTATCAGCTTTTTGCGGATAATCCTAATTTTAGAGAGTGGAATGAAGACTTGGCTTACAGGGAAACACAGGCAAAAGAAGAGGAGGATGAGAATTGGGAGAAAAATTTTCTCCAAGCATCCGAAACAGATAATTTTAACGAGGATTGGGAAAAATGTTTATTTAGAGTTTGCTATGTAAACCCAAGGAGGAGATCAAAAGCCACTGCGATATCTCAATTTATTAGTCTTTTTGATGAAGAGTTCGATAAAAAGACTGATGTTATAGCACTTATTGAAACTGCATTAGGCCAGACAGCTGTCACCAGTGTGTCGTCTAAAGAAAACCCAAATGTAAGGCCTCCCAAAGGATCCTATCAAAGATTTTATGTCAATGGGTATGACGCGTGGCTACAAAGTTACATAGATAAATATGATATGAACAAAAAATATCCCGATTTTCCATTAAAAGAGACTGAAGATGCGGTTAAATCATATCTAACTTTTGTAAAGTCAGAACCTTATAATGCTGTTGACTTTGATCAGTCAAAGCCAATGAGTGAGCAGGGCTCAGATTATGTGCTTAAGTATGCTGGCGGAATCTCTCTTTATTATAAGAAGAAGAAAATAGGTCTAATTAACATTCATAGAACAGGCAAGGGTGAATATGTAGAGTTGCAGGCATCAAAACATCCCAAGCATAACAATGCGCCCCTAATACTTTCAAAATCTCAAATAGAATTTGATCACAGAAGAAAAATTAAAGATGTGGATGAAGAAAATAAAGAAATAAATGGAGCCTGGGGCTTTGTAGATTTTATGGAGACATCATTTATAGCAGCTGAAAAAAGTTTAAATAAAGAAGTCTTAAAATTCCTAATTGAGGAGTCTGCTGAGGCAAGAACCAATCCAGATATTTTTAAATTATTGATCAATGAAAAAACCATCCAAAACTATGTGGAATCGTTTAAAACTAAAAGAAAAGACTCAAATGATTATAAGGAAGCTGTTAATTTTCTCAGAACTTATTTTGATGACAGCAACAAAAAAAATATTGATCTATAAGATCTATGCTTTCAAAGTCAAAATTTATAACCGGTCAGCAATGTCATAAATCCTTATGGCTCGCATTAAAGGTTTTGAGCCAACCAATCCGCCGGATGAATCTGCAATGGACAGGCTCAAAGCAGGCGATGAGGTTGGGGAGGTGGCTAAAAAACTATTTCCGCACGGCCGAGAAATAGAATATCTCGGTAGTGATTTTCAAAAAATGTGCGATCTTACAAAAAAGGCTATAGATGCAGGCGAGACAACACTTTACGAAGCTTCTTTTATAGAAAAAGATGTTTTCATAAGAGTAGATATTATGAATAAAACCTCTAAAGGCTGGGATATTTATGAGGTGAAATCTTCATCAAGTCTTCGCTCATATCATAAAGAGGATGCAAGCTTGCAATGGCATATATTACAATCAGTTAAAGGCTTAAAATTAAATCATGCCTTTGTTGTTACTTTAAATAACAAATACTCAAAGGATGGAGATATCAATCCCGCTGAGCTTTTTACAAAGCATCTTTTAACGGAATATGTAAAAAGCAATCAGCTTGAAATACAGAATCAGCTTTCAGATATAAAATTTGTATCTACAAGCAATGATGAGCCAGAAATTAGCATAGGAGCACAATGCAAAAAACCTCATGCTTGCGAGTACCTTGATAGATGTTGGCCAGAAAGTACCAAAGAAATTAATTCAGTTTTTAATTTATATAGACTTAATCTTGATAAGAAATTAGATTTTTACAATCAAGGCATTATTTCTTTTGAACAAATCAAACATGATACAAAATTAAGCTCAACTCAACAGAATCAAATAAAAGCAGACGAAATTAAAAAACCAATTATCAATAAATCAAAGATACAGACTTTTATAGATTCTGTTGAGTATCCTATTAGTTATTTTGACTTTGAAACTTTTACTGACGCAGTCCCGATTTTTGATAATCAAAGACCACACATGCAGATGCCATTTCAGTATTCTCTCCATATTCAAAAAGATAACACAAGTAATATAGATGTTGATACAGGGCATTTTGAATTTATTGCGAGTATTAAAGAAGATCCAAGAAGAGCCATTGCTGAGAGTATGCTCCAAAATATACCCGAAAATGGATCTATAATGGCTTACAATCAATCCTTTGAAAAAAATGTAATTAAATCATTGGCAGATTATTGTCCTGATATTTCTGAAGAATTATTGGCTTTAAATGATAGATTTATAGACCTAATAGATCCATTCAGAGGTGGCGGTTATTACCACCATGAATTTAAAGGTAGTTTTTCTATTAAAAAAGTTTTGCCAGCTATATGCCCTAATAATGAAAAATTAGATTACAAAAATCTAGAGATTAACGATGGAGCGATGGCTTCAAGCGCATATAAGAATATGCGTAATTCAACTGAGGACGAGAGGACTTCTATTCGAAAAAGACTTTTTGATTATTGTGCGCTTGATACTTATGCCATGTATGCAATTTACTCAAAGCTTTTAGAAATCGTTAAAACATGACTAAAGAAGAAGCAATACATATAAAAACTATGTTTAATGCATTTTTACAAGTGCAGCGTATGAAGGTTCCTTATTCAGTAAAAAATAAAATGCTTGGGGCAATTTTTGGAATGACACCTAGCCCATGGAGAGTTGTGGGCATTACAGAAAAAGCAATATATAGATTTAAAGAAAATAATTTTAAATATAAATCAGGAATGGGAATTAACAGAAGCCATATTTATCCAAGACATAAAAGAAATAGATACTTATTAGAAACTGAAGATTGGACATTAGATGCATGGTGGAAATATTTTTATACTAGAGATAAATGTATTCTTGCTACCTCGACTGAAAACATGAATAAAGATCCTATAGTTTCAAAATTTCGAGTGCCTCGTAATATGTTTCAGAGTTCTGGTTTTTCTTTTAAAGTAAAAGAAAAAGAGACTTTATTTTTAAAAGAACTCTCTAAAAAGCTCCAATTCGAGTAAAAAGACGATTTATCTGATCTTGAAGCCCTCTTATATAATGAGCCTTTTAAGCCATATTTATTATTGTTTTAATTGTTTAACAATATCCTCAGTTTGCTCATCAAGATTATTTTGAATACTTTCAACTAATAAGGACGCTACAAATGACACCTCAGCAAGAGGCTCAATAGCATTTGAGGTATGAGCAACAGACTCTGATAGTTTACTCAAGCCGTCAGACATATATGCTAATTTTTTTTCTATATCCTTTTCACGTTTCGCATAATCAAATTGTCTTTTAGCATCATTTGATTTGCTACTAGCTCTATTTGATTCTGAAATAGCTTTGTTTTTATAGCGATTTGCAGCTACCGCTCTTATTGCCCATCTAAGCATTTTATATACTTCCTCTATTTACTTAGCAAAAAACCACCATACTAACGCAGTAGATGGACCAGTTGCAGATGTGCCTATTTTTTTAGCTGCATCTGAAATTTTTATAAGAGTTCTTCCGCCAGAAGAGCTACCATCTCTTATATTTTTCCCATCCTTAACATTGCATAGAACCTTGCCCCCAGACGAACTCCCATCTCTTATTTGATCTCGGCTTTTAATGTTTCCAAGAACCTTGCCCCCAGATGAACTCCCATCTCTTAACTGATCACCACTCTTCATATTCGCGACCACCTTTGAACCGTTTTTTACATTTGTTCCATCAAATTTAATACCCATACTTTTCCTAATAAATTAAAACCTTATATAAAAGATATTATGTTTTAAATATAAACGCAAATTATTAACTAATAATGAGGAGGCTTTTCGTAATCTACCGGAGGGAATTTAGATTTATCTGTCTCTTTCTTAAACCTTTCATGCTTTGAAGTTACATCAGCGCAGTCGTCGGCTGCTGAAGGCAACTCTTCTTTTGGTTCTTTTTCTTTATCTTTCATTATTTTATGAACAGATATTTACTGATTTACAAATCACCATCTTTTCTGACTTCGCTGCGATCAACCTCAAACTTTTCACCATACCTAGCTTCCAGTTTCTTTTGGTTTTCGCTAATCACTTCATATGGATCTAATCCAAGAGAAGCACAAGCAGTAGTCCAGTACCACATAATATCACCAAGCTCTCTTTTCATATGAAAGATGTTGTCTTCCGAAGCAGGCTTGCCTTGTAAAAACATTTTTTTAACAATTTCTACAAACTCACCTGTTTCGCTTCCAAGACCAAGGGCCGCAGTTAATAGTCTTGGGGTTTTAATCGGAGAATCTGCTTCGATTTCATCAAGACGCTCCTTTAGAGCATCTAAGTCCAGACTCGGATCACTAGTAACTTTGGTTACGAAGTCAGTATAGGTTTTAAAAAAATCTCTTGTTTCTTCACTCATCAAATGTCTCCTTTGAAAGCTTTAAGCAGGTTGTATTAAATTCACTGATAGTTTCTTTAATTATAGTATCTACAGATTTTACACTATCGATGAGACCTACTGATTGACCAGATAATGCAGGCGCTGCCTCCATATCTCCACCAAAATATAAATCTTTAATATTCATTAGAGCTGTCATTTCCATAACACCTTCTTCATGTATTTTACTTGTCATCTCAGACTTTAAAGCTCTTATACAAGGCTTTGATTTTTTATTTAAAATCCATGTACCAGCTTCGTCTGAATCAATAATTTTATTTTTAAAGTTATCATGCACTGGGCTTTCTTTGCTTGAAACAAACCTAGTCCCCATTTGTATTCCTTCAGCACCAGCAGCAAAAACTGCAGCCATACCAATTCCATCAACAATACCGCCAGCAGCAATAATAGGTATATCAGATTGTTTTCTTATAGCTTGAATAAGAACAAGCAAGCCAATTTCTTCCATACCCTTAAATCCACCACCTTCAGTACCCTCAACCACCAAACCATCTACTCCAGCTGCAACAGCTTTCATAGCTCCTGCTACATTTGGGACAGCATGATAAACAGTGATACCTGCATCTTTTAAGACACCTATATATTTTGAAGGATCTCCAGCTGAAGTTGTTACAAACTTAACACCATGCTCAACAATAAAATTAACCATGCTGTCATCTTTTAAAAATAGTAAAGGAAGATTGATACCAAATGGTTTGTCTGTAAGATCTGCCATTTTCTCTATCTCAGCCTTACAGTTTTCAACTTCACCAGATGAGGTTTCTATAATTCCAAAACCTCCTGCATTAGAAACGGCTGAAGCAAGCTGGCTTCTGGCTATCCATCCCATTGGCGCTTGAACGATCGGGTATTTGCACCCTAAATGTTCTAGAACTCTATTCATATAATTCCCCTATAAAATTAAGAATCTATTTTTAATGATCTTTGACTATCTGCAATATTATATAAATGATCCTGCGCCTCTGGTCTCAATTGAGCCACACCCATCGTTAAAACATCAATAACAGCTGTGTAGGCTAATCTTGATGTTAGAGGCATAGTTAATCTGTCATTACTGCCAACATTTATTGTTAAAGAAAGATCACAAATATCAGCCAATGGTGTATTGCCAGGCATTATTCCTATTACCTTAGCTCCAGATTCTCTTACAGTCTTAACGCTATCTACAAGTGCAGTTGTTGTTCCAGACTGGGAGATAGCAACCACTACATCGTCCTTGCTCAAGGAGTTTGCAGACATAAATTGAATATGCGGATCAGAGATACAAGAAGTTGGTATTTTTAATCTAAAGAACTTGTGCTGGCCATCCATTCCAACTGGTGCTGAGCCCCCAAAAGCATAAAACTCAACTCTTCTTGCTTTTGCTAAAGCTTGAATAGCTTGCTCTAAGATTTTTTGATCAATTTGCGATCTAACATTTAAGATTTCACTGACTGCAGTATCAAAGACTTTCTCACATAAATCATGAATAGAATCGTCTGGATAAATCTCATAAATTTCAAAATAATCATCTGCAGCTAATTGCTGAGATAAATTAATTTTTAGCTCTTGATAACCTGTAAAACCCATAGCTTTACAAAACCTTATAAGCGTTGGCTCACTAATGCCCATTAAGGAAGAAGCTTCCGCAGTTTTTAAACTAATAACGGATTTTGGATCATTTAAGATATATTCAGCGACAACTTTTTCTGATTTTCTTAATTCAGGTAGAGTATTTTTAATCTTGCGTAATAATTTTGTTGGCATAAGGTTAGAATATCCTTCCTAAGCAAAAAAATGAATCCCTAAATGGATGTATCTTACATATTAGACAATTTGAATGACGAGCAGCGCAAAGCTGTGACTTCAGAAAAGCAGCATCTCATGGTGCTTGCTGGTGCTGGCTCAGGAAAAACTAGAGTTCTTGTTCATAAAGTTGCATGGGAAGTTGAAGCACTACATAAAAATCCAGCAGCCATTATGGCAGTTACATTTACCAACAAGGCTGCAGCAGAGATGCGCTCAAGAATTGAGGAATTACTTCAATCTCCAGCTATGGATCTATGGTGTGGAACTTTTCATGGTTTGTCACACAGAATGCTCAAACGTTTTCATAAAGAGGCAGGCCTGACAAGTGGTTTTACAATTCTTGATTCGGATGACCAATTAAGAATTATTAAAAGGATAGCAAAAGAATCTAATTTAGATGAGGCCTCATGGCCATCGCGCCAAAGCCAATGGCAAATTAATTCCTGGAAAGATGATGGGCTTAGGTCTGCTGAAGTTGAAGACCATGGGGATTTCTTTAAAGAAACTATTAAGAAAATATATAAAGAGTATGAGGAAGTTTGTATTCAAGATAATTTGCTTGATTTTGGAGAGCTTTTACTTAAATCTTATGAAGTTATAAAAAATAATGAATCTGTAAGATCTTATTTTCATACAAGATTTAAAACAATTTTAATTGATGAGTTTCAAGATACTAACTCTATTCAGTATAAATGGTTATTAGAAATTGCCTCACAAGCGGCCTCTATTACAGCTGTAGGTGATGACGATCAGTCTATTTATGGATGGAGGGGGGCAAAAGTAGAAAATGTAGCTTCTTTTACAAAAACATTTAAAAATTCTGAGACGATAAGACTTGAGCAAAATTACCGCTCTACCAACAACATACTCTCAGCAGCAAACGCTTTGATAGAAAATAACAGTGACAGGCTTGGAAAAAATCTTTGGACTGAACAGCTTGAGGGTGAAAATATAATTTTGTATCAAGCCTATAACGAGCAAGATGAAGCCCGTTTTGTGGCTGATATCCTTAGAGAATGGATGAACAAGGGTGAGCTGTATGAAGATGCGGCTGTTTTATATAGATCTAATGCCCAATCACGTGCACTAGAGGAAGCCTTATTAAGATCATCTATTCCATACAGAATATATGGTGGCCAGAGATTCTATGAGCGACTAGAAATTAAAAATGCTATTAGTTATTTAAAGATTATATTTAATCATTCGGATAATCCTTCTTTTGAAAGATCTATATCCAATCCAACTCGAGGAGTTGGCGAAAAAACTTTAAGTAAAATTAGAAGTGCTGCAAAAAAATATAATATCTCTTACATCAAGGCATCTGCGAAGTTAATAGATGAGGGAGTTATCTCAGGCAAGGGCGGCAGCGGGCTCAGATCCTACCTAGAATTAATTGCTACATCTAGAGAATTAGCTGAAAGCAACTCCTTATCCGAATTAATGGAATACATTATTCAAACATCAGGACTCTATGCCTATCATGGGAAAGAGCCAGGAGAAAAAGGAAAAACTAGAACTGAAAACTTAGAAGAGTTAATTACAGCTACCAAAAATTTTGAACAAAGCACAAGTGAAGAAAAGAAAAATATTGAAATAGCTGAAGACTATCTAGATATGATCTCTCTTGATTCAGGAGATAGGCAGGCTAGTGAACATGATGACGCAGCCCAACTCATGACATTACACTCAGCTAAAGGCTTAGAGTTCAAATTAGTTTTAATGACTGGATTAGAGGAAAGTTTATTTCCTCATGGGCGTTCCATGGATAGCATTTCTCAATTAGAGGAAGAGCGAAGACTTTGTTACGTTGGTATAACCAGAGCGATGCAAAAGCTTTATATTACTTACGCTGAATCAAGAAGGTTGCACGGATCAGATACTTTTAATCCTCCTTCAAGATTTATTCGAGAAATACCAAAAGAATTAATGGATGAGATTAGACCTCGTGCACAAACTACAACCGCCTATACAAGGAGAGAATTCCCCGCAGCAAAAGAAGCAAAATATAAAGTTGAGGATGAAATAGGCTTTGCGTTAGGCCAAAAAGTCTTGCACCCATCATTTGGAGAGGGCATAGTTCTTAATTATGAGGGAACTGGAGAGGCAGCAAGAGTGCAGATCAATTTTGATAAATCTGGAACTAAATGGCTGGTCCTATCCTTTGCGAAACTTGAGAAAATTTAATGAAACATAAATATTTATCAATCCTGGGAATTATTTTATTAGCTGCATGTTCTAACGATGTTCCTGTAAATATGAGTGATGAATCTAAAATGGTTCAAACATACAACTGGCGATTAGTTACGGCTTGGCCTAAAAATTATCCTGGTCTTGGTATGGCGCCTGAGAAGATTGCAAATCTGGTAGAAGAAATGAGCAATGGCCAAATGAAAATTACTGTTTATGGAGCTGGCGAACAAGTTCCAGCTTTTGGAGTTTTTGATGCGGTATCAAGCGGCTCGCATCAAATGGGCCATAGTGGAAGCTACTTCTGGAAAGGAAAAGTCCCTGCAGCTCAATTTTTTTCAGGAGTTCCTTTTGGATTTACCTCTGATGAAATAAACGCATGGGTATATAGAGGTGGCGGACTTGAGATATGGAGAGAGATATACGAACCTTTTAATATTCATCCAATGCCTGCTGGTAATACTGGAACCCAAATGTTTGGCTGGTTTAACAAAGAGATTAATTCATTAGAAGACATTAAAGGCTTAAAAATGCGCATACCTGGAGTCGGCGGCGAGGTTTTTAAAAGAGCTGGCGGAATTCCCGTGACTTTACCTGCGGGCGAACTCTTTACCGCCCTTCAAACAGGTGTAATTGATGCAACCGAATGGGTTGGACCCTACAATGATCTAACTTTTGGTTTTCAACAAGCCGCTAAGTACTATTACTATCCAGGCTGGCATGAACCAGGCTCAATGCTTGAGCTTTTAATTAATAAAGAAGCTTGGGAGTCTTTACCAGAGCACCTCCAAGTCATTATTGAAACAGCTGCAAAAGCAGTTAATCAGGATACTTTAGATGAATACACTGCTAGAAATAACAGAGCTTTAAGAGAGTTAATAGATGTTCATGGTGTGGAATTAAGGAAATTACCAAATGATGTTATTGCTGAATTTAAAGTTATAGCTAATGAGATCATGGAAGAGAATGCGGCCAATGATCCATCTGTTAATAAAGTCTATCAATCCTACAAAAATTTTCATAAAGAAGTTTCTGCCTATCATGCAATCTCAGAGAATGCTTTTATTGAGGCTAGAAATAATTAGTGGAAAATGATTTAACCTTTAAATCACTTGGACTTACCAATTACCAAGATTCATATGATGCTATGAAGGCACATATAACAAAACCTAATTTTGAAAATCAAATATGGCTATTAGAGCATCCACCAGTCTTTACCTTAGGAACAGCTGCAAGCAAGGAACACATCCTTGATGCTAAGAATATTCCAGTCATTCAAACTGATAGGGGTGGAGAGGTAACCTATCATGGACCTGGCCAACTAGTTATCTACTTTTTGCTTGATATTAAAACTTTAAAGTGGGGGCCAAAAGCTTTAGTAAAAAATTTAGAGGATTTTATTCAAGATCTTCTAAAGCAATATGATATTGAAACTAATATAATAAGCGGCGCTCCTGGAGTTTATGTTCAGGATAAAAAGATTGCCTCAATTGGTTTAAGAATCTCCAGAGGTAAAACTTATCATGGCATTAGTTTGAATGTAGATATGGATACAGAACCATTTAAACAAATTAACCCATGTGGATATGAGGGATTAAAGGTAACGCAAATAAAAGATTTTATTGATACTATAGATATTAAAGAGGTTGAATCTTCGGCAATAAAAATATTAGGCAGCCAATTGTAATTATGGACATTATTCCAACAGTAAAAATTGTAAACAGAGATGGCATTAAGGCTGTGAAGAATGGCCAGAAAGCTAACAAGTATTCAGATATTCCAAATACACGAAAGCCAAATTGGATTCGTGTAAAAGCCACGTTTGATCCTCGCTACAATGCAGTTAAACAACAAGTTAAAGAAAAACGTCTTAACACAGTGTGTGAAGAAGGCATGTGTCCGAATATTTCTGAATGTTGGTCTAATGGAACTGCTACATTTATGTTAATGGGCTCTGTCTGCACAAGGGCATGTAAATTTTGTTCAGTAGACACCGGCAATCCTAAAGGCTGGCTTGATCATGAAGAGCCAAAAAATACAGCTAGAGCAGTTTCAGTTATGGGGCTTAAATATGTCGTTCTTACTTCAGTCAATAGAGATGATTTGCCTGACGGTGGCGCAGAGCATTATGCTCAGACAGTAAAGGCTATCAAAGCAAGCAATCCAAATACTGCAGTAGAGGCGTTAACACCGGATTTTAAAGGTATTTATACTTCAATTGAGACGATTGTAAATTCAGGGATTGAGGTATTTGCACAAAATATGGAAACTGTTGAAAGACTAACCCATCCAGTAAGAGATATTAGAGCAGGGTATCAGCAAACTCTTGATGTCTTAGCTGAATCTAAGAGGATTAATCCAAATGTTTTAACAAAAACTAGTTTAATCCTTGGGCTTGGAGAGACTGACGATGAGATTGAAAAGACCATGGATGATTTAATTGCTAATAATGTTGATATTTTGACGCTTGGGCAATATCTAAGACCAACCTTAAACCATCTTCCTATTGAAAAATGGGTCACCCCCGAAGAATTTAATTATTATAGAGATCTAGGTTTAAGAAAAGGCTTCTTAGAGGTTGTATCAGGACCAATGGTTAGATCAAGTTATAGAGCAGAAAGGGTTCTAGAAAAAAATAATGCCGGACTTGATCAGGCAATATAGGTTATTAAGGAATAAGTAATGACAAGCGATGCTCTCAAAAATTTTATTTCAGGCTACTCAATTGAAGTAGTTCCTAATTCTGCTGCTAAGGTTGAAAACTTTGCTGAAATTCTTCCTGCAAATACTAGAGTTTATATCGCTCATTTGTCTGAAAAGGAAGATATTAAAACTATGGTTGCTACTGCTAAAAGAATAAATGCAGAGGGTTTTTCAGTCATGCCACATATTCCAGCAAGAATTATTAAAAATAAGAATATGTTAACTGAATGGTTATCTATGTATCAAAATGAAGCAAATGTTAGTGAGGCACTTTTGCTTGCAGGAGGCTCCTCACATCCACTAGGGGAGTTTGATTCTTCTATACAACTTATTGAAACAGGTGAATTTGATAAGCTTGGCTTTAAGAGGCTTCATGTAGCAGGTCATCCAGAGGGAAGTAAAGACATAGACCCGGATGGAGGAAAGAAGAATACTTCTAGTGCTCTTTCATGGAAGCAGGAATTTTCTAAGCGAACTGATGCAACAATGGCTATAGCCACTCAATTTTGTTTTGATGCCAACACCGTTACCTCATGGGCAGAAAATCTTAAACAAGATGGCATTGATATTCCAATTCATATTGGCATTGCTGGCCCAGCAAAACTTCAAACTGTTTTAAGGTTTTCTATTCAATGTGGCATAGGACCATCAATGAAAATACTCACTAAAAGAGCTAAAGATATTACAAAGCTTTTATTGCCATACAAGCCTACTGAGATTTTAGAAGCTTTGGCAGATCATAAAATGAAGGATCCATCTCTAAATATTGACCAGGTTCACTTTTTCCCAATTGGTGGAATTAAGCAAACAGTCGATTGGATAAAAGAAGTTAGCTAAACCCCTGGCTTAGCTAACTTCTCAGTTACTTCATATATAAATTCATTACCCGCATTGGTAATATCTATGAATTTAACTCTTTTATCACCTTCAGAATCTTTCTTAATAATAAAACCTCTTACCTCCAATGTTTCTAATATCGACTTTACCTTAGTAAAAGATATTTGAAGTTCTATCTGAAGCCATTTCACATTAGGGAGAGTATCTTTATGAATTTTTCTTACAATAATTTCTGTTAATAAAACTATATGACAATGATCAATACTTTCTTTAAGAAAAAGTGCATGAACTTGTCGTGCTCGTTTAGCATTAAGTAAGAATTCTTTATTTTCCATAAGAATATCTTTAAAAAGGCATGTCTTAATTTATCACATATATATTTATATATCGATAATTAATAAAGACTCATTAAAAGATAGTTATTTTAAGTAACCTTATTTCTAAAAGTTTTTTTTAAACCAATGATATTATAAATCTTTAATTAAAATTAAGAGGTCTTATGAAAAAATTATTAATAATAATGCTTTTACCAGGAATGGTTTTTGCAAATGGTTGGGCAGCTGGTTATACCCATTTAGACATTGAAGGTGATACGCTTGGAGGTTTAACAGGGTCATATTCATGGGATGTAGGCGATGCATGGGATATTGAACTAGGAGCTATTATTGGAGTTAATGATACAGAGATAGATGGTGTTAAGGTAGAGCTTGATCCGTCATTGTTTGTTAGAACTCACTATAATGTCACTGAACAATTTCATATCGGCTTAACATATGCTGATTTTTCTGCTACTGCATCTTATCAAGGTGAATCAATATCAGCTTCAGGAGGTGAAACTGGTTTAGGTATAGGTGGAACTTTTGGAAACATGACTATCAGTTTTGATACATTAGAAGATACAGATATGTTTTCTTTCCAGTTCCACTTTTAACGCAAAATTATCTGATATTCTTAATATCAAATAAGTAAAAGGCGCTATTTAAATAGCGCCTTTTTTTATGTAGAAGAAATATTATGATCTAAAAGATCATAGATTCATATCTGATCCTTTGGCTGAAACTCAGAATGATTAAGAGTTTTTAATAAGCTATATATGCAGCAACATTCCAGAAATTAAATTCTGTTTCTGTTGTGATCTGAGCATCTGGAATAAAAATACTTACCTCGTGCCTACCTTTTTTTAAGTTACCTAAGCTAATTTTCTTTGGTGAGACTTTACTGCCTGGGCACCAACCAGATCTTGAGTAATCAGATGATGCAATTCGCTCTTCGATTTCTTCACCCTTCCACTCAGTTGTCTCTGTCCATACACCTGAGCTTGGATTAAATCTTCTAAAGGAAGCACAATCATCTCTCCAAGGAATAAACTCAGCAATAACTTGGTTATTAAGGCTTACGATATTTGTTTTTTTTACAAACTCATCACCTGTTCCATGCCCCCCATGCCCAGTTGTTAAGTAATAAAGAAAAACTTCATCTTCATCTTCTTTTAAATCAAAGCTTGTAACTAGGGGCGCCTCTCCAAATCGATCATAGCCATTTTGACCAGCTGCAAAAGGAGTTGTATTCACCAATGAAACAATAGTTTGATGTCGTGTTTGATTTTTAGAAGTCGGCCCTGAAAACTCTAATGCCACATCGATATCCCAACCCTTATCTGACCAAGTATCGATATATACACCAACCAAAACTTCGCCTTTTAAAATTGGCAATAAGTGGGATATATCTTCATTCCAGGAAATATTATCTTCCCACTTAGCAATATAAACAGGCTTTAACTTTTCACAGCAATCTTGAGTATTAAAGTAACCAACTCCAAATGGAGTAATAAACCTTAACAGCTCTAAAGGCGGATAATAAAAACCATCTTCAGCTTCAAATTGCTGTATTCCTGGAAATGTTTCAGTTGCAACATTGGTTGGAAAACTTTTATTTGCTAAGTCTAAAACAGAATAATCTGATGGAGTTGGAATAATAAAGAATGATCCGGATTTATCCCAAGGATCTCCTTTAGAAACCAATGAAATTTTTGCATCAGCATGATGATAATTATTTTTTTCAGGCAATTGGATTGTCTTTAAAACAAGGCGACCAGAACCAAGTATTATAGTTTGATTATTTTCTTCTTCATCAGAGGAGGCCTGAAAACGAATACTTTGTTTCTCAAAAATATCAAATGCAATCTCAGTATCTATATTCTCGATTGAACATGATGAGATGATTAGAAATGTAATTATAAAATTAAGATTCTTCATAAAACAATACTCGGAAAAATTAATACTAGTATAAGTATTAATAATTGAATCAAGATAAATGGTATTACACCTTTATATATTTCAGAAGTTTTAATGCTTGCATCAGCGACTCCTCTTAAGTAAAACAATGAGAACCCAAATGGAGGAGTTAAAAATGATGTCTGAAGATTAATAGCAAGTAATACCGCAAGCCATACAGGATCAAAGCCCATCATTAAAAGAGGTGGTGCTACAAGCGGAACAATGACATAACAAATTTCGATAAAATCTAAAATGAAGCCAAGCAAGAAAACTATAAGCAATACAAATATTAATGCAGCATAGGGTCCGCCAGGAATACCACTAAAAATAAGTTCTATAAGATCATCTCCACCCACACCTCTGAAGATTAAAGAAAATATTGATGCACCGATTAATATGGTGAATATCATAGTGGTAACAATTGCAGTTTTTTCACTGGTTTCTTTTAAAAAGTTAAAGGTAAGCTTTCCATTTATCAATGCAATAATCAGGGCACCCATAGCGCCAATAGCTGCCGCCTCAGTCGGAGTAGCAATTCCGCCAATAATTGAGCCTAGTACCAATACAATAAGTATTAATGGCAGAGCCAACGTTTTTAAAATTTCTATTTTTGGAGGCGTTATTGAATCTGGTAAAAACTGGATATTCAAATTTTTTGAGTTCTGATAAATGGTATATACCAGATATGAAGTACAAATAAGAATGCCAGGAACAATCGCCCCAACAAAAAGATCACCAACAGTAACAGTCTTTTGAGAAAAAATACCCATATTATTTTGAGCTCTCTGATAGGCATTAGACATAACATCACCAAGTAAAACCAAAGCGATTGAGGGTGGAATAATTTGACCCAAAGTCCCAGTTGCTGCAACAAGGCCTGTAGAAAAATCTTTCTTATAGCCCTGTTGGATTAAAACTGGTAAAGACATTAATCCCATAGTCACAACTGTTGCTCCAACTATTCCAGTACTTGCCGCTAAAAGAGCGCCTACTACAATGATTGAAATACTAAGACCGCCACGAAAATTTTTAAATGCCAATGCCATATTTTCAAGCATTCTCCCTGCTATTCCAGATTTCTCTAATATAGTTCCCATAAATATAAATAAAGGCACAGCAAGCAAAGTAACATTATTCATAATGCCGAAGATTCTCAAGGGGATACTTTTAAAAATATCAGGATCAAATATTCCAGCAGGTATACAAAGTAAAGAAAAGAGGATTGATACTCCTGCAAGAGTTAAGGCAACGGGATAACCTAAGACTAATGCAGCACAAACTAAGACCAATAATAATAGTGGAATTATTTCCATATAATCCTAACTGCTTTATATAAGAAAGCTCCTATAAGGGTTAAAGGAAAAAGAAATATAAAAGATTTTTGAATATATACATAAGCTAAACCACCTGGTTCAGTTGATGTTTCCTCAATACTCCAAGACATACTCACCAGATCGATTGAGTAGATAAAAATAATTATCGTTACAGGCAGTAAAAAAATTATGCCACAAACTAAATTTATCCCATCCTTGTATTTTGAAGAAGCTTCACGATAAAAAATATCGACACGAACATGCTCATCTTGATTAAAAACATAGCCAGCGCATCCTAAAAAAATAAGGGAGTGGATGTACATTACTAATTCTTGAAGATCAGTTCTTCCCGTCCCAAAGAAATATCTACTTACAATAATGATAACCATAAGCAATGTCATAACTGGAATTAGGTAAGAAATGCTCTTTCCAAGTAAATTTATGCATTTTTCTACAATTTTCATTAGAAGTCTCTTAAAGATTTCGTTAGAATTACGAGCATGATTATAGTTCTTTCACCTGCAAAAACTTTAGATTACTCTGTTCCAACTACAGAGAATCATACCGCGCCTCAGTTTTTAAGCCAATCGAGTAAATTAATTAAAACTTTAAAAGCAAAAGAGCCTAAGGATATAGCCTCTTTAATGGGCTTAAGTGACAAGCTAGCAACTCTTAATTTTGATAGATATCAATCATGGACTGCTAGCAAAACTGAATCTGCTGAATCAAAAGCATCTTTATTTGTTTTTAAAGGGGATGTATATCAAGGCTTAAAAGCAGACGAGCTTAACAAGAGTGATGTTAAATTTGCGCAAAAGCACTTAAGAATATTATCAGGACTTTATGGAATACTAAGACCTCTTGATGTAATCAAGCCTTACCGTCTTGAGATGGGAACGAAATTAAAAACTGATACAGCATCAAATTTATATGAATTTTGGGGAAATAAAATTCAAGCAAATATAAATGATGAGTTGAAATCACAAAAATCTAACTTATTAGTTAACTTGGCTTCAAAAGAATATTTTTCAGTCCTTGGAAAAATGCCAGAAGATATTAATGTTGTATCTCCAGTCTTCAAAGATTATAAAAATGGCCAATATAAAATTATTAGCTTTTATGCTAAAAAAGTTCGAGGAACTATGACCAACTGGCTAATTAAAAATAAGATTAAGGATGCAAAAAGTATTAATAAATTTGCTGAAGAGGGCTATTACTTTTCAAAGGAACTATCAACTCCAACTGAGCCTGTTTTTTTAAGGGACTAAACCGTCTTTTTCCCAAAAACTTTTTTGCTCCTCAAGATCATCATATTCACCAGTCTCTTTGTTCATATAAGAAGTCATTGCAGCTTCCATATCTCTTCCACTTAATAGACTTGAATTCCATGCTGCATGATAATCTAGGGAATCTTGGACGCTATGATCTCTTGCATAATTAATCTGCTTTTTGATAACTCTTGTTACTAATGGCGACTTGCTCGCAATAGTTTGAGCAATTTTTTCTACCTCAACCATTAGCTCTTCATAAGATTCAAACACCTCATTTACCATTCCTAGCGTTTTAGCCTCAACAGCATCAAATTTTCTACCAGTATAAGCAAGCTCTCTCACTGCCGCTATAGGTATTAGAGTTGGTAGCCTTTGTAAGGTTCCAACATCTGCAGCAATTCCAATATCTACTTCTGCAATTTTAAAGAAAGCATCTGCTGAGCAATATCTCATATCACAAGCTGCAACCATATCAATTCCACCACCAACACAAGCACCTTGAATTGCAGCGATTGTTGGCATTCTGCATTCTTCAAGAGCCGTGAAGGCATCTTGAAGTTCTAATACTTCATGATAAAAAATCTCTCTCATTCTTGCTGGATCTTTCTTTTTATCTGCAGTTCCTGCTGAGAAATTACCAAGATCCATACCAGAACTAAAATGCTTACCTTCTCCAGTTAATAAAATGACTCTCGCTTTAGCACCTTTATCTATTTCTTTAATTATCTCTGGCAATTCTTTCCAGAAGAGTCGCGTCATTGAATTAAATTGATCTGGCCTGTTCATATTTAAATGAGCAACACCATTCTTAATATTTACTTCGAAGCATGTAGCATTATCCATTTTCAGCAATCTCCAATGATTTTTTAACAGCAGCTCGCATTTCTTCAACTAATTCAAAAGTTTTATGATGAGGTAGTACGACTTTTCTATCCATGCTGAGTTTAACAAGGCCATTTTGGATTTGTTTTAAATTTTCTATTAATTCTAAGTTCATAATTTTAACTTTAAATGTTTAAAAGCATTATAATCTGAGTCACTCATGAAAGCACGTCAGTCAATATATTTGGTTTGTTTACTAGCATTTATCAATGGATGTGCTACTTCTGTAAGCGTAAATGATAAGGATATTGATAAACCAATTAGTAATGAGTTTCAAAAACAGTCTTTATTAGGTATTTTATACGCCCAAACTTCAACAGAATTTGTTGCAAATAATATGCAAACTTTTGCCGCTGCATCTTCATACCTTGATCAAGCTATGTCTGATCAAGATTGGACGGCTGCATTAGAGCAAACAGATAATTTTAATGAAAAACCCCCAGCAATTATTTTAGATGTTGATGAAACGGTTTTAGATAATTCTGCTTTTCAAGCCAGAACAGTTATAAAAGGACTTTCATATCCAAATGGATGGATAGATTGGGGAAATGAAGCCAGCGCTCCAGCAGTGGCTGGGGTTACTAAGTTCTTACAGGAGGCCCAATCAAAAGGGGTTAAGATTTTTTATGTAACTAATAGGGTGGCTGAGTTAGAAGAGGCAACAAGAAAAAACTTAAAAGATCTTGAACTTCCACTTGATGAAGATAGAGATGTTCTTATGATGAAAGGAGAGTCAGGCTGGGCATCAGATAAGACTTCAAGAAGAGCCCTAATAGCAAAAGATTATAGAATTATTATGATTGTAGGCGATCAACTCAGTGATTTTCTTTCAAGACCAGAGACAGCACTTGCTCCAGAAGAAAGGAAAATGCTGGCATTCAAATATAGAAATATGTGGGGAAGTAAATGGTTCATGATTACAAACCCTATGTATGGTGGCTGGGAAGCTTCTATATATGATTTTAAGTATCCTGATGATGAAAATACTGCCACTAAATTGAGATTAGAAAATCTACAACCTTAATTATGAGACTAGCATTAAGTTTTTTTATTACATCTCTTTTTCTACCTTCCAGTCTATTTGCTAAGCCAGTAGAAGATTCATTTTTAAAAGGTGATAGAGAATCTATAATCTATCAAATTGAATCTTTTGATAAAAAAGATAAACCCAAGAACATTATTCTTTTAATTGGTGATGGTATGGGCATGAATCACATTACATTATCAAGAATGGCAATAGGCGGAGACAATTATCAATTAGCATTGGATCAAATGCCTTATATTGGAACAAGCACAACCCAATCTTCAAATGATTTAATAACAGATTCTGCTGCAGCTGCAACAACATGGGCAACTGGAAAGAAAACAAAAAATAAATATTTATCAATGACGCCAGATAAAGAGCCGCTTCAGACTATTACTGAATTGTTATCAAAAAGAGGCTACTTAACTGGGGTGGTGGCAACATCATCAGTAACTCATGCAACTCCTGCAGCTTTTTTTTCCCATGTAGACAGTCGATACAAAACAAAAGAAATAGCCTCACAGCTTTTAAGCTCTTCAATTGATGTAGCGTTCGGTGGAGGCGTTAAATATTTTAAATCTTTTGATATAGACAAAGAAAAATATACTTTATTAAACTCAAAGTCAGATCTTTTGAATCTCACAACAAATTCGAACAAAAATCTTTTAGGCTTGTTTGCAGAAGATGGGATCATGAGAACTGAAAAAGACATGCCAACTCAGCTTGAAATGACCAAAGTTGCTCTTAATTATTTATCCAATAACTCTAAAACATGTAATGGATTTTTTTTAATGTCTGAAGGTAGTCAGATAGATTGGGCTGGACATTCAAATAATTTGGAATATCTTTTTGCAGAATTTACAGACTTTGATGCAACCATTGGAAATATGATTAATTTTGTTACTCAAGATCAAGAAACTCTATTAATTATCACAGCAGATCATGAAACAGGAGATCTTCAGATCCTCGATGAATCAGATACCTCAGTAAAAGTATCATGGGGATCAAAAAATCATACTGGAGTCCCGGTTGGAGTCTTTGCTTATGGTCCAGGTGCGCATTTATTTTCAGGAGAAATGGATAATACTGATATCTTCTTCAGGATGCTAGATGTTCTAGATTACAAAAATACTCCTGAAACTAACTGTCAGTATTAGTCATCATCCTATCTGCTAGTATATAAATATGGAAATAACACAAAAATTCATACTTAATATTCTTGATCCAATAAAACATACTGTAAAAGAGGCTTCTCTTGCAATTATGGACGTGTATGAATCTGAGCACTTCAATACAGAAATCAAGTCTGATGGTTCCCCGGTAACTGAAGCAGATAAAAGAGCTAACGACATTATTACAGAATCTTTAAGAAAAATTACTCCAGACATACCCGTAGTATCAGAAGAAACATACGATCCAGAAGAGCCAAACCCAAATAAACCATATTGGCTTGTAGACCCATTAGATGGAACAAAGGAATTTATAAATAAATCAAATGACTTTACTGTCAATATAGCCCTTATCGAGAACTCTATTCCAATCTTTGGAATAATCGCAGCTCCAGCAAAAAGAAAGATTTGGTCAGGCTCATTCTTCAAACGCCCTTCAAAACTTATTAAGTCAATAAAATATTTAGGTCATATGTTAAATGATCCATCTACAGTCGATAAGTATCATGCTGCTAGACAACCACTGAGAATAGTCATGAGTAAAAGCCATCAAACTGATATTGATAAGAAATTCTTACAATTTTTAGATAAAAGATTATATGTTCGGAATTCCAATTCACTATACTGTTGTTGAAAAGGGCAGCTCTCTTAAATTATGTGCCCTTGCTGATAATGAAGCTGATATATATCCAAGATTTGGGCCCACATCTGAATGGGATATTGCTGCTGGACATGCATGCTTGAGGCAGCAGGGTGGCAGAGTATGCCAAATGTCTTCAGGAGAACCTTTAGCCTATACAAAAGAAGAATCTATCCTAAATCCTGCCTTTGTATGCTTCAGAAATACCTACCTAAAAGACAAATATTTAGGACTTATAAGCGAATTTTATAAAAAATTGGTATAATTAGTCTAAATATATTAATAATATATATATTTAATTATAAAAAATTTATATAAATGGGAACAGAGCTACAACCAATTCAGTTAACTACGCCAGGTAAGGATATAGAATCTTATCTAGCATGTGTTCATTCAATACCTATTCTTACAAAAGAACAGGAGCAGGAGCTTGCCTTAAAATTATACGAGGCTGATGATTTAGATGCAGCTAGGCAGCTTGTTATTCATCATCTTCGTTTTGTTGTTCACATTGCTAGATCTTATCAAGGTTACGGGTTGCCACTAGCAGACATTATTCAAGAAGGTAACGTTGGTTTAATGAAGGCGGTTGATAAATTCGACCCTCACAGAGGCGTTAAAGTAGTTTCATTTGCTGTTCATTGGATCAAAGCAGAAATTCATGAATATATTCTTAAAAACTGGAGACTAGTCAAGATAGCGACCACTAAAGCTCAACGTAAATTATTCTTTAATTTAAGAAGTAAGAAAAAATCACTTGAATGGCTTACAAAAGAAGAGGCAGAAAAAATTGCAAAAGATCTTAATGTAGAGATCAAAGACGTATTACATATGGAGAATCGATTATCATCCAGTGATGCCGCCTTTGATAGTCCGGTTGGTGGAGATTCTGAAGATGAAATGATGTCACCTTCTCAATATTTAGAAGATAAAGGATCTGACCCGGCAACTCTTGCAGAAGATAATCAATTACAAGAACTTAATCTAGCAGGATTAAGCGAAGCAGTAAAAACGCTTGATGATAGAAGTAAAGATATCATCCAAAGAAGATTTTTATCTGAAGATAAAGTTACATTGCATGACCTTGCAGCAGAGTACAGTATCTCTGCAGAAAGAGTGAGACAGATTGAAAATGGAGCACTCAAAAAATTGAAGGCATTTATGTCTGATGCCGCATAAAAAAGCAGACTCTTCAAAAAAATAATGCGCTATAAGTTCCTTCCTTCCTTTGTTAAAAGGAGAGGGAGAATTACACAAAGCCAAGAAGATAACCTAAATTTATTACCTAACTATTTAATTAATAGTTATGAAGATATTTGCAGTGAAAAAGCTAATTTTTCTAGGCTTATTCTTGAAATAGGATTTGGTAATGGTGAAAACATCCTTTCACTGGCAAAAAATAATCCTGATACTTTATTTGTAGGTTCAGAAGTATATTTAGCAGGAATAGGCTATTTAATTGGTGAAATACAAGAACTTGGTCTTTTAAACATAAGAATCACTACAGGTGACATAAGGTTATTAATTGAGCAGATAAAAGAACCACTTTTTGATGACGTCTTAATTATTTGTCCTGACCCTTGGCCAAAAGCCAGACATCATAAAAGACGACTTATTAAAGAAGATTTTTTAAAGCTAGTCCATCCAATAATTAAAGACCAGGGGGAATTATTTATTTCAACTGATTGGGAAAATTATGCTGAGTCGATTGAAGAGGCTATTAATCTATCGTCTGGATACAAAAAGCTTACTGGTTCTGTTTATCAAGAATCTGACTTAACAAAATTCCAACAAAGAGCAGCTAAGGAGGGCAGAGATATCTTCATCTTCCCCCTTCAAAAATTAATTAAATAAATTAATAGTATCGTTTAAGAACTTATACCCAATTTGTGTAGCCCTAATCCCATCGTTTTCTAAAAGTTTTTCTTCAATGCCTTTTAATCGTTTTTCTAAGAATGAATCTGGGACATATATATGACTTGTTTCTAATTCCTTTAAAGACAGTCCGCCTTTGATGCGCAATAGGTTCATTGCCAAATCTAAATCATAAGAGTCAGAAGTAATATTAGTGTCCACAGTCTTGGAGGGATTTTTGATATATGACTTTAACTTTTTTAGTTTAATCATTCTCTTGATGCTAGTTTCCTGAGTTATCTTGCTATGAGCGCCTGGACCTAATCCTAAGTAATCTCCATACATCCAATAGTTCATATTATGGTTACTCTTCTTATTATCTCTAGACCAAGAAGAAACTTCATACTGATGGATATTTTTTGCATTTAATATTTTCGCAGCCTCAGTCTCCATTAATTCAATCAAACTATCATCAGGAAGGCGTAACTCCTTTTTATAAAAAATTGTATTTGGTTCAATAGTAAGTTGATACATCGATAAATGATCAACATCATGACTGCAAAATATTTCTATATCTTTTCTTAAAGATTCAATGTCCTGCCCCATAACTCCATATATTAGATCTATCGTTGTATCTATTGTCTTCATTTTAGATACAACTTTAATGGCATTAAGAGAGTCAGCCGCACCATGGTTTCTCTCAAGGCTAGATAGAGTGTTTGCATCAAAACTTTGAATACCAATAGAAACTCTATTTATACCTATACGAACCAGATCATTTATATATTCTTCTTTAACTTCTTTTGGGTTGAGCTCAAAACTAACTTCACAATCTTTTTCAAGAAGCTCTTTTTGATTAAGTGTATTGATAATTTTTTCTATTATTTTTGCAGATATTAAAGAGGGAGTTCCACCTCCAAAATAAAGTGATGTAAATTTTCTAGAGCCTATATATTTTGAAGAATTATCAAGATCTTTTAAGATAGCAAATAATAATGCTTCCTCATCCCCATCTTTTTTATCAGTTTCAATATTGAAATCACAATAGGGACATTTCTTTTCACACCAAGGAAAATGAATGTATAAAGAAATAGGAACGCTATTTGGTTCTAATGCTTTCAAGTTTTTTTAAAAATATATTTGTAGCTATAGCCCTATGGCTAATTCTATTTTTTTCTTTTGGGTCCATAGTTGCCATAGAAAAATTATACCCATGAGGATAAAAAATCTTATCGTAACCAAAGCCACCATCACCAGAACTTTCTATAGAAATTTCACCATGAATTTCACCACTAGAAAAAATAGGCATGGGATCATCTGCAGAATACACTCCCACTAAAACACAAACATAGTATGCCGGAAGAGATTTTACGTTCAGTTTATTAAGCTCTTCAATGATTTTATTTCTATTGTCTAAGTCGCTAGCATTTTCTCCTGCATATCTTGCAGAATAAATTCCAGGAGCAAAATTTAGTCCAGGTACAACAATTCCTGAATCATCAGCAACAGAAAACATTCCTGATTTATCTGCACCATGCCTTGCTTTAATAAGAGCATTCTCTAAAAAAGTTAATCCGTCCTCAATAGGCTCATCAATGCCTAGGTCACCCTGAGATTTAATCTCAAAGTTACTAAACATTTTTCTAAACTCTTTTAGTTTTCCAGTATTAGAAGTTGCTAAAAGTATTTTATTATTTTCTAGCAAGTAAATAGACTCCTTCGGAAGATAAAAGATTAGGCGCAATCGCAGCAAACCCACTCTTACTCCTTTCCTTATTTAAATGAACACTATCCTCAATAATAAAACCTTCTTTAATACAAAGATCCTCAAAATCTTTTATGGTGCACAGATGAATATTTTCTGTTCCATACCAGCTAGAGGGCAGACTTGGTGTAACAGGCATTCTTCCAAGCAATAGAGCAAGTCTGCATCTCCAATATCCAAGGTTCGGAATAGTAACAATACATTTATCAGATAAATTAAGAATTTTATCTAGAGCAACATTAGGTTCTTTAAGACACTGTATTGAACTTGCCATAATTGCAACATCAAAACTGCATTCTGAGAATTCATCTATCCCATCATCAATATTTTTTTCTATTACAGGAATATTTTTCTTTAAACACGAAACAATTCCTTCTGGATCAATTTCAATTCCATAACCTATTGTTTGCTTATGCTCTCTAAGCTCTTGCAATAAAGATCCGTCTCCACACCCAAAGTCAATGACGTTGCTTAATGGCTGAATCCAGTCCTGGACAATATTTGTTAAAGGGTTGTTCATTTAACTACTTAAAAATGCCTCAATATTTTTTTGATATCTCTCATTACTAAATAAAAAGCTATCATGGCCTTGTTGACCCTCTAATTCTAAATAAGATGAACTAACACCAGATTGCATAGCGGCAAGTTGTATCTCTTTGCCTCTTTCTGGAGGAAATAACCAATCAGACTTAAATCCCACTATTAGAAGCTTTGCTGTAACTTTTTTAAGAGCAGCTTTAAGTTCATTATTAAAGTTTTTTGCAGGATCAAAGTCATCCATTGCTCTTGTCATGAGGATATAGGTATTCGCATCAAAGACTTGTGAGAATTTTTCACCCTTGTATTGCAAGTAATTTTCAACTTCATAATCTACAAGTTCATCAACTCGAGATTCTATATCTTGTATTTTTCGTCCAAATCTTTTATCCATATTTTCTTCTGAAAGGTAGGTTATGTGAGCTAGCATTCTTGCTGCTTTGAGACCGCTTTTGGGAAAAGTATTGTTTTTTAAATAATCTCCTCCATGAAAATTTATATCTTTTCGTATGGATTCTCTGCTTACTTCGTTTAATGCTATATTTTGTGAGCTTGCTTTTGCAGCAGCAGCAATTACCCAGCTCTCTTAATTTTTTCAGGGAATGTTATCGCCCATTGAAGAGCCTGCATTCCACCTAAACTCCCTCCTAGAACGCATGCCCAAGAAGTAATTCCTAATTTACTAAGTAGCATTTCTTGAGAATTGACCCAATCCAATACAGTAATAGCTGGAAATGACTTTCCGTATAGTTCATTTGTTTCAGGACAAATACTAATTGGACCAGTTGAGCCAAAACAACTACCCAAGTTATTAGGAGAAACAATAAAGAATTTATTTGTATCTATTGCTTTATTTGGACCTATCAACTCATCCCACCAGCCAGATTTACCATCATCGGTTTTTCCTGCAGCATGATGACTTCCTGAAAAGGCATGGCACACCAAGATAGCATTTGATTTTTCGTTATTTAGCTCTCCATAGGTATCCACCATAAGATCAAATGAGGAGAGGGCTTCACCAGATTCTAGAATTATTCCTGAACTAAAAGTATGAAGTTCTCGCTGAGATTTCATAATATGGCTCTTACGATTTGAGCTAAAATAAGATCAACTTGATTAAGCAATATTAAAACCAAAAGGGGTGAGAAATCTAAGCCACCCATTGAGGGTATGTAATTTCTTATTGGTGATAAAATCTTATCTGATATTTCTTCAATCAGTTGAAGCAATGGATGGGGGTTCCCTGGAGAGACCCAACTTAATATTACTCCTCCAATAACCCCAAATAAAAGAATCTGACTAATACTGCTTAGTATATTGAAAATTGCATAAACTATTAGATCTGAGATTTCATAGGCAGAGCCAGTAATAATATAAAAACTTATAAATTTAAATAAGAAAGCTGCAAAAAGTATTCCAAAAACTCCTCCTGCAACAGAAGTAAAGATAATAGTTAACGGTGTTAAAAGATTAACAAAACTTTTTACTACAGGATTGAAGTAGTTCACCCTTAATACTCTAAATACCAGTAAAATCACAAAAGCATAACTTAGTGACCCAATTAGTAGAGCTATAATGTTTATTAGATTAGTATTCATTGCTTATCTCTTTTGATCTTTTAACAGCACTAATTATGCCTTTTTCAAATAATTGAAGCACATTATTACTCTTTAAAGAATTAATTCCAGCTTCAGTAGTACCTTTTTTAGATGCAATCATATTTATAGCCTCATCCATACCTACATCAGCTGCAACAGAGGATGATATGCCATCCAGAAAATTACTGATAATTTTATTAGCAACTTTTCTGTCACCATTACAGAGTTTAAGTACACGCTTCTCATATACTTTTAGTAAATAAAAGAAATATGCAGGGCCACTACCAATTAATCCAGTAAAGTTATCAATCTCAGATTCTTTTTCTAGAATGATGCATGTACCAACCTCATTAAATAATTTTTTTGATTTATTGATTAGTATCTTGCAGGCAGGCTTTCCATATATAGCTGTTATACCTTTTCCATATGCAGAAGCTGTAATAGGCATAGCTCTTACCACCTTAGCTTTCTTAAAATACTGCTCAATCTTATTGAGTTTAATGCCCGCAACAACACTTACAATATTTGGGCTATCTATTTTGTCTGCAATTTCTTGGCAGGCTTGAAAGGTATCTTTTGGCTTGATAGCAAGTATGATCATTCCAATTTCATTATTTAATTGGTTTTTGCTTATAGACTTGATACCCATTTTTAATAATTCTTTTGTATTAGAAGGGTTCCTATCTATAAATAAAATATCTTTTTTTGATACACCGTTTTTAATCAACCCTTTAATTATTGATTGACTTATATTTCCTGCTCCATAGAAAAGTGTCTTTTTCATAGCCTTTTACCAAAAATAGATTCGCCAACTCTGATCATACTAGAGCCACATTTTATTGCTGACTCAAAATCAGAAGTTGTACCCATTGATAAAATATTTGCATCAGGATGTACTAATTTTAAATTAGCATGAAGTGCAAAACATTTTCTCATCACTTTTTCATTATGTAATAGGTCATCAGACAATTTTGGAAGAACCATCATTCCTTTTAATTTTAAGTTGGGGTAATCTTTTAAAATATTAGAAAACTCTAATAAGTTATCAGGATGAATACCAGATTTTGTACCTTCATTATCAATATTTACTTGAATGCAGACATTCATAACTTTATCGATTTCCTTACAAGCACTATTAAGCTTTGAAATTATTTTTTCACGATCAATTGAATGTACCCAGTTTGCGTTGGCGGCAACTAGGTTTACTTTGTTTGATTGAATAGGCCCAATAAAATGCCAGATGATATGAAGGTCTTTTAACTCCTCTGATTTTTTAGCAAGCTCTTGAGCAAAATTTTCACCAAAATTCTCAAAACCACTCTCATATACATTTCGAATAATAGAACTTTCTTTTTTCTTAGACACTGCAATTATTAAAACATCTGAGGGCTGCCTAGAAGATTTAGAACATGCTTCCAAAAAGCGCTCTTGAAATACTTTTATATTATTATTAATTAAATCGTACATTTTGTTTTTATAATTGGCGTTAGGCCAATTCTAATTACAACTTCTCTAGCATTATTAACATCCGATTTATTTAAAAATGGACCAAGCATTACACCAAATAATATTTGATCTATCTTATCTATTTCTTCAATAAATGGGTTTAAATCCATACTTCTAAGCTTATAAAGCATTTCAGATGCAAACTCTTCTTTTCCATAGGCTTCCACTTGCAGTAAATATAGGCAATCTGATTTATCTAATACTTCTTCAATTTCCACTAAAACCGTTTCTCCTTTTAGACTTTCAGGAAAGGTTATTGAAACGATATTCTCTGATAGGGGGGTTGGTTCAAATATTTCAAGATTAGTATCAAATAAATAGAAGGAAGTAAAAATTGTTAGTAGTGATGTTGCCAGAAGTGAAATAATTATTTTTTTGGCAAATACAGGCTTTGTTCTATTCTTAGACCTAAAAATTGTTTTATTTTTTTTTGGTTTCTTTCTACTTGAGGAGATTTTTTGAGCAAAATCTTTCATAACTACATTTTTTCTAAGGCTTCTATACCTAAAAGATTTAAGCCATTTGATATCACTAACTTCACCAAGCTTAAACTTTGTAAAATAGATTCTTGATTTTCATTTGACTCTTTAAGGATTGGTTTGTCGTTGTAATAACTATGAAGTTGTTGAGCTACATCTCTTAAGTAAAAAACAATAATATGAGGTTGAAGCGTTTCACCTGATCTTTCAACAACTCCTGGAAATTTTGAAGCAGCATGAATTAATTTATCGCATGCTGTATATGATCCATTTCTAATTTCCTCAAGGTCATCTGGAAGGGATTTATTTGATTCTAGATATTTACTTTGAAGAGAAACTATTCTTGCATGAGCATATTGGATATAAAAAATTAAATTTTCTTTATTCTGAGATTTTGCTAGCTCAATATCAAAATCTAGATGTTGATCTGCTTGTTTAGATAAATAGTAAAATCTCGCTGCATCCACACCTATTTCTGCAATAAGATCCTTTAATGTGTAAAAGCTTCCGCTTCGGGTAGACATCTTTACCTTCTCTTTGCCTTGATAAAGATTGGCAAATTGAACTAATTGCACGTGAAGCTTATTTTTTGAAAATCCTAAGCCCTCGAGAGATGCTTCTATTCTTTTAATATAGCCATGATGATCCGCACCCCAAACATTAATTAATTTATCAAAGCCTCTGTCCACCTTATCTTTATGATATGCAAGATCAGCTGCAAAATAAGTTGCTCTACCATCATCTCGTATAAGAACTCTATTTTTATCATCACCTGCTTGCTCTGTTTTAAGCCATATTGCCCCATTCTCTTCGTAAGCTAAGCCTTCTGTTTTTAACTGATTAATAGCAGATGCAATCTTAGAACTTGGATCCTCTAAAGATCCAAGGCTAGATTCATAATACCAATTATCAAAATCTACTTTAAAAGCCTTTAGGTCATCTTCTATAGTTTTTAATACCATCTTTAATGATATTTCTTTTATCTGTTTCCATAGGCTCTTATCTTCTTGTTGGAAAACCTTAATAAGTGCATCAATTTGTTCTTCCGGATCTTCAGGCAAGTCAGAGATAAGATTATCAATCTTGCTGCTTTCAATTTTTAAGCTTGAATCAACTTGATTGGCAATATCAATAATGTAACTACCTTTGTAGCCACTTTCTGGAAAAGATTTATCATCAAAATAATCATGTAAGCGCAACCAAACGCTAGCAGCAAGGATATCCATCTGTCTTCCAGCATCATTAATATAGTACTCTTTAGAAACAGCATAACCATTTGCTTGAAGAATCTTTCCAATAGCATCACCAAAAGCCGCACCTCTTCCATGACCAACATGAAGTGGGCCAGTTGGATTAGCTGAAACAAACTCTATCTGAATGCTTTGGCCATTGCCTAAAGTTGAATGCCCAAACTTTTTATTTAACTTTAATGAAGCATTAACAGTTGCAGCAAGATATGATCTTTTTATAAAAATATTTAAGAACCCCGGGCCAGCAACTTCTACATCAGCAACTTCTTCTAATGACATTAAATGATCCTTAATGCTTTGTGCAATTTCTCTTGGATTTCTTCCAAGCAAGCTTCCGGATACGAGTCCAATATTAGTAGTAATATGCCCCTTTCCTAAATCATCTGTAATTTCAGTTTTATATTTACTTTTAATGACTTGAATATCATCTTCATCAAAACCACTCTCTTGGTCTAAAAAATTCCAAATATGTTTATTAAAAAGCTCAATCATAATTAAACTCTACTGACATAGGTTTCATTTCGAGTATCAACCTTTATCGTCTCACCCTCATTAACAAATAATGGCACTTGAATACTTACTCCTGTTTCAAGTTCAGCAACTTTTGTAGCGCCAGATACGGTATCTCCTCGAACTCCAGGCTCTGAGGTTGTGATCACTAAATTAACAAAAACAGGCGCGTCAACAATAATTGGTTGATCATTCCATAGCACTATCTCACATCTCTCTTGACCAACTAACCATTTCTTAGCATTTCCAATAATCTTAGAATCAACTTCTAGCTGATCAAAGTTATCTGGATCCATGAAATTCCATGTCTCTCCATCCGAGTATAGAAAATCCATTTCTCTATGATTAACATCAGCTGTTTCAGCACTTTCACCAGATTTAAATGTTTTATCAATAACATTGCCTGTTAAAAGATTTCTGTATTTAACCCTCATTACTGCCTGACCTTTACCAGGCTTGTGAAACTCATGCTCAATAATTGAGCATGGCGCACCATCTAATAAAAGTTTAGTTCCGTTTTTAAACTGGTTTGTTGAAATTTTCATAATATACTATAAGTCTATTTTAAAGGGGCGATTACCAAATGAACAAATTATTTATCTTAGTCATAACAATTTTTATCACTGTCTCATGTTCTACTAATGATTCTAAAGTTAAAACTATATCTGATGTAGAGTCTTTTTTAGAGAAAGTAGAGCAAGAGGATAAAACTCTTGGTCCAGTTATTTCTTCTGCATATTGGATCAGCTCTAATTTTATAACTTACGATTCACAAAAGATAGTTGCTGATTTTGGCAAGCGCTACTCTCTCATGTCTGTTGAAAGGGCTAACGAGGCTGCGACATTTGATGATTTAGATCTACCAGAAGATATGAGAAGGAAATTAGATCTTATAAAAGGTGGTTTTGTTATGCCAGCTCCTTTAGATGACACACTTGCTGGCGAGTTAGCAAGTATAGAGTCTGAATTGGGTGCAATGTATGGCTTGGGCGAACACTGCTTTAGTGAAAATGATTGTTATGACCTTGAAGCCTTTGAAGAAATAATAGATTCATCAAGAAATCCTGATGAGCTTTTAAAAGCATGGACCGGTTGGCGAGAAATTGGCAAACCTATGAAAGATAAATATTTACGTATGGTTGAAATAGGAGAATTAGGCGCTAAAGATCTTGGTTATGATGGATTGACCGATCTATGGTTCAGCAAATATGACATGCCAGCTGAAGATTTTCTTACTGATACAGATAGAGTATGGGAAGAAGTAAAACCTCTCTATGATGCGCTTCAATGTCATGTAAGAGATAAACTTAATGAAGAGTATGGGAATGACGTAGTGCCTGCTGAAGGAATGCTTCCCGCCCATATTCTAGGAAATATGTGGGGACAATCTTGGGCAAATATTTACGATATTGTTTTTGAAGAAAATCCAAATACTGAGTCCATTGATCTAACATCAATCATTCAAGAAAGGGACTTAACTGAAATTGAGATGGTAGAAATAGCAGAGGATTTTTTTCTATCTTTAGGCTTTGACCCATTGCCAGATACTTTCTGGGAGCGATCCTTGTTTGTTAAACCTCAGGATAGGAATGTTGTTTGTCATGCATCAGCATGGGACTTAGATCCAGCAACTAAAGATATAAGAATCAAAATGTGCATTGAAAAAAATGCAGAAGACTTTGTAGTTATTCATCACGAATTAGGGCACATATTTTATTACCAAGCTTATAACGATCTTCCATCAGTCTATAGAAGTGGAGCAAATGATGGTTTTCACGAAGCTGTAGGTGATTTATTAGCTTTATCAATTACTCCTGATTATCTTACTCAGATTGGCTTTGTTACAGAGGAAAAAGCTGAAGCAGCTGAACAAGACCCTATAGCTCTTTTAATGAAACAAGCTCTAGATGGTGTTGTCTCTCTTCCATGGACTTTAATGTTGGATAAATGGAGATCAGGCGTCTTTACTGGTGAGATCACAAAAGATAATCTTAATTCTAGTTGGTGGGAATTAAGAGAAAAATATCAAGGCATAACTTCACCAATGGAGAGAGGCGAAGAGTATTTTGATCCAGGTGCAAAATATCATATCCCTGGAAATACTCCCTACACTAGATATTATCTTGCAAAAATTATGCAGTACCAATTTCATGAGGCATTATGTAATGAGATGGGTTTTGAGGGGCCTCTTCATGAATGCTCAATTTACAATAATCCAGAAGCAGGAGTAAAGATAAGAGATATGTTAGCAATGGGTCAGAGTAAGCCTTGGCAAGATGCATTTGAAGCTCTAACAGGAGAAAGGGCTTTGAGTGGAACTTCAATTTTAAATTATTATAAACCTCTTCAAGAGTGGCTAGAGAAAGAGAATGAAGGCCGTTCATGTGGATGGGAATAGGGAGTAGATTATGCAGTCATTAATGTATTTAATTTTCGCAGCATTAGGTTTTATAATTCCTTTTGGAATTAGCTTAGCTATCGGTAATGAGCAAGTTCAAAATATAGTCTTGCTTGTTTATATAATTCAGTGGGTTGCTTTTATACCAGCCTATATATTCCAAACAGAAAAATTTTTTGATCTAACTGGCAGCATTACTTATTCTAGCGTATTCATTTATTGTATTTATTTGACTACATCAGGCGATCTTAACTGGGGCTCACTAGTAATTTCAATTTTAGTTATTTTATGGGCAGGCCGTTTAGGAACTTTCTTGTTTACAAGAATAGCTAAGGATGGAGAAGATAAGCGCTTTAGAACCATTAAGCCTGACATAGCTCAATTCTTTATGACATGGACACTTCAAGGAATGTGGGTTTCGCTTTGTTCTTTATGTGCAATTACAGGCATAGCAAGTGAAACAGGCATCATTGTTAATAATATTTTTTATATTGGCTTAGTAATGTTTATCGGTGGCTTTGCTATAGAAATAGTTGCAGATCAACAAAAATCAGCATTTAGAGCCATTCCTGAAAATAGAAACAAATTTATCACCAGCGGTTTGTGGAGTAAATCAAGACATCCAAATTATTTTGGTGAAATTACTTTGTGGACTGGAGTAGCTGTAATGTCTTTTTCTTCATTATCAGGGATTGAATATTTAACTTTAATATCACCAATATTTACTTACTTACTTCTAGTAAAAATAAGTGGAGTTAGAATGTTAGAAGGAAGAGGGCAGAAGACATGGGGTAACGATGAAGACTATATTGCTTACATGAATAATACACCCATGGTAATGCTTAAATTTTGGTAGACTAGTTATAGGATTAATGCAAATAACTGAGAGTAATCTCAATAAAAAAATTTGTGAACTTTTGCATTAACTTGTTAGAATGACAGAACTTTTTTAGTAGTTAAAAAAATATTTAACTTCAAAGTAATAGGGAGCAACTTAATATGTTGAAATTACGAGCCATAATAATGTCTCTTGCAATGATTATTCCATTTTTAGCAAATGCTACTGACATGGAAGCAGTCTTAGAAGTAGGCAGAGATAATTCAAACCAATCAGCTGTATCGCAAGATAAAATCGACAGTACAGAAAAGCAAACAGACAAAATCATTAATGAATGGAAAGTTGTCTCAAAGCAAGTCGAAGGCCTAAAGATTTACAACGAACAAAAAAGAATTCAAATTCAAGCCCAGCTTGATTTAATGGATAACTTAGATGATCAGCTAACACAAGTCGTTGTTATGCAAAGACAAATACCACCCCTAGCGCAAAGAATGCTTGAAGGGCTTGAAAGGTTTGTTGAGCTTGATGTCCCTTTTCATATTGAAGAGAGAAAGCAGAGACTTGATTTAGTTAGAAGCTCATTATCTAACCCTAAAGTAACTGCTTCTGAGCAGGTAAGACAAATTTTAGAAGCCTACAACATTGAAAGTGAATATGGCAGAAAAATTGACGCGTTTGAGTCATCAATTGTTATTGATGGTCAAGAGATTGTTGCAAATGTTCTGGTTATTGGAAGAATAGGCATGTTCTATCAAACTAAAGATGAAAGGACCAGCGGTATATGGGACAAAGATGCTAATGACTGGATAGAGCTTGATAGCGGTTATAGAACAGCTATTAGAGATGGTATTAGAATGGCTAAAAAATTAGCTCCAACAGACATGTTGATGCTGCCAGTTGTTATTAAGGAGCAAAGCTAATGAAATTTTTAAATTTATTTTATTTCGTACTAATTGTCACATTTTCTTCTCCATCTTTTTCACAAGATGCTGATGATGCAAATGTTGATCAAGAACCAACTACTGTTGAAGCACTTCTTGCGCTTGTTAAAGAAGGTAAAGTTAAAGAGCAGGCTGAAAATAATAAAAGAGAAGCAACTTTTCTAGCAAGTAAAAATAAACAAGCTAGCATTTTAGCTGCTGAAAAAAGAGAACTTGCCAGACAAGAAAAAATTGCAGATAAATTAGAGGCTGAATATAAAACAAATCAGGAAATTCTTAGAGTAAAAGAAGAAGCTTATAAAAAAGAACTTGGTTCACTTGTGGAATTATTTGGTCATTTGCAAAGTTCTGCTGGAGAAGCATCATCAATGTTTGCTGATTCAATTTCTTCTGCTGAATTTGGACTTGAGAGAGTTTCATTTTTAAATGGCCTTACTGGCAAAATGTCAGAAACTACTGAGCTTCCAACTATTAGAGAAATTGAGCGTTTATGGTATGAGCTGCAAAATGAGATGATTGCAGGTGGAGATGTTGTTAAATTTACTACTACAGTTATTGATGTTGATGGTGAGACTTCAGAATGTGAAGTTACACGAGTAGGTTTATTCAATGCTGTTTGTGATGGCAAATACTTAGAATTTGCATCATCTAAAGGACAATATGCTTTTCTTCCAAGACAACCAGCTGGTAGATATACAAAAAGTGCTCAAAATTTAGGAGACGCCTCAGGTGGTGAGCAAGTTAAGTTTGGAGTTGACCCTACAGGCCCTACTGGCGGAAGTTTATTGGCTAATCTTATACAAACTCCTTCTTTAGTAGAAAGAGCACAGCAAGGTAAAGAAGTCGGAGCTGCAATTATTGTTGTAGGTATTATTGGTATTGCTATAGCCTTCTGGAAACTGTATAGCTTATATATGGTTGGTTTAGCTGTTACTAAGCAAACCAAATCTAAAACTGCTTCATCTAATAATCCATTAGGAAGAGTGCTTAAAGTTGGACAAGATAACTTTAAGAAAGATATAGATACACTAGAGCTTCGTTTAGCCGAAGCAATAATGGCAGAAAGGCCTTCAATTGAAAGAGGTATTAGCGTCGTAAGAATAATATCAGTTGTAGCTCCTTTAGCCGGTCTACTAGGAACTGTTACAGGTATGATCGTAACTTTTCAGCAGATCACACTTTATGGTACTGGAGATCCTAAGCTAATGGCTGGTGGTATCTCTCAGGCTTTAGTTACAACAGTTCTAGGTTTATTAGTTGCTATTCCTACTACTCTTCTTCATTCATTTACTGCATCGTCATCTAAAGGGATTATTAGTATTTTAGAAGAACAGAGTACCGGTATATTGGCTGAGCATTCTGAAACTAGCTAGTTTTATATATGTATGAAATAAGTGAAGCATTTGTCTCGATAAGAGACTTCATGGAGCAGGGCGGTGACGTTCTGTGGGGCATCGCTTTTTTAGTATTATTTATGTGGACTATGATCTTTGAAAGGGTCTTCTACTATGCGCAAGGCTACAATGAGTATATTGCCGGCCTAGTTCAGCAATGGGAATCTAGAGAAGACAAAACTTCTTGGTATGCCCTTCAGATTCGTGAAAAGTATATGTCACAAGCTAAAGTAGAAATTAATAGGAATTTATCACTTATACAAACTTGTGTTGCAGTAGCTCCTTTGTTTGGTCTGCTTGGAACAGTTACAGGAATGATAGAAGTCTTTCAGGTTATGGCCTTTAATGGTGGCGGTGATGCTAGATCAATGGCAGGAGGTGTTTCAAAAGCAACACTTCCAACTATGGCAGGAATGGTCGTCGCATTATCAGGAGTATTTGCAACAATATATTTAAATGGTGCTAGTCTTAAAAGAGAGCAAATGTTAAATAAAGTTATTAAAAGATATTAGGAGAGTATTGTGAGAAGAGGATCAATTACAAGTGCAGTAAAAGAAGAAGAAAGTGAAATTAATATGACGCCCATGCTTGATGTTGTTTTCATCATGCTTATTTTCTTTATTGTCACTGCAAACTTTATTAAAGAGCCTGGTTTAGAGATAAATAGACCAGATTCAGAAACAGCTGAAACTCAAGAAAATGCTGCTATCTTAATCGCCGTTGGACCAACTGGGGAAATATGGATGGACGGTCGAAGAATTGATGTAAGACAAGTTAAAGCTAATGTTGTAAAAATGCTTGCTGATAATCCACAGGGATCTGTAGTAATTCAAGCTGATGAAAAAGCAGTAGCAGATACAATAATCAAGGTTATGGATGGAGCAAGAGAAGCTGGAGTATCTGCGATTTCATTAGCATCAGAACCTAAATAATTATCAATTAAATATGGCGACAGAAACAGCAAATTCATCAGAATCAGTTTTAGCATTCCTAGCTAAGAATAAGTATATTTCTGGTGGTATTTTAGCTTCATTAGTAGGCCTTGTTCTGTTCTTTGTTATGGTTTTATTAATCTCCTTAGGTGATAGTGGAATTAAGGACGACAACTCCGTTAAGCTTGTAGATATTGTCATGCCAGATAGAGATATAGATACTCTTTTACAAGAAGTTGATAAACCAGATGAACCAGAAGAACAACCAGATGATATAGCTCAACCTGAGCTTGAGTTACAACCACTTACAGGAGTTGATGTAACAATTGCAAAACCAAAAGCAAACATAAAAGCTGGAGGCTCTTTCTTCAAAGATGGAGAATATATGCCTTTATTTGCTGTTCAACCTCAATATCCAAGAAGAGCCCAGGAAAGAGGCACAGAAGGCTTTGCTATCATTAGCTTTACAATTACTGAACAAGGTACCGCTGAGAATGCAATTGTTATAGAGGGTAAATGTGGTGATATAAATAACCCAGAAGTTGTAATGAGAGATTGCTCAATATTTAACAATTCTTCATTAAGAGCAGCAGCAAAATTAAAATATAAGCCGAAAATTGTTGATGGCAATCCAGTGAAGGTAGATGGCGTTGCTTATAGATTTAGATATGAAATGGAAGAGGATGACTAATATGAAGAAATTAAAATTTATTAGAATTTTTAGTGCCCTTTTAGTTATGTGCATCTTCATGCCAGTAGATTCATTTGCTCAGTCTAATGAATCAAGCAAACCGAAAAAACAAACTGTATACAAAAAAGCTAGAGTACTTCAAACAGCAACAGCTAAGAAGATTGCCAAAGTTACAGAAGCCTTAGAAAGAGTAAAAATTGTAGAAATCAAGGATACAAATAAAGAATCAGAAACTTATGATCAAATGATTCCTACTGAAGAACCAGATCCTGATATGCCTACTGTAATAAAAATATTAACAGAGATGAGATCTAAGGCATCAGATATGAAGAGCTATGACAGATCCATCATGTGGAATTACTGGGGCTATGTTTATTACACAGAAGAAGATTATCCTCAAGCTATTAAAGCTTATACAAAAGTTATTGATGAGGAGGAGGTAACACTCCCACTTAGAAATGGCACGCTTTTAACTCTTGCAACATTGCATATGGTTGAAGAGAACTATCGAAAAGGAATTGAATTAATTCTCGTATGGATGGATGAAGTGGAAACTGTAACAGCCCAATCTTGGTCACTGCTCGCGACTGCGTACTTTCAAATTGAAGACTACAACAAAGCTCTTGATGCATCTATCACAGCTGTAGATATGGCAGCAATAGAAGGCTACACGCCAAAAGAGAATTGGTATGTAATCATGGCGGCATGTTATGAAGAATTAAAGAAAAAGATTGGAGAAAAAGAAGCTTTATTAAAGCAATTAGATATATATGAAATTTTAGTAAACTTATATCCAAAAAAACGTTACTTTCTTCAACTAGGTCAAACATATGGAGTTCTAGAAAGAGAAAAAGATTACATGATTGCTTTAAATGCAGCTTACCAAAGTGATTATCTTGATAAAGAGGGTGAATATTTAACTCTCGCTCAATTACTTCTTATGAATGGAAATCCATACTGGGCTGCAAGTGTTATTGTGAGTGGCCAAGAAAAAGAAGTTCTAGTAACAAATCAAAAAACAAAAAAAGAAGAATTAAAGCCTGTAGTTAAGGATACTGAGAAAAATCTTAAGCTTCTTGCTGATTCTTGGAGAATGGCACAAGAAATTGATAAAGCTATACCTGTTTTAGAGAAAGCTGCAAAGATTTCTGAAGATGGAGAAACTTATGTTCTTTTAGGCAATCTATATCTTTCTGAAGATAAGTTAAACAAAGCTGTTGATGCTATACAAAAAGGTATCAAAAAAGGAAAACTTAAAAAAATCTCCCAAGCTCATTTAACTTTAGGTCAAGCACATTATGAATTACAAAATTTTGAAGAAGCTAAAAAGCAATTTAGAATGGCAGCACGTGATAAAGATAAAAAGATTAAGAAAACTGCAAATTCCTGGATTAAATATACTGAAAATGAAGAAAGTAGAGCAAAGAATCTTGAGCTAAGAAGAAATTATATCAAGCAGTCATAATTTCCTGTAGGTCTCTACAGCAAAATCATACTGGTTATCTTCATTCTTTAAAAATTTCTCTGAAGAAACTAATTCCCAATTATTAAAATCTATCTCAGGATAATAAACATCGCCATCTATTGAACAATTGACTCTTGTTAAAACAAGTTTATTAAATGAATGTATAGAATCTCTGAATAAGTATCCGCCTCCAATAATTGCAACCTCATTATCAATATTTTTATGAAGATTGTAGGCTTTAGCTGCCTCAATAGCGTCTTCTAGATTTGTAAATATTGATACACCTTCAACATTCTCTAACGTTGAAGAAATCACATAGTTAATTCTATTAGGAAGAGGCCTACCAATAGATTCAAATGTTTTTCTCCCCATTACTATTATTTTTTCAGTCGTATATTCTTTAAAATGCGCAAGATCGTCCTTTAAGCTCCATGGCAAATCATTATTAACTCCGATAACCCAATTATTGGACATAGCAACTACATGAGAAATAATTAAATCCATATTAAACTGCCATTTGCGCTTTTATAGCAGGGTGATGTTCGTAGTTTTCTAAGACAAAGTCATCAACACTTAATGAACTTATATCATCTATAGAAGCTATTTCTGGAAGTTTCAAGGTTGGAAGGTTTTTTGGCTTTCTTGATAATTGTTCTTTTACTTGCTCAATACTATTTTTATAAATATGCGCATCGCCAAAGGAGTGAACAAATTTTCCAGGTTTTAGACCACATATTTTGGCAAATACTGATACAAGTAAAGCATAACTGGCAATATTAAATGGAACACCCAAGAACATATCAGCACTTCTTTGATACATATGACAACTCAAAGACCCATCCTTAGTAACATAATATTGAGACATAACATGACAAGGAGGCAATGCCATCTTTTCTAGCTCAGCCACATTCCAGGCACTTAAAATATGTCTTCTTCCAAATGGATTATTTTGAATTCCATCTAGTAATATCTTAATTTGATCAAGATCATTCCAGCTCCTCCACTGAACTCCATAAACAGGACCTAATTTTTTTTCAGTATCATTATTTGCATAGCCTAGCTCTTTGCCTTGTTTATCTGCATTATCTGTCCATATAGTAGAATATTTTTCTAAGTCAGTTAAAGCAGCCCTATCTTTACCAAACCTTATCTCTGCAAGCCTTCTCTCATCATCTGAGCCTTCTAAAAACCATAGGAGTTCTGAAACAACGCCTTTCCAGGCCAGAGACTTGGTTGTTACAGCGGGAAACCCCTTATTTAGATCAAACTCTAATTGATGCCCAAAAGATGATAATGTTCCTGTATTAGTTCTATCCTCTCTTTCTTCTCCAGACTCAAGAATATGCGATAGTAGATCTAAATAAGCTTTCATGCTTTCCGTAAAAAATAAGTTAGTAGTACAAATCCAGCAAAGATCATTGGCAAGCAAAGCAACTGACCCATGCTTAACCATTCTAATGCAACAAAGCCTATATGTGCATCAGGCTGTCTAAAAAATTCAATAAAAAATCGTGTTGAGCCATATAAGATTAGAAATGAAGCCGAGACAATGCCTCTTTTAGATGTTTTAGCATTGATAATAGCTAGCACCACAAATAGAACTATGCCTTCAAAAAAACTTTCATATAATTGAGATGGATGTCTAGGTAGGCCAAAAGGATCTGTAGGAAAGATAAAACCCCATTCGCCTGAAGTCCCTCTTCCATAGAGCTCACCATTTAAAAAATTTCCTATTCTTACTAAGCCCAAACCAATTGGCATAGCTAAAGTTATAGCATCAGTAAGTCTGAAGAAATCTACTTTAAATTTTTTAGAAAAAACAATTGTACTAACAATTACCCCAGCAAGGCCACCATGAAAACTCAATCCACCTTGCCATATATAAAAAAGAGACAAGGGATCATTTAAAAGTTGATCAGTGCCATAGAAAAACATATATCCAATCCTGCCCCCAATCATAGCTCCAAAAATGAGACCATAAAGAAAGACTAGATCATTTACTTGATCAATAGATAATCCCAACTCTTTTGTAATAGGATGTGTTTTAAGAAACAAATATATAAAGTATGCAGAAAGCACCCAAGTGACAGCATAGTATTGAATATTTAAAGGACCCCATGAGATTAAACTAGGGTTATTAAAAAAATCTGATAGTTCAATAATCATATTGCTAGCATATACAAAGCGCCCATTATTAGGAATAAAGAAAATAAAATTTTTAGAACTAAATCACTAAGACTATGAGCAATAGCAACTCCAATTTTTGCAGAAAAAATACTGGTAGCTGAAATACCTATAACTGCTGGTAAATATATGTAACCTAGAGACATTGAAGGAATATTTTCTAGACCCCATCCGGTATATAAATATCCTAGAGACCCAAATAAAGCTATAGGAACTCCACAAGCAGCCGCAGTGCCTATGCAAAGCTTCATTTCATAACCAAAATATCTTAAATAAGGAACAGTGAAACTGCCACCACCTATACCTATAATAGATGAAGCCATCCCAATTCCAGATCCAGATAAGATAGATAAACTAAAATTACTTTGTTTTTTAGAATCTTTTATTTCAAAGCTTAAAATTAATTGAATAGCGATGATTAATAAAAATACTCCAACTAAATATCTAAGATTATTACCCGAGACACTGCTTGCAACTAAAGCCCCTAATATAGCTCCCATAGCAATACCCACTGAAAGAGGATAAAAAGTTTTCCAAATTACTCCTTTCTTTTGGTTGTGAGAATATGCTGAAGCTATTCCTGTAAAGAAAATACTAGCTAGAGAAGTTCCTATTGCAAGGTGAGTAGTAATAACCTGATCAAAGCCTAGATAGATAAAAGTAGCTATCAATGCTGGAACAATGATTACACCTCCACCAATACCAAACATTCCAGCAAGAGTTCCAGCAAAAATTCCTACCAAGAGGAATACTAATATCTCTATACCCATTTAAGAAATTTTCTCTATATAAGGCATACAGAATTTTTTTAAAACAGAACGATAAACGTCTTTCTTGAAATCTACAATCGCATGAAGAGGGTGCCAGTATGAAGCCCATTTATAGTCATCAAATTCAGGATTTGCGTCGTTTGTAAAATCTATCGTAACTTCATTTAAAAGCTCAAACATATACCACTTTTGTTTTTGGCCTTTAAATTTATTTTTAAAAAAATATTTTTGTATGCTCGCCTCAGGAAGATCATATTTATACCAGCTTTCAGTGTGAGCTATCTCTTGAACATCGGAACGATGTATACCAACTTCTTCATAAAGTTCTCTAAGAGCTGCATCCTCTGGCTTTTCACCAAGGTCAATTCCTCCTTGTGGAAATTGCCAATTCTTAGAATTTTTTCTTTTGCAAAGTAATAATTTGCCTTTATGATTAACTACAATAAGGCCAACGTTCAATCTGTATCCTGATTCTTTGGTCATAAATAGGCTTTACTATATGAGTGATAAATTAATAATATTTGATTTAGATAATACCATTCTTAATGGGGATTCTGATTATTCATGGATTAAATTTATGATTGATTCTGGCCAAGTTGATCATGAAGAATATACAAAAAGAAATGAGTATTTCTATGAACAATATTATCAAGGGAATTTAGATTATGATGCCTGGGCAGAATTTGCTCTTTCAACTTTTAAAGATAAAACACCAGAACAATTAAAAGGATTATTAAAAGAATTTTTAAATTCAATAATTGAACCGATGATAAATATTTATGCATTACGGCTTTTGCATGAACACTCTCATGATAATGATTTTATGCTTTTAGCTTCTGCAACCAATTCAATAATTGTTAAGCCGATAGCAGAAAGGCTTGGTTTTAAGCACATTATTGCTACAGATGTTGAAATTATTGCTGGTAAATATACCGGCAAAATGAAAGGGGAGTCTGCTTTAGGCAAAGGCAAATTAAATAAAGTAAAAGAATGGATGAGTAGAAATGGTTTTAATAATTTTGAAAATACAACCTTCTATTCAGATTCAATCAACGACTTACCTCTTCTATTAGAGGTCTCTAATCCAATAGCTGTAAATCCTGATGAGCAATTAAGAGCTACATGTTGGGAAGCTAATTGGGAAATTATAGAGCTACCAATTCACTAAAAATCATCCATGGAAGGACAACTGCAAATTAGATTTCTATCACCATAGGTATTATCCACTCTTCCGACTGGAGGCCAGAATTTATTCTTTTTAAGACTATCAACAGGATAGGCCGCTCTTACTCTTGAATAAGAGTGTGTCCATTTATTCCCAGATACCACTTCTGCAGTATGTGGAGCATTTTTAAGCATATTATCATTCTTATCAAGAACGCCAGCCTCGATATCTCTAATTTCTGAACGAATACTTATCATGGCATCGCAAAAACGATCTATTTCTAATCTAGATTCACTCTCAGTAGGTTCAATCATTAGAGTTCCAGCAACAGGCCAAGACATTGTTGGAGCATGAAAACCATAATCGATTAATCTTTTAGCAATATCTTCTACTTCTATTTCAGCAGAATCCTTAAAAGGTCTTACATCAAGAATACATTCATGAGCAACAAGTCCGCTTTCTCCTTTATACAAAATTTGATAATCATCTTTCAATCTAAAAGCAATGTAATTAGCATTTAATATTGCAGTCTCTGTAGCTTTTCTTAGACCACGCGCCCCCATCATTTTGATATACATCCAGCTAATTGGAAGAATGCTTGCGCTTCCCCAGTCTGACCCTGAGACAGGACCAACATCACTAGTAGGATTGTCATGAAAACCAGGCACAAATTTTTTAAGTTTATCAACAACTCCAATTGGACCAACTCCAGGCCCACCACCTCCATGAGGGATACAGAAAGTTTTATGAAGATTAAGATGAGAAACATCACCACCAAACTTTCCGGGGTAACAAAGACCAACCATAGCATTTAGATTAGCCCCATCTATATAAACTAAGCCACCAGCCTCATGAACAATTTTACAAACCTCAGTTACTGAAGATTCAAATACACCATGAGTAGATGGGTAGGTAATCATAATCGCGGATAATTTATTTTTATGTAATTCAGTTTTTTCTTTTAAATCTTTAATAGAAATATTTCCCTCTAAATTACATTCAATTGGAACCACCTTAAGACCAACCATTTGGGCTGAAGCTGGATTTGTTCCGTGTGCTGATCTGGGTATTAGACATATATTTCGATCATTGCCCCCATTACTTTTGTGATAAGCATTTATAGCAAGAAGACCAGCATACTCGCCTTGTGAACCAGCATTAGGCTGCAATGAAATTCCTGAATAACCTGTAATAGCAACCAGCATAGCCTCAAGCTCATCTATAAGCTCCATATAGCCATTTGTTTGATTAGTTGGAGCAAAAGGATGAATGGAAGAAAACTCTGGCCAGCTAACTGGCATCATCTCTGATGCTGAGTTAAGTTTCATCGTGCATGAACCAAGTGGGATCATAGCGGTATCCAATGCAATATCTTTATTAAACAATCTTCTGATGTATCTCATTAATTCTGTCTCAGTCTGATAATTATTAAAGACACCATGGGTTAAATAATCTGAAGACCTAATTAAATTTTGAGGTATAGAGGAAGAAAGATTACTTAAATCAGATATATCTTCATCACAAAAAATACATGCTATTTCAGCAAGATCTTCAAAAGAGACTGATTCATCTATTGAAATACCTATAGATGACTTATCAATTAGCCTTAAATTAATTTTCTTTTCTAACGCTTTGTCTATGTAACTTTGAGTCTTATCATCAGACAGGATTACCAAAGTATCAAAGAAATTTGTAGATTTAACATTTACTCCATTTTTCGTTAGAGCAAGCATCAATATTTTAGTAAAGTCATTAACTCTTTGACCAATTGCTTTTAAACCTTCAGGACCGTGATATACAGCATAGAATCCAGCCATAATTGCCAATAAAGCTTGAGCAGTGCATATATTGCTTGTCGCTTTTTCTCTTCTTATATGTTGTTCTCTAGTTTGTAATGCTAGTCTGTATGCAATGTTGCCATGTGAGTCTACAGAAGCTCCTACAATTCTTCCTGGTAAGGAGCGTTTGTAAGATTCTTTTGTTGCCATGAATGCAGCATGAGGTCCGCCAAAACCAATAGGCACCCCAAACCTTTGAGACGACCCTATAACGATGTCTGCTCCAAATTCTCCTGGTGCTTTAATTAAAGTTAGCGCAAGAATATCCGCAGCAAAAATAACAAGAGCATCTTTTGCATGACTAGAATCAACTACATTAGTAAAATCACGAATAACTCCATCTGCTCCAGGATACTGAGCAAGGGCAGCAAAATACTCTTCATCTAGCATTTTATCAAGGTTACCAATTTTTATTTCTATACCTAAAGGTTTAGCTCTTGTTTTCAATACATTTATAGTTTGCGGAAGGCATTGCTCATCAACTAAAAATAAATTGGCTTTAGATTTACTTGTTCTCTTTGCAAGAGTCATCGCTTCAGCTGCTGCTGTTGGCTCATCAAGCAATGAAGCATTTGCTATCTCCATACCGGTAAGATCACAAACCATTGTTTGATAATTTATGAGAGCTTCTAATCTTCCTTGAGCAATTTCTGGTTGATAGGGGGTATAAGACGTATACCAACCTGGGTTCTCAAATATATTTCTAATAATGGGCGCTGGGGTTACAGAGTTATAAAAACCTTGCCCAATATAAGTTTTATAAACTTTATTTTTTTTACTTATAGCCTCTAAATATCGGAGAGCCTCTGCTTCAGATAGCTCATCATTTATATTCAAGGATTCAGCACTATATATATTTTCTGGAACGATAGACTGTATAAAATCATCCATCGATGCAAATCCTATATCTTTAAGCATTTCAATTGAGGTTTCTTTATCTACGCCTATATGTCTTCGCGAAAAGGAATTTAAATCTGAGTTCATAGTTTTTAAAGCGTTTTCTTTTTTAGGCATTATAAAAACCGATTAAAGTAAATGCGGTTTGAGGTTTAGGCATATTATTCTTCGCAGACTTCGCCGTATTCTTGAGGGGAAAGTAATTCGTTAATCTCATCTAAATTATCGGGTTGTATTTTATAAAACCACCCATCGGAGTATGGAGATTCATTAATTGTCTCAGGATTATCTAAAAGCAGTTCATTTACTTCAATTATTTCTCCAGAGACAGGAGAATAAACATCTGAAGCGGCCTTAACTGATTCAACAATTGCTACTTCATCTTCTGCATTCATTTGAGCACCTATGTCAGGAAGCTCTACAAATACAATATCACCCAGTAGATCCTGAGCATGATCAGAAATACCTACCGTTACGGTTCCATCTTGTTCGATTCTTACCCATTCATGTGATGGTCTAAACTTAAGGTCGCCAGGAATTTCATTCATATGAGCATTTTACCTTTTCTCATAAATGGTGGCGACACTATTTCAACTTTAAATTCAGTATTTCTTATTTTAACTTTTCCTTCCCCTTCGTGGCCTTTATCTAATCTTGCAAATGCAATACTAAAACCAAAAGAAGGAGAATAAGTACCACTTAATATTTCACCACTACCAGCCTTATGGTCAATTACTTGATGTGATCTTAAAATTCCTTTGTCCCTTAAAATAATTCCCTTTAATTCTTTGCTTGTATCTATATTAATTGCCAAAAGAGCAGATTTTCCAATGAAATCTCTATTTTCATCATTTAGATCTATTGTCCATGCAAGATTTGATTCATATGGATTATTCTTTTTATCCATATCAGTGCCATATAGATTTAATCCAGCCTCTAATCTCAAAGTATCTCTAGCACCAAGTCCGATAGGAGATGCTCCTGCCTCCAGTAGGCTATTCCAGAATGATTCAACATTAGCATTCTCTACAACGACCTCAAACCCTTCTTCGCCGGTATAACCTGTTTTAGCTATCATGGTTAAGTTTTGATTTTTTACATCAAAATCAGACATATCATGTAAATCATTTATGCCAATTTTCTTAAGAAGATTTAAGGATTGAGGTCCTTGAATAGCAATAATAGATAAGTTGCTCATAAATCTTATATTTACATCATAACTTTCACATTGCTTAACAAACCAATCATGATTTTGCGCCCGAGTAGCGCAATTTGAAATTATCCGATAGTGAGTTCCAAGATTATAAACAATCAAGTCATCCAGTACCCCACCATCTTTATTTAAAAGAGGACTATATAAAGCCCTTCCGGAGTTCTTAATTTTACTCACATCATTTGGCAGAAGATATTTAAGAAATTTTTCTTGTTCTGAACCATCTAAGTCAAATATAGACATATGAGATACATCAAATATTCCAACATCAGATCTTACAATTTTATGTTCATTAATCTGAGAGCCGTAATTGATAGGCATACTCCAACCACCAAAATCTACCATTTTGGCACCAAGCTTTTCATGTTCTGCAAATAAAGTAGTTTTATTCATTCTTATCAAGTCTCTTATTTAAAAAGTAAACTAATATAAAGCTCAGCATAACCAATAGAAGGCTTGGATTCGCCGCTAATTCCCATTGGCCCTCACTTGTAAAGTTATAAATTTTTGATGAAAGCGTTTCAAAGCCTACAGGCCTTAAAATTAAAGTAGCAGGTTGCTCTTTTACTACTTCAATAAATACAACTAGAAATGCTACCAATAATGCAGGTCTCATTGATGGAAGATATAACGAGGTAAATGCTTTTAGTGAGTTCACAGGAAGGGTAGATAGAGCCTGTTTACTAGATTCAGGTATATTTTCTAAAGCTGAAATTAAGTACTGAAAAGCTGGAGTCATAAATCTTATAGACAGACACAGCACTAAACCAAAAATTCCCATGGAAGTAATAGAGACCCCAAACAGTTCATTGATAACAATTAGAAGGCCAACAGCAATAACTGATCCAGGTAATGCATATCCTATAGTTGCAGCCGTAAAAATACTTTTCATTTTATTAGAACCTGCATAAGCAAGTGATAGAACTAATGCAGTAATACTTATTAATGAGGCTGTAAAAAAGCCAAGAAATCCAGAATTCATGAAAAGTTTAATATTAGAGCTTGATAAAAATACTTCACTTAAGTCACTCCATGCTAATAATTGAATAAAGGGAAGTCCGAATGCTATAAGAAATAGCAGTGAGCAGGCAGAAAAACAAATAATTGCTGGAGTTCTATTTAATTGAATTTTATCAAAAGAATCACGAGAAATTGAACCTGATTTTTTTGATTCTGTAAGTTTTTTACTTAATAGGAGTAAAAGAATTACAAATACAAATAAAATTCCTGCCAACCTAGCGCCGCTAAAATAATCCTGATAACCAAACCACGCGTTGTAGATTGCTACAGTGAAGGTCTCAATTCTCAGTGTTGATACTCCTCCAAAATCTGCAAGCGTTTCGAGCATAGCTAAAATCATCCCAGCAATAATTGCTGGCTTTAGAGCTGGTAATAAAATAGTTCTTATAACTGTTATATCAGACTTACCTAGGGTCTTTGCTGCTTTAAAAATAGGGATACCTAAATATTTAATTTGAGCCTTCATCAAAAGAAATATATAAGGATATAAGGCAAGAGACATTATTAAAGATGCTCCAAGAATATTTCTCACAGAGGGCAGTATGACTTCAAACTCTCTTAACCAAGTTGCCAGAGGGCCAGAATACTCTAAGCCACCAACAAAAATAAATGCATAAATATATGCGGGGAAAGCAAGCGGCAGACTTAGTGACCAGCTAAAAAAATGATGACAAGGAAATTTATAGAGACTGGTTATTATTGCAAAAGGCGCAGCGATAATTACAGTAAAAAATCCTACTAGAGCGGTTAAAGAAATAGTATTAATTAATAGTTTTGAAATTAGTGCTGATGTAAGAAAACTTTCAGATATATTTTGTAGAAAGGCTAAAGCAAGGAAGGATATAAAAAAAAATATCGAAAATCCTACCCAGGGAGCTGAAAGATATTTCCATATTTTTAAATGCTGCATTCTATTCTTCTAAAAGATTTTTTTTAGGCTGCTTAAGATTTTTTTTATTCTTTGCACCTAATTTCTCAAGATCTTTCATTTGATTAAATAAATTACCTTGTCCTTCATATAATTTATTCTGCGCACCCAGGAAAGATTTCTCAACACTCTTTAAATGACGACCAACATCCTCTAGATCTTCTGTTAAACCAGAGAACTTGTCTATCAAGTGTCCTGCTCGCTCTGCAATTAAATCTGCATGCTTGTTATGTTTATCAAGCCTCCATAAATTTTCAGCTATTCTTAAAATGGCAATCAAGTTTGTAGGAGTAACAAAAGCCATCCTATTATCGTTTGCATACTTTTGTAATTCCCAATCATTTGTGAGAGCTAAGGAAAGAGCTGACTCAATTGGAACAAACATAAGAACATAGTCAGGTGAATTTATTTCTGGAAGGGTGTGGTAATCTTGCTCTTTTAAAGATTTCATATTTTTCTTTAATGAAACTATATGATCCTTTAAATAAACTTCCTTAAGTTTTGCATCATCTTCTTTAATAAATTTTTCATAGGCAGTCAGTGAGACCTTTGAGTCAATAACAATGTTTCTTTCACCCGGTAAATATATGACAGCATCAGGTATTTTTAAAGAACCATCTGATGCCCTAAAACCTTTCTGTAATTCATAATTCAACCCTTTTTCTAGCCCAGATTCCTCAAGCGTTCTTTCTAGTATTTGCTCTCCCCACAAACCTTGAGTCTTTGAATCACCTTTAAGTGCGTTAGTAAGGTTTTGAGTATTATCATTCATGCTGTCTGTTGCTTTTAACAATTGATCTACTTGATTCTTGAAGCTTTCTTTTGCAGCTGATTGTTCTTTTTGTTGGTTTTGGATTTGCTCTTTTAGATCTTTTATCTGTTCTTTAAAAGGCTCCAATGTAAGATTAAGATCTTTTAAATTCTTTTGAGACAAAGAATCAGTCTTTTCTTCAAGAATTTTGTTAGCAATATTAACAAAGCTCATCTCTATTAATTTTGCGTTATTTTTTCTCATATTTACCAAGACAAATAAGATTATTGCCAAGCCAAATATAATTAAAAGTCCTAAAATTATATTTTGTTCAACCATTAGTTACATTATTCCATTAAAATATATCTCATACTATGCCTGAATCAATTGCTCAACAATTTAAATTCCTATTAGAAGAAAATTTATCTATAGATTTAACTCGTGGAAAGCCAAGCCCATCTCAGTTAGATTTATCTAATGATCTCTTAAGTATTGCTGTAGAGCCATTAACTGATGATGGAGCAGATATTAGAAACTATGGCGAACCACTTGGTATTCATCAGGCAAGAATGCTGGGATCAGAGTTATTAGATAGTCCTATCACTAATACAATTGCAGCTGAGCAATCTAGTTTGTTGCTAACTTACCAATTACTTCTTGCTAGTCATCTTTTTGGCATTAATGATAAGCCTTGGAAAGATATAGAAAATCCTAAATTTATATGCCCAATACCTGGATTTGATAGACATTTTAATATGTTAGATGAACTTGGGATTGAAATGCTCCCTGTCCCTTTAGTTGGTGATGGTTTGGACATTGAAATCTTAAAGACTACTTTAGCCGAACATGCTGACATCGTTGGGCTTATAAGCGTTCCGAGACACTCTAATCCTTCTGGCGATATCTATTCAGATGAAAATATTCTTAAGATATTTGAGTTATGTTCAGAATATTCTGATGATTTACTCTTTTTATTTGATCACGCGTATTTAATCCACGATTTACCTAATGCACCAAGTCAAACCCCAATATGGGCATTAGCAGAACAAGCTGGCGTTTTAAATCAAACCTCAGTTCTTACATCTTTTTCTAAAGTTACCTTTGGCGGCGGCGGCCTAGCTTTCTTTGCAGGAGGCGAGGGCACCTTTTCTTTACTTAAAAGAATAAGAGGCTCAATGATTATTTGTCCTGATAAAGTAAATCAATTACGACATGTAAGATTTTTTAAAAATAAGCAAAATATTATTTCACATATGCAAAAACATGCAGCAATCATCGAACCAAAATTTGCATTAACTTCGTCTATTCTTAGAACAATTCCAGAAGAATGTGGAACTTTTTCAAGTCCTACAGGAGGTTATTTTATTACTTATCAAACCTCTAGGCCTATAGCTTCTAAAGTTATAGAGATATGTAAAAGTGCAGGAGTTCTTATAACTCCAGCTGGTGCAACATTTCCTCATGGAGTTGATCCTCAAGATAGTATTATCAGGCTAGCACCTACTTTTGTTGAGGCAATTGAGTTGCAAAAAGCTATCGAGGTCTTTTCAGCCGCTGTGCAGATAGCACACTTTAATTTAGAAATTTAATTCTTTGCTCTAGAAACTGGCACATGACTGCCGCTTTCAAAATGTGAAAAAATACTTGGAATGTCTGGGTGATTAGCCGGCTGATTAAGATTCTCTAATAAAAGGTTCTGTTCAGAAACATATGCAATATAAAAAATATCTTTATTTTCAGCAAGAACATGATAAAACGGTTGATCTTTAGCAGGTCGCATTGTCTCAGGAATAGCCTCATACCATTCTTCAGTATTGTTAAACTCTGGATCTAGATCAAAGATAACTCCTCTAAAATTAAGAAATCTATGTTTAATAACATTACCAATGGAGAACTTTGCTTCTATTAATTCTTTCATAATTTATATAATATATTGCTATAACCAAAAGAGAAATATTATGGATCAAGATATCATGGTTGTCTCCTCAAATCAGATTGAAGGCAGGCTTATTAAAGAATATTTAGGAATAGTTGCGGGCAGTATTGTGAAATCTAGAAATGCAGGTAGTGACATATTTGCTGGACTTAAAAGCATAGTAGGTGGTGAATTAGTTGGTTATTCAAGACTTCTTCAAAGAGCGAGAGATGATGCTTATGATCGAATGATAGAAGATGCAAAATCAAAAGGTGCTAATGCGATTATTGCTTTTAGGTTTCAAACCTCAACAATTACAAAAGGCGCATCTGAAGTTGTTGCTTATGGAACGGCAGTAAAGATATAAAAAAGGGACAAACAAATGAATAAAACTGAAAAGACTGCTTTTAGAGAAGCAATAATAATTGTAATGATGGGCTGTATTATCAATTTTCCACTTCAAACATTCTTATTGTGGCTAACTATTGATCAGTGGTCATGGACTAATACTGTGACTATCTCACTTTTTACCCAAGCTATACTTACTTTTGTTGCTTTACTAAGGGTGTATTCAATTCGTATGAGATTTCAACGAGGTAAATTTTAAAAAACTTTTTATAAAGACCTCAAAGCATCTGTAATATTTTGCTTAGCTGCATTGAGAGCAGGTAAAAAACCTCCAATAAATCCAACTATTAATGCTAGGAAAAGGCCCTGCATTATAATTTCACCAGTTACTGCAAAATCAAAGGATGTTTGGCTAAATGTTCCTCCAGCAAGTGTTGAAACTGTATATCCATTAAATACCACATAAGCTAATCCTGCCCCAAGCAATCCGCCAGAAAGAGCTAGAACCATAGATTCAATCATCAAGGCCGCTAGTATAGAGCTACCCATGAAGCCAACAGCTCGCAGGGTACCAATTTCAACTAACCTTGTGGATACAGCACTATACATAGAATTTAAAGCTGCAAAGATGGAACCAATAGCCATAATAATAGCCACTAAATACCCAAAGCTATTAATTATTCCAGAGACCCCAGATGCTTGATTCTTATAAAAATCTAGTTCATTTTCAACTTTCACTTCCAGTCTTGGATCATTTTCTATAAAGATAGCAAATTCATCAAAACTTGATACTGACTGTAATCTTGCTATTGCATTTGATGCAGATGCTCCTCGTTGGAATGCAGACTGAGCTACTTTTACATCAGCCCAGACTTCAGATTCATGGACATCTCCATCAGTACTAAAAACTCCAACCACAGTCCATGCGGCATTTCTAAATGTTACTTTTTCACCAATATCAACACCTTCATATTGATCATAGGCTCCTCTTCCAACTATAATTTCTGCTTTGCCTGCCTCAAAGTTTCTTCCTTTAATAATTTTAGTCTCAGGTCTTACAGCAAAACTCATTGCATCCACACCTCTTAATGGAAGATTAGAAGTATCATCGGCACCTTTCTTTTTAAGATCTACGATTGTATAGACTTCAAAGGCAATCATTGGCTTATTGTCTAATTGCTTTAAACCAGGAGCGTTGGCCATAACATTAGCTTCTTCTATTGAGATTACACTGCTTAATTCAGATGAAGAACCAGACCTCAAGATCATAGCTCTATCCTCTTCTCCAGTTCCCTCAACAGTTGACTGCAATCCACTTGCCATAGCCAATAAAGAGACCATTACTGCAACTGAGCCAGCTATTCCAATAATAACTACTAAGGAAGAACCAAAACGCTGTGTTATAGATAACAAATTCATATTTGTTACCGCCAATACTTGTCTAAACCACTTCATAATTAATCCTTTTTAAGAGCATCAACAACCTTTAACCTCATTGCCCCTAAGGCAGGAGGAAAACCAGAAATAAATGCAGTAATAATAGCTATACCAAGTCCTGATAGAATAACTGATACATCTAAAGAAATTTCTCCAAGAGATACTGATACCATTTCTGATAAAGCTGGCATCATAATCGCTGTAATACCAAGACCCAACAGAGCACCAATAATACAAAGAACAAATGATTCAACTAATACTAAAGTCATAACTGTCATATCAGAAAATCCTATAGTCTTAAAGACAGCAAGTTCAGAGGTTCTTTCTCTGATTGATTGACTCATGGTATTTCCTGTCACGAGTAATATAGTAAAAAATACAGCAGCCAGAATCGCGTTCATAATAAAACCTATATCTCCAATTTGGCTTGCAAACATTTGTTGATAGGCTTTCTCTGTTGATGTCTTTGTTTCATCCATTGAGTTTGCAAACATAGCATCAATTTCTTTTGCTACTCTTGGACCATCATTTTTATCTGCTAATTTAACTATAAAATTACCAACTACTCCTCTCCATCCCTCTTCTCTTGCTTCATCAAAATATTGATAATTTAAAAATACCTGATCTTCATTTCCAGGATTTTCAACATCAGTAAAAATACCAACTAAATCAAATTCCCATAAGTTTGTTCCATCATCTAAAAAATATATGTCCCCAATGATAGGGATCCTATCTCCAACTTTCCAATTAAATCTATCTACTATCTTCTGGCCTGCAATCATGCCTGTTCTCGTAGAAATAAAGGCTTCTTTGTGTTGATCGCTAATTTTATATTCTTGATAGATATCTAAAAATTCTTTTGGCGGGACGGGCCATTTTGGAAAAAAATTAGCCCTGTCTATATAAGTTCCGCCAAACCAGTCTTGGTGAGCAACAATTTCAACACCCTCAATACCCTTTATCCTTTGCAAATAAGCAATAGGCATAACGTCAATAATTGAATATTTAGACGATACTATCAATCTATCATCGCCAGATAAGTCGACATCTTCTGTAAAGATAACTGCAACCGATCTTAAAAGTCCGAATAACAAAAAAGCTATAACCAGAGATGAAATAGTTAGACCTGTTCGCCATTTTTTTCTTTTTAAAGCGGCTACAATAATAATCCAATATTTCATAATTATCCCTTTGCCAAAGCATCTACTACTTTTAATTTGTATGCTTGATAAGCAGGAAGGATTCCAGCAAGAGAGGCCATAAGAACTCCAATTAAAATACCTCTAACAACCTGATAAGAATCAAAGAGAATAATTCCACCAGTAAGACCGCCACTTGCTTGATCTATTAATGGGATAGTTATGAGAGTCAATATTAGACCAAATGAAGCTCCTACCAAGATAATAAAATTGCTTTCTAAAAGTATTGAGATAAATATCTGTCTATCTTGATAGCCTAAACTTTTCAAAATCGCTAAATCACTAGTTCTTTCTCTTACAGATTGACTCATGGTATTTGCAGTTACTAGTAGTAATGTAAAAAATACAGCAGAAATAATAGCTGTAATTATTAATTTAATATTTCCAATATCTGACAGCATTTTTTGAGACAGTGTAATTTCATTACCAGTGAAGGTAGCATATGCTGAGTTTTTATAATTATTATCAATAATATTACTTACTTCATCTGCTTTTGAGGGATCCGCAAGATTAAACAGTATCATTGATATAGTGCCTTTATTAGCAACCCTTGCTTCTTGAACATATTCATTTCGAACCATAATACCAAGTTCATCTGCAGCAGGATTTGTTGTATAGATACCCTCTATTACAAATTCCCAGACATTCGATCCATCATTCTTTTCTGAAAAAGTTGGTATCGATACAAGATCACCTACTTTCCAGCCTTTGATATCAGCGGCTGCCTTGCCTGCAAGGGCACCTCTTCTGTTTGCAAAGAATGCTGCCTTTGCTTCAGGCGAAGATTTGAATCTATCCATAACTTTAAAGTAATCTTTACTTATAGCAAAGATAGGAATATTTTCAGTCATGGAATTGATATCCATTGAAAGCATATCTATCCAGGCAATATTGGTAACATCGTCTAAAGATTCTAAGTAATTGATATGTGACTGAGGTAGCCTGCCAAACATCATGTCGTGCTTAGGCATTATGATCATTCGTTCAGCATTAATTTCACCAGCAGCTCCTGAAAATAATGGATCGGCTGAATGGAGAAACCATATAGAAAAAAAGCTATAACCACAGATAGCATTGTTAGAAGACTTCTTATCTTCTTTCTAATAACACCAGCTTTTACTAGAACCCAGTACACAATTAAGTTATTAACTTGCCTTTGTCTAAATGAAGTGATCTTTTTGCAGAGTCAGCAGCTGCAGGGTCATGGGTAACCATCAAAATAGTTTTTCCATGATCTTCATTTAAACTTTTTAATAGATTGAGGATATCTGTTGCAGTATCTCTATCTAAATCACCAGTAGGCTCATCACATACTAAAATATCAGGATCTGATACCAGAGCTCTAGCAATAGCCACTCTTTGTTGTTGACCACCTGAAAGCTCGCTTGGCTTATGACCAGATCTATCTGATAAACCAACAATGTTTAAAGCTGTTTCAACATGTTTTTTTCTTTGAGAGCTAGATAAGTTGGTAAGAAGAAGAGGAAGCTCAATATTTTTCTGGGCTGTTAGTACAGGCAGCAGATTATAAAATTGAAATATAAAACCTACATTACTTGCTCTCCAATTACTTAATTGCTTGGAGTTCATTTGATCAATTCTTTCACCATTAATAGAAACAGAGCCACTTGAAGGAGTATCTAATCCTCCTATAAGATTTAGAAGTGTTGATTTTCCTGACCCAGAGGGCCCCATTAAGGCTAAGTAGTCCTGTTTCGGGATCTCTAAATTGAGATCATCTAATACCACTAAAGTTTCTCCACCACGTTTATATTCTTTTGAAAGATTTTTAACATCTACTAATATTTCTGACATATTACTTCCTATTTAATTAATACTTCCTGACCATTCTGCAGTTCATTATTTGGATCTGTAACTACATTATCACCAACCTCAACTCCATCTATTAATCTGCTGAAATTTGAAGATGAACTCCCAATAGCAATTTTAGTTTTGATTATCAAACCATTTTTAATAACAAAAACATAAGATAAATCATCCTCTTTTATTATTGCTGAGGATGGAATCATAACTCCATTGATTTCTTCAGGAGCTTCGGTCACTTGTTCTTTTAAAAATGAAACTTTTGCACCCATATCTGGCAGAACCCTTTCATCTTTTTCTAGCAATCCAATTCTTACCTTTACAGTTGCTTTGTTTCTGTCAGCAGTAGGGATTATTGCTATAACCTCAGATGAAATATCCCAATTTGGATATGCATTAAGGTTAGTGATTGCGGGTTGGCCTGGCTGAACTCTATTGATATATGATTCATTCACATCAACCTCAACTTCCAAAGAGCTCATATCTACAATTGTTCCAATACCAGTTCTGGTAAAGCCACCACCGGCAGATACTGGAGAAATCATTTCACCAGGCTGCGCTGCTTTATTTATTACAACACCAGAAAAAGGTGCACGTATTTGCATATCTGCAACCACCTGCTTACTAATGTCTAACCTTGCTTTTAATCCGTCCACCTGAGATTCAGCTGCATCTAATGATGCCTGACTGGCAAGATTATCTTTTCTTAGCTCTAAAGTCCTATTAAATATTCTTCGGGCTTCTTTTAATTGAGTTTTAGCAAAATTGAGTTCTGCTTGAACAGAGCTGTCATCTAATTGCGCAAGTATTTGACCTTTTTCAACAAACATTCCTTCTTCTATATAGACCTCTAATACCTTGCCCGTAAGTTTTGATGAAACCGTAGCTTGCATTCTTGCTGTTACATACCCAGAAGCGTCTAATACACTTGCAGCAGAATTATTTGATTGATTTGCTGATTTAGCTTTATATGCCGTAACTTCTAGCAACTCATCCTCAGAGAAAAAAATAAATTTTGTGACAGCCAGAACAAGAACAGATATAACTACAATAATTATTATTTTTGATAAGGGAGATTGCTCAGAATTATTGCTATCTGATCGATCAATTTTTAAATCATTCAAAAGATCTTTTTTGTCATTCATATCTAGTTCCCATTAACATAATTCTACACGAACAGACGTGATTTAACCGTTAGAGGTTCGGATTTTTACTTTTCCATTCAGGTGGACCAAAGAATGAATTTAGCTTTTCATTTAAGCCATTAGAATTCTGGAAATCTTCAATCATTTTAATCCAATTCATAAATGTTATTTTAATTGGATTAAATGTTTTTACATTTTCAGTTATTCCAAAAATAACTGCACTTTCTTCTTTAGCATAAGTGCCAAAAATTCTATCCCATACTATAAACATATTTCCATAATTTTTATCAATGTACTCAGGGTTTGAGGCGTGATGAACTCTATGGGAGGAGGGTGTAACAAATATATATTCTAGAACCCCAAGTGTTCTTATTGATTGTGTATGCCCAGTAATGCCCCATAAAGTTGCAGCTGCTCCAGCCAAAGCGGTAATTAAAGGATCAAAGCCTATTAGAGGAAGTACTAAAAAAAAAGGAACTTTAGTTATAGGACCAAACCAAGCTTGACGCAGAGCTACAGTGAAATTCATTTCTTCACTGGAATGATGATTCATATGTACAGCCCACATGAATCTAACTCTATGAGAAAATCTGTGATACCAATAGAAAACAAAATCTATAACTAAGAATGTAAGGATCCAGACAGCTGCTGATGAAAACATTTCATTAATAGTAAATATACGAAACTCATATAAATAAAAATAGAAAAATATAATTGAACCCTTAGTGCCTATATTTACAATAATATTGCCTGCCAAAAGACCAAATCCAGCCATACTGTCATTGAGCTTATATAAAGAAAGGTTATTTATTTTTGAATAAATAGTTTCAGCAATAATCATGCTAATGACAATAGGGATGCCATAGGTATAAAGATTTAAATCAGTCATCGCTCGAATATTGTAACTATTTACAAGACTTTTTACTCTTCTTTGTAATTCTTCTCAAGAATTCCTTTTTCTTTTAAAGTCTTTGTAAGTTTTTCTAGACGTACTAGTGCGACCACCCCGACCATTCCAAACACAAAACCCATTACTGCTAATGCTTCCATAACTTTCCTCTAAATTATTTATGCGGGGTAACTAAAAACTTTGTTCCCGTTGCTTGCTTGCCATAACTTTGAATAGCTTCAGGTTGAAGCATTTCTTCAAATGAAACTTCTTGTGTGTAATGACTAGCAAAAGTAGTATTAATTTCTTTAGCAACTCTTTCACGCATAGCCATAAATTTCTCCATGCCTATTCTTCCAATCATAGGAGTTAGCAACCAGCCACCAAGACCCCAACACATTCCATAAGCTCTATTTAACACTGTAGGAGATGGATCTAAACCACCATATATATAAACCTGCTTATATGTATCTGACCCATATCTACTGTACTCTGCAGCTGTCTTATTTGCGGCTATTTCCATTGCTGATAAAATTTGGCCTGCTAATTTTCCTTCATTTCCACCACCCGTTGCGTCAAAACCAAGGGTAGCACCTGTTGCCACAAGAGCATCTACCAAACTATCCATAAAATCAGGAGAACTCGTATTGCATACATACTCAGCTCCAAGACTTTTTAATAGATCAACATGCTCATCCTTTCGAACAATATTAACTAGCGGTACTGAGTCATCTTTACAAATCTTTACAAGCATCTGCCCAAGATTAGATGCAGCTGCTGTATGAACTAAACCAGTATGATTTTCTAACTTCATTGTTTCAATAAAACCCAAAGCAGTTAATGGATTTACAAAGGAGGAGGCCGCTTCTCTAGCAGAGGTACCTTCTTCCATTACTAAGCAATTCATTGCAGGAACACATCGATATTCTGAATACATTGCACCACCAGCAACACCTACAGTTTTCCCAATTAAGTGCTGAGCATTCGCTCCAGCGGCTTCAACAACTCCACCACCTTCATTACCAACTTGCATAGATTGACCCATTCTAGGTTTCATAGCTTTCATCAAACCTTTATGAATATCCATAGAAGCAACAGTTTCATCGCCTGTTCCGGTTACCTGAAGAGTTGAAGGATCAGATGCGAAACTAAGCAGGAGCGCTAGATCAGATGGATTAATAGGAGCAGCTTCCACTTTGATTAAAACCTCATCTTCTTTGGGAGTTGGCTTATCTACAGTAGCTATAGAAAGAAGTAACTTACCTTCACTGGTAATTTCTGATCTTATTTCTCTTGAAGTTTCATTTGTCATTAGTGTTCACCTTAATTTAAATATAATTTTTTAAAATTATAACCGTTAGAGCAAACTCTAGGTCAATACTAATTGTTACTAAATTTATTTGTTGCCGATATTAAGGCATGTGTGATCTCTTTTTCAAAAGCAGTATGTCCTGAGGAGGGGGCTATAATCATTTCAGCTTCTGGCCATGCTTTAGATAATTCCCATGCAGTTTTCATTGGACAGACAACATCATATCTTCCTTGAACAATCACAGCTGGAATTGAACGAATCTTGTCTATATTTTCTATCAATTGATTTTCAGTATCGAACCATCCTTTATTAATAAAGTAATGATTTTCAATAAGAGCAAATGCTAGTGCAAATTCAGGATCTGAAAACTCTTCCACTAATGAAGGCTTATAACTCAAGCTGCTAGTTGCAGCCTCCCATTTTGACCATGCTACTGCTGCTTTTAAGCGCTTTTCTTTATCTGTACTCTTAAATATTTCATGGTAAGCATTCATTAAATTGTCTCGCTTGTCTTCATCAATAATGTCTAAAAAACCACTCCAAGCTTCTGGAAAAATTCTACTTGCACCATCTTGATAGAACCAATGAAGCTCTTCTTTTCTTAATAGGAATATACCTCTTAGGACTAGCTCACTTACAGACTTAGGATGCGCTTGAGCGTAGGCAAGAGAAAGAGTGCTTCCCCAGGATCCACCAAATACTAACCACTTTTCAATACTTAATTTTTTTCGTAAGTTTTCTATATCAGAAACTAGGTCCCATGTTGTATTATTTTCTAAACATCCATGAGGCTTACTTCTTCCGCAGCCTCTTTGATCAAAAACAACTATTCGATACAAATCAGGATTAAAAAACCTTCTAACATCTTCACTTCCCCCGCCGCCAGGTCCTCCATGAAGGAATAGAGCAGGTTTTCCATTTGGATTGCCGCATTGCTCAAAATAGACCTGATGCTCATCAACGTTCAGAAATCCTGAATCATACGGTTTAATTTTAGGGTATAAATTTAATTGATTTTCCATATCTTATTATTAGATTAATAAGAATGTTCTTCAACTATTTTTGAGATTTATAAATAATGGTGGCCTGAGGTAGAATCGAACTACCGACACAAGGATTTTCAATCCTTTGCTCTACCGACTGAGCTATCAGGCCATGTAAATGAAGTTGGATTATAGAAAAGTTTCAAGTTATTGTCATTAAGATTAGCTATCTAAATCTTTATTCTGATGATTTAACATATCCAAGGCTAGATTAACTTAGAGGTTTAAATCCTGCAGGTTTCTCATAGTCTTCATTGTTAAAGAATTTCTCCATCTCTCCTAATAACCACATTCGACTTTCTTGATTAGACATATCTAAATGCTTCTCATTAATCAATGTTGTTTGATGAGATTTCCATTCATCCCATGCTTTTTGAGAAATTGTTGACATCAATTCTTGACCTCTGGCTCCAGGCATAGGAGGAATTTGCAGAGCAGGAAGGTCTTCTTTAAATTTTTTGCAAAATATTGTGTTACTCATAAATTTAAAATAATTTTTTTAATAGGAGCAGGCATTCCAACACTATCAATATCAGATTTTTTTATCCAGCGATGCTCAGTGTTTGTTTTTATCTCAAAAATTGTATTGTATCTTAATAAATTGATACTTAAATTTAATTCTAAGTGAGTTAATTGATGTTTCTGCTTAAGAGTCTTCTGAGTGGATGATTTTGATTTAATTATTTTATGATTTCTTGGATATTCAGAAGGTAACCACAAGCCATTCCAAAAAGTTTCTTCATCACGTTTGAATAAAAGAAAATGCGACTCAGTATAAGCAAGAGTAAATTGAATATCCCTAACAGGTTTTATTTTAAGAATTTTAGAGACCTTCGGCAGATCTTTAATTTGAAAAACAGAATCACATATTTTACTTAATGGACAAACGACACAATTAGGCTCTTTGGGCTTACATACCATTGATCCTAAATCCATAATTCCTTGCGTATATTCAAATATACCCGTCACAGGCGTCACTTCTCTTGAAATTTCCCACAACTGCTTGTCTCTTTTGCTGGTTGATTGCTCATTTATATTTGAGTATCGCGATAGAACTCTTTTGACATTAGCATCAAGAATTGGATAAGATTTTTGATAAGCAATTGACATAATTGCTCCTGCAGTTGACTCTCCTATTCCAGGCAATGCTTTCAAATCATCAAAGTTTTGAGGGAATTGATTATTAAATTCAGTTTTGATTATTTCTTTTGCTTTAAAAATATTTCTTGCTCTTCTGTAAAACCCTAATCCAGACCATAGAGCAATAACTTCATCTTCAGTAGCTTCAAACAAAGATTCTAGGGTAGGGTGCTCTTTAAGAAATCTTAAATAATATGGAATAACTGTCTTTACTTGTGTCTGTTGCAACATGATCTCTGAGATCCACACACTATATGGAGATATATTATGCCTCCAAGGTAAATCTACTCTTCCCTGAGATTTATACCAGTCAATTACAAGACTACTAAGTGTTAGCTTATCTTTTTGTGGACTAATCATTCATAAAGTTTTTCTTTTAAAGATATAGAGCCATCTTCATTAAATAAATAATGAATTGGCGCACCAGTTGGTATTTCTAACTTCACTATCTCTTCTTCTGAAATACTATCTAGTTGCATTATTAATGCTCTCAGAGAATTACCATGAGCAGCTATAAGAATATTCTTATCATTTAACACATCAGGCATAATTATCTTATTAAAATAAGGAAGAACTCTTTCCGCTGTATTTTTTAAACTTTCCCCATCAGGAGGAGGAATATCATATGATCTTCTCCAGATATGCACTTGATCTTCTCCCCACTTTTCTCTGGCATCATCTTTGTTTAAACCTGATAAGCTTCCATAATCTCTTTCGTTTAAAGCCTGATTTTGGATAATAGGAATATCTGATTGTTGTATTTCATTGAGAATTAAATCACCAGTCAATTGAGCTCTTTTCAATGCCGATGTGAACATACAATCAAAGTTGATTTTAGTATTTAAAATAAGTTGCCCAGCATTTTTAGCTTCTTGATAGCCTAGTGGAGTTAGACCAGGATCTTTCCATCCTGTAAACAAGTTTTTTTCATTCCACTCGCTTTGGCCATGCCTGACTAAAATTAAATTTCGTTTTAAACCCATTTCTTAACTCCTTTAAACACAAGTGACTTATTTTAAGAGATAATACGCACATGATCGAATTCAATTTATTTATAATAGAGTATTGGTACTTATCTTTGCCACTATTCTTAACTATTATCTTATGGTCTCGCCATGAAATGAATAGGGGAGGCAATAAAATTACTTGTGCAGATTTAACGGCGCTTGTGAATAAGAATTCAGCTTCTTTAATTGATTTAAGAACTGCTGATGAATTTAATACTGGCCATATAGCCAATTCAATAAATATGCCTCATGATGATTTTGAAAAATATGATCATCGAATTTCTTCTGATTCTGACCAACCGATTATCTTAATTTGTTCTATGGGCAGACAGTCTGCAAATATTGGAGAGACTCTTAAAAATAAGGAATATACGAATATAAATATTCTTTCAGGTGGGATCATGACTTGGCAACAAGAAGGACTACCTCTAGTTACAAAATAAAACTAAAGGCCCAGTTCTTTTATTTTCTTGCTTAAAGTATTTCTTCCCCATCCCAATAAAACCGCAGCTTCATTCTTACGACCATTAGTTTTTTCTAAAGCTGTTTGAATTAATACCTTATCAAGTTTTGGACCAACAATGTCCAGAAGATCAGAATCTTTGCTTTCAGAAAGATCTTTCAACCATGCAGCAAGGCCTTGCTCCCAATCTAATGATGCTTCAACTTTTTGAACCTCATGATCTTTCACTTCACTTGGTAAGTCTTCAACTTTAATATTTTGTGTTGGTGACATGAGAGTTAACCAATAACAAATATTTTCAAGTTGCCTTACATTGCCTGGCCAATCATATTTTTCTAAAAATTCTAATGCCTCTTTGCTTAAGACTCTTAACTCCTCTCCAAGTGCGTCAGAATGCATTTTAAGAAATGCAGTAGCAAGAAGCTTAATATCATCAATACGCTCTTTAAGTTTTGGAACTTCAATTCTAATAACATTTAATCTATAAAATAAGTCTTCTCGAAATTTAGCCAAACTTACAAGACTATGTAGATCTTGATGAGTAGCTGCTAGAATTCTTACATCTACTTTTATAGGCTTATCTCCACCCACTCTATAGAATTCTTTATTAGATAAGACTCTTAGCAATCTTGTTTGGCACTCAAGAGGCATATCACCAATTTCATCTAAAAATAATGTTCCACCATTAGCTTGTTCAAATCTTCCTATTCTTCTATCTACAGCTCCAGTAAATGCTCCTTTTTCATGCCCAAACAGTTCTGACTCAACAAGCTCCTTTGGAATATCCGCCATATTTAGAGCAACAAAAGGCATATCATTTCTAGGACTATTCTTATGAAGTGATTTAGCTATAAGTTCTTTGCCTGTTCCTGACTCGCCCTGAATTAATACTGTTGCATTAGTATTTGATAATTTTCCAATGGCCCTAAAAACTAATTGCATAGATGAAGCTTTGCCAATAATTTCTGAGGAAGGTTTAGCTTTTAATCCTTTTGTTATTGGCTTTCCTTCTAGAGCACGATTTACTATTTCTATTGCTTCATCCAGATCAAAAGGCTTTGGCATATATTCAAATGCTCCACCTCCATATGAATCAACTGCTGCCTGCATATCGGTAAAAGCAGTCATTATAATTACAGGTATTTGTTCAAAATTATCATTTATATGTTTAAGCAAATCATATCCATGACTTCCAGGCATTTTGACATCAGTAATAATTAGATCAGGTTTATCTACTTTTAACTGTTCCAGTAAACTATCTGCATCCGGAAACATACTTGTTAAAAATCCAGCACTACTTAAACTTTCTTCAAGTACCATTCTTATAGCTGCGTCATCATCAGCTACCCATATCTTATGCATTAGCTACTCCCTTTAATTGTATGGATGACATAGGTAACAAAATTGAAAAAACTGTGTTACCAGGCTTGCTAGAAAAAGCAATAGAGCCTCCATGTATTCTTATAATATCTTGTGCTATGGAAAGCCCTAAACCAGAGCCATCATCTTTCGTTGACATCATTGGAAAAAAGACCTGTTCTTGAATATCAATAGGTATCCCAGGACCATTATCTAGGATATCTATCTGACAAATAGTGGAGAAAACTTTTCCATTAATTGGTTTGCTGTAGGCTATTCTTGAAGATATTGTTATTGAGGATTCTTTGCTTTCAACATCAATTGCCTGCATCGCATTTTTAACTATATTTAAGATTGCATGAATAAATAAATTTTCGTCTCCATCAATATCAGGAATACTAGGATCATAATCTCTTATTAAATTAAAGTTTTTATTTTGTTCAGCTAATGCCAAAGAATGCACTCTTTCTAGAGCTGAATGGATATTAAAAGGTTCTAAATTTGGTTTCTTTGGCGGAGTTAAAATCTTACTTACAATAGAATTTAATCGATCTGTTTCATCAATAATAATTTTTAAGAATTTAGTAGAGAATGCATCTTTCAATTTTGAGTTTAATAATTGAGCACTTCCTTTAATACCAGATAACGGATTTTTCACTTCATGTGCAAGAGTTCTTGCGAGGTTAGCAGCAATTTTTTGCGAGGAAGCCATTTTTGATGAATCAATAATTTTATTAATATTATCAACGCTCATAACCTCAGCAATAATATACTCATCTCTTAATGAAAAAGATGCTGTCAGGTCTACCTCTCGTGAGGAGCTCTTATTGGATATAAGCTCAAAATCTCTTTTTGTAATAGATTTACGATCTTTAATTGCCATATTAAAAATTCTTTTAACTTCTTTTTCAGTATTTTCACAAAGAAAATTTGAATATGCAGAAGGATTGTTAGAATCCTTAATCCATCCATTTGCAAGCGCAGAATCATTAAGCCAAATTATATTTAGAGATACATCCAAGATAATAATTTCGGTAGTTAATTGATTTAGAAGTGAGGTATCTAATTTTTCTATATTAGCCATTAGATAAGATCAGCTCCTCTTTCAAGGAGCTGATTTAATTGAGGATTTATTTTATTAATGTTCCTACAATATGAGACACAATCTTGTATGGATCTGCATTAGATGCAGGCCTTCTATCTTCTAGATATCCATTCCAGTTATGCTCTACCGTATAAACAGGGATACGGATACTAGCCCCTCTATCACTTACTCCATAAGAAAACTCATCAATGCTTTGAGTTTCATGAAGACCAGTTAGCCTCATGTCATTATCAGAACCATAAGCTGCTATTCCTTCAGCATGAACCTCACCAAGCTTGTCACACATAGATGAAAATAATGCTTCAGTTCCATTAGTTCTCATTTCTTCATTTGAAAAATTACAATGCATTCCTGAGCCATTCCAATCACCAGTTTTTGGCTTTGGGTGAATATTTACACAAACCCCAAATTCTTCAGCAATTTTATACAGTAAATACCTGCTCACCCATAGGTCATCTGCAGCTTTTATACCATTTCCAAAACACTGATATTCCCATTGACCTAATGCAACCTCTGCATTAGTACCAGTTAACTTAATACCTGCATCAAGACAAGTTTGAAGATGAATGTCAGTAATTTCTCTGCCTATAGCATTGTTTGCACCAACACCACAGTAGTAATCTCCCTGAGGAGCTGGCTCTCCATCTTCCCATCCCAATATAGTTCCATCTTTATTGGTAAAGAAATACTCTTGTTCAAAACCAAACCACCATTCATCAGTTACGACTGCTTCAGCAGCTGCTCTTGAATTTGAGGGATGAGTTGAATGGTCTGCAGATTGAACCTGACACATTACTAAGCTATGAGGCAGTTCAGGGTTTTCATAAGTTTCAACTGGTATTAATAAACAATCAGAGCTTCCACCTTCAGCTTGTTGTGTTGATGAACCATCAAAAGACCAATCCGGAGGAGTATCAGCAGCAGTCGCTTTAACTTTACTTCTCATTGAAGGTTCTGGCTTATAGCCATCTAACCAAATGTATTCATATGTTTTATATTCCGACATCATTACTCCCAAAAAAAATTAATTAATAACTTTTATTTATGCAATATTAATGCCAAACTAAAATAGTTACAAGTCTTTATTATGTGCATTTTATGAGTATATTATGTGCATTTATTATTATATGCACATATATTGTGCAAATATTATAATTCTAGGAATTTTACAATGTTTTCTAGTTTATCTGAAAAACAGGTATATGAGTGATCTCCACCGAACGTGATATCTATATATCCGGCCTTATAAAAACGTATGGCATTTATATAATTAAGAACTTCATCTCCTGATTCATTTAAGAGCAAGAAGTTACTTGGGTTTTTAAGGCCCTCCATTTCTATTGCTTGAAGTTCTCTTATATCAACTTTTGTGAGTTCAAATTTATTTCCATTTGAATAATTTTTATTATTACCAAGATATGCTTTTAAACCTTTAGATGGATTAATTGCCGGATTAATAACAACTGCTTTTTTTTCATAAAGCTCAGCAAAATAAGTAGCAAAAAAACCACCAAGTGAACTACCAATAAAATACTTATCCCCCTTCACTTCATCTACTAGCTTTTTAAGCTGAGGAATTGCATCACTAAATTTATCTGCTATGTTGGGTATTATTAATTTTGTATTGGGAAGATTATGCTTTGCAAAATCTTTAAAAATCTTGGCCTTCGATGAATCTGCTGATGACATAAAGCCATGAAAGTAAAATATAGTTTTACTCATCTAAAATTTTTTCAATAACTTCCTTTGAAGCTATTCCAGAAATAAAAATACTTTCTAACCATTCAGTTAAGAATCTATTTTGCTGCTCCTTCTCGTCTCTTGACTGTATAGCTGACTTTTTATAAAAAAATGGCAAAGGTTTTTCACTTTGGTATGAAGCAACTTCAGCCATTCTCGCATCTATAAAAATATTAATTCTTAGAGTGAAGACGTTTAAAGGAGCGATTTCATTTGTCTGCTTTGCCTCAATACTCAAGGTATGTTTAGTTCTATCTAGTATTAAAAAAGAAATATCTTGCGATTCATTGTTGTTAACAATAGCTTCAAAGTCATACTTATCATCATTAAAATTAGATAACAAATTAGATAACCTTAAATAATTGGCTTCACATATAGCAATATGATGCGAAGTTTTTGGTAGTTTATTTCTCATGATTTAATTCTATATTCATTCTTGATAGGAGTATATTCTTCGCATGATTTCTTGTACTGAAGAATACCCTTGCTTTCTTTTAGGCAAAAATCAGATATAGCTTTATCAAGATCATCTTTTAAAAAATAATGAAAAGAAGATGATAGTTCTGGCTCAAAACCTCTTCTAATCTTGTGCTCACCCTGAATGCCTGGATCAAAATAATGTAAATTATTTTTGATACAGTACTCTATACCTTGATAGTAGCAAGCCTCAAAATGAAGACAATCAACATTTTTTATACTGCCCCAATGCCTTCCAAATAAAGTATCCACATTTTTAAAACACAACGATCCACCAATAACCTCATTATCTTGAACTGCAAAGAATAAAATAGGCTTACAAGATTTAGATGCTGAGGTGATTAGATTAAAAAAACTCTTTTCAAGATAAGGCTTTTGCCACCTATCCATATAAGTTTGACAATACAGTCTATAGAAAATATCCCAATCATTTTGAGTAATATCCAAACTTTCAATAATCTTGAAAGTAATTTTTGAATTAATTACTTTCTTTCTCTCTGCTTTTATTGTTTTCCTTTGTCTCGCTGTAAAAATTTCTAGGAAATTCTCAAAATTCTCAAAATTTCTATTTTTCCAGACAAATCTGCATCCTAATCTCTCAATAAAATTATGATTTTTAAGAAAAGACGAAGTCTCTTGGTCCGGAAAAAGGATATGCCAACTTTCTATAGCTTCAACTGCCATATATTTCTTAATATCATGAATTAATTCATTTCTGGTCACTTTATCTTTTCCAATAATTCTTTCTCCTTTACAGGGTGTAAAAGGAATAGCGCTTATAAGTTTAGGATAATATTGTCTGCCAGCTTGCTCTAATGCGTGAGCCCAAGAATGATCAAATACGAATTCTCCACTGCTATTATATTTCTTATATAAAGGAACAAACCCAACAATATTATCCTTCTCAGTCTTTGTGAAGTGAGCTGGCTCCCATCCGTTATCTATGGATACAGATTTACTTTTTTCCAGCGCATGTAAAAATTGATACTGCAAGAAGGGAGAGTCGATACTTGAACTCAGTTCTAAAAATTGTTTCTCAGAAAATTCTTCAATAGAATTTCTTTTAATAGTTGTCATGTAATAAAACCATTAATAGTTAATTCGATTTGAAGAAGGATAAATAAAGATAAACCCACATAGTTATTATTTTTAAAAGCCTCTAGAAATTTTTTATTTTCTGCTAACTTATTTTGATGCCAAAAGAAAAAAGAGATACCTATTAATCCAATAAACCAGACAGGAGAAAAAGATTTCGTTAGCCCAATTAAAACAAGACAAATTAAAAATATAATTTTAAATACATTAATTAAAAAAATAGTTTTGTCTTTCCACCATAGTGGAGTTGAATTTACTCCAATTTTTATATCATCTTCAGCATCACTCATAGCGTAATAGCTGTCGTAAGAAACTATCCACGCAGCATTTCCAATATATAAAAGTGCTACAACGCTATTATCTAGCTGTCCGAACATAGAAAAAACAATAGGAATGCATGCGCTAAAAGTTATAGCTAGGAAAAACTGAGGGCCTAACAAAAATCTCTTGGTAAGAGGGTATAAAACAATTAATAGCGATGTAAGAAATCCTATTATTATTGTTTGCATATTTGTTTGTAATAAAAGCAAGATCGATAATATTCCAAGAGTTATAAAAAGCACCCATGCTTCTTTAAGACTTAAATCCCCATTTGCTATGGGCCTATCTTTAGTTCGCTCTACCATCTTGTCAAACTTATGATCAAAGATATCATTGATAACACAGCCCGTAGACCTTACTAAAATGCAACCACAAAGAATAATAATCAATGGATAGGATGGAACTTCAACTAACAATCCACTCGAATTTTTTAGATAAGCCTGATATGCGAATGTGAATGATATCAATGAAGGATAAAGCAACAAGTAGATGCCTATAGGTTTATTTAACCTTGTAATTGAAATAAGAGATTTTATTTTATTCATTAAATTATTTTATTAAAAAAACTTCCATTACAGAAAAGGGTTGATTCTTAACGCTATATTTTATTTTTCTTCCCCAAAATATACTTTTACCATCTTTAAAAGTTGCGAAGACAATATCCTCCTTAGAAAAAATATTTTTTTCAAATAAGATATCTCCAAGCGGTTTATTGCCAATCTCTCCTAATTCTTTTAAGCCTTTGTTTATAGTGGTATTAGGAATTATTGTTCTCGCAAAAACCATTGGAGTGTCATTCCCATATAAAATAACCTCTCTTACCCTAATTGATTCATCATCAGTAGTAAGAAATAAGATCTCATCTTCTTTAACTTCTGATAGTTCATCTTGAATTAATTCAAGCTTAAACTTTTTCATAGATTTAATTCTTTTAGTAATAGGTCCCTGTTCTAGTAACCAAGATTCTATTTCAGCATTTTTTAATTCATGCTTAATTGCTTCATAAGAATTCCACGATGATATTTGTTCAAGCTTCATTAATTAATAGAGGTAAATCTGATATTATACGCGGAAGTTTTTTTATGTTTAGACTATGAGCTATAAATATTTTAGAAGAGTGACTTATGGAATTTAAAAAATGGGAATGCATTGTTTGTGGCTGGATTTATGACGAAGAATTAGGCTGGCCAGATGATGGTATTGAACCTGGAACAAGATGGGAAGATATCTCTGATGACTGGCTATGCCCAGAATGTGGTGTAGGTAAAGAAGACTTTGATATGATAGAAATATAATGCTTGAAACCCCAAAAAATTTAACCAGAAATATCTTACTAGGGATGTTTTTTGGTTTTGCTCTTGGATCTATTGCGTATTATTTTGATTTTATTCCTAGTTCTCTAGAAAACTTTATTCAGGTTTATGTATTTAATCTTGGAGGCGCAATTTTTATCAATTTATTAAAGATGTTAATTGTACCTTTAGTCTTTTTCTCTTTAGTATCTGGAATATCTTCTTTAAGCAATCTTCAGAGTCTTGGCAATATTACACTTAAAACAGTCAGCTTGTATCTTGGTACAACAGCAATTGCAGTTAGTTTATCGCTCTTTGTTGCTTCAATATTTAAGCCAGGAGCAGGTTATTCATCTGATATAGCTGCACCTGAGAGATTGCCAGAAGGACAAAGCGTCTATTCAACTATTTTAGATATATTTCCTTCAAATATTATTGAAGCAATGGCTAACAATCAAATGCTTGCTATTGTCTTTTTTAGTATCTTATTTGGTTTAGCTTTAAGTAAAACTAATCATCTAACAGGCAATCTTAGTGAATCATTTGAGAAGCTTAATACTGTATTCATGCAGCTTGTCTTAATGATAATGTCTTACGCCCCAATAGGTGTTTTCTGCTTAATAGGTAAATTTGTAATTACTGATGGCTTAGATATTTTTCAAGAAGCATTTATGTATGTTGTTTTGCTAATATCGGTTCTTATCTTTCATGCAATAGTAACTTATTCAATTTTTCTTAAAATATTTACAAACTTAAGTCCGCTAGTATTCTTTAAGAAAATGAGAGAAACAGCTATCTTTGCTTTTTCAACATCATCAAGTGCTGCAACAATTCCTGTAACTTTAAAAACTGTTACTACAGATTTAGGAGTTAATAAAAATATTGCTTCATTTGTAATACCTGTTGGGGCCACCATTAATATGGACGGAACTGCAATAATGCAGGGTATGGCAACAGTCTTTATTGCTCAAATGTCAGGGATAGATCTTTCGATATTTCAATATATGCAGGTTGTTCTTCTTGCAGTAGTTGCCTCTGTTGGCGCAGCAGCTGTTCCTTCTGCAGGAACTATTACACTTGTAATCATTCTTCAACAATTTGGGTTACCTCTTGAGGCAATAGGCATAATTCTTGCTGTCGACAGAATATTAGACATGATAAGAACATCAGTAAATGTGACTGGCGATGCCACAGTTGCTTGCATAGTTGCTCATTCGGAATCTCTTCTTGATAAAGAGATTTTTGATAAATAGATTAAAAAATAGGTCTTTTTCTAGAATTTTTTGATAGAATGCACCTTTAAAAATATGGGGTTTTATATGAACATAGCACTATTTCCACCACTATTAGGCCTTATTGGCATGATCGCAGCTTTTGTTGTTTACATGCTGGTCATGAAATATCCTGATGGAGAAGATAAAGTTAAAAAGATTGGAGACCAGATTCATTCTGGTGCATTAGCATTCATGAAAACAGAATATAAATACTTATTAGTATTTATAGCTGTTCTTGTTGTTTTAGCTCAAATGTTTCTTGGAACTGAAACTGCTATTGCAGTTGTAGTCGGTGCTGCTTGCTCATCTCTAGCAGGCTTTATTGGGATGTATGCAGCAACAAAAGCAAATGTTAGAACAGCAACAGCTGCTCAAAAAGATGGGGCTGCAGCAGCTTTATCTGTTTCTTTTTACGGTGGTTCAGTAATGGGTTTATGTGTTGCTTCTCTAGGTTTAATTGGATTAGGCGGCTTATATTATTTTTATGCAGCTGATGGTGGTACTCATGTTCATGCCTTAGAAGGCTTTGGAATGGGCGCATCAGTCGTTGCACTATTTTCAAGAGTTGGCGGCGGCATCTTCACTAAAAGTGCTGATGTTGGAGCTGATTTGGTCGGAAAAATTGAAGCAGGAATACCAGAAGATGATCCAAGAAATCCAGGCGTTATAGCTGACAATGTTGGTGATAATGTTGGTGATGTTGCCGGAATGGGTTCGGATATTTTTGAATCATATTGTGGATCAATGATTGCTACAATTGCCATTGCGTACACTATTCAATCTTCAGCTTCTGCAAATTTAATGATGTTGCCTTTAGCTCTAGCTTCTATAGGTTTAGTTGCTTCTATAATTGGAATATTTATTGTTAAGCTTAGATCAGCAAAAGAGCCTGCTAGCGCTCTAAGATCTGGAACACTACTTGCTCCTGCAATATTTATAGTCATGGCTTACTTTTTAATGAAGTATATGGGTGACATTCCAATGGGTGTTTTATGGTGTGTTTTATCAGGTGCTGTTGGAGGCGTGCTGATTGGACTTATAACTGAATATTATACTGGTGGTAATCCTGTGAAAAAGATAGCTGAATCAGGCGAGACTGGCTCGGCAACTGTGATGATTTCAGGTCTTTCAGTTGGAATGCAATCTGTAGTTATTCCAATTATTATTTTAGCTACTATTATTTTAGTCTCTACTTCATTGGCATCTGGTGCAGGAATTACTGGCGTTTATGGTGTTGGTATAGCTGCAGTAGGAATGCTTTCTACTGTTGGTATTACTATGGCTATTGATGCTTATGGCCCTGTTGCTGATAATGCTGGCGGTATTGCCGAAATGGCAGGAATGGGAAAAGAAGTTAGAGATATTACTGATTCACTTGATGAGCTAGGAAATACAACTGCAGCAATTGGAAAAGGTTTTGCAATTGGTGCTGCTGCATTAGCCGCATTGGCAATTATTTCTGCTTATTCAGCTCAAGTATCACTTGCATATGGAGATGCTTTTGCATTATCTCTTACTGATCCGATGGTTCTTGTGGGCATGTTTATTGGAATTTGCATCCCATTTTTAATATCTTCAATCACTATGACAGCAGTTGGTGATGCAGCTTTTGAGATGATCAATGAAATTAGAAGACAGTTCAGAGAAATTGATGGATTAATGGAAGGTACCGCCGATCCTGATTCTGAAAAATGTGTTGAGATTGCTACCAAAGCAGCTCTTAAAAAAATGATGCTGCCAGGAGTTATAGCTGTAGCTATGCCTGCAGTAGTTGGTTTCGGTCTAGGAGCAATAGCTCTGGGTGGAATGTTAGCAGGAGGCCTTTTAGGCTGTGTAGCTTTAGCTTTATTTATGGCCAATGCTGGTGGAGCATGGGATAACGCTAAAAAATATGTAGAAAAAGGAAATTTAGGTGGTAAAGGCTCAGATACTCACTCTGCAGTTGTAGTTGGTGATACTGTTGGCGATCCATTTAAAGATACTTCAGGACCCGCAATGAATATTTTAATTAATGTTATGGCAATGGTTAGTCTTGTAATTTCTTCATTACTTCCGCTTAACGGAATTTTCTTTTAAGCATCAGCAAATTCAATTGATCCAGAGAGCCATCTCTGGATCAATTTTTCAGAATTGATTTTATCTTCTTTATAAATTTTTCCCGCAATCACTTTTGTTTCTTCTAGATAGCTACTATCTCGCATCAAGTCAGTATATTTAAACGGGATTACACCTGTTTGTTGCGATCCCATTATTTCACCAGGACCCCTTATCATTAAATCTTTTTCGGCAATGTAAAAGCCATCAGTAGATTCTTTAAGAATATCCATTCTTTGAAAAGCTATTTCTCCAATAGACTCATTGTGAAGCAAAATACAATGACTTTGCTTTTTTCCTCTGCCAATTCTTCCTCTTAATTGATGCAGCTGAGCTAATCCAAACCTTTCAGCATTCTCAATAATCATAATATCTGCATCTGGGACATCCACACCAACCTCTATGACAGTTGTTGAAACCATAATTTGAGTATCACCATTTTTAAATTTATTAATAGTATTAAGCTTCTCATCTGATTTCATTTTTCCATGCAAAAAGCTGCATTCAATTGATGGTATTTGTTTAGTAATTTGCTCATATGTCTCTTCAACTGGATTAGCATTCATTAATTCTGATTCTTCTATGAGCGCACATACCCAATAAACCTGACTTCCCTTTGAACAAGCTTCCTTTATTCTGCCAATAAGTTGATCTTTCTTCTTCATACCCAAAGATGTTGTTTGAATAGGCAGTCTTCCCGGCGGTAATTCATCTATGATTGAAATATCCATATTTGCATAGACACTCATTGCCATCGTCCTGGGAATTGGAGTTGCTGTTAATGTAAGCTGATGCGGTATTAAAGCAGTTTCAATATTTTTTGATCTTAAAGACAGTCTTTGATTTACTCCAAATCTATGCTGTTCATCAATAATAATAATACCTAACAATAGAAAACTTACATCATCTTGAAATAAAGCATGAGTTCCAACGACTAATTTAATGGAACCTGATGCAAGCCCATTTTTAATTTTCTCTTTCTCTTTTGATTTTGTAGATCCAGTAAGTAGCGCTATAGAGTCCTTAAAATCAGGAAAGTAATTTTTTAAATTTATATAATGCTGTTCTGCCAATAATGTTGTTGGAGCCATAAAGGCTGCTTGTGCATTATTATCAATAGATTGTGCTGCTGAGATAGCTGCAACAATTGTTTTTCCAGAACCAACATCACCTTGAACAAGCCGCATCATTGGAGCAGTCTTAGCTATATCAACATCTATTTCTGCAACAACTTTTTTTTGAGCATTCGTAAGCTCGTATGGAAAATTCTCTAAAACGCTTTTATGCCAACTAGATTTGTTCTTAAGAGCAGCTGCTCGAAGATGTTCTTGTCTATCTTTTAAAGAAGCCATCCCAACTTGAAACGCAATCATTTCTTCTTTTATAAGTCTTTGTCTTGCTGGGTGTTGACCGCCTGGTGCAATATCATCTATTACGATGTGCTTGTCTGGAAAATGAATATTTTCTAAAGCATCCATTAAAGATAATTCTGAAACTAAGCCATATTTCTTTAAATCAATCTCATCATTTCCATCATAGGAGCTTATTGAACTCTTGATAAATTTACGTAGTTGATTTTGACTTAAACCCTTTGTCGTTCTGTATACAGCAGTTAGACAATTTTCAGTTGGTAGATCAGGATCATCAATAATTTGATACTCAGGATGTATCATCTCTAATCCATAAGCTCCAATTCTTAAAGTTCCATAGAATCTTATAATTTTTTTAGCTCGAAACTGCTTAGACTGACCAGGATTAAAGTAAAAAAATCTTATAAGAATTGATCTACTTGAATCTGATGCTTTAATAATCATCATTTTTCTTGGTCTATATAAAACTTGGCAGCTAGTTATTTTACATTCTATAAATATCTCTTTGCCTACTTCAGCTTTACCAAGATCAATGACTTTAGTCCTGTCTTGATAATTAACAGGCAAGTGAAAACACAAGTCCCTACTATTAAAAACTCCAATACTATTTAATTTATTTTTAATAGAAGGGCCAATACCGGAAATATTTTCTAAATCAAAATTAGCCACGACTTGATATTACTTTTAATATAGACATTTGTTAAATTAAATTATGAAAAACAATATCTTAATTATAGGCTTTGGTGACCTAGCTGAAAGGCTAGAAAGTTATTTATTGCAAAAAGATAACTCTATCTTTGGTTTAACCAGATCTCCTGAAAAGTATAAGGGGAGTAATTTGCTTTATTGGGATTGGAATCTAGGGACTGAGTTTGAACTTTCAATGCGTAATTTTGATGCTGTTATCTTTTTTCCAAAACCTAATGAATATAACGAATCTGGCTATGAAGCAGGCTTCATAAACCCGTTAGAGTTAATTGAGAAATCTCTTAAAAAAATAGAATATAAATCCTTTATAGGCATATCTTCTACACGAGTATATGGATCTAACCAGTATGGAGAATTATCAGAAGTAAATACTCCTGAGCCCTCAGACTTTAGGGGTTCAATTGTTCTTAACTATGAAAATTTAGTTAAATCTAAATTTGGAGCCAAGTCATTAATCCTTAGACTAACTGGACTATATGATAATCAAACTAACTGGATTGCTAATTTTGTTACAAACTTTGATGGTCAGAAAAGAAATTTACCTAACATTGTTACCAATAGACTTCATAGAGACACATGTGCAGAAATTATTGCTTTTGCTCTCAAACATGATTTATATCTAAACGATGATGTAATCAATTGTTCAGAAGGGCCTATAAGTTATGAAGATTTATTTAAAGAAATTCATGCCAATAAAAATTTTAGTGACTATTTTGATTGCGAGAATAAAAATGCCAGAGTAGTCTCAAATTCAAAATTAAAAGAATTGGGTTTCCAATTTAAATAATAAATTTTATAGCACTTCTTTATTAGAAAAAATACAATACAGTATGCCAAACAGTATGACAGGGTACTCAGTATCAAAGCACATAGATAATTCATGTGACGTAGCATGTGAGATTAAATCAGTTAATCACAGGTTTCTTGAGATCTCTACTAAGCCAAATGATCTTAGTAATAGGTTAGATATATTTATTAGAAATACTTTGCAGAAAAAACTTGAAAGAGGAGCGGTTGATGTAAGGTTTAAGTTTAATCAAACCTCTGTCTACTCATATTCAGTAAATAACAAATCATTAAAAAATTTGAGAACACTTTTGAGTGATCTATCTATTGGAAATCCTCAAGACATCTCTTTATCAGATATTAAAAATTTCCCTGGCATTTTTGAGAGTAAGCAAGAAAATCAAATTTCAGATGCTATTTTTAAGAAAGTATTTCTTAATGCCTTTAAAGAATTTACAAAAGATAGGGCCTCTGAGGGAGAGAAAATTAAGAAAGTCTTTGATAAAAAAATTAAAAAAATAATTTCATCACAAAAAAAGCTTGAAAAAGCTATCCCCGCTGTTAATAAAACAAGGCTGTCACAGCTAAATTCTAAAATAGGAAAACTAAATGTTAATTTAGATCCCGATAAATTAAATCAAGAGGCTGCATTATTAATTTTAAAACATGATGTTGCTGAAGAATTAGAAAGGATAATATTTCATTTAGATTCGATGCAAAAAGAGCTTTCATCAAAACAAGCAAAAGGTAAGAAAATTGATTTTATACTTCAAGAGCTCTTCAGGGAAACTAGCACCCTGTCTGTAAAGTTAGACAAGCCTTCTTTAAAAGAATTAGCTCTTAATATGAAGTTGGCTGTTGAAGAAATGCGTGAGCAGGCTCAAAATCTTGAATAGTGTAAAAAAAGGAGAGTTATACATTATTTCTGCTCCGTCAGGAGCTGGAAAGTCCTCGTTAATTCATGAAGTATTGAAAAGAAGCTCCTCAGCAGATTCGTTGATTGAGCTATCAGTTTCTGCCACCACAAGGTCTCCAAGACCAAATGATATAGAAGGCCAAGATTATTTCTTTATGACCAAAGAAAAATTTGAAGACCTTGAAAAGAAAGAGGCATTTCTTGAAAGTGCTAATGTGCATGGAAATAAATATGGCACTTTGAAAGATTATGTTAATTCTAAACTTGAAGCTGGCATTAATTTAATTTTAGATATAGATGTCCAAGGCTTTGAACAAATAAAACAAAAAGATATAACCAACACCTCAGTTTTTATAATTCCCCCAAGCATTACTGAACTTAAATCAAGATTATTAAAAAGAAATGCAGATACTTCAGAAGTAATTGAGGCTCGATTAAAGAATGCTATTGCAGAATTAGGTGGCGCCAATAATTATGATCATAAAATATTAAATGAAAATTTTGATATGGCAGCTGATGAGTTATACAATTTAATAGTCAACAGGGGTGTGCAGAACAAAGATGCCAAGCATATTTCAGAGATTTTAGAAGATTTATTGTCTAATTAGACATAAAACCTTTAGAATACGCCCCCAGGAGAAAATTATGGCAAGAATTACAGTAGAAGGTTGTCTCGAAAAGGTCCCAAGTAGATTTGAACTAATCTTACTTGCAGCTGGCCGCGCAAGACAATTATCAACAACAAGTAGAGAACCAATGGTTGAATGGGACAATGACAAATCAACAATTGTAGCTTTAAGAGAAATTGAGCAAGGTCTAATAGATAGAGAAACTTTAAATAAGACCTTAGAAGAAGATGTCTTATTGGATGAGTTTGCAGCTCCCGAACAAAAGGACTCTGACATAGTTGGGTAATTTTTAAAGGAGAACTATTTTGAATGACAAGGTTCTCCCCAATAATCTAATTGAAAATAATTCAAAAGAATCTTTATTAAAGTTTCCTAAAGACTTCTATTCAGAAGCAAAGACTTATCTTAATGAAGAGGATATTCGTTTAATAAGAAGGGCTTACACTTTCGCAAATGACGCCCATCAGGGGCAAAAGAGAAAAGACGGTACGGATTACATTTCCCATCCAACTGCTGTCGCCAAGGTGCTGCTAGAGCTTGGAATGGATGCTGAGTCTATATGTGCCGGCTTCATGCATGATGTACTTGAAGACTGTGATGTACAAAAAACTAATCTAGAAAAATTATTTAATAAAGATATCGCTAATATTGTCGATGGCGTTAGTAAGCTCGGAAAGATAGATCTTGAGGATAAGGCTGAAAGAAACGCTAATAATTTTCAAAAAATGGCACTTGCTATGGCCAATGATGTCAGGGTCATCGTAGTCAAACTTTGCGACAGACTGCACAATATGCGAACTATTTCGCATTTACCAAGATACAAACAGGTATATATATGTAAAGAAACATTAGAGATATATGGCCCTCTTGCTTTAAGAATTGGAATGCAGGATGTCAGGGCAGAACTTGAAGACAGAGCCTTTAAATGTCTTCATCCACTAAGAGCAAAAATGTTGAAATCAGCCATTAAAAAAGCGAGTGGTGGCAGAAAAAAAATTATTTATAAAATTAGAAAAGAGCTAAAAGCTCATTTAAAAAATAATGGAGTTTTAAGTACAGTCCAAGGCAGAGAAAAAAATCTGTATAGCGTATATAGAAAAATTAAAGTTAAGCATAAACCTTTTTCAGAAATATTAGATGTTTATGCTTTTAGAATTATTGTGAATTCAGCTGATGATTGCTACAGAAGTCTGGGAATCATCCATAACTGCTATAAGCCTATCGAGCAGAGGTTTAAGGACTATATAGCTATTCCCAAATCAAATGGTTATCAGGGCTTGCATACATCTCTTTTAGCTTTAGATGCTATTCCTGTAGAAGTTCAAGTTCAAACAAAAAGCATGGAAGTTATTGCTGAGAAAGGTATAGCTGCGCATTGGGCTTATAAAACTGATGATGTCGAATCAGGAAAAGAGTTCAGAGCAAGAAGATGGATGTCTAGCATCGTCGACTTCCACAAAAAATCTTCTGATTCAGAAGAGTTTGTTGAGTCTGTTAAAACAGATCTTTTTTCAGATGAAGTCTATGTTTTTACGCCTAAAGGTAACATTGTCAATCTTAAAACAGGTGCAACACCTATAGATTTTGCCTATGAACTTCACACTGATCTTGGTAACACCATAACAGGGTGCCTTGTTAACAGAAAAGAAGCCCCTTTAAATATAGAACTTGAAAATGGCTCAACAGTTGAAATCATCACTGATAAATCAATTAATGTTGATCCCGCATGGTTAAATTTTGTTGTTAGCAGCAAGGCAAGAACCGGTATTAGAAATCAACTCAGGCATCAAAAAATTTCTCAAGCAAGAAAAGCAGGCAAAGTAATGCTTGAATCAGAACTAAAAAGAGCTGGTCATAGCTTAGAGGATTATCGTGGTGGAAGATTGAATTCTGTATTGCAAATGCTTGGTGTTAAGTCACTAAATCAGCTCTTGACTGACTTGGGTCTAGGCAAGAGAACAGGTAATTTAGTTGCAGAGAGATTTTATGAAGGTCTGCAAATACGAAAAGATGTTACTGGTGAGCTTCATCCCGTAGTTCTTGTAGATAATAAAATTGAAGGCGTCTCAGTAAGATATGCAAAATGTTGCATGCCTATCTTTGGAGATCCAATAACAGCTCATTCAGATACTGAAAGGGGAATTGTGGTTCATCATTCCAGATGTCAACAAGTAGCACCTTTCAAACAGAGTGATTCGAGATATCTTGAAACAAATTGGGGTGGAGATAAAATCAATAAAACTTATGCAGCTCACCTAAAAATTATTGCAGAAAATAAAATCGGTATCTTAGCTGATGTCATTTCTACTTTTACTAAACGCGGCATAAATATCATTGCTGTTAATACTAAAGATTTAGATGTTAAATTTACGGAATGTAATTTTGAAATAGATATTGATAATGTAGAAGAGTTACGTAAAATCATGCAAAAAGTTCGTTCAATGAAATTTGTTGAAAGTTGTATAAGAATTATTAATGATGCCAAGACAGTAAATGAGAACTAGATGCTGACTGTTCTATATAATACTTCTAGTACCGCCTTCTGTATTTTTAGATAGTGAGACAATTATGAGCAAGAAAATTATATTTACTGAAGAAGCGCCAAAAGCCTTAGGCCCATACTCACAAGGTGTAGTTGCGGGTAATACTTTATATATATCTGGGCAAATTCCTCTAAACCCAAAAACTGAAATTCTTGTAAGCGGCTCAATTGCAGAGCAGGCTGAACAAGTAATTTCTAATTTAGAATCTATTTGTTCTGCAGCACATGCATCGCTTGGTGATATCGTGAAACTAAATATTTACTTAACAGATCTAGCAAACTTTGCTGAAGTGAATCAAGTTATGCAGGATAGATTTTCGGAGCCATACCCAGCGAGAGCAACCGTTCAAGTGGTAGCTCTTCCTTTAAATGTTGAAATTGAAATGGATGCAACTGTTTTACTAAATGAATAAAAACTTATTATCGTTAGCTGACTTATCTAGAAAAGAAATAGAGGATCTTATTAGTTTTGCAGAGAAATTTATTAATGAGGATGGTTCTTTCAGAAAAGAATCATTATTTCCAGATAAAACAATTGCAAATATCTTTTGTGAACCAAGTACTAGAACTAAATCTTCTTTTGAGATTGCTGCAAAAAATTTAGGCTGTAATGTTATTGATTTTGATACAGAAACTTCTTCATTGCAAAAAGGAGAATCTATATATGATACTGTTGATGCTCTTTCTTTAATGGGTGTTGATATGTGTGTATTAAGGCACTCTGAGTCTGTTATTCATGAATTGACGCAATATATTCCTCAGATGTCATTTATCAATGGAGGAGAGGGGTCTATCTCTCATCCAACACAAGGCTTACTTGATTTAATGACAATCACTCAGCATAAAGAAACCATTGATGGTCAAAATATTGTTATTGTTGGTGACTTAGATCACTCAAGGGTTACAGCTTCATTTATTGAAGGAATTAGTAATTTTGACTTTAAGTCTCTAACTTTCTCTGGCCACCCAGAGATGTGTAAATCATTTCAAAACCATCCTAAGGGTAATTATGAGCCAGATCTTAATATGGCCATTGAAGGAGCAGATGTAATAGTTGCATTACGTATTCAACATGAAAGACTTGAGGCGCAAGATATAGTTGATATTGATCAGTATAAATATGAGTATCAGATTAATTCTGAAAGATTAGCAATGGCGCATGAGGAAGCTATTTTAATGCATCCTGGCCCAGTTAATCTTGATATTGAAATATCTACAATGGTCTATGAATCTGAACAGTGTGTTATCAGACAACAGATTGCTAACGGAGTTGCTATGAGAATGGCTGTTTTATCTCAGTATCTTAGCGGCTAAGAACTCTTTCGACAGTATCTACAATGGTTACTGTACTTTGATCTAATTCAATATTAATTTTATCTTTCTTCCCTAAAGTGCCAAGGTTAGTCACCTTTAAAGTTTCTGGTATCAAGTGAATATTAAAATGTGCTTTATTCACCTTGCCAACTGTCAGGCTGCAACCATTAATACCTACATAGCCTTTTTCTAATATATATTTACCTTTTCCTTTAGGAATACTTATTTTCATATCAATTGAAGATTCTTTTGCACTGATATCTAAAATCTTTGCAACACCATGAATATGGCCTGACATAAGATGGCCACCAATTTCAGACGATGACGTAATAGATCTTTCAAGATTAACTTTCTGCCCTTTTACAAAATTTCCAAGAGTGCTTCTTGATAAAGTTTCTTCTATAACATCGAACTTAATAATATCTGAGTTACTATTTTTTGCTGTTAAACAGACTCCATCCACAGATACACTGGCACCTTTTTGGAGCTTTTTACTAAAATTTTTTGGAGCTTTAATTTCAATGGAAACAATATCATTTTTATCTTTGATAGATTTAATAGAGCCCAATCCTGAAACAATTCCTGAAAACAATTTACGCTCCCCAGCTATCTCTGTAAGCTTTTAAGTTAGATAAATATTCTGAATATTCTGGATCTTTTTCAGAAAACTGAATTAAAGCATCAAGATTAATTATAGAAATCACCCTCATTCCATATATATTCTCAAGTTCAGCTCTTGCAGAAACTGACCCTTGGCCTTTTTCTTGCCTATCAAGACCTACTAGCATTAAGTTTGGATTTGCACCCAATGCTTTAATGCTTTCTATAGATTCTTTAGCAGCTGTTCCTGCTGAAATAACATCATCAATAATCAGGACATTCCCTATCGGATTTGCACCAATGATATTGCCACCTTCGCCATGATCTTTCACCTCTTTTCTATTGAAAGACAGTGGATAATTTTTACCATGTTTTGAAAGAACTGTTGAAAGGATAGAGCCTAAAAATATACCTTTATATGCTGGACCATAAATACAATCAAATTCTATATCAGCATCTTTTATAGCTTCTTCATAACAACTAGCAAGCTCATAAAGATTTGAGCCATTAAGCATTTTAGCTGCATTAAAGAAGTAGGGACTTTGTCTTCCAGATTTTAAAGTAAAATTACCAAATTCTAATGCTTTAGCTTCAAGAGCTAGATTAAGAAATTTTTGTTGGTAGTCTTTCACCTATTTTAAGCAAGATTTTTGTATCTCAATAATATCATTAATAGCAACTTTTCCAATATCCACCATATTATTGAGTTCATCTTGGGAGAATGGAGCTTCTTCTGCTGTACCTTGAATTTCAATGACATCTAAATCTTCAGTCATTACAAGATTAAGATCAGTATCAGCATTGCTATCTTCTTTATAGTCTAGATCTAACAATACTTCCTGGTCAATAATGCCAAGAGAGACAGCAGCAACATAAGATTTTATTGCTCTATGGTCATCGTGATGATTTTGCAGGGCTTTAAATAAAGCAACACAGCCTCCAGTAATAGATGCAGTTCGAGTTCCTCCATCTGCTTGAAGTACATCACAATCAATTGAGATTGTTTTGCCTTGAATATATTTAAGATTCACGGCTTGTCTTAAAGATCTTCCAATTAACCTTTGAATTTCTTGAGTTCTTCCACTTTGCTTTCCTCTTGCAGCTTCTCTATTCATTCTTTCATTAGTAGAGCGCGGCAGCATCCCATATTCAGCAGTAATCCAACCCTCATTGCTTCCACGCATCCATCTTGGAACATTATGTTCAATGGTTGCAGTACAAAGTACATGGGTATTACCAAACTTTACTAATGCAGAACCTTCGGCATGAATATTTACATCTGTTTCTATAGAGACTTCTCGTGCCTGGTTAGCCTGTCTGTTGTTGCTTCTTTCCATATGATGGCCTCGAGGTGTTTATTTATATTTACAATATAAAAATTATTTGAAATTTAACTTAATTGATCTTTTACTATTTTACTAACCAGACCCATATCAGCTGATCCGGCAAGAGAGCTTTTTAAAACGCCCATAACTTTTCCGATATCTTGCATTGATTCTGCACCTGTTTCATTTATGGCAGCATTAACTTTTTCAGTAATTGCTGATTCATCTAATTGAGCAGGCTTATAGGCTGAAAGAATATCCAATTCAGTTTTTTCTATGTCAGCTAGATCAGGACGATTGCCTTTAGTAAATTGTTCTATTGAATCATTTCTTTGCTTGACCATCTTATTAATGATTTGAAGAACCTGAGTATCATCAACTTCAACTTTATTATCAATTTCAAATCTTTGTATTTCTGCAAGCAACATTCTTAATGTATCCCTAACAGGAACATTCTTATCAAGCATTGATTGCTTAAGGTGTGATTTAATATCTGCGAGGAGCGCCAAGATTTATCGGTAAGATCTCTGTCTTGAAAATGAAAACTTTCTGTTTGTTTTATGAGCTCTTTTAACAGCTGCTGCCATTAAGCGTTTTCTTTTTGCTGTAGGCTTTTCATAGAACTCTCTTGCTCTTATTTCAGGTACAATGGCTGCTTTTTCACAGGCGCGCTTGAACTTTCTAAGACCAATGTCAAAATGTTCTGTTTCTTTTATTATAATAGAAGGCATAATTAGTCGCGTAGTTTAGGCTTTTATTAGGAAATTTGCAAAACTTTTTTTATGTTAACTTTAGGAATTGAAACTTCGTGCGATGAAACAGCTGTTGCTGTTTACGATAGCGTGGAAGGCATTGTTGGCGAATCTGTATTTAGCCAGATTGACATGCATGCAGAGTATGGTGGAGTTGTTCCAGAATTAGCCTCAAGAGACCATTGTTTAAAGATAATATCAGTTTTAGAGGATGCTTTAGGCGCAAGAAATATTTCTGAAATAGATCAAATTGCATATACCTCAGGACCAGGATTACTTGGAGCTTTGCTAGTTGGAGAAAGCTTTGCCCACGGCTTGTCCGCAGGACTTGGAATACCAACAATACCAGTTCATCACTTAGAGGCTCACCTTATGGCGCCAGCACTAGATTTTGATGACATAGCCTTTCCTTTTATTTCTCTCTTGGTCTCAGGCGGACACTCTTTAATTATTGATGTGAAAGGTCTTGGCGATTATACAATTTTAGGAGAATCGCAAGATGATGCTGTCGGCGAAGCTTTTGATAAGGTTGGTAAGCTTTTAAGCCTGCCTTACCCAGGAGGACCTCATATAGAAAGAATTGCTAGGGACGGTGATCCTAAGAAGTTCAATTACCCAAGACCAATGATGCATAGCGATAATTTAAATCTTAGTTTTAGTGGTTTAAAGACTGCAGTTTTATACTCTATTAGAGATATTGAAAATCTTGAGGAGCATATCCCAGATATAGCAGCTTCTTTTCAAAGAGCAGCTATTGATGTTCTAGTTTCAAAAATTAAAAAGTCTCTTATTCAAACCAATAGAGATACTCTTATACTTGCAGGTGGTGTTGCTGCAAATGGATTGCTTCGAGATGAAATGAGTAAGCTGGAAGACGAACTTAATATCAAGGTAAGATATCCTGCAATGAAGCATTGTACTGATAATGCAGCAATGATTGCCTATCTGGGTTCTTTAAAGACGCCAGACATGACTACTCAAGGCAATTCAAATGCAAGACCGAGATGGCCCTTAAACGAGGTATAAAGATGGAAGATATAATTTATATTAAAGACTTACGAATCGAAACAATCATTGGTATTTTTGATTGGGAGCGAAAAGTAAAACAAGAAGTTAGCATTGATATGGAATTCCCCTTTGATTGTAAGAAGGCTGCAGCGACAGATTCAATTGAAGACACTATCGACTATAAAGCAATTACTAAAGGCGTTATAAAGTTTGTTGAAGACTCATCATTTCAACTCCAAGAGACGCTTGCTGAGAGCATCGCTGCTCTGGTCAAGGATAAGTATGGAGTAAAGTCTATAAAGCTAAGAGTATCTAAGCCTGGGGCGCTTCGAGGCGCTAAAGATGTGGGTCTAATCATATACAGATGATCAAATATTATCTATCTCTTGGAAGTAATATCAATGCAGAAGCTAATCTTATTCTAGCGATAGAAAAATTGCAGCAGATCATGGATGCAACCGAATACTCATCTATTCATCAAACAAAAGCAGAGGGTTTTGAGGGAGATGACTTTTTAAATTTAGTTATGTCAGGAGAATGTGAATTATCCTTTGACGATCTAAATATCAAGCTAAAAGAAATTGAAGATCAGTCTGGTAGAAGAAGGGATGTTCCAAAATTTAGTGCAAGGACGCTTGATATTGATATAGTCCTACAAATAGAAGATGACGAAATTTTATTTGAAAGTGATGAAATTGAGAAGTACTCTTTTGTCTCAGACCCCTTAAAAGAAATAATTTAAATTGAATCTTTGAACATAGAGTTATATGCTTTTGTGTAACACTTTTAATTACATTTTGTAGATTTGGGAACCAAGAAACTTATAAGAAGCTTACATAGGTATTTAAGCATCTTTATCGCCATTCAGCTTTTACTCTGGACAGTATCAGGAATTTATTTCGCCTTTAATAAAATTGAATTAGTTAGAGGAGAGCAATATCGTCTGCCAAATCAAGCAGAATATAGAATATTTGATAGATTAGGCCAACAGGTCATAGCTTCTATTAAAGATGGAGATGCTATTTACACAACCTATCCAGAGGGAAGACAATTAGAAGCACTTTCACCTCAACAAGCAATTGTAATTGCTACAACAAAAACAACACTTAAACCTCTTGAGGCCTTATTAATTACTGAAGCAATTTCTGGCTCTGAGTATCGTGGAAGAGATTTGCCAATATACAAAGTAACAACAGAAACAGAGGATAATATTAATATCTATATAAGTCCTATGAGTGGAGATATTTTGTCTATCAGATCTGATTCATGGAGAATGTGGGACTTGCTTTGGGCTCTTCATATCATGGATTATGATCAAAGAGACAATATCAATAATTTTCTACTAAGATTATTTTCTGTTCTTGCGCTAATCTCGTCTATGTCAGGAATTATTTTATTTTTTGTTAAAAAAAGATAACAGAATCCTTTTTATTTAAAGTTTGCCTCAACAATACTCCAAGCTCCAGCAGATAGAGGAAATACTTGCATGCCTCTGGCTTCTGCATATTTATTTGATGCAGTTCCATCTCTAACTCTGCCCAAGATTCCTTGACATATAGCAGCAACCTTAAAGATATTAAATACCATATAAAATTCCCAATTTGCAGACAAATCTTTGCCTGTATTCTCTGAGTACATATCTCGGTATTCAACTTCAGAAGGTATTCCAAGCTCCTTCAGGAGTTTAAGATCCTGCATTGCTGGCAAGGTTCTCCAGGTTAAACAGTGATAACTAAAGTCAGCAATGGGATGGCCAAGAGTTGATAACTCCCAATCGAGAACACCTATAACTTCATGATTTTTATAAATCATATTATCAAGTCTAAAATCACCATGAACGATAGATGTTTCGTCATCATTAGGAATATTTTGTGGCAACCATTCTATAAGTTTATCCATCTCAGGAATTGACTCTGTTTCAGAAGCTAGATATTGAGTTGTCCATCTACTTACTTGCCTCGCAACATAGTTACCCGGTTTGCCGTAACTCTCTAAGCCTACAGCCTTATAATCTACCGAATGCAGATTGGCTAAAACCTTATTTTTCTGCTGATATATTTTTATCCTTTCTTCATTTGAGACTGAAGGCAGCATGTGATCCCAATAAACCTCACCCTCAAGAAAATCCATTACAAAAAAAGGTGTTCCGACCACATCAGAATCATCGCAAAGACCATAAGTTTCAGGAACTGGAACGTTAGTTTCCGCTAATGCACTAATCACCTTGTATTCTCTGTCTACGGCATGTGCAGAAGGAAGAAGTTTTCCAGGAGGTTTTCTTCTTAGTACAAGTTTTTTATTTTCAGTGGTAATTTTATAAGTTGGGTTACTTTGACCACCATTAAATTGTTCAATCTGTAATATTTTTCCGCTAGATTGAATATTTGCATCTATCCATTGTTGAAATTTATCCTCATCAAACTTTAAATTTTCAGATACCTCTTTGGTGCCTGTAAATTCAGCTCCTATAAATGCATCTTTTTCGGTCATGCTAAAGATCTTCCTCCATCAACGTTTATGGTTTGCCCAGTTATATATCTTGAATCAACTATAAATTTTACAGTATTTGCAATATCACTTTCATCACCAATTCTATTTAGAGGAATTTTAGAAACAATTTTAGCTAGCTCTTCATCACTCCATGTCTTTCCAGGCGGCTCTAAAATTGCTCCTGGAGCCACTGCATTCACACGAATATTTGGAGCTAATTCTTTTGCTAGCCCTTTCGTAATTGATTTGAGGCCACCTTTAGCAGCTGAATAGATTGAAAAACCAGGAAGGCCTTTATCAATATTAATGTCTGTAATATTTATTACAGAACCTTTTGCTTCCTCTAACATTGGAGCTAATCCTTTGGTAAGAAATAATGGACCTTTTAAGTTACTTCCAATTAATTTATCCCAATCTTCATATGAAATATTAGGAAGAGGAGTTGAGTAAAAACTTGATGCATTATTAATCAAAGCATCCATTCTTCCATATGCCTCTTTTGATTCGAGGATAAGTCTTTCAACATCTGCGTCAATATCTAGATCAGCTTGGATAATGCACGCGCTTCCTGATCTCTTTGTATTAAGTTCTGCAGCAAGCTCTGAGGCTGCTTCAAATGAGCTATTAAAATGAATGATTACATTCCAGTTATCTTCAGCAAATACCTTGGCAGTCTCTTTACCAATTCTTTGTGCGGCGCCTGTAATAAGAACAACTTTATGCATAAGTTTTTGTTATAGCTTGTTTTATAAGATGCAATTTAACATTTCTAACCTCATCCTTGCTAGCTTCTTTTAAAGTAGTGAAGTCTTCTTCGAGAATATACTTGCCAAGTTTTGAGATGAAATCTTTATTCTTACTTAATCCCTCTAAATTGAGCAGGGCATTTATCTCAGTCATATTTCTATGAAAATTAATTCTTTCAACACTTTGAATCAGATCTTCCTCAGAGGACTCTTGGTAACAATCAAGCATTGCCTTAAGAAGCTGAACATGCATTTTAAAATTATTAGGCACAGGGAGATTTTCTCCAAGCTTAAAATTATTTTTTGATTCAAGTTCAGCCCATTTAATTTCTGCTGAAGTTTGATCATTACACTTAGAATCAGACATAGAGCTAAGCCAGGGCTTATGTAATTTAAACTTAAGCAGCAATGTAAAAAACTCAGAGGCATCTGGAGATCGCAAAGACCTCTCTATCTCAATCCAAACTCTATCTTTAGAAAGTTTTTCTAATTCACCAGAAGCACTAATTTTTAATAACATTTCTTGTGTAGATTCATCTATTTTAAAATGTTTTAAATGTGTATAGGTTTTAAAACGGGCAATTCTTATCGCTCTTAAAGGATCTTCTAAAAAAGCATCAGACACATGACGAAATATTTCTCTTTTAATATCTTCTGTTCCATTAAAAGGGTCTATTAGCTTTCCATCTTGATCTTTTGCAATTGCATTAATTGTAAAATCCCTTCTAGAGAGGTCTTCTTCAAGAGTAACGTCTTTACCAAAATAAAAAGTAAATCCCTTATAACCATAACCGCTTTTCTTTTCAGTTCTCGCCAATGCATATTCTTCTTTTGAAATAGGATGAATAAAGACAGGAAAATCTTTACCGATAGGCTTATAGCCCTCTGCAATCATTTCTTCTGGCGAAGACCCAACTACCAGCCAGTCTTTATCTTTAGGAACTTCTCCTAAGAGCTCATCTCTTATTGAGCCGCCCACTTGGTATATTTTCATCATCCTTTTACAGCAAATATTTTTTTATCTTCCAATCTAATAGCAGTTAGTTTTCCACCCCAAACGCAACCAGTATCTAAACCTATTATATTCTTAATTTTAGTTTTTCCATTAAGCGCTGCCCAATGACCAAAAACAATATACTCTTTTGAATCTTTTAAAAGCTGCTTTGATTTAATAAACCACGGCTCTAATTCTTTCTTAGGCCCAGTATCCTTAGTATTCAAATTAAGACCTCCCTGCATATCTAAATAACGCATTCGAGTAAAACAATTAATTATCAATCTCAATCTTTTTATACCCTGTAAATTATTATTCCATTTATTTGGTTTATCACCCCACATATTTTTAAGCACAAATTTTGGGTTATCTTTTAAACTCTTTGATAACTCTCTACTTAATTTCTGTGCTTTAGATAAACTCCAAAAATATGGAATTCCTGCATGGGAAATCCAGAAAGTTTCATTTGTTTTATCAATTTTCACTTTTAACAACATTGGTTTTTTTATAAGCCAATTAAAGTATCTCGATGCATTTTTAGATTTTAAAATTGGAGTGAGAGTTTTTGCTTTAGTTTGCTTATCAATAATTAAGCTTAAAAGATAAAGATCGTGGTTTCCTAATACAACTTTAATAGATTTCTTATTTTGCAGGCAAAAATCCAGCACTTCCAAGGATTGAGGACCTCTATTAACAAGATCGCCTGCAAATATAAGAGTATCTTTAATGGGATTAAATTTAATCTTTTTTGTCAGCTTTAAAAGTTCCTTAAAGCACCCTTGAACATCCCCAATCACATAAGTAGACATAATTAAATTTTAGCAATTTCTCTAGCAATCTTCAGGTAAGACTCTAAAGATAAATCTTCAGGCCTTAGCTGATTATCAATTTGAAGACTTTCCCAGTCCAATTTCATGCTTTTAAGATTATTTTTTATATTCTTACGTCGAGACATAAATGAAAGATCAACAATCTCAAAGAAGTTTTTCAATTCATCATCAGTAACAAGACTTTTTGTTAAGGGAGACATTCTAATAAAGCTTGATGTAACTTTTGGCTTTATATCAAAAGCTTCTGGTGGAACATCAAATAGAATTTCAGTTTGAAAAAAAGCTGAAAGCTTAATTCCTAGTTTGCCCCAATCTTTAGATCCAGGACTTCCAGTTATTTTTTCTGCAACCTCTCTTTGTATTAAAAAATGCATATCCTTAATTTGGTTGAAATAATTAATAAGCTTAAGAATAATTTGAGTTGATATATTGTAGGGAAGATTTCCAACAATTCTATGATCATTGCTATCAAGAAACGCAAAGTTACTACTTAAGATATCATCTTGAACAAAATCATACTCTGCAGGTCCATCAAAAGTTTTTTGTAAATAAGAAATATTGTCTCTATCAATATCAATCGCAGTAATATGGATAGATTCCTTATTAAGTATCTTTGTAAGCGCACCCATACCTGGTCCAATTTCTATAAATCTATCATGAGCTTGAGGGTTAATAGATTCTTCCATTTCATATAATATTGCTGGATCTATTAGATAGTTTTGCCCAAATTTTCTTCTTTTATCTCTAAAACTCATCAGATCATGGACTTTGCGGTATTTAAAGCGTTTTGTAGAGATGAGAAGCTAGCTTTGCCTGATCCAGCTATATCTAGTGCAACTCCATGATCTACAGAGGTTCTGACAATAGGAACCCCTAAGGTAATATTTATACCTTCTCCAAAACTTAAAGCCTTGAGAACTGGAAGCGCTTGATCATGATACATAGCAAGGTAGGCATCAGTTTTTTTTAACATATTTTGGGTAAAAGCAGTATCAGCTGAAATAGGATCAGAGATATTGATACCATTCTTTCTTAAATACTCTGCAGCTGGTTTTAAAATTAAGGATTCTTCTGATCCTATAGTGCCGCCTTCTCCTGCATGAGGATTTAGCCCAAGCATAATCAATCTAGGTGCTTTAACTTTTAACTTTAACTTTAAATCTTCGTTGAGAATAATTGCTTTGGCAATAACCTTCTTTTTGGTGATGGATTTGTTAACTTTAGCTAAAGGAATGTGAGTAGTCACCAAAGCTACTCGTAATTGTTTAGCTGAAAGCAGCATTAAAACATCTTTACTTTTAGTTTTTTCTTGAATCCATTCTGTATGGCCAGAGAACTTAATTCCAGAATCTATAATATTTTGCTTACTTATAGGACCTGTGACCAGAGCATTTTTTTTACTAGCTTGAGCCTGCATGATTCCAAAATTTAAGTTTTCAATTACATATGCGGCATTGACAGAATTTAACTTCCCAGAAATAACACTTCTACACTTAGCTACTTCAATAATTTGAAGAAGCCCTTTTTTATTTTTAGCAGCACATTTATTATCGATAATAGATTCAATCTTTATTTTTTTATTAAGTTGTTTAGCTCTATGCTCAAAAAGTCTTTTATCACCTAAACAAATGATAGGAATCTTAAAATTATTCCAATAATTAGACAGACATAACTGAATTATAAGATCAACACCTATTCCAGATGGCTCACCGGGTGAATAGAAGATCTTTTTCAATCTAAAGTTTTTATTTCAACAAAAGCCTCTGCTCTTATAGATCTGAGAGTATTTTCTAATTCTTCATCAAATTTTCTTGAATAAAGTCCAGAGTAGGCTCTGTCTTCTATTAACTCAGAAGTCTTATCAAAATTTCTAGTCCCAAGGACTTCAAGAAAATGATAGCCATAATCAGTTTGAAAAACCTCAGAAACTATATTATTTTCAGAACTAAGCATCATGTCTTCAAATTGAGTAACCATAGTTCCCTTAGTAAACCAATCTAGATCACCACCATTGAGAGCAGAACCCTCATCTTCAGAAAATTCTTTTGCCAGCTCACCAAAATCCTCTCCTGTCATTATTCTATTTCGAATATCTTCTATTTCATTTAATGTAGCAGCTAAGTCTCTTATTGCCGTTGGCATAAGAAGAATATGTCTTACATTCCACTGATCTTCATATTTAACAAAAGGACCTCTTTTTTCTTCAATTTTTAGAATATGAAATCCTGATCCTGTTGAGATAGGGCGGTTACTGTTCCAACAACTTCTTCTTCTAATGCTTCACCAAAAACTTTTGGCATATCAGCAATTTTTCTCCAAGGCATCAAGCCTCCAGACGAAGCATTTCCTGCCAGCGAAATCTCTTTAGCAATTGCTTCAAAACTCTCATTAGCATCTAACCTTGCTAGGACGGATAGTGCAGCTCTATTTTCAGTTTTTCACAAGAATTTGCCTTACTGATAGTTCTGGTCTAATTTGAGCAACAGCTGGATCAGTCTTGCATAAAGCTCTCAAACTCTTGCTCAGTGATATTTATTTCATTTCCAACTCTGCCTCTTTGAACCCTTTGAATGATCATGTCATTTCTAATTTTTTCTCTTAACGACTCATATGATTGTCCCGCTTCTTGAATAGTGACTATAAAATCCTCAAGTGAAAGTTGATTGTTAGCAGCAATAGTATTAAATGTTTGATTAAGCTCTCCATCACTTATTCTTATTCCAAATGCATCACCAAGCTGAAGCTGAAGTTCTTCAATAATAAGTCGTTCTATAACTTGTTCTCGCATTTCATCTGCAGGAGGTATTGGCATATTTTGCGCCTCCATGTTCATAGAAATTTCTAAGATGCTTTGAGTGATCTGAGATTCCATGATTAAACCATCATCAACAATAACAGCAACTCTATCTAATATTTCTACTCTCGCCAGCACTATAGAAGGGAGTGCAATCAGTAATGAGAATATTGTTAGTTTTTTCATAAAAATTTCCTAGTAATTAAGTATTGAATTTTGAAGTAACTTATCTATTTTATTTATCGATGAATTAAAGCCTTTAAGTTCAAATTCAAAGTTAATTCTACTTTTGTTTTCAATGTTTATCATATTGTCCCATGCATCATTTAGGTATGTATAGCTTGAATTATAAAGATCATTATATTTAGTAAGATTTTTATCACTTGCCATCACCCTAAAAGCCACACAGCAGTTTTCATATTCAATTCCAAGCATGCTCTCTACCTTAATATCATACTCATCATCTTGTTGTAATTTACCAATGATTTTAAATCCATTTTTTAAATTAATTGCAGTAAATATTTCAGAGTAATTAAGAGTTTGTTTGAAGTCACCGGCCATTCTTCTATATCGTTTAGCAATTCCTAAAGTTCCTATTGATGACTTTTTCATAAAATTGATTCCGCCAATAAGCAGCTTATTATCTTTTGTGTCATAGCCTCCATAAACTTTTAAAGAATGATTCATATCAGGCATCCACATCGAAGACATAATAAATTTATTTTTATTATTCATCATAGGAGGCATAGAAGTTACATAAACTTTATTCTCAGAATGATTATATTTTTTAGCAAGACCAAATTTAAATATGTCTCGACTAGATTTCCTTAATTTATATGTGAAACCAATACTATGAGAATGATCATCAGCAATTCTGTCCATCCCTGAAAAACGATCGTTAAAAAAAACTTGATTGTTATAGGCCAAGATATTGGTATCAAATACTGGATTTCCAGATTGATCCTTATATTCTGAATAACCCAAGACTAACCTTGGTTGAATAATGGACATTCCATCAGAATTCATCTTTACAAACATGCTACTAATATCAATTTTTAGATTGGGGCTATTAATATTATTATTTTGAACCGATTCGTTTTGCAGGTCATAACTCAGACTTTTGAGACCTAAAGATGTTTTTATTTTAATAAATTCTTTATCGAAGGTTTTAGATAGAGTTAAATCTGAAAAAGTCCGCCTTCCTTCTATAGGGTCTTCAACCGAATTTAAATATTTACCCATTCCCGAAGAAGCTCCAAAGAATTCATGCAGGCTGCTGGCTTTAAATGTGGCAATATTTAATCTGTGTTTTACGTTTATAGAGTTCAATGTTTTAACAAAACTTAGATCAATTGCAGGTGACTTCTTATAACCATTTGTAAGAAGCGGATTTAAAGATTGAAAGCCTTGATGCTCAAGTTCAATTGCTAAATTGTTAAAACGAGAACTTATAATAATATTTTGACTTAAATAATGATCACGTTGTAGCCCAATTGCGGTAATTTCTCCTGGGATATCTCTTAAAACCATAGCGTCGGAAGCTTTAGCCCAATCAATTAGTATCTCTCCAAAATTAATTCCTGAAGTTTTATTAAGCATCAAAGAGTCTTGAATTTTAAAAGCCCATCTTGAATCTGCTAGTTCAGGGAAATTTTTCTGTATTTCCTTGTCGTTATTGAAGTAGAAAGCATCGACATTATTTTTAGTGTGCTCTTTAATATAACGATAATTAATCTCTACACCAGAACCTCTTTCGGCAATATTTCTTGCGCCCAGTGTAATATCTGAATGGTCTGATAATATTGCAAAGTAAGGAATAGAAAAATCAATACCATCAGAAGAGGATGAAATAGAAGGCTCTAAGAATCCTGATAATCTTTCACTTGTTGTCGCAAAAGGGAGATAAGGCGCTTTAAATACGCTAGCCCCTCCAAGTTGCAAGGTAAGATTCTTTGCATAACCCCTATAAGTTTTATTATTCAATACCAAGTCGTCAGCACTAATAAGCCAACCTGTTTTTGGATCTGCACAAGAAGTAATCTCCGCTTCTTGAATTGTTAACTCATCATCTAAAGATCCCTGTAATGACTTAAAATCAATATTTAAACCTCTTGAAGACAAAAAGATGGTTCCATCTTCCATTTGAACCTGATCATTTGATCTATTGAAGAAGCCCTCATCTCCTTTTAAAAGAAGTTGCTCAAGAGATAAAGTAGTATCTTTTTTAAATTCTATTAACTCTTTAGAGGCGCCAATTAATGCATTAGAAGAATTTAGAAGACCGCCAGGGAAATCAATTTTTACATTGTTATTAAGAGTAATAGCCTGATTATCACTAAACTTTAATGTGTCAGCTTCAACACTAATATTTTTATCCTTAGCTATTATTCCTATATTTGGATTGTAAATGAAACAAGATGTTGCGCTGTATGATGAATCTAAAGTGATTAGCTCTAAATTATCATTCTGAGCATCAAGATTGAACGCTAACAATAATGTTGCTGACATAGCAGCTAATCGTGATTTTTTCATTTGGTTTATTTTATACCTGTTAGCTTGGAAAGCGTATTTTATGGAAAGTTCTATTTTGTAATAAACTCTTCAAGATCGCCCAAGCTATCTTTTCCAAAAAATATTTCATCATCTGCAAAAAAAGTGGGTATTCCAAAAGCACCTCTTTCAACTGCATTGCTAGTATTTTGAATAAGCTGATCTTTAATTTCTTGAGTTTGCATCTTTTCAACAAGATTAGAAATATCTATTTGAGTTTCCGCAGTAAGAAGGTTAACAAGAACTTCTTGATCAGCTAGATTGAGACTCTTTTCCCACATTCCTTTAAAAATCGCTTCTAAATATTCATCAAAAACATTTAATGACATGGCAGCAATAGCCCCTCTTTGGAGCTGAAGAGTCATAACTGGAAAAAATGAGTTCATAGTGAAGTGAGCAAGATTATGTTTTTTTATAAATCTTTGAATTTCTATATTTTGATATTCCAGTTTATTTGTTATGCCATTAAAGGCCATCATGGGCGCTTGGTTGTTAGTAATTTTAAAGATACCTCCCAACAAACAAGGGACGTAGTTAAAAGTTGCTCCAGTTCTCTTTTCAATTTCTGGAATGACTCTGTGGCAGAAGTAAGCGTTAGGACTAGCAAAATCAAATATAAAGTCTACTTTCATTTTTATTAATTAATTTGTTAAAGTTTAATATTACAAGATAAAATTTCATATGAAAAATAATTCAGATTACTCAGCCATCATAATTGGTGCAGGTGTTGCAACCGGAAGCGCCTTAACAAAAAAATTTGCTAAAGAAGGATACAAGGTATGCCCAGTTCGAAGAGAAAGAAGCATGGCTGAACTTGACTCATTAACCAATCAAATTAAGAGCGAAGGAGGATGGGCTCAGGGGTTTGGTATCGATGCCAGAGACGAAGATTCAATTATTAATTTGTTTAAAGAGGTTGAAGAAACAATCGCTCCAATTGACGTTGTTATTTTTAATCCTGGAGCTAATGTTTTCTTCCCAATAGAAGAGACTACCGCCCGAGTTTATAAAAAGGTTTGGGAAATGGCAGCTTTTGCCGGATTTTTAACTGGAAGAGAGGCTGCAAAATATATGAAACCAAGAGGTCATGGATCAATCCTATTCACCGGTGCTACAGCTTCTATTAGAGGTAGTTCAGGTTTTTCTGCATTTGCAGGAGCTAAATTTGCATTAAGAGCATTATCTCAAAGCATGGCAAGAGAACTTGGCCCAGAGGGCATTCACGTTGCACACATGATTATTGACGGAGCAATTGATACGCCATGGATAAAAGAAAATTTTCCAGACACATATGCACTTAAAGAAAAAGACGGTATCCTAAGCCCTGAAAAGATCGCTGAGACTTATTGGAACGTCCATTCGCAAGACAGATCGGCTTGGACACAAGAATTAGATCTTAGACCTTATTTAGAAAAATTTTAAAGGAAAAAATTATGAGTTTAAAAGACAAAGTTATTTTTATATCAGGCGGCAGCAGAGGCATTGGATTAGCGATGGCTAAAAGAGCTGCTCAAGATGGAGCAAAGGTTGTTGTTGCTGCTAAAACGGCAGAACCTCATCCTAAACTTCCAGGTACTATTTTTACAGCCGCAGAAGAGATTATTGAAGCCGGTGGTGATGCCTTACCAATGGTATGTGATATCCGTGACGAAGATAATGTTCGTGATGCAGTCAATAAAGCTGTTGAGCATTTTGGGGGTATAGATATATGTATCAATAATGCTTCAGCAATTCAATTAACAAATACCCTTGATACTGCTATGAAGCGCTATGACCTTATGCATCAAATCAATGGCAGAGGAACCTACATGGTCAGTAAATATTGCCTACCTCATCTTTTAAAGTCTGATAATCCACATATTTTAAATCTATCACCACCTTTGGATATGGACCCAAAATGGTTTGGGTCTCATGTTGGCTACACCATGGCTAAATACACTATGAGTATGTGCGTTTTAGGAATGGCTGAAGAATTTAAAGATCAAGGTGTTGCAGTAAATGCGTTATGGCCTAGAACTGCAATAGCAACTGCAGCTGTTCAGAATCATCTTGGTGGAGATGAAATTATGAGATTATCAAGAAATGTAGACATCATGGCTGATGCTGCTTATACAATTTTAACCAAAGACTCTAAAAGCTTTAGTGGTAATTTTTGTATCGATGACATAGTTCTTTATGAAGCAGGCGTCAGAGATTTTACCAAGTATGCAAATGTTCCTTTTGCAGAATTAATGCCTGATTTCTTTGTTCCAGATAATACTCCATTGCCAGATGAGGTAAAAAACAGCTAATTTGAAAGAATCACAGATTATAGAGTTAGCAGCTCAGTGCGGTTATGAGTGTGAAAGAGCTATAGCTCTTAAGTTGGAGGCAAGTGGAAGAGAGTACTGGAGATTAATTCATAACTCGAATCATTTAGTGCTCTGTTTTTTAGATATATCAAATGGCGATCATCTCGAATTCTGTAACTTAGCAGATGCATTATCTTCACATGATGTAAATGTACCTAAAGTTTTACTTCATAGCCCAGAGCTAGGCGTCACTATTCAAGAAGATCTTGGAGATGATGATCTCTTAGAAATTCTTGATGAATCTAATAAAGCAGAATTAACTAATAAAAGTCTAGAGCAGCTTATTAAAATCCAAGAAATACCTAACCTTGATATTAAAAAACTCTCTGAAGAAGAATTGTTAAATCAGATTAGTCTTTTTAGTAAAGTATTTTGCAATCAATTTCTAAAAATTGAGGCCGATAAATCTATTTTAGAATTATCTACTGCTGCAATAAAAAATCTTAGGGATAGCCCTAAACTCAATTGCCATTTTGATTTTGAAAGAAGGAATCTTATTGCCTCAAAAGCTAATGTAATTAGTGTTATAGATTTTCAAGACCTTTGTATAGGACCTATTGGAATAGATCTAGCTGGAATATTGCTAGACCACTATTTAACATTTGATGAAGCTTTTATAAAAGAATCTTTGGCATTTTATAAAACGAAATCTTCAGTAGATTTAAATGTTGATGCATTATTTGAGTGTTTTAGGTGGGGTGGTATTCAAAGAAATATGCGAATACTCGGCACTCTATCAAGGCTATATATAAATAATAATAGATCTTTTAGATTAAATGACTTACCCGTAATTTTGGATAATTTGATAAGTATTATCCCTAATGACTTGTCCTGTAAAAATCATTTAATTGATACAATTAAACCTAAATTAATAGAGAAACTCGCATCAATATGAAAGCAATGGTTCTTGCAGCAGGTATAGGCAAAAGACTGCTGCCATTTACTAAAGATATGCCAAAGCCTCTAATCGAAGTAGGAACAGAAACTCTACTTGATAGAAATATTAATAAAATTTTAGGTACAGGCATCACTGAAATCGTTATCAATGTCTCCTATCTTGGAGATATGATCGAAAAACATTTAGCTGAAAATTATGCAGATCTTGATATTACAGTTGTAAAAGAACAATGTATTCTTGGAACAGGTGGCGGTATTTTAAATGCTCTTGAGCACCTTGGTGATGAGCCATTTCTTTTGATTAATGCAGACACCTATCATGAGATACCAATAGATAAACTTCCAACTAAGACTGCATCTGCCTACTTAGTCGGTGTTCCTAATCCAGATCATAATAAGCTTGGAGATTTCTCTATAAAAAATAATAAAGTTACTATTTCTGAATCTCATAATGAGCTCACATTTGCGGGAATATCCATTATCAATCCAATTATTTTCAAAACAAACCAATTCCCTAAAGCGCCTTTTGATATATGGAATTACGTACTCAAAGATCTCATTAACCAAAATAAAATTTCAGGCCATGAAGCTAGTGAATTATGGATAGATGTTGGGTCCCCTGAAAGACTTTCTCTTGCCATTAGCGCCCATAAAGAAGAGAATTAGCCAATGAGCGATAAGAAATACATAATTGCACCTTCGATACTTTCAGCAAATTTTGCAACGCTAGGAGCTGAAGTAGAGGATGTCATGTCATCCGGAGCTGATTGGGTTCACTTTGATGTCATGGACAATCACTATGTACCAAATCTGACTATAGGGCCTATGGTCTGCAAGTCTTTAAGAGATTATGGAATCAAGAATTTTATCGATGTCCACCTTATGATTGAGCCTGTTGATGATTTGGCTGCAGATTTTATCAAAGCAGGAGCTGATTTGATTAGTTTCCATCCCGAGGCTACAAAACATGTCCATAGATCTATTGGTGCCATTAAAGATAAAGGCTGTAAAGCAGGATTGGCTATTAATCCGGGCACTTCTTTGAGCGTACTTGATGATGTTATTGAGGATCTAGATCTTGTTTTACTCATGAGTGTAAATCCAGGATTTGGAGGGCAAAGCTTCATTGAAGGCACTCTTAATAAAATTGCCAAAGTTCGCAAAATGATTGATGAAACTGGAAAAGATATTCGATTAGAAGTTGATGGGGGTGTTAACTTAAGCACTATTGCTGAAGTCGCTAAAGCTGGTGCTGATACATTTGTTGCTGGTTCTGCAATTTTTGGCACTGATAATTATGAAGACACCATCACAAATCTCCGCGCACAAATTTCTTAAATTCTTTTTTATTGGCAGTCTCTTTTTGCCTGCCGCTGCTTTTACAGAACCCAAAGTTGTAAACTTAAAATCAATATTACCTAATATTGAAGTAGCAGATAATTTTTCTTCTAGGAGAAGAGGGTTAATGTTTAGGTCATCACTTCAATCAAATACAGGCATGCTTTTTGTATGGGAAGACTACACTTCAAGATGTATGTGGATGAAAAATACTAAAATTCCTCTAAGCATTGCTTTTATGTCCAAAGAAAAAGAAATTTTAGAAATTTATGATATGGTTCCCATGTCTGAAGCAAGCACATGCTCTAAAAATAAAGCTGCTTTCGCTTTAGAAGTAAATAAAGGCTGGTTTAAAGAGCATAATATTTCCAGCGGACACATAATAGATTTTTAACATGACTACAAAAGAAGAGTATATAAATTATGCTAATTCAGCCTATTCAATAGTTCCTTTAACTAGAGAAATTGATAATGCTGGAGACTCACCTATTTCTTTATATTTAAAAATTTCAGGACAGCAAAATACCTTCTTACTAGAATCTGTGGAAGGAGGGGACAAGTGGGCTCAATATTCAATTATTGGATTTGGCTGTAATGACTCTATAAAAATTTCAGGCAATCAAGTGGAAACCAATATTAATGGTGTTACAGATTCTTTTTATTCAGAGGATCCACTAAGCAGTATTCAAGATATTACCTCGCAAGATTCAGCACCTGAATTAGATGGAATGCCTAGATTTTATGGTGGTTATGTCGGATTTTTTGCTTATGAGAGTGCTCAATATGCTGAAGCTAGAATTGCTGATTTAACTGCGAAGAATTCGAAATTTAAAGATCATATGCCAGAAATATTTCTGATCAAGGCAGAAAAATTAATTGTTTATGACAACTTTGCTAATTCAATAAAGGTTATATTTAATGCAAATCCTCAAAAACTCTCTTATGAGGAGGCTCAAAATGAATTAGATAAAATTGAGAGCCTAATAAGTCATTCGATTGAAATTCCTGATGATAATTTTAAGGAGCCCTCTGGAATGCTTGAATTTAAATCAAACTTTACTAAGCCAGAATATCTTGATGCTGTTGATGTAATTAAGAGTTATATCAAAGAGGGTGATGTTATGCAGGTAGTTCTTGCCCAAGATTTTTGCTCAGATTTCCATGGTGATCCATTCGTTTTATATAGAGCAATCCGCAAACTTAATCCATCTCCCTATATGTACTTCTTAGATTTTGAAGATTATCAAGTGGTAGGCTCATCTCCTGAAATTCTTATTCGACTAGAAGATGAGGAATTAACTTTAAGGCCACTTGCTGGAACCAGAAAAAGAGGCAGCTCATCTGAAGAGGATAATTTGAATGAAAAAGATTTATTAAATGATCCAAAGGAAATAGCTGAACACTTAATGCTAATTGACTTGGGAAGAAATGATGTTGGTAAAGTTTCAAAAATTGGATCAGTAAAAGTCACTGATAAAATGATTATTGAGAAATACTCACACGTAATGCATATCGTTTCAAATGTTGTTGGCAGTATTAATAGCGATTTAAATTATATCGATGCTCTCAAAGCATCACTGCCTGCTGGCACTTTATCTGGGGCCCCAAAAATAAGAGCAATGGAAATTATTCATGAACTCGAACCAAGCTCTAGAGGAATTTATGGCGGAGCTATAGGATATATTTCTTGGAATGGCAATATAGATACAGCTATAGCAATAAGAACTGCTGTTATTAAAGATAATATTATTCATGTTGGAGCTGGGGCTGGAATAGTTGCTGATTCAGTGCCAGAAAATGAGTGGCTAGAATGTAAACAAAAATCCAAGGCATTTGTTGATGCTATGGAGATGATTTCATGATTTTAGTTATAGATAATTATGATTCCTTTACCTATAACCTAGTTCACTATATTGGAGAACTCGGAGAAGAGGTTATTGTAAAAAGAAATGATGAAGTAACTCTTCAAGATATAGCTTCGCTTAATCCAAATAAGATCGTAATTTCTCCAGGACCTTGTACCCCCAATGAAGCCGGCATCTCAATTGACTTAATAAAAGCTTCATCGGTTCCCATACTAGGAGTTTGTCTAGGACACCAATCTATAGGAGCAGCATTTGGTGGCAAGATTATAAAAGCTCCAGAAATATTTCATGGGAAACTCTCAGAAATTACTCATAGCAATAAAGATCTATTTAAAGATATTGATAATCCTTATTCAGTGGTTAGATATCACAGCCTAATCATCGAAAAAAGCTCATTACCAGATGAGTTAGAAATAACCTCGGTACTCAAAGATAATCCTGACATCATCATGGCAGTTCAGCACAAACAAAGACCAATTTACGGAGTACAATTTCATCCTGAATCCATAGAAACAGATTTTGGTAAAAAACTCATTCAAAATTTCTTAACATTATGATTGAAACTATTCTAAAAAAATTAGAAGCCAAGAAGGACTTAAAGTCTGAAGAGATGCAGTTTGCAGTGGAAAGCATAATGACCGGTATGGTTGATGATAGCGATATTGAGAAATTTCTTTTAGCTTTAAATGAAAAGGGCATTAAAGAGGCAGAAATAACAGCTGCTGCTCAAGTTATGAAAGAAAAATCTTTAAGATTTAATTTGGGAGATGGAAGTCATATTGATACTTGTGGGACTGGCGGCACAGGGCTTCATACATTTAATTGTTCTACTGCATCATCCTTTGTTGCTGCAGCTGGAGGTGCTCAAATTACTAAACATGGCAATAAGGCTATTTCTAGCAAGTCTGGCAGTGCAGATTTTTTAACAGCTGCAGGTGCTGATATTGGTCATGATAGAGAAAAACTTGAAAAAGTTTTTGCAAAGGTTGGATTTGTATTCTTATTTGCTCCTTTACATCATCAATCTATGAAATATGTCATGCCAGCACGACAACGCATAGGCCAAAAAACTATTTTTAACTTATTAGGCCCTCATACCAATCCTTGTGGAGCTAAAAGACAGGTTCTAGGTGTTTATGATAAAAAATTACTTGAGACTTTTTCAGAGGTATCAAAAAATTTACATATGGAGCATGTCTTAATTGTCCATGGAGATGATGGCCTGGATGAAATAACTATTACGGGCTCAACCACAATTTCTGAACTTAAGAACTATAAAATTAATCAGTACAAAATATCACCAAAAGATTTTGGGCTTGCAACTGCAGACTTTAGTGAGATATCTGCTCAAACTCCTGAAGAAAGTTTGCTTTTAGTTCGAGAGGCCTTTGCCGGAGAAAAATCAGCAATTCAAGACATGATTGCTCTAAATGCTGGGGCTGGTCTTTATGTTGCAAAAAAAACTGAGTCTATTGCTGATGGAGTAGAGCTAGCTTTTGATTTAATGAATAGCGGCAAAGCAGCTGACAAGCTAGCAGCCTATGTAAGAGTATCAAATAGCTAATGACAATTTTAAATGACATTGTAAAAAATACTAAAGCTAAATTAGTTGAGAAAAAGGCAGCAGTATCTTTAGATGAAATTAAATTGCAGCTGAGCAGACTAGATCTTCCAAAGGGTAAATTTAAGGCAAGTCTTGCTGGAAAAGCAGAGGCTGTTATTGCAGAAATAAAGAAAGCTTCACCAAGTGCAGGGATTATTAGCGAGAACTTTGATCCAATCCAAAAAGCTCAAGAATATGAGGCTTTTGGGGCTGCAGCCTTATCTATTCTTACAGAAGAAGACTTCTTTTTAGGTAGTAATCAATACTTAGAAGACGTTAAAGCAATAACATCACTACCTATTTTAAGAAAAGATTTTATGGTTGATGAATATCAAATCTATGAAGCTAAATTAATAGGAGCTGACTGTATTTTACTCATCGCTAGCATTCTGTCAGATATAGAAATAACAGATTTTGTAGCTTTAGCTGAAGTTCTTGAATTAGATTACTTGATTGAAGTTCATGATGCAGAAGAGCTTCAAAGGGTTGAGCATTTTAATAATGCATTAATAGGAGTTAATAATAGAAACCTCAAAACATTTGAAGTTGATATTAATAATTCGGTCAATTTAAAAAATTCTTTCTCGGGTGATAATATTTTTATTGCTGAATCCGGTATTAAAAATAAAGATGATCTGAGCTATTTAAAAGAAAGAGGTATTAGTGTTTTTTTAATTGGTGAGAGTCTTATGAGGGGAAGCTTTTAAATATAAGTGCTTGTTGTTGTCATTACTTTTGCAGTAGCAGACATTATTTTTTTTGCTGGAATTTTAAGTTCTTCTCCACCATTATCAACAGCTTGCTGAGCATGAAGGTCTTCGTCTTCACGCATCGTTTTCAATATTTCAATTGTCTCTTTATCTTTAGGTGATATTTTATCTAAGTGCTTGTCTATGTGTGCTACTACTTGCTTTTCTGTTTCTTCTACAAAACCCAAACTAACTTTTTCACCAAAATTACCAAAAACTGCTCCTATGGCAAAAGAGCCTGCATACCAAATTGGATTTAGGATTGAGCCTTTTCCATCTAACTCATCTAAGCGCTTTTTACACCAAACAAGATGATCTGTTTCCTCTTCTCCAGCTTCAATAAGATGTTTTTTTATTTCAGGATCTTTACATACCAATGCCTGACCTCGATATAGAGCCTGAGCTGCAACTTCACCTGCCAAATTTACTCGCATCATTTGGATTGATAATTTTTTTTCTTGCTGGGTAAGCTCTTCTGAATTTTTTTCAGCAGGCTCTGGCGGATAAGGTCTATCCGTTCCATATTTCTTATTTGATAGCGTTTTTAGCGCTATATCAAATTCGTTAACAATATTATCAATAATACTCATTTAATACCTTTATAACCTATGTCTTTTCTACAAAAAGCTCCTTCAAAAGAAACTGTATTCACTAAATTATAAGCTTTTGCTTGTGCTGACTTCAAATCATCACCTAAAGCTGTAGCGCAAAAAACTCTTCCCCCAGCAGTCCTCACTGTATCTCCATCAAGTCTAGTTCCAGCGTGAAATAATTTCATATCTAAATCATCTGAAGGTTTAATAGTAACTTCATGATCAGAGGCATAACTTTCTGGATAGCCTGCACTGGCTATTACAACTCCGCAGGCGTGTTTATCAGTCCAATTTATTTCATATGAATCTAATTGATCATCAATAGCTGCAAGGCACAATTGAACGAGACTAGATTTCAATCTAAGCAAGATTGGTTGTGTTTCAGGGTCTCCAAAACGACAGTTGAATTCAAGAACTTTTAATTCACCTTTGCTGATCATTATCCCAGCATAAAGAAAACCTAGATAGGGAGAGCCTTCAGCTATCAAGCCATTCATAGTTGGCTTCATAACTTCATTAAGAATTTTTTGATGCATACGCTCATCAACGATAGGAGCAGGTGAGTAAGCACCCATACCCCCTGTATTCAACCCCACATCACCATCACCAACAGCTTTATGATCTTGACTTGTTGCAAGTGAAACGATTTTATCTTTACTTACTACTGCTATAAAACTTGCTTCCTCACCCTCAAGAAAATCTTCAATAACTACTCTGCTTCCAGCTTCACCAAAAGTCTGATCTTTAAAAATACTTTCTAATGCCTCAACAGCATCCCCTTTGTTATTGCAAATAATGACACCTTTACCAGCAGCAAGACCATCAGCTTTAACAACTGTAGGATAATCAATATCATCAATGTAATCTCTGGCAGCAGAATAATTATTAAAAGAAGCATAACCAGCTGTTGGAATTCCATACTTAATAAAGAAATCTTTAGAGAAGGTTTTTGAGCCTTCCAATTGAGCGGCAGCTTGAGAGGGACCAAAAGTTTTTATGCCCTTACTTTGCAAATAATCAGTTAAGCCATTCACCAAAGGCTGCTCAGGACCAATAATTACGAGCCCAATATTTTCTTTTATACAAAAATCTTCTATAGCTTGAAAATCATTTGCATCGATTGAGATGTTACTTAATTTTTGTTCTAAGGCTGTGCCAGCATTTCCAGGACATACAAATACTTTGGTAACTGAATCATCTTGTGCTGACTTCCATGCCAAAGCATGCTCTCTGCCACCTGAACCTATTACTAATACTTGCATTAGTGCCTAAAGTGTCTGGTACTTGTATATACCATAGCTATATCATTTTCATCTGCAGCAGCAATAACTTCTTCATCTCTAATGGATCCACCTGGTTGAATAATAGCTGCTATTCCACTTGATGCCGCCTTATCAATTCCGTCTCTAAATGGAAAAAATGCATCCGAAGCCATTACAGCTCCTTGAACCTCTAGACCTTCTTCTTTTGCTTTTAGATTTGCTATATCAGCACTGATTACTCTGCTCATTTGTCCAGCTCCAATACCAATTGTCTGCTTATTTTTTACATAAACAATAGCATTTGATTTAACAAATTTTGCAACTCTCCACGCAAACATTAAATCATCTATTTCACTATTACTTGGCTGTCTTTTAGTAACACATTTCAAATCTTCTTGTGGAACCATAAAAGTATCATCACTTTGAATTAATATCCCGCCAGATACTTTTTTTATAACTCCTGGATAAGGATCATCTTGAATAAGGTCAACTTTAAGAACTCTGATATTTTTTTTCTGCGCAAATATCTCAAGAGCACCTTCCTCATAATCAGGAGCAATAACAACTTCAACAAACTGTCTGCTGTCTATCTCACTGGCAGTTTTTTCATCAAGAATCTTATTTAACGCAATAATCCCACCAAAGGCAGAAGTTGGATCTGTTTTAAAAGCTAAATCATATGCATTAAAAATAGAATCAGACTCAGCGACACCACAAGGGTTAGCATGTTTAACAATCACGCATGCAGGCTCACTAAATTCTCGAACACATTCCCATGCAGCATCCGCATCAACAATATTGTTGTATGAAAGTTCCTTGCCTTGAATAATTTCAGCATTAGCAATATTTTTATGTTCTAAATTAGCAAATGTTAAAAGACTTGCAGCCTGATGCGGATTTTCTCCATATCTAAGCGAGCTTTGTTTGCTAAAAGAGTAATCTGGCAAGTGAGATTGAGTTTCTCCAGCAAGGTAATTTGAAATGGCAGCATTATAATCAGCCATTAGCGTAAAGACCTTTAATGAAAGCTCTTTTCTAAAATCATAAGAAATACCTTCTTTGCTTTCCCATTCATCAATCAGTCTAGAATAATCTGAAGGATCAGACACAACTGCTACATCTTTAAAGTTTTTTGCAGCAGATCTAATCATAGTAGGACCACCTATATCAATTTTTTCAATTGCTTCATCAAAAGAACAACCTGAGGCAATCGTTTCTTTAAATGGGTATAAGTTCACTACAACCAAGTCGATAGTTTCATAGCCACGCTCTGATAGAACTTCCATATCTTGATCACGTCTAGCAAGAATGCCGGCATGTATTTTGGGATGAAGTGTTTTCACTCTTCCATCCATCATTTCTTCAAATCCAGTAAAGTCAGATACCTCAATAACATTATTTGTAATTTCTTTAATAGCCTTATAAGTTCCGCCTGTAGAGAGAATTTTTACATTTTGTGAAACAAGAAAATTAACTAGAGTCTCTAGACCCTCTTTGTTAGATAAGCTTATTAAGGCTGTTTTTGGTTTCAATGCATTCATTTTAAAAGCCCATATTTTTTTAGTTTGGTTCTAAGAGTTGCTCTATTAATACCAAGTATTTGGGATGCTTTGCTTTGATTTTGATTTACAAATTTCATTGTTGCAATAAGTAAAGGTGGCTCAACCTCATCAAGAACAAGTTTATACACATCGATAGGCATGTTTGTATCAAGTTGCTGATAATAGCGATTCATGGCTTTTCGAACCTCTTCTTTTAAAGGTTTTTTTGAATAGTCATCGAAAGATGTATTTTTTTTTGCCAAACTTAGTTTTTAAAAAACAGAATCCATAAGTTTACAGTTGATTAAAAAATGCTCAATAGCAAATTAAAGATTAATTAAAGTTTTTTTATCATCACCAAGAATAATTTCAATAATTTGATTATCTTCGACTGATAATCTAGTGCATGAAGTGTAATCTGGATAGAAGTAGAGTAATTTATTATTTTTAAGGACTGATGCCGCAATTGCATTTATCACCATAAAGTGACTAAAGATAATTGCATCACTATTAATATTTAAAAGGCCGCTCATAATATTATTCTGCCAAAGCTTTACTGCCTCAGGAAGAGCTGCGGTTTCTTGTGACATAACACCTCTCAACCATTCTTGCTTTTCATGGCCAGGAATATTATTAGAAGGTATTTCAGAAAACTCATTTCGTATAACAAGATCTTTGTTGTATTCCAATCTGAGAGGCTGTGCTGTTTCAATGGCTCTTAGTTTTGGACTAGAGATAAATTTAAAATTATCAAAATTTTCTTTTGAAAGAGTCTCCATTAAATTATGGGCTTGCTGTTTTCCTTTCTCACTCAATCCAGGGTCGGTGTGCTCACCAAATGATGCACTTGCTTCGCCGTGTCTTATTAAAAGTAAAGTATGAATAGCCATTTATAGAATTTTAATAGTTATTATAATGGTATTGTGAAAACTCATAGAATGTATTTTAAAAATTTAGCTAATATCAGTTCAGCTTTCAAGCTTGATCCTGCTCAGTCCTCGCACATAGCAACAGTGCTTAGATTAAAAGAGGGCGATATTATCGAATTATTTGATGGAGAAGGTTTGTCTTGCGAGGCAAGTATCACACTTTGTTCAAAAAGAAATACAGAGGTTGAACTTATTTCCTCACCCCAAGCAACAATAAAGCAAGGTAAAGATCTTATCGCAGTTCTTCCTTATATTAAAAAAGACAATATGGCTTTTATGACTCAAAAGCTGACAGAGCTTGGAGTCACTAGAATGATTTTTTTTAAACCAGACAGATTAGATCAAAGTCTAATTAAAAAAGATTTATTAAAATTAAAAGATAAACTTACAGAAGTAGTTATTGGTGCTTGTAAGCAGTCTGGAATTAATTTTCTTCCAACTCTTGAACATTTTGAGGGGCTGCAAGAAGTTCTTAATAATATTTTGATTACAAAAAAAACTAGTTTCGTTTGTTTTTTTGATTTAGATGCAACTGAACTTTTATCGGCAAATGATATAGAGCATAAAGATGAATATATTTTTATTAGTGGTCCTGAATCTGGTTTTTCTGACCAAGAAAGGTTTACTATGGTAGACAAGGGCGTAACCCCTAAATCATTAGGAAAAAATACCCTTAGGGCAGAGACAGCGCCAATAATTAGCGCTACTCTAATACAATCCTTTGTAGGAAATATTTAAGTCTAATGAGCAATAAAATTCTATTTATAACAGATCCAGTCGCAAGTCTTAATATTAAGAAAGACACCTCTTTATTTATGGTTGAGCACGCTCAAAGACTAGATATGCAACCTTACCAATGTGAGACAAGCGATATTTTTTTTAGTAAAGGTTTAGTTCAAGCTCATGCAGTGAAAATTGAATGCAAGGTTGACGATATTTTATTAGAAGAATCTGGTGAGAATATTAACCTTAAAGATTTTAAATATGTCTTTATGCGAAAAGACCCTCCGGTTGATGAAGATTATATGAACACACTACATTTGCTTGATTTGGCTCAGTCAGATGGAGCAAATGTTATCAATAATCCAGGCGCAGTTAAAAAGTTTAATGAAAAAATATTCGCTTTATATTTTGCACAATATATACCAAGTACGATTATTTCTTCAAAAGCATCTGAGATCACATCATTTGCCAAAGATTTTAATGAAATTGTTATCAAACCCCTTAATGGAATGGGCGGGGAATCAATTTATAAATTAAGTGACATAGGTGTTGACGAGGAAGCTATTATTCAAGAGCTTACCAATGATGGTAAAACGTTAATTGTTGGACAAGAATTTCTGCCTGAAATTTATGATGGAGACTTTAGAATTCTTATTATTAATGGGAAACCTTTTAAGAAAACTTTAGCAAGAATGCCTCAAGGTGGAAGTTTTAAAGGTAATCTAGCGGCAGGTGGTAAGGGTATAGCGCAAGACCTAAAACCTCATCAAGCAGCAGTTGCAAATGAAATTGGGACACTTCTAATGCAACATGGAATTATTTTTGCAGGACTGGATATGATTGGCAGCAAAGTAACAGAAATAAATGTTACCAGCCCAACCTGCGCAAGACAGATATTTGATCAAACAGGAGAAGATCCTATTAAGGAATTGTTTGCTGATTTATGAGTTATGCAATTCTTAGCAATAAAAAAGTTAGAAGACGATTAGATATTGGTAAATCAACGTATATATCTATTGGAGTTCATCTTCTAGTAATTTTTGGAATTACATTTTCTAATATATATGATCTTCCAACTTTTGAAGATTCGCCCATTATTAATATTAGACTTGCCAATTCTTCTGTTGAGCAAGATGGCTTTTTAAGTATGAATGAAGAAGCTCTAGATACTTTTTCTCCAGAAACTGCTGATAAAGCTAAAAAAAGAAAAGACATGCGAGCAGAAAGTTATAAAGTAAAAAGGCTAGAAGCAAATTCAGAGGTAAACACCTCCGAAGCTTTTTATTTAAATTCTTGGCAACGAAAAGTTGAAACCATAGGCCAGAGCGTTATCACTGCTTCAGATTACACCTCTTCAAATCAAACAGTACGATTAATGGCAACAGTTGATTCATTTGGAAATTTATTAAAATCAGAAATCCTTATTTCTTCTGGTGATCAAGAGACTGATAAACTTGCTTTGCAAATCTTAAAAGAGTCTGCACCTTTCAGACCTTTTGATGAAGATATGCAAAAAGGTTATAAAATTTTAGAGATAGTTCGTGATTGGAACTTTGGTGGTTAAAGCATATGCAAATAATATCTTTTGATTTTGGCACAAAAAAAATTGGAGTTGCTGTTGGACAAACTCTAACAAAAACTTCCTCACCCTTAAGCATTATTTTTAATCATAGAAATAAGATAAATTGGCCTGAGATTGAAGAGGTGCTAAATGAGTGGAAGCCAGAATTAATTTTAGTAGGCAAACCTCTTAATATGGATGGAACAGAAAGTGATATTATGAAAACTGTAGAAAGTTTTGTGAAAAAACTCACAAAAATATCAAAAATAAAGTGTGAATATGTGGATGAACGACTTACTAGTTTTGAAGCAAGAGAAAAGGTAGCAGATATAGGCTCTACATTAGTAGATGCCCATGCAGCTAAAATTATATTAGATAACTGGTTCAATAAAAGTGTCGATACCCTCTAGTTTTATAGATCAAATTCTTGATCAATCCGATATTGTCGATATTGTTGGCAGACGCATACAGCTAACTAAAAAGGGTCAAAATTTTTGGTGTATATGCCCCTTTCATGATGATAAAAAGCCCTCAATGGCTGTTAATCAAGACAAGCAATTTTTTTATTGTTTTGTCTGTAACGCTTCTGGAAATTCCATACATTTTTTAAGACGCTATGAAAATCTTGATTTTGTAGACGCTGTTGAGACTATTGCTTCAAGCGTTGGTTTAGAGGTTCCTTATACCAAGCAGGTAGTAGAACAAACTAAGGCTAAAGAAATTAACGATGAAGCTAATACGATTTACAAGAGCACATTGAAATCTTCTGATGGAGCTGAGGCTGTTAAATATTTAAAGAATAGAGGGATTTCAGGAGAGACAGCTGCATTTTTTAATCTTGGTTATGCAAAAGACGGATGGACAAATTTGTATGACAAAGTTTCAGCAAAATATCCGAAACCAGATATTTTAGAGTCAGGACTTTTTAGCGCTAAAGAGGATAAGATTTTTGATTTCTTTAGAGCCAGACTTATGTTTCCTATCCGAAATATTCGAGGCCAGTGTGTTGCATTTGGAGGAAGAATTCTTGGTGACGGAGAGCCCAAGTATCTCAATTCACCTGAAACAAAAACCTATAGCAAATCAAATGAACTCTTTGGTTTATATGAGGCAAGAGAGCTAAATAAATCTCTTGATTCACTAATAGTTGTAGAAGGCTATATGGATGTTATAGCTCTGCATCAAAATGGAGTTAAAAATGCTGTCGCATCACTTGGGACTGCAATAACTGCAAAGCATGTCTCAAAACTTATGCGGTATGCAAAGAATATATATGTAGCATTTGACGGAGACCTTGCTGGCCGAAAAGCCGCATGGAAAGCTGTTGAGAACGCATTACCTATCTTAAGAGAAGATGTAAAAATAGGTTTTATCTTTTTAGAGGAAGGCTATGACCCTGATAGCTATATCAACGAAAAAGGCAAAGAAGCTTTTCTTAAACTTCTAGATAACAATATTTCTTTTTCTAAATTCTTTTTATCAAGAATTAAAAAAGTTGATGACCTTGAAACTATCGAAGGAAGATCTAAGGCTGCTAAATTTGCTATACCTTTAATTAATAGCATTAATAATGAAACCCTGAAACAGGCTTATATTGAAGAAATTGCTTCAATATGTAGATTAGACTTTGCGAGTTTAATCTCTTCGAATACTCAAAAACCCAGAAATATACCAGCTCCAAGTGAGGCAGGTTCCAAGGAAGAGAACAGTGGTTCGCTTTTAGCAAGAAAGGCTATTGTAGGAATTTTTACAGCACTAATTCAGTATCCGCATCTTGCAAAAGATAGAGCGTTTGAATCTATTCATAACAATGAAAAGTTTTTGTTTCTTTTAGAGGTACAAAATAAATATTTAGATAATCCAGAAATCAATGCATCTATAGTTTTTGAACAAATTGAGTCTGATCAAATTAAAAGATTATTCAGTGAAGCTTTGATGAGTGAAATAGCTTTAACAGAAGAAAATGCTTTAAGTATGTTGCAGGACTGTTTACATAGTTTTGTAAAAAAACAAAAAGATAGAGAGGAAATCTTAAAAGAAAAGTATAATATGCAGCACATTTCATCAGCCGAAAGAAGAGAGCTTCAACAGTTCATTTTAAAGAAAGCTGAATTAAGTGAAGAAGACACAGCTTTATTGAAAAATTTAAGCTCAAAAAGAGATTGAAAATTAGTAATTTATCCCAACATAGATAAGACTAAATATACGGAGATTCAGTGGACAAACTTAGCAAGAAAGGCTCAAAGATATCTGAACTGATTGAAAAGGGCAGAGAGCAAGGTTATTTAACATATGCAGATGTTAATGATCACTTGCCTGATGATATTTCCGATCCAGATCAAGTAGAAGAAATTATTGGAATGATTAATGATCTTGGTCTACAAGTTCATGAAACTGCTCCTGATGCAGATACCCTAATGCTAGCTGAATCTGAAGATTCAGATGACGTTGCTTTAGAACAAGCTGCTGCAGCCCTAGCTGCTGTAGAAAACGAAACAGGCAGAACGACTGATCCTGTAAGAATGTATATGCGAGAAATGGGTACTGTTGATCTTCTTACCCGTGAAGGTGAAATTGAGATTGCTAAAAGAATTGAAGAGGGTATGCGAGACCTTCTTAATGCAAGTGTTGCTTACCCAACAACTGTTTCGCATGTTATAGATTATTTCCAAATGGTTAAAGATGGTGAGAAAAAGATTAATGATCTTTTAACAGGCTTTTTAGAAGAGATGGAAGAAGTTCCTTCAGCTGGTCCTGGAAGTGAAAGAGCTAAAGCCGAAGAAGATGATGATGAAAAGCCTACTGGTCCTGATATGGAAGAAGTCCAAAGAAGAATGACCAATCTTAAAAGGCAGTACAACAAGACATTAAAAGTTATAGACAGCAAAGGCAAAAGCTCTAAAGATGTAAGAATTGAATACGAAAAACTTGGCCTCATTTTTCAATTTCTAAAATTTAGTCCAAAAATGTTTGAAGAATTAGCTTCAATCGCTAGATCTGGTTTGAATGAAATTAGAGAAAGAGAAAAAGCTATTCAAATGTTAGTTGTTAGAAAGGCAAGAATGCCAAGAAAAGATTTCTTGAAGTTATTTCCAGATAATTTAACAAAAGTTAAGTGGATTGATTCTTTGCAAAAAGAGAAAAAATATAAAAAAGATTTACTAGAAGTTGTAAAGCAAGATGTTGTAATTGCTCAAAAAGAAGTTATAGCTTTAGAGAAAGCAGTTGGCTTAAGCGTTAAAGAGATTAAAGAAATTAATAGAAGCATGTCTATGGGTGAAACCAAAATGCGAAGAGCTAAAAAAGACATGGTTGAAGCTAACCTTAGACTTGTAATTTCTATTGCCAAAAAATATACCAATAGAGGACTGCAATTCTTAGACCTTATTCAAGAAGGGAATATAGGTTTAATGAAAGCCGTTGATAAATTTGAATACAGAAGAGGTTATAAGTTTTCAACTTATGCTACTTGGTGGATTCGTCAGGCTATTACAAGATCAATTGCCGACCAAGCAAGAACGATTAGAATACCTGTGCATATGATTGAGACTATTAATAAGCTTAATAGAGTATCAAGACAGATGATGCAGGATATAGGAAGAGAGCCTACACCTGATGAGTTAAGCAAAGAACTAGATATGCCAGAGGATAAAGTTAGAAAGGTATTAAAAATAGCTAAAGAGCCTATTTCAACCGAAACACCAATTGGTGATGATGAAGATTCAAGCCTAGGTGATTTTATTGAAGATACTGTAATTGAGTCACCATTACAAAATGCAACTGAGGATAGTTTGCACTTTGCTACTGATGACGTCTTATCTTCTCTTACAGCAAGAGAGGCAAAAGTTTTAAGAATGAGATTTGGTATTGGAATGAATACTGATCACACCTTAGAAGAAGTTGGAAAACAATTTGATGTAACCAGAGAACGTATTAGGCAGATCGAAGCTAAAGCGTTAAGAAAATTACGTCATCCTAGTCGATCAAGTCATCTTAAGAGTTTCTTAGACGACTAATCTTAGGGCCTGTAGCTCAGTTGGTTAGAGCAGTGGACTCATAA